>JAZNEV010000024.1:0-24729 GCA_045588835.1 Victivallaceae bacterium
TGTTCACCCTGAGCCCTGCCGGGCGCAGCAAAGGCAAGTTCAAGAGTGTTGCCCAGTTCAAGGTGGTCTCTGTGAACTCCGGTGACTTTTTCAACTCTGCTGTGATCGACGGCAAAAAGGCGGAAGTCTTTATTGCCGAACTGGCCGACATCCTGATCTCTCACGACTCTGTTTCCAACAATACCGCCCGCGGCAAGCTGGCCGGCTGGGGGGATTCTCTGCGGGGTCTGTGGGAAAGCACCGGTCTGTATGACCTGATCGAACAGGGTAAGCATGACTTTGCGGATACCTGGACGCTGGCTCTCGGCCGCGTGCTGATGATGCTGGTCGCGCTGGTGCTGATCTATCTGGCGATCGTCAAAGAATTTGAACCGCTTTTGCTGCTGCCGATCGGTTTCGGTGCATTGCTGGCGAATATTCCGCTTGCCGGTATTTCCGGACCGGATGGCTTGCAGGGTATGATTTTTGAAGTCGGTATCAACAGTGGTGTTTTCCCGCTGCTGATCTTCCTCGGTGTCGGTGCTATGACCGATTTCAGTCCGTTGATTGCCAATCCGAAAACCGCTCTGCTCGGCGGTGCCGCCCAGTTTGGTATTTTTGCCGCTCTGCTCGGTGCTTTGGCTCTGGGTGCTGTCGGTATCGACTTTGAACTCAAAGATGCGGCCAGTATCGGTATTATCGGTGGTGCTGACGGGCCGACCAGTATTTATCTGACCAGCCGTCTTTCACCGAAACTGCTCGGTGCGGTTGCGGTGGCGGCTTACAGTTATATGGCATTGGTTCCGATCATCCAGCCGCCCATCATGCGTCTTTTGACTACTGAAGCTGAACGCAAGATCAAGATGTCTACTCTGCGTCCGGTGAGCAAGATCGAAAAAGTCTGCTTCCCGATCCTTATCACTCTGCTTTGTGCGTTGATGTTGCCGGATGCCGCTCCTTTGATCGGTATGCTTATGTTCGGTAACTTGCTTAAAGAAAGCGGCGTGACCGAGCGTTTGAATCAGACCGCACAGAATGCCCTGATCAATATCGTGACTATTTTCCTTGGTATTGCGGTTGGCAGTAAACTTTCTGCGGATCAGTTCCTGAGCATTCAGACTTTGGGAATCCTCTTTCTCGGAGCGGTGGCATTCTCCATCGGTACGGCGGCTGGTTTGTTGTTTGCCAAACTGATGAATTGCTTCAGCAAGACCAAGATCAATCCGCTGATCGGTTCTGCCGGTGTGTCAGCGGTGCCGATGGCTGCCCGTGTAGCCAATAAGGTCGGTCAGGAAGCCGATCCCCACAACTTCCTGCTGATGCATGCTATGGGGCCGAACGTCGCCGGTGTTATCGGTTCAGCGGTTGCCGCCGGTGTGATGCTCAATATGCTTAAAAACCTTTAAGCAATAAAAGCGTAATCAACAAAGAGCGTTGGAGTTGTTCCGGCGCTCTTGTTTTATATGAGATTATATAAGAGAGTGAGCAAATGTTAAGAAAAATTTGTTTTGCAGTATTGGCGGTGGCATTTTTACTGGTTCCGTGGCTGTGGAGTCCGTTTCGCAACTGGGCTCCGGGGGTTGCGGTATTGTGCGGAATATTATTTGCCGTCACCTGGGGAAATCCTTTTGCCTGTTATACATCCAAAATCACCTCTTTTATGCTGGGAGCAACGATCGTTGGCATGGGGTGTGGTATGGATTTGATCAAAGTGCTGTATGCCGGGGGCAGTGGATTTGTTTATACGCTCATTGGTATTGTTGCCGGTATCGCCTTGGGGGCAATGCTGGGTAAATTTTTGAAACTGCCGAAAAATGCCACTTTTCTGGTCAGTGTCGGCACTTCGATTTGCGGCGGCAGTGCCATTGCCGCCGCCGCTCCGGCATTGAAAGCCAAAGCACATGAGATCGCCATGGCATCGGCAACGGTCTTTGCACTTAATGCGGTTGCACTGATGATTTTTCCCACGATCGGTCATCTTTCCGGTTTTTCGCAGGAACAATTCGGCTTCTGGGCGGCATTGGCTATACATGATACCAGTTCGGTAGTCGGTGCATGTTTTCAATATGGCGATGAAGCATTGGAGATCGGTACGGTGGTGAAATTGGCAAGGGCATTATGGATAGTGCCGGTAACGGTATTTCTGTCATGCTTTATCGCAGATAAAGAGGAAGGCGAAAAGCGGACATTCAAATTGAAAATACCGTGGTTTATTCCCGGATTTCTGATTGCCGCCGCACTGGTGACCTGGCTGCCGGTTTTGCGCGGGGCAGGGGGATGGATCAAAGAGATATCCAAATATCTGATGATCCTTACACTCTTTTTCATCGGGGCAAATTTGAACCGGGAAAAGCTCAAAGAATTGGGCTTGCGCCCGGTATTGCTCGGGGTGATACTCTGGCTGATCCTCGGTGCGTCATGGTATCTGGCTGTTTATGCCGGATGGGTGAAATGCTCGATTTAATAAAAATAACCGGCTGTGGCATAATCATTTGCCACAGCCAAATTATCGCATCTGACGTACATCAATATCCGTAATTTTATTTCAGGTAAATCCCTGAATCAGCTTTGCACCGGATTATTTTCTGCAATTTTTCCGGAGTGAGCAATTTGCTGACATCGCCGCCGATGCTTCTTACTGCCCGGTCATATTGACTGGGTAATTCTTCGACCGTCAACCATGATTCTGCGGCAAAGGCTTTATCCAGTGCTTCAACTGCGGTTTGGGCAATCTTGCTGTAATAGCAATTGAGCATTGCTCTGGCATCGGAGGAATTTTGTTTGCATTCATGATACAGCACCATGCCGTTGATGTGACGTACCTCTGTTCTGGGATAATGGGAACACATCAAATTCCACGGACACCCATCCGGCAGGGTTTGATCGCCGCTGTTACGGAAATCCGTGCGCAGCAACACTGCCGGCATATCCACCATTTTGGCAAAACAGAATTCCACCACAGTACCGGAATCCAAATCCGGGCCGTCAAAATTGGCGATGATGGCATCGCAACTTAAAAGCATATCAAAATCGGCATCCCGGATCGATCGGGAAGTGCGGGCAGTAACTTCACATTCGCCATCCTGCGGCAGTTTGATCAGATAACGGCCGCAGGATTCTTTTTCAATGGCATCGGCCAGCATGAGATTGCCGCCCAGATCTTTGCTGTCAAAGAGATCCCCGGCAAAGTATACAGTCAACGGTGTATTATTCATGATAATTACTTCGGTTTTGAAAAATTCCTGACATACTATAAACTGAGTACGGTAAAAATTCAAGAAGATTTATATATTTTCTTTGCAAAAGTTGAAAACAGGTGTATGTTAATATCAATACAGAAGTAATGTATGAAGGAGAAAAAATGTCTGTCAAAAAAATACTCTTTCTCAATGCTTATCAGAAGCATTATCCGATGTTCTGGAATGAAGTCGGCATGGCTAAAGCTGAAAAATATGGTTTTCAAATCGATTTTCCGGCTAAAGACGGAGATGTGGAAAATATTGACTGGAGCCAACTGCTTCCGGAGTATGACGGTTTGATCACCACCTGGCGTTCACCGGTTTGTTCTGCTGAATTTCTGAAAGCCGCTCCCAAGGTCAAAGTCATCGGTCACTGTGCCGGTTCAGTGGTGGCTGTTGTCAACGAATCCACTTTTGAAACGGGGGTGAAAGTCACCGGGGCCAACAGTGTTATGGCCGAGGCTGTAGCCGAGTGGTCGCTTCTGGCCACGCTTCTGGCCCAGCGTAATTTGACCTGTTATGCCAAACTTGACCGGGCAGGGAGGATGAATTGGGCTGAAGCATACAATATGCAGGATATCAAAAAAATGACCATCGCCCTCTGGGGCATGGGAGATACCACCAGACATCTGCTCAAATTTCTGGCACCGCTCAATCCCGGCAGGATTTTGATCGTTTCCAGTCATGCTTCGGAAGCGGAATTGGCTGCTTACGGAGCAAAAAAAGTTTCTTTGGAAGAGGCTTTGCAGGAGGCCGATGTATTTCATTGTCTGGTTGGAGTTACTGCCGAAAATTTTGAGCGGATCGGGGCAAAAGAATTTGCCATGATGAAAGACGGTGCCACCTTTGTCAATGGCGGTCGGGCCAGACTGAGCAAAGAAAATGAGTTGATCGCCGAATTGCAGACCGGCCGGATCAATGCCATTTTGGATGTATTTACCAGTGAACCATTTCCGGAAGAACACCCCTTTAACGATCTGGATAATGTCATTCTTACTCCGCACAATGCCGGTTTTACCGGCCGGGATCGTTTTTTGCCATACATTCTCGATGAATTTGATCGCTTTTTCCGTGGAGAACCGATGATTTCAAATGTGACTTTGAAACGTTTCCAAACCATGACCAACGAACGTATGCGGGGAAAATGAAAAAACATACACTGCTGATCACCGTTTTATCATCGGTCATACCGCTGATCATCTGTGCTATGGAGTGCAGTAATTGTCGGCGGAAGATCCACGGGCAGTATTTCCGGGCTTCCGGTCAGGATTACTGCTCAAGAGAATGTTTTCTGGAAACACTGCCAAAGTGTGAAGTGTGTGAAGAACCGTGTCAGCAGATGTATACCATTCAAGAACGGCATTTTTGCAGTAAAGAGTGTCTGTATCAGGTTTTCAAGTGTGTTGTCTGTCAGAATGGGCTTGAGGAAATTTTTACGGTCCGCAACAATTTCGGCCGGGAACATATGTATTGCCACCGCTGCCGTTCTTTGCCGGGGTGTTTCTTTTGTGCGATGCCGGATAACTATCCGGCACTGCCTGACGGCCGCCGGATTTGCCGGGAGTGCCGGGAAAGTGCGGTAATGGATCAGCGGGAGATACGGCGGATATTCAACCACTTACGCCGTGAACTATCACGGCTGTACGGCTATGATAAAGATCATGATATTGAATTGCACATCGTCGATCTCAATGAATTGCTCCGGCTCACTCCTCCTGAATTGCGTTCCTCATCCGGCAGTCAGATGGGATTGATGCGTTATCATAAACAGGAACGGGTCAGAACGGCTTCTGATGGCCGTCAGGAGCGGGAAACCGTGGATGAACGTTGCCGTATATATGTTTTAAGCAATATGCCCAGAGCAATGTTGATCGATACATTGGTGCATGAGTTGACCCATGATCATATCCGGCATAACGTCGGCAGTGTTCAGGATAAAGTCAGCGAAGAAGGATTTTGTGAATTGGTCGCTTCTCTTTTCAATGCCCGGATCGGCAACAGTTTTCTCAACCGGAGAAAAGAAACCTCCACTGATCCGGTTTACGGAGCAGGATTCCGGCGGATGCGGGCGATCTACCGCCGCAACCGCAGTCTGCCGCAAACTATGCGTTCGGTACGCTGATGATCATGCTCCGGCGAGCATGGCGGCGATATCATCCGCCGGATCGTTTATGCCTTGCAAATTAAATTTTTCTGTCAGCAATTTGGCCGTTGCCGGAGTAAGAAATGCCGGAAGTGTCGGGCCGAGCCGGATGTTTTTGAATCCCAAAGCCAGTAGTGCCAGCAATACGGCTACCGCTTTTTGTTCATACCATGCAATGTCAAAGGAAAGCGGCAGTTTATTTACATCATCGAGTTTGAAATATTCTTTCAATTTCAATGCGATCACCACCAGAGAGTAGGAGTCATTGCACTGGCCGGCATCAAGGACACGCGGGATGCCGCAGATATTACCAAGATCAAGTTTGTTGTAACGGTATTTGGCACATCCGGCAGTCAGTATTATGGTATCAGGCGGCAATTGTTCAGCTATTTTGGTGTAATATTCTCTTGAATCATGTCTTCCGTCGCATCCGGCCATGACGATAAATCTTTTTATGCATCCGGCTTTGACGGCATCGACGATTTTTTCAAAAAACAATTCGAGTTGACCGTGGGCAAAACCGCCGGTAATGTAACTGTTTTCCAACTCCTCCGGCGGCAGAGAAGTTTTTGCCAGAGCGATAACAGCAGAAAAATCTTTCGGTTTGCCGTTGATCCGGTCGGCGATATGCGGTATTCCGGGGAAACCGGCCATGCCGGTGGTAAATATTCTGGAACTGTATTTGGAACTTACCGGAGTTATGCAATTGCTCGTCATCAGGATCGGTCCTTTGAATGAAGCAAATTCATTGGTTTGATGATACCACGCATTGCCGTAATTGCCGTACAAATGGGGAAATTTTTGTAATTCCGGATAATAGTGTGCCGCAAGCATTTCGCCGTGAGTATAAATATCTATACCGGAATCGACAGTTTGCTCCAGCAGTTCTTTCAAGTCAAGCAGATCGTGACCGGAAACCAGAATTCCCGGCCGGTTGTTAACTCCGGTTCTTACCTTGCTGATCCGTGGTGTGCCGAAGCGGTTGGTATTGGCCTGATCCAATAGAGCCATAGCTTTAACTGCATAACTTCCGGTTTCATCGATCAGATCGATCAGCATTGGCAGAGAATCATCATTGACTGTGGCTGCAAGGGCCCGGAAAATGAATGAATATATACTCATATCTTCAAAACCGAGGATCGCTGCGTGTTCAGTATAGGCGGCAATTCCTTTTAATCCGTACAGGATCAATTCCCGCAGAGAGCGGAGATTTTCATCGGTACATGACAATACTCCGGCAGGTACATGGAGGATCGCATCATGATTCAAAGTTTTAAGATGTTCCAGTCTTTCGGTAAGTGTTTTCTGATCAAAATTGGTATTGGTAACGGTCATGAAAAGTGTTTGTACTGTCAAGCGGCCCAGTTCTTTATCAGCCGGTCGGGCAAGAGACAGAATTTTCAATTGACAGATCAATTCATCCATTATATGAGCGGTAACGGCATTTTTGCCGCACATTCCGGCCAAAGTACAACCTGTGTTATGACAGCTTTCCTGGCATTGATAGCAGAACATTTTGTGATTCATAAGATCGCTCCTCCTCTGAATACACCAACATAATATGCTTTGGAATTTTTTCAAGTTGAAAAAGTTGTTGAAATTTACTGCGGATGCATTATATTATTTATTGCAGAAGATGGAGGAGAGAGCGTTTATGGATCTGGTACTGAAAACAACATTGACTCCTGATGAGGTGGTAACGGCATTGCGGAAAAGTTGTCCGGCGGAAAACTGGTTTTTTCTGCCGCAGAAAAAAGATGTCATTTTTCTTTTTTATGACAAAAAAGACAGAATGTATCTGTATCCGGTATTGTGGATGAGAAATTCGGTGCGGCAAAATTTTTATATTACTTTGGAACGCCGTGAAAATGATACACTTATCCGGCTTGAGGGAAAGTGTAATACCGCATTTAAATATTTAACTGTGACATGGTTCGGTTTGCTGCTCATTTTTATGGTGATGGCAGTATGCACAGGGAATTATTTTCTGTTATTGCCGTTGGCGGCAATGGGTATTCTTGCGATTGTATTTATTTTGATTATGCGTCGTTTTGCCGGAAAAGAGGAACCGGAAATAAGAGATGCTTTGATTAAATTGATCAATGATCTTGACCAATATGTATAAAAAACTCCCTGCGGTAAAATATCGCAGGGAGAGTGAAATTTGGTCAATTATTTCTTTTTGACTGAAAAACCGAATGTCCCGACCACGTTGCCCAGAGACATATAATTGCCGTGGGCATAAGCCAGCAGATCCGCTTTGGTGATATCAAAGTGATTCTTTTCATCAATGAATTCACTTGTGACCTGAACCGCGACCACTTCGCTGATGTAAAGGATGTGGGTGCCGAGGTTGATGGAGTGTTTTACTTTGCACTCCAATGACAGCGGACACTCGGCAATGACCGGCGCGGCAACTTTGCTTCCGGCAACCGGAGTGAAATCGCACTCGGCAAATTTATCCACGTTACGTCCGGAAACTACGCCGCAATAGTCCACTTTTTTGGCCATGGCAACAGTGGACATATTCACGGTGAATTCACCGCTGCTCTCAATCAGGCCGCGGGAGTAACGCTCCGGACGGACTCCTATACCGATCATCGGCGGATTGCTGGAAAGAGTTCCGGCCCAAGCCACGGTCAGGCAGTTGTACTTGAAGTTTTTGCCGTCACCGCAACCGACCAGTACTGCCGGTACGGGGGCCAATTGAGTACCTCCCGGCCAAATTGTTTTGGGAATGTTTTTCATAATTATTTTTGCTCATTGAGTTTTTGGGAGATATAGGCGGCGGTTTCCTGATCAAGAGAGTAGTTCTCGGTCAATGCATCAATGATATTGTTTTCTCCGACGTAAAGGTTTTCTATGTGTCCGTCAAGCATCAGGACGACTGCACTATCAGAATCGGCGATCGGACAAACGGCGATCGGAAGAGTGCCGGGATTGCGGACTTGAGAAACTTTAAGCGGAGAACCGAAATAGATTATGCCGCACTCAAACAACTCATCCTGATTTGACAGATAGTCTTTGAGTTGATCAAGCCGGGCCGGCAATTGATCGTTGTGATCATTGCTGTACATCAGGATCGCCGTGCCGATTTGACGCATATTATTCTGGCATTGGACACTTCTGGCCCGTTCTCTTGCACTGTTGAGGGCAGGAAGGGCGATCAGAGCCGGGGTTATGATCGCTCCGACCTGAATGGATTGGGCCAACTGAAAGAATGAAAAATCAGATGCGGCAACGGTGTAAAAGCCGTTGTTTTTTACCTGAAAGACTGAAACCAATTGGCACGGTTTGACCAGCAAATCAAAAATGGGCTGGAATTCCTCATCCATGGCGGCTCTGACCTGGGTGATGACTTCATTGGGGATATCGAGCAGGAAATAGCCGAAACCGTTATCCGGAACATACTTGAATAACTTCTGGAAACCGTCGGATTGGGCAAGCGTGGCTTCCGGTGCCTTGAGCAGTCTGGACTGATTGGAGGCGGTGATTTTACCATCCTGATAAAGTACAATGATTTCACCGATTGGAGATGGGATGCGGGCCACGATATCTCCGTCTGCCGGGGGGATCATACGTTTGAGAATGAGAGAGATGGAACCGTTTTTATCCGGTATGCTAACACGGATACCGGCATCAGCCAAGGTAGTGCCGGTGACAAGAATTTCGATGTCGCCATCGACTGAAGCACACATCTGACGGATATCGAATCCGGCTTGTTTGAATTGTTCGATCGCGGCGGCGATTTCCTGAAATTTGGGGTCTGAACTGGCTTTGAGTTCAGCGTAGACCATGTCGAAAACATGACCGAAGTTTACTTTACATTTGAATGCGAGCCGGGTATCTGCCGGCAAGGCGGTCAAATTCAGCGGATGATTGGCCAAAGACGGATCGATAAAAATGCTTTTGGCTTTCATATCGGTCAGGGTGAAGCCTTTGTAAACAAAGGTTTCCGGAGCAACTTGAATCGAACTGTGGGCAAAGGCCTGAAATGCTCCGGCATTTATCAATCTGACAACAGATGCAACAGCATTGTTTGCGGTTGCTTCAAATGGTTCATCGGCAAAAATCAACCGGAAAATGGCAGGGAGCGTGTTGTTGAAAAATCTGGCAGCCGGTTGATTATCCTGATAATAGAGCATTTCCCCACCGGTATCGACTTGGCTGACTGTGGCATTGAATTTAGCCCGGGCCGGATCACCGGCTGACAGGATGAATGTCAGGGCAAACACGGCGATGGCTGCACAGAAAAATTTTCTTTTCATCTTAAAAATCCTTTCTTTTTTTTTTTCGGGAATGAAGTTAAGTGTCCCGCTGAAAGATAATTTATCCGAAGTTTCAGATTTTTCAAGCGGCAAAAAAATATATATTGAAAAAATATAAAAATATCCGGCAACTTTTTACAGTAGCCGGATATAGGAAATTTGGCGTTTTATTCGGAATCTGCGATCCATTTGAAAAACTCTTCACGCAGAGGTTTGTGAGTTTTGACCTTTTTTTTACCGGCTTTTTTTTCTGCGGTATCGTTGCGGCGTTCTTTGTTTTTTGACGAAGCACGTTTTTCAAAAGGTTCATCATATTTGAAACGCCACTCCTTATCCCCGGCAAAGGTTTTGAGGATCTTTTCCGCATCCCCCGGCTCTGCATGGATAAAGGTTTTGTCTGCACGGCAGATGATTTTTCCCAGTTGATTGCTGCGGATCCCGGTTCGGTCACAGATTTCCCGGAGCAATGCCGGCACGGTTATGCCGTCTGCTCTGCCGGCAAAGAGCAAAAGTTTTTTCATATTGCTCTGATCTTTTTTTACCGGAGAACCGAATTGCTGGTAACTTTCCGCAAGCAATTCATTTTTGAAGTGCATTTTGAGCATGGCTGCCAGTGCCTCGGCCGGATGACTGCCCAGCGTACAGAGTTCTTCGGCAAAGTTGAGATAAGGCTCTGCTTCGCCGGTTTCCAGTAAAAGAGCGATATTTTCGGCAAATATCTGTTTTTTATTTTCAATGATATCGGAGATTGTGGGCAATTCTTTGCGGGGGATCTCATTGCCGATATCTTTTTCGATGAATTTGAGTTTGCGTTTTTCTCCCGGAGTGACAAAGGAAACGGCAACACCGTGCCTTCCGGCCCGTCCGGTGCGTCCGATACGGTGGATGTAAATTTCTGAATTCTGTGGTAAAGAGTAATTTATCACGTGAGTCAGGTCGTTTACATCGATACCTCTGGCGGCGACATCGGTGGCGATGAGCAATGGAAATTTGCGTTTTTTAAAGCCGTTGATCACCCGCAGACGCTGGGCCTGGGAAATCTCTCCGTGGAGTGCCTCGGCCCGGTAATTTTGAGCGTGGAGTTTCTCGGTGACTTCATCCACATCGGCTCTGGTGCGGCAGAACACCATGGCATAGAGGTCGCTGTTGGCATCGATCAGACGGGTGAGGGCATAGAGTTTATGTTCACGTTTGACCTCATGATAGTATTGCTCGGTAAGGTCGGTATTGGTCGCTCCGGCATTTCCGGTGCGTGCTATCTCATATTCCGGACGCATGAATTCCGCGGCGATCTCCATGATTTCCGGCGGCATGGTCGCACTGAACATGAGCATCCGCTTATCCGGATTGGTCAACCCCAGTATTTCCCGGATATCATCGATAAATCCCATATCCAGCATTTCGTCTGCTTCATCGAGAATGGCAAACTGTAACTCATCCAGTTCGATTTTGCCCCGGCGGTAAAGATCCATGATGCGGCCGGGAGTACCCACTGCGATATCGACACCCCGTTTCAATTCATCCATTTGGATGGTGATCAATTGACCTCCGTAAAGCGGGATGATCCGCAACGGTTTGTTTCCGGCCAGAGAATTCAATTCATCGGAAATCTGGATCGATAACTCTCTGGTCGGGGCGAGGATCAAAGCCTGCGGTTTATTTTTTCCCGGAGAGATGGTCTGGATCACCGGCAGACCGAAAGCCGCCGTTTTTCCGGTACCGGTAAGAGCCTGGCCGATAAGGTCTTTTTCTCCGGAAAGGAGCAGCGGTATGGCCAGGCTCTGGATAGCACTCGGGGTTTGAAAATTTTTGGCGATCAGGGCAGGGATGAGTTCTTCAGCGATGCCGAGCGCACGGAATTCCGGCAAATCATTCATTGTGTGATAAATCTTTTTTCTGGGGTTGAAATTAAAAACGTCTTTATAATATACACCGGAAATGCAATAAAAACAATTTCCAAACAGATTTTTTGCGAAAGTATCAAATTCGCCGGATATTTAAGTTGAAAAAAAGTTGAGGGTGTCCTATATTAATAAGATGAAAATTTGTCTTGATCAATATGGAGATTTTTGTAATGAATGACGGTGCATTTTTAATATTGTTTCTGGCGTTTACCGGTGTTATGGGATTGGTTCCTTTTGTTTTACGGAAATTCAATATCCCTACGGTGATCTCTCTGCTGGTGGTCGGTATGCTTATCGGACCGACCGGTATCGGTATCGATCTGGTCAGGATCATTTCTCAAGCGTTGAGTTTTCTGGGTACTCCGGGACAGGAAGCGGCTACTGCGGCCCAGACTACTGAAAGTTTCAATGTGATTATCAATTCGCTTGGTTCGCTCGGATTGATGCTGTTGATGGCGTTGGCCGGTATGGAAGCTGACTTCAAATTGATCAAATCAGTCCGCAAACCGGTGATAATTTTAAGTATTTTCACCTTTCTGATACCGGCTGTGGCCGGCTATTGGGTATACTGGTATTTTCAACCGGAAGATCTGGCCGGAAAACTGCTTTACGCTTCATTGTTTGCCTCTCACTCGGTCGGTATTGTTTTTCCGGTGATGCGGGAGTTGAAATTGAGCAAGACCCGTTTCGGTGCAGCGGTGCTGATTTCCACTGTGATTACCGATATTGCCAGTATCGTGCTGCTGGCGGTAAGTGTGCAATTGCACCGTAAGGCGATGCAAGTATCCCATTCGGTGGTCAATGGAACTTTGTCGATCTTTGATCACATGAGCGGAGATCTTTTCGGCAACAGTTTTGTGCCGGTATTTCTGGCGATAGTGCTGGCATATCTGGTGATTTCCATGGTGTTGGTTTACTACTCCGGAAAATTTCTGTTAAAGTATTTTCATCCGGGAGAAGATGTGTTGATCACTTTCGTTCTGTTGGTGATTCTGGCTACGGTCATCGTCGGAGAATTGCTGGGGATCAATCTGGTAGTGGGAGCATTCATTGCCGGACTCGGTTTGTCGCAGGTGGTTCAGCAGCGGGATATGCTGCTTTTCAAACGCATGGAAAGTATCGGATACGGTTTTTTGATCCCGTTTCTATTCGTGTCGATAGGTATGAAAACGGATTTTACGGCATTTCAAAACTCCGGCAGTTGGATGATCGTGGGATTGACTGTGACCGGACTTATTTTGAGTAAAATGATTTCTGGTTACAGTGCCATGCGGATTTGCGGATTCAACAATGCTCAAGGTGTGGCGGCCGGTCTTATGACGGTGCCGCAGTTGTCGGCCACTTTGGCGGCGGCAGCAATCGGTAAGGATCTGGGATTGCTCAATGAGAACTTTTTCAATGCGATCATCATTCTTTCCATCGTGACTACATTGCCGATCCCCTCGTTGGTCAGATTGGTGCTTTCTCACAACAAGAGCAGTTTTGATGAAACTGATTATCAGGTTCCGGGAGTGGTCAAAGAAGATAATCTGCTTTGATTGGAGGAAAACTGCCAATGAATGATCTGGAACTGCTTTTGGGGATCGGCTCGATGCTTATGGTCGGTGCCGGATGGTGTGTATTCGGTTATTTAATGGGCAAAGCCCCCAAGGCCGGGATTGATGTTACAGCATTGATTTTTATTTGTACCGTGATCGAATTTTTGTGCAGCGGTATCATTGCCTGTGTCATGGGGATCCCCGATGCTTCTTTAAAAGGCTGGCTGATCGGTTGCGGAGTGCTGGTCGTTTGCGGGATTGTCAATTGCTGCCAGTTGGAATTTATGTCAAAAGCCATGCAGACCGGTCCAAACGGTGTGGTATGGACGATGACTCAATCCGGATTTATTTTCCCTTTTGTAATTGGCGTGATCTTCTTCAAAGTGCCATCCGGCTGGTTGCGTACTGCGGGATTTTTACTGATCATTATCAGTTTGATAATGTTTGGCAGCAGGGATGAAAAGAACAGCAGTTCAAAAGGGTGGAAAATTTTTGCATTACTGGCGTTTCTGGCAACAGGTGTCAGCCAGACCTTGAGCAACTTGCCCTCCTATTTCCCGGAAGCAGACAAGATACCCCCGATGTGGCGCACGGCGGCATTTGCTTTCGGCTTGATTCCCGGTTGCTGGCTGATAAGGGCAGGGCGGTTCCGGGAGTTTTGCGGTATACTGGTTTTTCAGGCGGGGAAAAGCAAAGTTTGGAAAATGGCAGCTCTCGGTGGATTATCCAATCTTATTTTCTCGTTTCTGTTTCTTTATCCGGGGATGAATATGCTGGCAGATATCAATGCCGGGGCGATCGCTTATCCGGTGATGGTGTGTTCCTGTCTTTTGGTATTTGAGTTCTACTCAATCGTTTTTTTAAGGGAAAAGCGTTCTTTGAAACAGATCGCAGCTCTGATCGTGTGTCTGCTTGGAGTTATCGGCATCTGTTTGTAAAGGATATTCAGGATTCTTTACGCAGAATATTGAGTCTGTCGACTAATTGATCGCGTATCAGAGCCAGACGATTGATGAGGTAATCAAAGATATCGTACTCCGGAAAAATGTTTTTACATTCTTTCAGACGGTCAACCAGATCTTCCAAGTCATTCACTGCTCTTTTTCCGAGGGTGATCAGCAGAGGCACAGTACAGTCTTCGCCGGGTTCGGTAAAGTCGGCGGTACGGGCAAGTAATTTGGCAAAGGCACAATTTATGCCGAGAACAAACGTGAATATGTCTTCTTCGGTGATACCGGCGGCAAACTGATTCCATTGCACCGCCAGAGCATCGAGGGCATCAACACTGGAAAAGCAAACCGGACGGCGCGGTTCAGCATCGGATAACTGACCGGCTTCATCTTCATTTTCGTCATCATCAAATTCATCATGATCACTCATCCACTGTTTCAGAGCATTGATCTGTCCGGTGCTTACCGGATCATTCTGCAATCCGTTTTGCGGATCTGAAAGCGGATCGAATTGCACATCTCCGACGGGCAAATCAAGGCAATAAACAAGATCCTGAAAGAAACAGGCAACATTGTTTTCATGCCTGCGGATCTCGTTCTCCCATTGAAATTCATCCCAATGTGAAAAGTGCTTCATAAGACTGCTCCACGGAGGTTATTTTGCATTACCCCAGAGTGTTTCCAATTGATACTTGTCCCGGATCTCCGGCAGCATCAGATGTACGATAACGGTATTGAAGTCCAGCAATACCCAGCCGCCGGGATTGTTGTCATCACCGGAAAGCACCCGCTGTTGAAACACATCTCTGACCTGACGCTCGATGTGATGAGCCAGAGCCAGCAGATGCGGTTCTGAATTGGCGGTTACTATAACGAAATAATCGGCCACACCGGAGGTTTCCGGCAGTTTGATCAGAGTCGGGTTTTCAGCTTTTTTATCTTCAGCACACTGGATGCAGAAATCGGCTAATTCTTTGGCTTTTTCCATTCTTGTTTTTTCCACAGTCATAATTATCCTTTCCTGATATCTCCGGTTTGGTAAAGACCATGTTCCCGGATGTAATTGGCAACCGGTGCAGGCAATACTGCATCTTTTATAATATGATGCCGGAAACAGTTTTTTTCCATTGAATTTTTCACTTCGGTTGAAGATATTTCAAAAAAAGTTCCCGGAATCACACTTCGGTAAAGTTTTTCGGCGGTGTCCGGCTCCCAGAATACTTTGAGTTCTTCCAGTGAAACCGGATGATTGATCCGGGGGTAGGTGATTATTTCCACGTTTTTGACCAACTCTTTTGCCCGGTGCCAGGTGTGTAAAGCCATCAGACTGTCTGCTCCGATCAAAAGACTGAATTTTTCTCCGGTTTCGATTTGCAGTTTATTCAGTACATCGATCGTGTATGACGGAAAAAAATCTATTTTGTTCTCAAAATCGGAAACACTCATACCGGTTTCACCGGAAATGAGCAGTTTGACCATGTTGAAACGATCGTCAAAAGATGCTCTGTTTGCGTGCAGTTTATGCGGCGGAGAAGCCGCCGGGAACCAGACTACTTCATCGCATCTGCCGGAAGCAATGGCAGCTTTGGCTACGCCGAGATGTCCGTAATGCGGCGGATCAAAACTTCCGCCGAAAAATACTTTTTTCACTTTTTGTCACCCTGATTGCTGTTTTTTTACTATAAAATAGTGTTTTTTTTTCAAAAATCAACTGAAACGATTGAACTTTTCGCAAGTAAATGGTATCTTTATATAAAAGACAAATTGTTTTACACAAATACAAGGGAAGCTGACTATGATCAAAAGATATGTTTTGGTGTTGGCTCTGGCTGCGATTGCCGCCGGATGCCGTTCGGATATTTACTATCAGACCAGGGCGGTGGAAAGGGCCAGAGATTATCTTTTGGCCAATTGCAGTGATCTGACTTCTGAGGAGATCAATTTCGTGCGGTTCAATACGCCGGTACTGTTGCACGCTCCGGCTCTCGGCGAAGCCGGTATAAGCAGTAAAAAGGAGCATTTGACCAGCGAATTGCGGCAGATCTGCGTTACCTGGATCATTCCCGGCAGAGAAAATCTTTATATGGTTTTCGGAGTTTCCGGACCGCGGATGGATGGGTGGCAGCCCAACCGGGTGCTGGTTCGCAATTATCACAGTCATACTCCGGTATTGGCTGCTCCGGCCGGATTGGCCCGTTTGTATGCACAGAACAATTTTTTTGCTGACATGAATCCCGCTGATATAAATACGGTTCGTTTTACATTCCCGTACCTTATGCGTACCGACTTTGAGTTGAATTTCGATCTGCAGGGAAATCTTGAGACTGCGGATGTGGATAAACTGCGTGCCGGAGCTGCCGGGAAGATCCAGTATTCTCTGGTGTGGCTTCTGGGTAACGGCAAGGCTTTGGTTTTTGCCGGTTTGGCAGATGAAGGAATGGTCAACTGGAATATCCAGATGGCTCAAATTATGGATAAAACTGAATTGGATGAACATGTTACCGCAGTGGTCATGACACCGGATCAGGGATTGGAAGCCCTGCCGGCCAGTGAAATTGCCGGGGAGGGAAATTGATATGCTTTTAAGTATGACCGGATTCGGCCGCGGTGAAGCGGTTTGTGCTGACGGAGCAAAACTTACGGTACAGATATCTTCGGTGAACCGCAAACAGTTGGAAATGCGTTTTTCTCTGCCGCAGGATCTGGCGGCTTTGGAAATAAATGGCCGTAAGATGGTGGCCGCAGTCATTTCCAGAGGTTCAGTGCAGGTGCGCTGTACTTTGAATATTGCCAAATGCCAATCTTCTTTGCTTGAGGTCGATCGGGCATTGTTGGATAAATTGATCGGCGAGTGTCATGCCGCACGCAGCCGGGCTAATATGACTCCGGATGTGGCAGTCGAATCGTTGCTGACTATTCCGGGGGTGGTCGTATCTTCGGCTCACGATGACAACAGTGATGAGTTGAGTACTGTTTTTGAATCGGCATTGCGTGAAGCATTGGATGATTTCATGCGTATGCGCAGTGTCGAGGGGGAAGCATTGAAAAAAGACCTTTTGGCCAGATTGAAAAAACTCGAAGTGTGGCACCGGGAACTGACTGAAATCACCGCGAAGTATCCGGAATTGGCCAAACAGCGGATACTGAACCGTCTGGCTAATGAGAAACTTCCGGTAAGTGCCGATGATCCGGCATTGATGCGAGAGGTGCTGTTTTATGTGGATAAGGGTGATGTTACTGAAGAACTGACCCGTTTGGATAGCCACTTCAAGCAGTTCAGGGCGTTCCTTGAGGCCAAAGAGGCAGTCGGCCGTAACATGGATTTTCTGGCACAGGAAATTTTCCGGGAGATCACTACGCTGGGAAATAAGGCGGCAGTGGCCGGTGCATCGGTGCTGGTAGTGGCTTTTAAAGCGGAAATGGAAAAAATCCGCGAACAGATACAGAATATTGAGTGAGCAGGTCTTGTATGAATCGGTTGGAAAAAAGAAATGCTTTGAATGCAATCCATGTTGAATTGCAGAAAAGTTATGCTGACGGTTTCGGCGTGAATGATGCCGGCGGTGACAGCTTGCCCCGTCGCAGTGAAGTTGTTGCCGTTACCGAAAAATTATTGGAATTGATTTTTCCCGGATTTGACCGGGCCGGAACTTATCCGTCTGCCGCAGTTCTGTTGGGCGATTGCATGAGAGAATTGTCGGATCAGATATCCCGGGCAATGCACCGGATGAGCGGGGATGAATGTGACACGTGTGATCACGGATGCAACTCCAGATGTGATGAATTATCTCTGGCGATGATCAAACGTCTGCCTGCGATCCGTGAAATCATGAAATCGGATGTTAAAGCCGCATATAACGGTGATCCGGCGGCTAAAAATTACGATGAGATAATTTTAAGTTATCCCGGAGTCAAGGCGATCGCCATTCAGCGGCTTGCTCACGAGTTGTATGTTTTGAATGTACCGCTGATCCCCCGGATGATGACTGAATATGCTCATTCTGTTACCGGTATAGATATCCATCCCGGAGCCAGGATCGGGGAGGGGGTATTCATTGATCACGGTACCGGCGTGGTGATCGGAGAAACCGCAGTCATTGGAAACAATGTCCGTATTTATCAGGGGGTCACTCTCGGAGCAGCCAACTTCCCGAAAAACGCCTGTGGCATGCTGATCAAAGGCAATAAAAGACACCCCACGGTCGGTAATAATGTTACGATCTACTCCGGAGCATCGGTGTTGGGGGATATTACCATCGGAGATAATTCGGTCATCGGTGGTAACGTGTGGTTGGCGGAAAGTCTGCCTCCCGGCACCAAAATAACCGCATTGCCTCCGGAACACCGGAAAAAATTTCTCAATAATCCGGTCGGGGAAAGCAAATGAGCCGGGTTATCGACAACTATCTGGCGGTGAAAGCCGAATTGGAAAAAGCCTGTATAAAAAGCGGCCGTCAAATCAGTGATGTAAAGTTACTGGTGGTCAGCAAAACGGTACCGGTTCCGGTTTTGATGGAGTTGTATGATTTCGGTATCCGTGAATTCGCTGAAAACCGGGAGCCGGAATTGGCAATGAAAGTTGCAGTCATGCCCAAAGATATCATTTGGCACTTTATCGGACCGGTACAGTCCAATAAGATCCGTAAAGTGGTCAATCTGGCACAGGTTATTCACTCGGTTGAATCCCGTTCGCAATTGGAAAGATTTGATCGTATTGCCGGTGAAGAAAATAAAAATCCACAAATTTTGCTGGAAGTCAATGTTTCCGGCGAAAAATCCAAAGGCGGTATGACCCCGGATGAGTTGCCGGAGATCGCCGTTTGTGCATCGGCTTGTCGGAATGTCCGTTTTTCCGGTTTGATGACGATGGCTCCTTTGGGAGCTGATGAGGCGTTGTTGTGCTCGGTTTTTGACCGTTTGCGGATTTTGAATGAAAAGACCGGCCAAAGTTGTAATATGGCTTTGCCGTTGTTGTCAATGGGCATGAGCGGAGATTTTCCGGTCGCTGTTGCCTGCGGATCAACAGTCGTCCGGGTCGGCAGCAAGATATTTGAAAGTATTGAGAGAATCGGCTGATGAAAATTTTATTGATCGGAGCCGGAAGTGTCGGCGTTTACTTTTGCGGACGGGCCGCTTCCGGCGGTGCTGAAGTGGAGGTGGTGGCACACCGTGAATTTGATAAAATTGTCCGGGAAGGATACTGTGTTGAGAGTATCGCCGGGGATTTTTCATTCCGTCCGGCACGGGTGTTGAATAAGTCTGCTGAAGCATCTTCTGATATCGACCTGATCGTGATGGCCACCAAAGTACTTCCGGAAATCGACCGGGGCGGGCTGCTGGCCGGAGTTGCCGACCGACCGGGGCATCCGCCGGTCATGTTGATCCAAAATGGTATTGCCATTGAAGATGAGATCGCGGCCGCATTTCCGGATAATGAGATCATCAGTGCGGTTGCCTATATCGGAGTATCGCGTAAAGATGTCAATCATCTTTTGCACCGGGGCAGCGGCAGATTGATTATAGGGCGATTCGGCGGAGGATGCGGCTGTTGTGAAAAAGTTGCTTCGCTTTTCCGGGCAGGGGGGATCCAGTGTGATGTAACTGATGATATCGCTTTGGAGCGTTGGAAAAAATTGTTGTGGAATTTGCCATTCAATCCAGTATCGGTTTTGGGCGGCGGACTGGATTCCAGAGAGTTGTGTGATGGTGCGTGTATTGAGCAGTTGTGTTCAACGCTGATGGATGAGGTGATTTCAGTTGCCAACGCCTGCAATGTGCCGCTGGATAGAAGCATGGCCGAGGAACAATTGGAATATACCCGGCATTTTCCTGCTTACAAAACCAGTATGCTTCAGGATTTTGAAGCGGGGCGTCCTTTGGAAAACGATGCGATAATCGGCAACGTTTTGAAACTTGCCGATCATCATGGTATTGAGGTGCCGGTGATCCGTTGCTGTGCGGCATTACTCTATTCGATGAACCGGAAAAATTTGGAAAAATAAGTTTTTTTGCCGGGTTGGTAAAGTTTATGAACAAACTTTTGTAAAAAGCAGTCTGGAAAACTTGAAAATCCCCTGATTCTATGGTATTTTATTAGCAAACATTTTTTACTCATCAGAACAACTTGTCAAAAAAAGGAGAAAAGTTGATGAAAGTTGACCTGAAAGACAAAGTCGCTGTCGTTACCGGCGGCGGTGGTATTCTCTGCAGTGTGATGGCCAAAGCTCTGGCCAACGCCGGAGCCAAAGTGGCGATCCTCGATTTGCGTGCCGAAGCTGCTGAACAGGTGGCCGCGGAGATCGTGGCAGACGGTGGTAAGGCGATCGGTTTGAGTGCCAACGTGCTGGAATTGGCCAGTTTGCAGGAGGCGGAAGCCAAGATCACCGCGGCTTTGGGACATTGTGACATATTGGTCAATGGTGCCGGTGGTAATAACCCCAAAGGCACGACCAGTAAAGAGTATCTGACCAAAGAAGATATGCTCGCCAAAGCTGAAGGCATCACGACTTTCTTTGATCTTGATCCGGCCGGTGTCGGTTTTGTTTTCAATTTGAATTTTCTCGGCACTTTGCTGCCGACTCAGGTTTTCTGCAAACACATGGCTGAAAACAACGGCGGCAATGTGATCAATATTTCCAGCATGAATGCTTTCTGTCCGCTGACCAAGATACCTGCTTACAGTGGTGCTAAAGCGGCTATCAGCAACTTCACCCAGTGGCTGGCGGTTCACTTTTCCAAAGTCAATATCCGGGTCAATGCGATTGCTCCTGGCTTCTTCCTGACCAATCAGAATCGTACACTTCTGACCAATCCTGATGGTACTCTCACCCCTCGCGGCAACACTATTTTGACTCATACTCCGATGGGCAAATTCGGCCAGCCTGAAGATCTGGTCGGTGCGTTGCTCTTTTTGCTCGATGATGAAGCAGCCGGTTTCATCAATGGCGTGGTTCTGCCGATCGACGGTGGATTTGCCGCATTCAGCGGAGTTTGATTTTCAACCTTAAATCAAGGAATTTATATCATGGATAAGAAAGCAGATATCGGTCTTATCGGTCTTGCAGTGATGGGCGAGAACCTCGTTCTCAATATGGAAAGTCACGGTTTCAGTGCGGCAGTTTATAACCGTACTGTCGAAAAAGTTGACAACTTCATCAACGGCCGTGGCAAAGGTAAAAACTTCATCGGCTGTCACAGCCTTGAGGAACTTTGCAACTCTCTGAAAACTCCCCGTAAGATCATGATGATGGTCAAAGCCGGTAAACCGGTGGATGATCTTATGGAACAGTTGATTCCCTACCTTGACAAAGGTGATATTCTTATTGACGGCGGCAACAGTCACTTTCCTGATACCATCCGCCGCACTGAATATCTGGCTGAGAAAGGCTTGCGTTTCGTCGGTTCCGGTGTTTCCGGCGGCGAAGAAGGTGCTTTGCTCGGTCCTTCTCTGATGCCCGGCGGTGATCCTGAAGCATGGCCGGAGATCAAGCCGGTGTTTCAGGCGATCGCTGCCAAAGTTTCCGGCGGACAGCCCTGCTGTGAATGGGTGGGCGACAATGGTGCCGGGCACTATGTGAAAATGGTTCACAATGGTATCGAATACGGCGATATGCAGATGATCTGTGAAGCTTACTGGATCATGAAAAACGTTCTCGGACTTTCTGCCGCTGAACTGCATGAAGTTTTCACCGAATGGAATGCCGGTGAACTCAACAGTTATCTGATCGAGATCACCAGCAATATTTTCAGCAAGGTCGATCCGGAAACCGGCAAACCGGTGGTGGATATCATCCTTGATACCGCCGGTCAGAAAGGAACCGGCAAATGGACGAGCCAGAGTGCTTTGGATCTCGGTGCCCCGGCTCCGACGGTCGCTGAAGCGGTCTTTGCCCGTTGCCTGTCTGCCATTAAGGAAGAACGTGTTGCGGCTTCCGGCGTTTTGAGCGGTCCGGAAATCAAATTTACCGGAGATAAAAAAGCCTTTATTGAATCCGTCCGTAAAGCACTTTATGCTTCCAAGATCTGCTCTTATGCTCAGGGCTATCAGTTGATGAAACTGGCTGCCAAAGAGTACGGCTGGAAACTTCAGTACGGCGAAATCGCTCTGATGTGGCGCGGCGGATGTATTATCCGGGCACAGTTCCTTGAACGCATCAAAGAAGCCTTTGACAAGAACCCTGATTTGGATAATCTGTTGCTCGATGACTTCTTCCATGGTGTGATCGATAATTGTCAGGCGGCATGGCGTGAAGTGATCGCCACTGCGATCGCCAATGGCGTTCCGGTTCCGGCATTCAGCAGTGCGCTGGCGTACTATGACGGTTACCGTTCCGCCAATCTGCCGGCCAATCTGCTGCAGGCTCAGCGTGACTACTTCGGAGCTCACACCTACGAGCGTGTTGACAAAGCCCGCGGGGAATTTTACCACACTGCTTGGACTGAAAACAGCGGTACTACCGTGGCCGGTACTTACACCGCGTAAAATAAATTTTGCCGATTGCGGCGGGTACATCATTTGCGGTGTTGCCCGCCGTTTTTTCAGGAAAGGATTTTTATCATGGCTATGTACGTGCAAAAGGGCGGTGCCGATGTCGCTATCAATGACCGCGAATTGCAGAATCTGGTTTTGGAAACCATCGCCAAAAGCGGCAAGGAAATCAAACGCATGCTGATCCTGCCGCCGGATCACACCCGGCTCAATTCATGTGCCGGCAGAATTACTGAGATCATTTACGAAAACTATGCGGATAAGTGCCACGTCGATATCATGCCGGCACTTGGTACGCACAGTGCCATGGGCGATGCCCAGTTGGAATTGATGTTCGGTAAAAATATTCCGAAAGATAAATTTCTGGTGCATGACTGGCGCAATGCGGTCAAAACCATGGGCACGGCTTCCAGTGAATTTATCAGTGAATTATCCGGCGGCAAGGTCGATTATGAAGTAAGTGTGCAAGTCAATAAGATCGTATTTGAAAATTATGATCTTATTGTTTCTGTCGGTCAGGTCGTACCTCACGAAGTGGTCGGCATGGCGAACTACACCAAAAACATCATGGTGGGTATCGGCGGATCGGATATGATCAATAAATCCCACTTTCTCGGTGCGGTTTCCAATATGGAAAAGATCATGGGCCACGCTGACAGTCCGGTGCGCAGTTTATTCAATTACGGAGTGGATACTTTCCTTGCTGATCTGCCGATTATTTATATGCAGACGGTCATGGCAAGAGATGAAGCGACCGGCAAAATGGCTATGCGCGGATTTTTCTCCGGTAATGGCGATGATGCTTTCCGGGCGGCGGCTAAATTGAGTGTGGAAACCAACTTGCAGCTTTTGGATGAACCTCTGAAAAAGGTGATCGTCTACCTCGATCCGGAAGAATTCAAAAGTACATGGCTGGGTAATAAATCGGTCTACCGTACCCGTATGGCAATTGCCGATGACGGAGATCTGATCGTGCTGGCTCCGGGCTTGCAGGAGTTCGGTGAAGATCCGGAAATCGACCGCCTTATCCGTAAATACGGTTATAAAGGTACTCCCAATACCTTGAAAATGGTTGCCGAGAATGAGGATCTGCGTAACAATCTCGGGGCGGCGGCTCATTTGATCCATGGTTCAAGTGAAGGCCGTTTTACTATTACCTATTGTCCGGGGGGCAAGGTTTCCGCAGAGGAGATCCGCAATGTCGGTTTTGAATATGCCGATTTGCAGGAAACTATGGCCAAATACGACTTTGCCAATCTTAAAGACGGTATCAATATCGTCAATGGAGAGGAGATTTTCTACATCAGCAATCCGGCACTCGGATTGTGGGCGTTGAAATCTGCCTTTGCAGAATGATGTGATTGGGTTAATATTTCAGCAGCGGTACAGTTTGATCATACTGTGCCGCTGTTTATATACATAAAATGGGAACTTTTTGGAATTATTTACGAAAAATTATTTGCAAAATTCATCAATCGGAGTTAAATTATTTGAATGACTGCGGAAGAATGGTCGAGTGGTTTAAGGCAGCGGTCTTGAAAACCGCCGAGGGGCAACTCTCCGAGGGTTCGAATCCCTCTTCTTCCGCCATTTTTTTGCTTATTTCACCTCAAACAGTACCGTTTAGTACCGTTTGAGGTTTTCATCTTGCAAAAACAGACCATTTTCAGCTATATCCGGGAATAGATTATGGAAAACGATATGGCTCTCCAAAAAATCAAACTCAAGATCGGTACCGTCTATCAGAAAGAACCGAACGGTATCTACTACTTCCGTTATCAGGTCAATGGAGCAAGAAAAGCGATCAGTTTGAAAACCCGCAACAAACAGCAGGCAATCAAAGAAGCGGAAAAGTATGTACCGCTGCTTCAGGCTACCTCATCTGAAGTTATTGCTGCCCATGTTCAACATGCCCGTAATCTGGCAACCCCGGAAAAGAATCTGCTTCTTTATCAGGCTTGGGAAGAGTATGAGAAAAGTCCAGACCGGGCAACTCCTGATACTGTCAGTGAAGCATTGGCTTACAAATCCACTTTTGCAGAATTTGTGGAATGGGTCAATGATCCGCAAGCTACACTACGGGATATTACAGAAACAACAGCGATGCAGTATGCCGATTATATGCGACAGCAGAATATTGCCGTTTCAACTCACAACCGCAAACTGAAACGCATCCGCAAAGTATTTAAAGTACTGCAGGAGTATTGTTCCGAAGACAAT
>JAZNEV010000025.1:0-33374 GCA_045588835.1 Victivallaceae bacterium
TGATACCGTCCAGCTGACGGCGGATAGCCTGTCCCTCTGCCGGTTCGATACCTTCGGCTTTTTCCATAACGACGTCGCTGTACATCATGATCAGACGGCGGTAGGCATCGTACGCGAAACGCTCATTGCCGGTTTTAGCGATCAGACCGGGCAGAGTTTTGCTGGAAAGTCCGACGTTGAGAACTGTTTCCATCATACCCGGCATACTGCTGCGGGCACCGGAACGGCAGGAGACCAGCAGCGGATTTTCCGGATCACCGAATTTCATACCCATCACGCTTTCGATATGGGCGAGGGCGGCTTTGACCTGATCATCGACTCCGGCGGGGAGTTTGTTGCCGTTTTTGAAGTAGTCAACACAACATTCGGTGGTGACGGTGAATCCCGGAGGTACGGGCAGGCCGAGATTGGCCATTTCTGCGAGGTTGGCACCTTTGCCGCCGAGGAGGTTCTTCATGGAACCGTCACCCTCGGTGCAGTTGCCGCCGAAGGTGTACACATACTTTTTCGTCATTTTCTTTTCCTTTCTTTCTCTTGCCTGCTGCGGATCGTCTGGGCAATGAATTGAAAAATCCGGCAAGGACGAAATCGATTCATGTGCCTTATTCCGGAATTTTGTTTTGTATGCCGCAGTATTACTTGAATGTTCTCAATGCTTCAAGGATCCGCTCTTTGTCTTTATGTTTATCCAGTCCGACGACGATAAACGAACCGGAAACTTCGTAAACAGGGTAGGGAATTCCCACAAAATATACCCGCTTGCTTTGTCTGATACGATCCAATCTGTTACGTTGATCAGTGCGGGAAATATCATACTTATAGACACCGATATTGGATTCCCCGATCTTTATTTCCAGGGCATCGGCGGCAGAAAGCGGTCTGGGGTCAAGCGGACGCACGGCATCCACTTTGATACCGTTTCTGTTAAGGTGATGAACAAAATCCACCGGTCGCAGATAGTTGTTATCCGGACCGAATGAATTACAACCGGCTCCCAACAGACAAACTGCGGCCATTATCGAAAGCAAAGCACCTTTTACCAGAACAACTTTTTTCATAAATCATCACCAAATAAAGTTATAATTACATAATATATCACCTTTTGATGCTTGTGTCAAGGGTGAAAAAGATAAAAAAATCCATACTTTTGCACAAATTGTGCATATTGCATGATACGGATATGGTGCTATATTATATAGATGACACCAATTCAAAAAATGGAGGTATAATCATGCGGGTTTTAGTAACTGGCGGAGCCGGTTTTATCGGCAGTCATCTGGTGGAGCATTTTCAGGGAAAAGCTGATGTGCGGGTTTTGGATAGTCTGCGCAGCGGCTACAAGGCCA
Organism: Victivallaceae bacterium; assembly: GCA_045588835.1. Taxonomy (GTDB): domain Bacteria; phylum Verrucomicrobiota; class Lentisphaeria; order Victivallales; family Victivallaceae; genus UBA1784. The sequence continues at coordinate 1,347 of JAZNEV010000025.1, forward strand.
ATCTGACCGGATTTGATGTGGAGTTTATGGAAGGTGACATCCGTGACCGTGCGGCGGTTGACAAAGCGATGAAAGATGTGGATTACGTTTTTCATCTGGCCGCGATGATCAGTGTGCCGGAATCAATGACCAAGATCACAGAATGTATTGAGATCAACAATACCGGTATGATTAATGTTCTGGAATCGGCGGCGGAAAATGGTGTGAAAAAACTTTGTTTCAGTACTTCGGCGGCGATCTACGGTGACAATCCGGTGGTTCCGAAAGTGGAAACCATGTTCCCGGAACCCAAAAGTCCTTATGCCATAACCAAACTGGATGGCGAATACTATTGCGGTATGTTTACCAAAGAGGGGCGTGTGCAGACTGCCTGTCTGCGTTACTTCAATGTTTTCGGTCCCCGTCAGGATCCCAAAAGTGCCTATGCGGCGGCGGTGCCGATCTTCATTGCCAAGGCATTGAATAACGAAGATATCACGGTTTTCGGTGATGGAGAACAGACCCGTGACTTTGTTTTTGTGAAAGATGTGGTGGCGGCGAATGCGTTCTTTGCCATGAATGATGTCACCGGAGTCCACAACATTGCCTACGGCGGTCGTATCACGATCAATGATCTGGCATCCGAGATCATCCGGCTGACCGGTTCCAAATCCAGAATCATCCATCTGCCGGAGCGTGCCGGAGATGTCAAGCACTCCATGGCGGCGGTGGATAAACTCAAAGCCACCGGCTTTGTTCCCGGTCACACCTTTGCAGAAGCACTGGCCCAGACGATCGAAGCCTACAAAGCGGCCCGCAAATAACCGGTCGCTGTAAGAATAAATAACCGGAGGAAATGGTTTTTTCTCCGGTTTTTTTGCATAAAAAGGGGGTTCAATCTACGATTTCAACGATAACTATATCGTTGTCGTAGGTGATTTTGATGTTGAGGATAGCGGTATCTTCACCATCGGAAACCTCTGCTTTGGCAGTGTAGTGGTCAGAGTCGATTCTCTGAACGTCATAGATGTTTTGGCAATCGACATCAATACCGAGATTGGAGAAAATCTGTTCAATGACCGGAGCGGCATCAGCTTTGATGTCTTCTCCTGAACGGCAGCCGGTGAGAGCCAAAGTCAAACCGAGCATGATAATTGTGAATACGGATGAGAGTTTTTTTCATTGTTTGATGTTCCTTTTTTTATTCCCCACTTATTTTGCGGTTTTTCCACAACCGGGTAACAAGCATAGCACAACATTTATTATTTGTCAAAAATCAATTGTCATTTTTCTGAAAAATTCACCGGTTGTGAAGCAATTATATCTTTTGCATTGCGGGCAAGGAAAATGTTATATTTGCCTTCCGGCAGACACCAGTGGTGATGCTCCGGGTGGAAGCAGGCGAAATCCCGCCAGTTGAGTTCAAAGCTGACCTCTTTGCTTTCTCCGGGAGCAAGGTTGACTTTGGCAAAGGCTTTCAATTCCTTGACCGGGCGTTCAAATTCCGGTGAATCGGCTCCGACATAGATTTGAACGACTTCGCTGCCGGAAACTTCTGAAATATTGGAAACTTTTACCGAAACGGTAACTGCTGCATCAAGAGTGGTGAAGCCGGTTTGTTCAATATTGAGCAGATCCATCTGGAAATCGGAATAACTCAAACCGAAGCCGAATGGATAACGCAGTTGGATCCCGGTCCGGTCAAAATGACGGTATCCGATGAAAATACCTTCATCGTAACGTACCCGCGGGTCATCATCTTCCCGGTTGCCGGGATAATTGCCGTTGGCATGACAGGGATAGTCATTCAGATTTTTGGCCCATGACAGCGGCAGACGACCGGAAGGATTGGTTTTCCCGAAAAGGATATTGCTTAAAACCTCACCTCCGGCCTGACCGGGATACCAGAGCATGAGCAATGCGGCCACATCATCGACCCATGTTTCGACATCCATTGCACCGCCGCCGGTAAGAGTGACGATGGTATTGGGATTGACTGCGGCAAGTCGGGCGATCAGATCATCCTGATTGCCGGGCATGACCATTGACGGGATGTCGGCGGTGTAAAAGTTTCCCCAGCCGAGAGCTTCTTTATCCTCAATGTGGGTACGTCCGGCACAGAAAATGACCGCATCCGCAGATTTTGCTTCCGTCAGCAGAGCTTCCCGGGCTTGTTCGAGAGTTTCCGGATCATCGAGCGAGATTTTGAAACTGGAAAAGTTGGGGAATCCGGTGGAAAATTCCACTTCCAGAAGGGCATTATCCGCTTCTCCCGGCGCGAGAGGATAGGTATGGATCAAAGATTGATCATTATTTTCCCAAATGAGTTTGCCATTGAGTTTGATCCGGCAGAAATCGGAATTCGGGGTGAATATCAGTTTCAGATCCCTGTGGTGAGCCGGTGGATTGATTGTAGCGGTCATCCGCACCGCAAAACCATTTTGCGGCAGCAGATATTTTTCCGCATCAGTGCTGTTAGCGATCTGATTGGAAGCTGTGGTGAAGTTCCATGAACCGGTATAATTGGTATTTTCAAACAGGATATCCCGGTTTTCTTTCATGGCCTGCTGATCCGGGAAATATACGCATTTGATACCATCCTGTCCGAAAAAATTTTCAGGGCAGGGCAGTGCATGGTCGAAACGGATGGTTGGAATATATTTGACTTCAATACCGTATTCGGCGGCGGATTTTTGCAAACCGGCTAAAGGCGTGATCTCTTTTTCCGTGAAAACTGCTCCGGAACCGCCCTGGTCACGCAACGTGCCGCGGTGATGACGGAAGTCGGCATTGGGACCGGAAATGACGATTTTGCGGATCTTTTTTGCGTCAAGCGGCAGGATGTTATTCCGGTTTTTCAGCAGGACAGTGCTGTTTTCGGCACAAATTTTGGCAGTTGCAGTTTGTATTTCGCCGCCGCAAGTTCCAATTTTTTCAGAACCGTCGATCGCACCGGTACGGCAGAGCAGGCGTAAGATCCGGCGTACTTTTTCATTTATCATCGTTTCGGGGATCATACCGCATTTGACCAGTGGCAACAGTTTTTCCGGGGTGAAGTGTACTCCGGGGCCGGGCATTTCCAGATCAAGTCCGCCCAGGGCACATCCGGCGGTATCATGGGCACCGCCCCAGTCGCAGACCATTACGCCGTCGAATCCCCATTCCCGTTTGGCGATCAGATCCTGAGTAAGTCCGTTTTCAGCGGCGAATGTTCCATTGATCCGGTTGTAACTGGACATTATCATCCACGGTTTGCCTTCTTTGGCGGTGATCTCAAAAGCTGTCAGATAGAGTTCTCTCAATGTTCTTTCATCAATGTCGGAACTGCCGGTGGTGCGGCATATTTCCTGATTATTCAAAGCCAGATGTTTGGGGGTTGCGGCAACTTTTTCGCTTTGGCATCCCCGGACGTATCCGGCGGCGGTCTTGCCGGCCAGTACCGGGTCTTCGCCGTAGTATTCAAAGTTTCTTCCGTTGAGAGGAGTCCGCAGCAGATTCAAACCGGGCCCCAAACTTGCTCTGATACCGAGAGCTTTACAGTCAAGGGCGATGGCCCGCCCGTATTTTTCGGCGGTTTCCGGATCAAATGTCGCGGCCAGAGCCGCACCGCAGGGCAGGGCTGCCGGCATCGGCAAACCGGGTTTATCGGTACGGACTCCCTGCGGGCCGTCGGCCATTTCCATTTCGTGGATTCCGAGTCTTTCGATCGCGGCAGTTTTCAATACTGAAGAACCGGAACAGAGAGTGATCTTTTCTTCCAGAGTCAATCCGGAAAGCAATGTTTCAATACGTTTTTCCATAAGATGAATCCATTTTCTGTAATTACTTTGATCGTTACGGTGAAATATACCACAAATCTGTCAAAAATAAATGGATAAAAAGTTTTTTGAGATGACAAAAAAGTGCGTTTTGATCAGATCGTTCCGCAGAGCAGGCCGATTTCGTAATAAAAGCATCGATTTATTGCCGGAAAGAACTTGATTTATTGTGCGGAGGGGTATATTTTATAACCAAAGGAGGTTCCTATGACCGATGATTTCGTATTGCCGGAAAATGTCCGTTTCAATGATGATGATGATTATGTGAAAAAATTGCGTAATGTGATGGAGGCAAATGGCGGTTATTGTCCCTGCCGGATATTGCGTAATGAAGATAATTTGTGTATTTGCAAGGAATTCCGGGAACAGATCGCCGATGTGGAGTTCGAGGGGTTTTGTCATTGCAAACTGTATTACAAAGAGAGGTGAATCATGGCTGTTTTACACTTGAATAAGGCTTCATTTGACAAGGTTACATCGCAAAGCGAAAAGATGGTTCTGATCGACTTCTGGGCCACATGGTGCGGCCCCTGTCAGAGTCTTGCTCCGGAATTGGAGGCTTTGGCTGCCGATCACCCGGATTTGATCGTGGGAAAGATCAATGTGGAAGATCCGGAAAATATCCAGTTGGCAGCCTCCATGGGAGTAAATTCCATACCGGCACTCTTTTTTTACCGGGATGGTAAAATGGCCAGACAACTGGTCGGCTTTATGAAGAAGGATGATTTGGAAAAGAAGTTGGGGCTGTAAAAATTTTACAGATTTGAGAAAATGGAATTTTTTAAAGTTTTGTGGGCGGAGCATCAAACAGAAATTGTTTTTCTGACTAAAGCGTTGCTGGTTTCTCTGGCGGTGTTGGCGGTAGCCTGGTGCGTGGCAAAAATTGTGAAAAAAGTGATCGCCAACGGGGTGAAAAAACTTCATCATGTCGATAAATCCATCGCACACGTTTTTTATGTGGTTTTCAGATTTGTTATCTGGATCATTACTCTGTTGATCATTTTGGATCAATTCGGGGTGAATACCAATGGTATTCTCACCGTGCTGGGGGCTGCCGGTCTGGCGGTCGGGCTGGCTATAAAAGATTCTTTGAGTAATATTGCCGCAGGTTTGATGCTGTTTGTTTTGCGTCCGTATAAATCAGGTGATTATGTTGATTGCGGCAGTGTCAGCGGCACGGTCAAAGAAATGGGCCTGTTTGCCACGGAATTATGTACTGTTGACGGTATGTTTGTGATGGTTCCCAACAGTGTTATTTTTTCAGCACCGGTGAAAAACTACTCCCGGAATCCCCGGCGGCGGGCAGATATTTCGGTCGGTATCGCTTATGGCGATGATCTGTCTGTGGCATTGGAAGTGCTTGATAAACTGATGAAATCCAATGAGAAAATATTGACTGATCCTGCTCCGGAAGTGCTGGTCTCTGAATTGGCTGATAATTCGGTGAATCTGACTTTGCGTTTCTGGGTGGAAAATACCTGCTATTGGGAGGTCTACTGGCAGATAAAATCCCAACTGAAAAATGTTATAGAAAATGCCGGTTTGAATATTCCATTCCCGCAACGGGTAATTACCCTGGCTTCACCTCTGCCTTTGGAATCCGGGAAGTGATTTTTCATGCCCGGTTACGGAGGCAGATAACCAGAGTTATGATGCTCCAGGCCAGAAGCATTACTGTACTGAAGATCCATACCGGCATCCAACCGACGGTGAAAACCAGCGTCAGAGCAAAAGCGGTCCAAAGTCCTCCACCCATGATCGGCTCATGGATGAGTTGTTTGTAGCCGAATGAAGCGGCGGCCACGGTTTTGCTTTCCGGGTCAACTGTACGCAGGAGCATCAAACCGGTTGCGGTCACGCCCAAGCCCTGACCGAATTCCGCAATGGCACACTCAAACCACGCCTGTTTGAAAAGTTTCGGGGCCACGTAGATAAAGAGCAGAAGACTCCAGAGAACTCCCGCAATCATCATAATTGCCAACGGCAGCCAGTTTTCGGCAACTACTGCCAGTTTGATCGTGGTGACAGCGGCAACTACGAGAAAATCCAGCGATGCTCCGGAAAGACGCTGCATCTGACCGTGATCGATCAGATGATCGGCTTTGAGTTTTTGAAAGAGTTTCTGAATGATGACTCCGCCGATCATACACAGAGGAAAGAGCGGGAAGCCGGAAAATATTCTGGTCTGATGATCCGGAAAGAGTTTGACTTCTGTGATCTGCAGAACTTTGAGCATGAGAAATCCCAGCAAAATCGATATCCCGATCACAGCGATATGCCAGGCCAGAGAGTCGATGGAATCTGAAAAAACGGTTTGTTCCCCTGCGGCAGGACGGGCATCGGCTCCGTAAATGCCGAGTTTTTCCGCCCGGTCGCGTTCTTTGAATGTACGGACACTGCTGATGATCTTTTTATTCAATGCCCAGTTGATCAGAGCCATGCCGAGAAGAATTCCGAAGATCATGCCGCCGGTAGCTACGGTCAATCCGAGATCTTTGCCGTCTGTCCAGTGTGCTTCAAAGGTGGAAGTAAGTCCGCCGACAGTTCCGTGTCCTCCCTCAAAACCGATTTCCAGCAGATTGCCGAATGCCGGGTTGACTCCGAAAAGCGGAGCCAGCAGAAAACCGGCAAGTCCCAGACCGACCACATATTGCCCCCAGGCCAACATCTGTCCCATGCAGAGTTGGGGAAGGGCCATTTTGAGGATTTCTTTGAGTTTCGGAGTGATGGTTCCCAGAAAAAGAGCGGCAAAAATGACATTGATCAGAAATCCCGGCAGTTTACTGATCGCTTGAGTAACTTCGGGTGGAATGAATGAACCGAAACAGGAAAGTACTGCCAACCCGATGATACCGCCGATGACCGAACTGGGCAGATACAATCTCTGAAGTACCGGAATTCCCAGGCGGACCAGTTTGCCGAGTACGAGCAGTAAAGACAGAAAACAAAAGACGATAACTGCTGTCATAAAAATTTTCACCCCGAAAAAAGTTGTAAAAATGAATAAAGATCATTTTGCCGTGAGAGGCAATTCCGAATGACTTTTGAAATTACCTCATAAAACAATCTTAAAATATACACTGGAAATATTTTAAAATCAAATTGTTGATGTTGGATTTACTGTTTTTTTGCAAAAAATAAGAGACCTCTCGGGTCTTTCGTGATATCTGTGAAAATTTTATTGAAATATCATAATTAATTCTTGAAAACTGTTGTTTGGTCAACTATATTTATCCCGGTAACATGTTCAACATATGGAGGAAATCATGAAAAAGTTTGCCGCATTGGTTATTTCGTTGTTTTCGGCATTGACACTTTTGGCTTCTGCGTGGGAAGATGAATTGCAAGCCGCCAAAAGTCAGGGCATAACTTTCAGCGCAGACAATAAAACCTTGATCCGGTGTCCGCAAAATGTTACGACGGTGGTTATTCCTTCCTGTGTTACGGCCATCCACCATAATGCGTTTTATAACTGTTCAAAATTGACCAGTGTCACGATTCCTGACAGTGTGACGGGTATTGGCAATCGTGCGTTTGCCGATTGTTCAAAATTGACCGGAATTACGATTCCCGACAGTGTAACGCATATCGGCGAGGAGGCATTTTGGCATTGCCGCAGTTTGACCGGAGTCACGATACCTGCCGGGGTGACGAGTATTGGCAATCGGGCGTTTGGCCACTGTTCGAAATTGACCGCTGTCACGATTCCTGTCAGTGTGACAAGTATTGGAGATAATGTGTTTTTGTATTGCGACAGTTTGACCGGTATTACTGCTGATCCCAAATGGGTGTCAAAATTTTCAAAAGGGCAAATAACATCTTTCACGATCCCCGATGGTGTGACGGGGATAGATAAGGAAGCGTTTGAATATTGCTCAAACCTGATCAGTATCACGATCCCCGACAGTGTAACGGATATTGGTGATAAAGCGTTTGCCTATTGTTCAAAATTGACCGCTGTCACGATCCCCGGCAGGGTGACGGGGATTGGTGAGCGTGTGTTTTACCGTTGCGGCAGTTTGACCGCTGTCACGATCCCTTCCAGTGTAACGAGTATCGGAGATTGGGCGTTTTACGGTTGCTCAAAATTGACCGGTATCACGATTCCCGATGGTGTAACAAGCATTGGCAGAAGTGCATTTGAACGCTGTTCAAATTTGACCGCTGTCACGATGCCTTCCAGTGTAACGAGTATAGGTTACGAAGCGTTTTCCGGTTGCTCAAATTTGACCGCTGTCACGATCCCTTCCAGCGTAACGGTTATCGACGATTATGCGTTTTCCGGTTGCGACAGTTTGACCGGTGTCACTATACCGCGTAATTGCCGGGTCGGCAGTCGTGCATTTCCCGACAGTTGCCGGGTGATCCGGCGGTAACTCCTGCCGGGAAAAATTTCCCGGCGGAACCGGTACACGATTATCGGAAACCGGGTGGAAAATTTTTATTGGACGTCTATGACTTTTTTCAGGAAATATTCGTGGATCGCACAGGAACCGGTGATTTCCGGGTGAAAGGTCATTGCCAGTTGGTTTTTGTAACGCACTGCGGTCGCCTGCCCGTGGAAACTGGCCAGAACGTCGATTTCCGGGGCGCAGGAAATGATCTGCGGAGCCCGGATGAATGGCATGGGGATCGTACCGTCAACGCCGGTAAATTTTCCGGAAGTGTAAAAACTTGCCGTTTGCCGGCCGTAGGCATTGCGCCGGATGGTGACCGGCAGCGTGCCGAAGTGTACAACCGGTGAATCTTGTAATTTTCCGGCCAGTAAAATTGCTCCGGCACAGGTCGCCATTACCGGCAAACCGGAAATTATCCGTTGCCGTAAAATATCGAATAATTCCAGATCCCGGAGCAGTTTACCCTGTACGGTACTTTCTCCGCCGGGCAGGATCAGACCGGCACACGGATATTCCAGATCCCTGGCCTGTCTTATTTCAAAAACTTCTGCACCGAGGGCTTCCAATACTTTTCTGTGTTCGGCAAAGGCTCCCTGTAATGCGAGCAGTGCGACTGGCAGACTCATATACCGCGTTCCTCCATGATCGTGCGGATCTCATCGGCGTTTATGCCCACCATCGCTTCTCCCAGACCGCAGGATAATTCAGCGATCATGGCCGCATCGGTGTAATTGGTCACTGCTTGAACGATGGCTTTGGCCCGCTTGACCGGATCGCCGGATTTGAAAATACCGGATCCGACAAAGACTCCTTCAGCACCGAGTTGCATCATAAGAGACGCATCGGCCGGAGTGGCGATGCCGCCGGCGGCAAAATTTACAACCGGAAGTTTACCGTTTTTACGGACAAAATCCAGCAAATCAAGCGGGACTTGTAAGTTTTTGGCAGCTTCATAGAGTTCATCTTCGGCAAGGGAGGTGATCCGGCGGATCTCCGCATTCATCTTTCTCATGTGGCGTACCGCCTGAATGATGTCACCGGTTCCCGGTTCTCCTTTGGTACGGATCATGGATGCCCCTTCTGCGATGCGGCGCAAGGCTTCTCCCAGATCGCGGGCTCCGCAGACAAAAGGGACTTTGAATTTGTTTTTGTCGATATGAAAAGTGTCATCGGCCGGAGAAAGCACTTCACTTTCGTCGATGAAGTCAATATCAACCGCTTCGAGGATCTGGGCCTCGGCGAAGTGACCGATACGGCACTTGGCCATTACGGGGATGGTTACGGCCTTCTGGATCCCACGGATCATCTCCGGATCGCTCATGCGGGAAACGCCGCCTGCGGCCCGGATATCTGCCGGAATACGCTCAAGAGCCATTACCGCACAGGCTCCGGCTTCTTCGGCGATTGCGGCTTGTTCCGGGGTGGTGACATCCATGATGACTCCGCCTTTGAGCATGGAGGCCAGATTGTAATTCAGAGACTGCTGTTGGGATAATTCCATTTTTTTGGATTCCTTTTGTTTTTTTGTGTAACGGATGATTTGACAGATAATATAATACGGGCTATATTAAATACAATATTTGAAATTGTATGGATTACAAAAATGCCGGTAAATTCTTTTAAAAACTATTTTTTGAGTTGGTCCCCTCCGGTGGAAAAACTTTCCCGCCCCTGCTATTTGTCTATTGCCAATTTATTGGAGCAGGATATCCGCTGCGGTAAACTTGCCCCCGGAACCAAACTGCCGCCTCAACGGGAGTTGGCAGATTATCTGGATATCAATTTTACCACTGTGACCAGAGCTTATAATTTATGCCGGGAGCGGCAGTTGATCTACGGTTCGACAGGGAGGGGGACTTTTGTTGCACCTCTGCCGGGGCGTGCGGAAGAGGAACTTCCGGCTGCCGGAATGATCGATCTGGGAGTGGTCAATGGTTTTGACCGGGTGAATAAACAGATCATTGAGGCTACTGAAGCGGTATTGAAAAAAGGGTATATCGGCAAGTTGTACAGTTATACTGCTTCTCTGGGGCATTTGCATCAGCGGGCAGCGGCGGTCAACTGGATGAGAAAATTCAATGTGCAAAGTGATGAAAATCATACCGCACTGTTTTCCGGATCTCAAAATGCGATCAGTGCGGCACTGCTTTCGCTTTTCAAACTTGGCGATATGCTGGCAGTGGATCACTTCACTTATGCCAACTTGATCGGTACTGCCCGGCTTGCCCACATCCGGTTGCTGCCGGTTGCCGGGGATGCCGGTGGAATGTCGCCTGAAGCACTGGCCGGGGCCTGTTCCAAACATCCGGTTGCCGGGGTGTTTCTGATGCCTAATCATGCCAATCCCACCGGGATCACGCTTGGTGAAGAACGAAAAAGGCAGCTTGCAGAAGTTATCAGAAACAACAATTTGATTTTGATCGAAGATGATACTGCGACCACTGTACCCGAAGGGGATTATACGCCGCTTTTTTCTCTGCTTCCGGAACAGACACTTTACATTTGCGGCACGTTGCGTTATTTATGCGGAGGTCTGCGGGTCACGGCAGCGGCCTTTCCTGAAAGGTTCCGCAGTGATCTGCTCAATGGGCTTTTTCACCTGAATATCCGTACCAGTGCATTGGATGCTGAAATTATGACGGAATTGCTTTTGAGCGGACGGGCGGAAAGTGTGCTGGCGGAAAAGTATGTGCTGGCGGTACGGGCGAATAAAATTTTTGACCGGATCTTTCCTGAAACTCCATCGTGCGGGGATGGAAGTTTTTTCCGGGTATTGCCGCTGCCGGGAAGTATGTCCAGAGGGCAGGAGACCGAATCGCTGTTTGAATCCCATGGCGTAAAGGTGTTTCATTCATCACGTTTTTCGGTGTTGAGCCGGCCGGGGCAGAATTTTTTGCGGCTGTCGGTTTCTTCGGCCGGTTCAGAGAAAAATTTGCGTACGGCATTGGCCAATGTCCGCTTCATATTGGAACAGTTGCCGGATAAATAATAAAAAAATCGTTTTTTTTATTTTTGACGGCTTGAATGTTGCCGTTTGAGGTGTATAATATATTTGTGTAGGGGCATGAAGTGACTGCCCGCAGTGATAAAATATTTGAGAAAGTTTGAAATAATCGATATGAGTGAAAAAGCAGATGACCGGATGTTGGTCAGCGCAGAAAATCTGGTGAAAAGTTACCGTGGCCGCACTGTGGTGAACAATGTGTCGATCACCGTACGGCCGGGGGAGGTAGTAGGTTTGCTCGGTCCTAACGGTGCCGGTAAGACGACCAGTTTCTATATGGTCATGGGATTGGTTCGTCCGGATAGCGGCAGAGTGCTTTTCCGTGGCGTGGATGTCACGCGGATACCGATGTATAAAAGAGCCCGTATGGGAATGGGATATTTGGCCCAGGAGCCGTCGATTTTCCGTAAACTTACGGTTGAAGAAAATATTATGGCGATTTTGGAAACGCTGGCCATCAGCCGTTCCGAACGTAAAAAAAGATGTATTGAATTGCTCCGTGAACTGGATTTGGAAAGATTGAAAGATCAAAAGGCGATGACCCTTTCCGGTGGTGAACGCCGCCGGTTGGAAATTACCCGGGCACTGGTTACCAATCCCTCGTTTATCATGCTTGACGAACCATTCAGCGGCGTCGATCCGCTGGCGGTGTATGAGGTACAGCAGATTATTTTGCAGTTGAAAGAGCGGAATCTGGGCATTCTGATTACCGATCACAATGTCCGTGAAACATTGTCGGTAGTTGACCGGGCCTATATCATGTGTATGGGAAAAGTTCTGCTTGAGGGGCCCAGTGATTATCTGGTAAACGATCCGAAGGCCAAAGAAATTTACCTCGGACCGCAATTTTCAATGTAAAAATCATACGTCAGCCGGAATGGGCCGGCTGACGGAAGAAAAAGGAAGGTGTGCCTATGCTCATCAATGTTACCGGACGTCAGTTTGAAATCACTCCTGCAATCCAGTCCCAGGCTGAAATGGTGCTTGCCCAGTTGGACATCCCCGCACTCAAAGTGTCGAGTGTGAATGTGGTCATGTCCAGAGAGAAGAATCATTTTCAGGTATCACTGGTGCTTAATTGCAAGTATCACACACTTAAAGCGGAGGTGGAGGATTTTGACTTGTACCGGGCTCTTGATGCGGCGGCAGATAAAGTCGGTGCGCAGTGTCAGGACCTGAAAGAAAAAATCCAGGAACACCGTGCAACCGCAGTCGGTGAGACCGATGCGGTGCAATCTCAGGAAGATTGATGATTTTGTAAGGATTGATTGTTGCGCCCGGAACTTGGAGTACCGGGCGTTTTATTTGTAAAAAGTTGACGGGTGAGGGAATCATGGTTATTGCAATATCCGGTGAATTCGGTGATGATATTTGTAAATTTGTATATTACCGGATCGAGGGTGGAAGGATTCTGGAAAGAGAAACGGTCAATGCCGTGAATGGCCCGCTTGATCAGTTGGCCGTTCAATTTAATTCGTTGAAAGTCGATTTGCTGATCGCCGGAAAATTATCCAGAGAAGTGGAACTCGGCTTGTTTGAAGCCGGGATCAATCTGATTTCCGGAGTGAATGGGGCCTCTGATAAAATCCTGTCAGCTTATCTTGCCGGTGATTTGCATTTTTAATGCGGTGAAAATGATGGATTTTGAAAAAATCAAAAACTTTCTCAACGAGGAAGATAAATTTTGTAAATTCTGCGGTATCCAACTTACTGAAGTCGGTGACGGATATGCTGAAGCAGTGTTGGATGTCAACGAAAATAAACTCAATGGCCGCCGGGTGGTACAAGGTGGTGCGATCATGACTCTGGCTGATTTTGCTTTCGCCGGAGCGGTCAATGGTTCCGGAGTTACCGGAGTTTCGCTCAATTGTACGACTAATTTTATCCGTCCGGGCAGCGGAAGTATGCTTAAAGCTGTTTGCCGCAAAGTCAGTCAGGGTAACAGGACCGCACTTTATGTTGCAGAAGTGACCAATGAAGACGGACGATTGGTGGCTGTTATGAATATTACCGGATTTATTATTGACGACAAACCGATTGTGCAGTGAATAATGGAAAAACAACGGACTTTTCTGGTAAGTGGTATGCATTGTGCCGGATGTGCCGCTGCTGTGGAGCGGGCGGTCAGGCATTTCCCGGTAAAGGATATCTATGTTAATTTTGCTTCCGGCAGATTGAATTTTTCATCAGTTGATGGTGTGCCGTCAGATGATGAAGTTATTGCGGCGGTGAAAAAAGCCGGATTCAAGGCAGAATTGCCTCCGGCAGCGTTGACTCCTCCCAAAGAGGAAAGTTTGAAGCATGATGTGATCAGTTTTGCTGCTGTTTTGATTTTCTGTACGGTATTGATGGTGATCTGTATCGGGCGTGTTCCGGCAGATGTCAAAGTCAACGGATTATTGCAAATATGTTGTCTGCTTCCGGTGTTGTGGGGCGGGCGTGGATTTTTTCAGCGTGGTATCCCGGCACTTTTGTGCGGTGTGCCGAATATGGATACACTCATATCCTGCGGCTCTCTGGCGGGGATCATTTACAGTTTGATCCTGCTGATACTGCATCCGGGGCGTCATTTGTATTTTGATTCAGCGGCGATGATCATTACTTTGATCATGTTGGGAAAATTGTTGGAAAAGCGTTCCCGCAAGGCGGCATCTTCCGCAATCAGCCGGTTACTGGCATTGACTCCGCCGGTGGCACATATCATCCGTGATGGCATGGAATACGATATCGCCAGTGTCGGATTGGTTGCCGGAGATATCGTTCGTATACGTCCCGGAGAAAGGATCCCGGCAGACGGGATGGTGATTGAAGGAAGCGGTTTTGTCAATGAATCGATGCTGACCGGAGAGGAGTTGCCGGTTGCCAAAAATGCCGGAGATAAACTTTTCGGCGGTACGCTCAATGTCGATGGCAGTTTGCTGGTCAGGATCACATCCACCGGTGAAGCGAGTATTTTGGGGCAGATCGTCAAATTGATTGATGAAGCACAGAACAGCCGTCCACCGGTGTCTGAATTGGCTGATAAGGTTTCCGGTATTTTCGTATGGATAATATTGGCACTTGCATTGGTGACGGCAAGTGTATGGTGGATCACCTGCAATGGGGAAGCAGCGTTTCATTTTTCGCTGTCGGTGTTGGTGGTTGCCTGTCCGTGTGCTTTGGGGTTGGCTACGCCGATAGCCTTGATCTCCGGGATCGGTCGCGGGGCACAATTCGGTATTTTGATCAAAAACGGCGGAGCATTGGAAAAGGCCGCGAAATTACAGCAGTTGATTTTTGATAAAACCGGCACTTTGACTTCCGGCATGCCGGTGGTCAAAGCGGTGAAAAGTGCCGGGGATGTTTCTGAAGATGAACTTTTGCAGATCGCCGCTTCTGCCGAATATTTTTCAGAACATCCTCTGGGCAGGGCAGTGGTTGATATGGCTGCAGAAAGATCTTTGCCGCTTTTGAAAGATGTCCGTAATTTCATATCCGTTGCCGGTAAAGGGATTACTGTGGAATTTTCCGGGGATATCTGGCTTTTGGGAAATGTGTCTTTGATGAGGGATAACGCCATTGAAGTGCCTGAAATATCTGATGATTTATCAGGTTTTACCTTGATCTACATTGCCGGAAAAGGGCGGTATGCCGGAGTTATTGCCATTGGAGATTCGATCCGTCCGGAAGCCGGAAAGACGGTAAAAGCATTACAGGATATGGGGATCGCCTGTTATATGTTTACCGGAGATAATCATGCCGCGGCAGCTGCAGTAGCCGGGAAACTGGGGCTGGATGGCTTCAAGGCCGGACTTTTACCGCAGGATAAGGTGACAGCATTGAAAAATTTACGCAATGGCCTTACCGGTATGGTCGGTGACGGTATCAATGATGCTCCGGCACTGGCGGCAAGTGATCTGGGCATTGCGATCGGTTCCGGCAGTGATATCGCTTTGGAAAGTGCCGATGTGGTTTTGTTGCGTCCGGATCTCACAGAAGTGGTCAGAGTGATAAAGTTGAGTCAAGCCACATTCAGGGTGATCCGGCAAAATCTTTTCTGGGCATTTTTTTACAATATTTGCAGTATCCCACTGGCCGCCGGGGTAATTTACCTTATGGGTGGAGCGGTTTTGAATCCGGCTTTTTGTGCGGGAATGATGGCGTGCAGTTCGCTTACTGTGGTGATGAATGCTTTGCGTTTACGTTTTTTCGGTGTAAAATGAGGTAATTTCAAAACTCCTCAAAAACTTTTGAATTTACCTCAATATATGAAAATTATTTTTGCGGTTCAGCGTCAACGTCAGTAAAAAATCGTTCTTTGACTTCTTTCAATAACGGAATGTCGGCCATGATGAGCATTCCGTCTCCGATTTGGATTTTGGTATCTCCTCCGGGCGGAATAAACGAACCGTTTCGCCGGATCATGGTGACCAATACGCCTTTGGGAAAGCCGATCCCGGCCAGGGTTTTTCCTGCCAACGGAGAGTTTTCAGATACCCGGAATTCTTCCATGCCCTGATGTGCGGAATCCTCTGTAACTTCCAATTCCAACGGGGCGGGAGTTTGAGGGGCACCTTCAACCTTGGCCAGTTTGAGCAATTTGGCAACCGGCATAAGCAACCATCCCTGGAGAGTGATGGACAAAATGACCATAAAGAAGATCAACCGGAACATTTCGGTCGCGTTTTCCACTCCGGCCGCCAATGGAAAGGTCGCCAACACGATCGGAGCGGCACCGCGGATCCCGACCCAGGAGATCATCAATTTTTCTTTTGTGCTGTATTTGCTCCCGGCAAGACAGATGAAAACTGCCGCCGGACGGGCCGCGAACATCAGCAACAGACCGAGAGTTACTCCCGGTATCCATACTGACGGTGAAAGCAATGTTCCCGGATCTGCAAGGAAGCCAAGTACTGTGAATAATCCGACTTGCATCAACCATGCGATACCGTTATGGAACTTGCAAAGGGCTTTTTGGTAGTTGTAACGTTGCGAATTGATATATATGCCGCAGACATAACAGGCCATAAAGCCATTGGCTCCGAGTATTTGGGTTATACCGTAGCAAAGCAGTACAAGGGCCACACTGACTACGAAATAAAGGCCTTCGTGATCCAGACGTATTTTAAAAAGTTTACGGCCGCCCCAGCCGAAAAACATACCGGCAAGGATACCGCCGCCGAGCTGATAGACGACCAGTGGAAGTTCGATGAAAATGCTTTGTCCGGTTCCCTGTACCAAACCGATCATTAACAGGGTCAGGAATGCCGCAGTAGGGTCGTTGCTGCCGGATTCCAACTCCAGAAGTTGTTTGAGATCACCTTTCAGGCCGACACCTTTGCCCCGGAGAATGGAAAAAACTGCCGCCGCATCGGTAGATGAGATAATTGCTCCCAGAAGCAGACACCAGAGAAACGGGTGTTCCATACGCAACAGGAAAAATGCTCCGGTACCGGTGATCAGAGCAGTGATGATGACTCCGGGCATCGCCAGCAGTATGCCGCGCAGGGCAACCTGACGGATAGAAGATAACGGAGTGTCATTGCCACCGGAAAAAAGGATGAAACACATAGCGGCAATACCGAAAAAGTTGATTTGTCCGGCATAGTTGGCTCCGTTGAATGGCAAAATACTTTCAGCAAACACACCGGCAGCCAGAAAGAGCAGCAGGGTCGGCAGATTGAAACGGCTGGAAACTTTATTGGAGAATGCTCCGGCAAGCAGCAGAAATCCGGCAATGGCAATGATTGAATCTGTCGCTGTCATCGGGAAAATACTTTCTGGGGTTAGGAACTGCTGTTATATCACATGTATAATATAGAACAGTAAAAGATTTTTTCAAGGTGTTGTCAGCACAAAAAAGTAATTTTATTAAGGATTGGTTAATTAAAATCCACTGGTAATATTTAATGCTGTTTACTTGGCCGCTTGAGGGGGATGGAAAAAATTGTAAGAAAATTAGACGAGGCTAATTGAATTTTAATATCTCCGGGGATATATTAAAGGTAACGCAGGCAGGAAGGAGAAAATATATATTATTTCAGCGTATTTAAGTATTCCTATTAATCCTTTTATACAATCTAAATGCGTCAAAAGAATTCTTTCGTTTTCTTGACAGAATGACAAATGGAAGGTATATTATTTCAATAACAAAAACGTTTTATTCTAAAACAGTTGACTTTTTCAGTAAATTATAACATGGAAGAAATCTGTCATGGATATCGATTGTTTCAAAAGAATGTATCGCATGGTCGACTATCAACGCCGTTTATGTATGTACGATGTGTGCGGACGTTATGACTGGCGGGAATTTGCCGGTAAGATATCCTTTAAACAACTGGATTATCTGATGCTTATCCGTTTGGCGATGCCGTGTAATTTGCAACAGGTCATGACATTGACCGGCTTATCCAGTTCAGCCGCTTCATTGTTCGTGGATAAGATGACCAAGCAGGGGGTGGTTTTGCGTGATCAGGATCCGCGGGATCGCCGCAATATATTGATCCGTCCCGGGGAAAAACTCATGGCGTTGCTCAATGAGATCGACCGTGAACTTGAGAGGATCATCGTAACCGAGTTACGCAGTTGCACTGCTGAGCAGATCGATGAATTGGATCGCAGTTGTGCTTTAGTTTGTCAGAAGTTGGAAAAAATCAACGGAGCATCGGTGCTTCCTTGATTTTTCCGTCAATTAAGAGCCTTTTTTGTTCAACCCAAACCAAGGAGAAATTGTGAAAAGGCGTTTATTACTGTGTGCACTGCCATTGGTGGTGTGTGGGGGAATTTCCGCATCAGCGGAAACCGGCGGTTCAGCGGCACAGCAGCCTGGAACCAGAGACATCAGAATCGTGCAAAGCAACGGAAACACCCGGTTTGTCAGCCGGATTTTCCCGTTGAAACACATTGCGGCTCAGGAGTTGCGGCCGTATATCAATTCTGCGATTCTGCGTTACAACATCAACTCCAGATTGCAAAGCATCAACTTTGAGGATGGCCGCGGTACCGGATTTCTGGTCACCACCGGAGAGGAGTTCATGCCCTATGTGGAAGAACTCATCCGTCAGTTGGATATCCCCGGCCGTGATGGTGCCAATACACCGCAAATCGTGGGTACCGGTATGGCCCGGATCTCTTACATACCGCAGTATCGTGCGGCGGCTCAATTCAAAGAGATCATCGATGAGATCATTGCATCCAGCGAGGGTACTTCCGGAATTGATATGGCGACCAATACGATTTTCTGGCGTGACACGGTTGCCGCTGCTCAGGATACGCTTGACTGGGTGAAGTTGATCGACCGTCCGCTTCCGCAGGTCAGGATCCGTTTTAACTACTATGAGGTGCGTGAAAGCACTTTGCGTGATGTCGGTTTTGACTATCTTGCGTGGAAAAACGGTCCCGGTGTGAATTTATTCAATGTCGGTTACAATGCCGGCCGTCTGGTGTTGGATGAGGCTCTGACTTCAGCCTTGACCGGTGCGGCCAGTTGGGGCTACGGCGGAGTTTTCTTTGCTCCGTCAGTTGACTTGAGTTTCATCCGCTGTTTGCAACAGTCCGGTGAAGCTTCGGTTGCGGCCGATGCTTCACTGACGGTCATCAATACTCCGATCAGTTCGATTGCTGACTTCCGTGCTTTGATTGCCAGACAGAGTCAGGATCAGGAAAATGCCCCGTATATTTACCGGGTGACGATGATTCCTGAATATCAGAATATTGCCAAAAACAGTCAGGGCCGTTCCTTTATCGGAGCCAGTTATGAAACTGATGAAACCGGCGAATTGTATAAAAATCCGCCGCATCTTGAGCTGACGGTGATCAATCCGATCATCTGTATGCCCGGTGATCGCTCCAAGGCGGATGCCAGCGGATTTATGCCGTTCCCGGAAGCCGGTTCCACAGATGTTGAAAACGGTTGTGTTATTTTCCGTTACCGTTTTGATTTCAAAAATGTGGTTGAGCGCGGCAACACCGGTCAGGAGTTGAGCAATGCGGCCAGCATTTGCGGCGGTATGACTCTCGGCTACAATGTTGAGAAGATCGTCAGTGTTTATGAGAAAGAATCTGAAGTCCGTCAGACTATCGGTTTGCCGGTGCTTTCCAAGATTCCGATTCTGAAATATCTTTTCAGTACGACGACCGTGGTTCGTGAAAAAACCTATATTATTATCACTGCTGAAGCAGTTCTGGTGACCCCGGATATGAGCGGCAGTTCAGCTGCCAGCCGTACCACGGAAGTTCATGAGCGGCAGCAGAATGATTTCTTTGAGGACTGATAAGCCATGAAAAGGACATTATTACTTTTTGCTGTTGCCGGTGTTTTCAGTTGTTTTGCCGGAGCTGTCACTGTTCCGGGCACTCCCAGAGACAATAATAACGGCATGACCCCCGGTTTTCAATCACCTTCGGTTTCCACCGAGTTGAAAGTCAACATTGATGAAGCGACCAGTGTGGTTCGTTTCATTCAGGACAATGACGATCCGTATGTGGTTACCAAAGCATATCGTTTGCAGAATGCGGATCCGTATATCGCCCGCGGCTATGTCCGTTCGGCGATCGAAGCCAGACAGGTCAACCAGAGTCCGGTACAGGTTGCGGCGATCAAATATTCTGACGGCAGTGCGTTTTTGCTGGTTTCTGCTGAAGAATACCGCTTCCAGGATTCTCCGAATGGCGAGGGTATCGACACCATTATTGCTTCATTGGATAAAGCCGGTCTGGCTACTGTGAGCAATGACAGTGCCTGGGTTTATTTCCCGAAATTCCTGCCTGCGGCTACTTTGATGAATATGCTCAGTGTGGTTGGTTCCAGCCAAAACGATCCGCAGTTTGCGGTTTCACCGGATACGATGCTGGTCGATGCTGAATTGAATATGCTGATGGTCTGCGCTCCGGAATGGTCCGGCAAAATCATGAGAGAAATGCTTGAGCAGTACGACCGTCCCATGCCGGAAGTGCGTGTCAGTTACCGGATCATTGAGATCTATGCTGAAAACGATGACCGTATCGGTGTTGATTTCCAGAGTTGGAAAAATAATGACGGTGTCGATCTTTTCTCTGCCGGTGCCCGTATCCGCCGTAATTGGTCAAGTTTCTTCCATGGCGGTGTTGACAACAACGGCTCCAACCGTACCAGTTACTGGAACTTCAACCCCAAATGGAACACCCGTTATCTTGACTTTCTGACCAGTATCGGTAAAGCCCGGGTGCTGACCAGCGGTTCATTGCTGGCCAAAAACCGTGAGGTTTCTTCGATCACATTGAATTACGGTTACTTCTACGAACGTACCGATTATTCGGTGGATGCCGGTTACGGAATGGGTGAATTTGCTTACACCGATCCGAATCCGAATGCGATCTACCGTCAGCAGTTGGCCAAAATTCTGCCGGAAACTCTTTTGAGAAGCAATTATTTCTCTGATTTGGGCATTGTCCGTTTCACTCCGCGAATGATCGACTACCTTGATGGTTCCCCGATCTGGAGTCCGGAAACCACCGTTTACGATCCGATAACCGGAAGACCGGTCGGCGTGACCGATGCGGTTCAGAGAGCACTTCTTTCTATGGTTCCGCAGTCTGTTCTTGATAATGCCAAAACGGCTGCCGTCATGCAAGCCATCAATAACGGTCAGGTTATCGGTTCCCGTCCTGATACCGGAGAGCCGATTTTGAATCCGGATGGTATCGCTGCAGTTACCGCTGCGGTCACCCAAGCCGCGCAGGAATACATAACTGCTCATCCGGAATTGCAGCAGGCCCTTACCAGCCAGTTGGGTACGCTGTTCAGCTTCTACAGCAAAGGCGATGCTTCTGTGGAAGGTTTCCCCGGCGTCATCCATGGTAAATTGCAGTATCCTATGGCCCAGGATGGATTCCTGTTCAACTTGAAACTCCGTCCGGTAGTCACCGGTTCTGCGGCGACGATCGAATTCTGCGGTCAGACCATTTCTCTGCTGGGCTGGAACTCCGACGGCTCACCGCGAATCAGTGATTCCAGCGTGTCGACCACCTTCCAGGCGGCCTACGGCAATCAGGAATTCATCATCGGCGGTCTGCGCCGCACTGAAACTGTCCGCAGCGTTGCCGGTCTGCCTTTCCTGAAAGACATCCCGGTTCTCGGTCTGCTTTTCAGCACCGAAAACGAGTCGATCAAGCAGTCCCAGCTGGTCATTATTGCCACGGTTGAGTTCTCCGCTCCGCGTGCCGGTGGTATGACTGACGGGGTTTCCGGCCAGATCGATCAGACATTGCAGAATGTCAATCAGGGTGTTGACAGCAAGGTTGGAAATATGTTTTTCCAGCAGTATGGTATTGACACCGACGAAATCGAGTGATATATTTTCACTTGTGCATCCGAAACTGCAGAGGATTCACCCTCTGCAGTTTTTTTATGTGGAGGAAAAATATGGATCATAAATTCCGGTCATTTATCAGGCGTGAGTCAGCCGGTTGGCAGTTGTGGGAAATCATTTATGTGCTGTTTTGCACATCGGCGATCGGAGTGATCTCATTTATCATGGGAAGCAGTATTATCGGGATCGCTTCGGCCTTGACCGGCACGTTATATACGATGCTTGCCGGAAAGGGAAAAATCAGTTGTTACTGTTTCGGAATATTCAATTCTGCGTCTTACGGTTATATTTCATTTTCCCAGAAATTGTACGGAGATGCCATGCTGAATTGGTTTTGGTATCTGCCTATGATGTTCGCCGGGATCATATTCTGGCGAAAAAAAATGGATGATCAAAGTTGCGTCATCAAGAACCGGCTGAATTCCCGGCAGCGGATTTTTACCGTGTCAGCCTGTGTTTGCGGAATCGCGGCTTATGCTGCAGTGCTTCGGCACCTGGGAGATGCTCAACCGGTGACCGATTCGATTACAACGGTGTTGTCAGTAGCGGCGATGATTTTAACGGTCAGAAGATGCGTGGAACAATGGTTGATGTGGATCATTGTAAATGCTGTTTCTGTGATGATGTGGTACCGGGTTTACCTCAATGGCGACGAAAATATTGCCACTTTGCTTTGGTGGATAATAATGCTCATAACCGGAGTGATTTTCTTTATCCAGTGGTCAAAAGGGGCAAAATCTGAAGGAAATGCTTAATCGATTTCCAGAAAATCCGGAGCCTCAGTCAGGCAGAGTGCCGGGCCGTTTTCCGGTAAATAGATGAGGTCTTCCAGTCTGATTCCTCCCCATTCCGGATAGTATAAGCCGGGTTCGACAGTAACGACTTCTCCGCCTTTGAGTGCGGTTTTTGAGCGTGGCGAAAGCCGTGGGGATTCATGGATATCCAGACCGACACCATGTCCGAGTCCGTGGAAAAAGCCGAATTGTCCGCGTTCATTGGCACCGGTAAAAAAGTGATGTTTTTCCAGAATTCCTTCCACTGCACAATGGATGGATGCTCCATAGGTGCCGATTTTGATCAATGATTTCGCATATTCTCTGGCTTCCAATACGGCATCATAAGCTCTGCGGACGATGTCAGAGGCTTTGCCTTTTACGACGGTACGGGTCAGATCTCCCCAGTAGCCGCTTGCCGGTGAACGGGGAAAGATATCCATTACGATCGGAGCATTGGCCTTCAATGGGCCGCTTCCGATATTGTGCGGTTGTGATCCCTGATATCCTCCGGCACAGATCGTTCCGGTCGGCAGCATATTGCACCGCAGTATTTGAGAATCGATTTCGGCCCGGAGCATTTCGCTGGTCAGTATTTCGTTGTTGCAGATGATTTTTTCTCCGCATATATCACTGTTGCGAAGAATTTCGATCGCTCGGGCCAATCCGGCTTCAGCTGCCCGTTGGGCGGCGGTGATCGATTTGACTTCTTCAATGCTTTTAAATTCCCGGTCCGGATAAAAAGGCTTTTCATCCGGAATTACGGATAAACCGGAAGCACGCATCTTTTCGGCCAGTCCGAATGGGAAATTTTCCGGGACTGTAAAATTTTTGCAACCGCATTTTTCTGCGATGCCGTTGATGATATTTATCCGGCTGATCCCACCGAAATCACTTTCGGATGCAACCGATATCCCTGCTTTTGCATTGGCTTTGCCCCGGTCGATCTCCAAGGCGGAAAGGATGGCACATTTTTCGTTTCCGTATTCAAAATAGATAAAATCATCCGGCGTGGATATGCCGGCAGCGTAACGTATGTCAGAACAATTTTCACCGGAACCGATAAGTAAACGGATAATTTTTTTCATTTTGATATTGACTTTTTGGCAAATGTGGTTCATATTATCTTATTGTAACAGTAATATACCCCTTTTCGGAGGGATTTTCAAGACAGAGGTGTGAAAATGACAGATATTCTTATTGCAATCGCGTTTGTGGCCGGTGCTTACCTGCTTGGCAGTATTCCGTGGGGATTTATTATCGGTAAGATCCACGGTGTCGATATCCGGGAGATGGGGTCGAAAAATATCGGAGCGACCAATGTGACCCGTTGTGTCGGAAAGTTTTCCGGAAAACTTTGTTTTCTGCTGGATTTTCTCAAAGGAGCGTTGCCGGTACTCGGGGCTCAATATTTTTTGAAAAATATGCCGCCCAATCAGGTCGTGTACTGGGTGATCGGTACGCTTTTTGCGGCGGTATTGGGACATATGTTCCCGGTGTTTTTGAAGTTCCGCGGCGGCAAAGGTGTCAGTACGGCAGCCGGAGCGGTGTTGGCATTGGTTCCCTGTGCCTTACTGGTGGCGTTGTTGGTATGGGTGGTGGTGTTTCTGGTATCCCGCTATGTTTCGCTGGCCAGTATCGCGGCGGCGGCGGTGTTGCCGATTGTGGCATGGGTGATGTATCTGGTCAATTTCGGTTCTGAATTATCCCGCAGTAAGGAAGTTTTGATCTTTGTTACGTTGATAGCGTTAGTGACGATCATCCGTCATCACGGGAATATCCAGCGTTTGCTCAATGGTACAGAAAATCGTTTCGGAAAAAAAGAGTCGGTTTCCGAACCCAAAAAAAACTGAATTATTTTCGGTAAAAGACTTGAAATTTCACGCTATGAAAACTATATTCTTACGTGTGTTATTCAATTGAGATAGTAAGAGTTTGTAAAAACTTAAAAAAAGTGGAGTAAAAAATGAAAATCAGTAAATCTTTTCTGGTGACCTTTTGTGTCGCATTTATCATGGTCGGCGTGAGTTTTTCTGCCAAAGCCGATGATGCTTGGATCATGCGTCCGATGGAGAAACTGGGCCGTGGTATTACCAATGTGGCATTCAGCGTACTTGAGATCCCGATGAAGTGGTCGGAAGTAAGTTCTGAAAAAGGTGCCCTGGCCGGTTTGACCTACGGTACGCTCAAAGGGGTGTGCTATACGATCGCCCGTATCGGTGTCGGTGTGGTCGATATCATTACTTTCCCTTTCCCGTTGCCTGATTGTCCGGATGATCTTGAGGATGTGGGTTGGGGATACGGTCCGATCATGAGGCCGGCATGGGTGGTTCCGGTCGGTGAGGATTGGAATAATTTTGTCTACGATGACACTGCCATTGTGAATCCGGCGTTATAAACGGATACCGGAAATATTCTGCCGGAGCGTGTGAAGCGTTCCGGTTTTTTTGTAATAAATTTTGAGGATTTGCGAAATGAGTTTTTCTTGTGGATTTGTCGGTCTGCCTAATGTTGGGAAATCAACGCTTTTCAATGCACTCAGTCACGGTGGCGCGGAAGCGGCCAATTTCCCGTTTTGTACGATTGAGCCGAATACCGGTATCGTTCAGGTGCCGGATAAACGTCTGGCGGTGCTTGCTGAATTGGAAAAATCCGGCCGTATTGTGCCATCTACGCTGAAATTTATCGATATTGCCGGATTGGTCAGGGGAGCCAGTCAGGGGCAGGGATTGGGGAACCAGTTTCTCGGTCATGTTCGTAATGTGGATGCGATCGCCCACGTTGTCCGTCTTTTTGAAGATTCAGATGTGGTGCATGTTTCCGGCAAGGTTGATCCGGTCAGTGATTTGGAAACTATCAGTACTGAATTGATGCTTTCTGATTTGGAAATGTTGGAAAAGCGCCGGGATAAGGCTTATAAAATTGCCCGTTCCAATGATCCGGATGCCAAAGCGGAATATGAGTTGATCGTTTCCATGATCACAGATCTTTCCGAGGGGAGAGTTCCCCGTTATGACCGGAACGATCCCAAGATGAAGGCTCTGGCAGAAAATTTCGGATTGCTCACTGTCAAACCGGCCTTTGTCTGTGCCAATGTCGGCGAAGATCAGGCGGCGGATTTCACTAACTGCGATGCCGGTAAGAGATTGGCTGATTATGCTGCCGGACATGGCATGGAAGTTGTTCCGGTATGTGCTAAATTTGAGGATGAGTTAAGTGCATTGTCTCCGGAAGAAGCGGAAATTTTTATGGCTGATCTCGGCATCAGCGGTTCCGGTCTTGACCGGGTCGTGGAAACCGGTTACCGTTTGTTGGATTATATTACCTTTTTTACCGCCGGTCCGATGGAATCCAGAGCGTGGACGGTCACCCGCGGGGCATTGGCTCCGGAAGCCGCCGGCAAGATCCATACGGATTTGCAGCGTGGTTTTATCCGGATGGAAACGGTTTCCTATGAAGATCTGGTTTCCTGCGGTTCATGGGCTAAAGCACAATTGGCAGGTAAGCTGCGGATCGAGGGCAAAGAGTACGAAGTGCAGGATGGAGATGTTATTCACGTGCGTTTTTCGGTGTGACAGTTGAAAAATCCTTCCGATGGTGTTATATTAATAAGACGAGCAGTTTCAACCAATTAAAGAGGAAGAGTTACGCAAATGGCAATGAAAAAACAGGCTGTTGAATTTACCGGACAGGATCTGGTTTATTATAACGCTTTGATGAAAGTTCGCAACGATCTTTCCGAGCAGATCCGGGTATGTGCCGACGAGTCGCTGGATTGTACCAACAGCGAAAAGCGCGGTGTGACTACCCATATGGCAGACAGTGACTCATCCCGTAATGAAATGGGATTGCAAATGCTTACTGAAAATGGCAATATCATCACCTTGATCGATGATGCTATTGAGCGTTTGGCCAATGGAGAGTATGGTATTTGCATGGATTGCGGAGAGCCGATTTCAGAAGCCCGTTTGATGGCACGCCCCTATGCTGTTTTCTGCATCAAATGCAAAAGCCGTCATGAAGAGATGATGAAAAACCGATGAGTTGGTTTGAGCGTCTGGAAAAAGATTCCGCCCGAGAGCGGAAAATATTGCTTATATCCCTGATATTGGCGGTATTTGTTCTGGTTGCCGATCAGTGGACGAAGTGGTATTTTGTCTGTAATTTTGATCGTGGTCAGAGTGTGGCAGTTATTCCCGGTCTGCTGAATTTTACTTCAGTGCGTAATCTCGGTGCTGCCTGGAGTATATTGAGCGGATATGTTTGGTTTTTATTGATCCTCGGGGTGCTGGCCGGTACGATGATCGTATGCTTTTTCCGCAAATTGGCCGAATCCTGCCCGGAGCGTTACATCGCTTTATTACTTTGCCTTTCCGGAATTGCCGGAAATTCGTTTGACCGGGCATTTCATGGTTCGGTCGTTGATTTTATTCATGTGCATTACCGGAATGTGTGGCATTTCCCCGTGTTCAACATTGCTGATATGGCAATTTGTACCGGAGTCGGTATTTATATATTATCCAGTTTATTGCGTAAAACTCCGGATGAGGAGAAATAATTATGCAAACCGCCCCGGTCGCTCTTATCCGCCGGATGGAAAAAGAGGCGGTGTTATCCGGGATCCCGGAGTATGAGTTGATGCTCCGGGCCGGGATTCAGGCCGCACATTATATCCGGGAATATTTTTCGGCATCCCGGCGTTTCGTGGTGCTTTGCGGCGGCGGGAATAATGGTGGAGATGCGTTGGTGGCCGCCAGGTATCTGCTTCCTTCGCAAGTGGTGATTTACAGCACCAGGGAGAAAGATTCATTTACCGGCTGTGCGGCTGAAGCTGTCCGTGATTTGCCGGAGTCGATACCGTTTATTGTCCGTCAAAGTTTAAGCAAGGCAGATTTCTTCCCCGGAGATGTGATCATTGACGGTTTGCTGGGTATCGGATTTACCGGAAGTATGCTCCGGGAAAATATTCAGAGTTTTATTGCCGCAGTCAATGATTCCAAATTACCGGTGGTTGCTTTGGATCTGCCCGGCGGGATTGATGCTGACAGCGGTTTTGCTGCTGTAAACGGAGCAATAAGGGCAGATGTCACTTTAACTTTCGGACGGCCGAAAAGCGGGTTGTTTCAACATGACGGCGAAAGATTGCGTGGCATTTTACGGGTGTTGGATATCGGTTTGAGCGGTGATGATCCGGATGGTATCCGGGTGTTTACAAATCTGGATGCAGTTGAATCGATTCCGCATTTCCCGGTGGATTGTCATAAGAATTCACGGGGCAGGGTATTGATTTGGGGGGCTTCCAATGAATATCCCGGTGCGGCGGCATTGAGTACATTGGCCGCATTGAAAGCCGGTGCAGGGATCGTCAGATGTGCATCTGAAGCGGATCTGCATGATCGTTTGTGTAATGCTGCGATATTTGAAAAATTACCGGTGGGCGGTTATCCGGAAAAATTTATGGCGGTGTCGGATGTTCTGGTTTGCGGTTGCGGTTGGGGCAGTTGTGCCAATGCTGAAAATCTGAAGCGGGTGTTGAATTTTTCCGGAAAAGTTGTTTTGGATGCAGATGCATTGAATGTGCTTGCCAGAAATCCGGATTGCTGGATAAAAAGAGAAAATGTAATTATTACTCCGCATCCCGGTGAAGCGGCAAGATTGATGACCGCTTTTAATATCGTTCCGGGGGGGGAACGGATAACAGATGCGGCAAATTTGGCGGAAATCCTCCATGCTGTCGTCGTTTTGAAAGGACGTGACAGTGTGGTCGCAGTTCCGGGAAAAAAGCCGTGGATCGTCCCTGCCGGTTCTTCCATGCTGGCCACTGCCGGAAGCGGTGATGTGTTAAGCGGAGTCATCGGGGCATTGGCCGCCGGTGATTCAAGTACGGAATTGGCTGCTTTGCTTGGAGTATATGTGCATGGCATCGCCGGGGAAAACTGCCGCGGCATATTGATTGCCGATGAATTGCCGCAGGCTGTTTCTGAAGTGATCGTGAAATTGCAACAGAACCAACTTATTTAAGGTCACATTGCCAGACCACCGGTAATGAACACCACGGCAGAAGCTGCCTGAAAATTTTGCCATCCGGAGTTTTTATCTCAATAGCCCGGCCGTCATCGGTTATCCGGGAAGATATTTCAAATCCGCCGGCGGTACGGCAATGGACATTATCTTTTTCAACTCCGGAAAATGTCAGATTTCCCGGCATCAGGAAAAAGGTTGCTCCGCTGTATTGAATATTTTTCAGAAATGCGGTTGTTGCTTTTCTGGAAGTATCAGGCTCAAAAACGGTTGTATTCAAAAGATACTTCGATAATTTATATGTTCCGTAACTGGCTCTGGAGGTACGGCTGGAAAAGTATATCGAAGCATTGAGAGTGCCATGCTCTTTAAGCAGCATTCCGGCAACGGCGGTAGAATCCGGATCCGGAACATCGATGATGGTGCTTTGGCCATCCGGAGCAACTAAAATCAGCATTGCCGGAGCGTTGCTTCCGTAACTTACTGCAATAAAACTGTGCCCGGAAGGGACAGATAAATGCCACAGTATCAATATTGCCACTGTGCCGCAAAGGGCGATCATCCGGAGGCGTATTGATTTTAATCCTAATGCTCCGAAAAAGAATAAGTAGTAAAGGAAAACACTCCAAAGCGGAGGTTTTGCCGCAGATAATGGTGCAAAAACAGTTGCCGCTTCAGCGGTGAGATCGGAGAGCAGAAAAAAGGTCGATTCAAGAGCAAAGGCTCCGGCTTCATCCAGAATCGTGCAAAAAGTACCTGCGATCATTTTGAAAAATACTGCACCGAAAAGCAAAGGAGTAAAGATCAGCAGAGTCAGATTGGTAAGAATACTGCCCGGAGCAAAGAGATTCTGACGGTAAAGAGACATGCCGCATCCGGCGGCAAATGCTGTGACCGGTGCGAGCAGATACATCGCCAAATCCTGCCGGAGATGGAAATTGCGGCGGAAACGATGGGTGAAAGAAGATTTCGGCGGCATCAGAGCAAGAACTTTCTGATAATTTGCCGTGTATTCTCCTGCCAGTTCGGCAAGCATGATCAAAGCGGCGGTGATGCCGAATGAGTATTGAGCCGACAATGTTCCGGTGGAATCGGGCATCAACAAAGCAAATGCACTCCAGATATACATCATGGTATCCCAGGTGAATGAGCGGTAAAGCATACTGCGTAAAATGCACCAGACAATAACCATTGTTCCGGCTCTGACTGCCGGAAGCGGGGCTCCGGCACAAAGAACGTAAAACAAGGTGATGATTGCGGTTATCCGGTAACGCCATGCAAAGGGAACCGGACGTAACAACAGCAGTATGATTCCGGCGACCAGCGTAACGTGCAGACCTGAAATCGAAAAGAGATGAATTGTTCCGGTATTGATAAAATTTCTTTTATATTCATAACTCATACCTTGAGATGCTCCGAGAAAAAGTTGTGAAGCCATTTCGGCTGCTTCCCGCGTATGAAAGTTGCTGATCAGACGCCTTAAAAGAAAATCACGGCATAACATGAAGGGCCGGAAAAGAGTGAAACTTATTCCGTTTGGAGAATACTCCCTTATCACGAGCAGCGGGCGGTCGCCGTATTGCGGCGGCAATTCTCCGGAAATCTTGCCGTCAGTACAAATCAGCCCGGATGGATGCGGAGGCACGAGAGTGCCGGAAAAGTTGAATTTTTCACCATAAGTTATATGTTTATCATCCGGGAAGATCACCGTTGCCTTGAATTTTGTTTCTGCAGTTTCCACTTCACAAATGCAGGTTTTCAACGGCGGCAATTCTTTCAGTCCGCTGGCCTTGCGGTCGATACAGACGACCGTGCCGGAAATTTTTTGCGGTCGGTCGGGCAGAGCGGAAGAGTGCCCGGATTTGACTGTCTGATGAATGAATCCGGAACACAGACACAGAACAAAAGCACATAAAACAGTTAATATTTGTCTTTTATTGAGAAAAATCAATCCGGCCAGAGGCATTAACAGATAAAAACAGGGCAGCAGACCGCAACCGCAGGCGGCTCCGAGGCCGGATGCAATGGCAATCAAAGTGGAAGTGCGGAATTTACACATCCATTCCGGAGGGATTTTCAGAAATTTCCACATTTTTCTTTTGGATCAATTTCCACAGAGCGCAGGCTCCGAGGGTGCAGAGTACCGGCAGGGCCGGCAGTTGATAACGCGGTGCGGTGATGGCTCCCGGCAGAAAGAGATAATATTCGGCAAAAGCGAGGAATATGAGTAATTCCGGATAAGCTTTTTTCCAGTTGACAATATCGCATCCGAGTTGATATAGAAAAGCACCGTAGAGAATAATTACCGGGATAAGCATCGGTAAAAGACAGATCAAAATAAGAATGCAGTTTTCTCCGAAATAATGTTTGACGGCGCCACAAAGTCCGTCTTTGTTCAAGACCCCCATGGTTCCCCGGTCATGGTCAGTTACCCCCATATCTTCCAGAAAGGTCGGGGCATCAGGCAGCAGGATCATAATATTAAAGTGTTGTGAAAAGTAGGTAACAGGGTGATCAGATATCATTCGCCGGAATTCCGCTTTTCGCCATTTTTCTCTGCTTCTTTCATCCGGGAAACGTGCGGTGTCGGCAAAGACGGCTTTTTCAATATCCAGGAGGCGTTGTTTTTCACTTTCAAAATCAGTTCCGTTGACAGCGGCCATCAGCATGGCTCCATTCTGATGCCGCATTGCTCCGGTATTGGTGTCGATATCAAAGGAGGCTCCGGCAAGGTAGTTGCGGAGCATCCACGGGGTGATCACTGCGGCAAAAAGCGTTAAAA
The DNA here is from genome assembly GCA_045588835.1 of Victivallaceae bacterium. Taxonomy (GTDB): domain Bacteria; phylum Verrucomicrobiota; class Lentisphaeria; order Victivallales; family Victivallaceae; genus UBA1784. Next base: position 32,449 of record JAZNEV010000025.1, read on the forward strand.
CCAGAGATGAATGGAGCAATCTTTTTTTCCATGGCATGGATGTTATTGTCATGATCAGGGTGATCAGAACAATGACAAAGAGTTGATTGATCGGCCGGATAAGTACTGCAGTGGCGGCAATTAATGTACATGCCAGCAATTCTTTCAATTTGTGATCATTGTAATAGCGGACGAAAAAGAGGAATTCCCCGGCGGCAAACAGTGCAAAGAGGGTATCGCTTAAAAGAACCGGGGCATTGGCGATCGCAGTAAGATTTCCTGCCATCAGCATGGCGGCCAGATTACCGCAGGATTTTTTCCCGGAATAGGCGGTCGCTGCCAGAGCGGTAAGGGCACAGGTCGCAACTGAAATGAAAACCTGAATAACAGCCAGAACTGTGTTATTCATACCGGAAGCGTAAACTGCTGCCGCCAGCAACGGATAGCCCGGTGGACGGCGGGTGGTCGGAAATGTCCCGGATTCAGCCAATGCCTGAGCCGGTTGCAAATAGCCGCAACTATCCGGGCGCAGTAACCGTGATTCATCGGTTATTGCACTCAATGCCGGTATCAGTCGCAAAATCAATGCAACCAGTAAAATTATCCCGAGGGTGTATTTATGTTCCAAAATTCTGCTCATATTAATAAAATATACCATTATTTTATGCTTTGCAAGAGAAGAATCATGGTTTTTTACTTGCAATCTGCAAAAAATGTTGTATATTGTAGATATTTCAATGGAGTGCCGGCTTGGCTCAGTTGGTAGCGCAGTTGATTTGTAATCATCAGGTCGCCGGTTCGAGTCCGGCAGCCGGCTCCATTTTTTATTCTGGGTTCTTATGGATTATCCTGAAATTCAAAAATCATATATTCGCAGTTGGCAATTCATCCGGAAAGATTATTCTCTGCTGCTGGAAAAATATCTGTCCGGGGGCTCTCTGCCGGAG
>JAZNEV010000026.1:0-20661 GCA_045588835.1 Victivallaceae bacterium
AGCGATTTCACCGTGGAAATGGCCGTTCCCAAAGAGGCGTGTCCATTCAATCTGGCTCCCACTACCACCACCACGGCACTGCTGGTACTCGGCGATGCTCTGGCGATGGTACTGCTCAATAAAAACGGTTTCACCAAGAGCGATTACGGCCGCCGTCACCCCGGCGGTGCCATCGGAAGGATGGTCACGATGAAAGCCTGTGATGTGATGCGTAAAGCCGAAGATACGGCGGTCGTGCCGCCGGATTTCACAGTGCGGGAAACCCTTTACGCCATGAGCCACGCCCGCAGCGGTGCGGCAGTGATCGCCGGTGCCGACGGGAAACTGCTGGGTATCTTTACCGACGGGGATTTCCGCCGGAGTGCGGCACAGGATGATGCCATCCTGACCCGCAAAATGAGTGAAGTGATGACTCCGTCACCGATTTCGGTCAATGCCGACAGTATGGTGGTCGAAGTTATAAAATTGGTCGAAAAACGCCGGGTGGATGATCTCGTAGTGGTCGATAACGACAACAAAGTTGCCGGTCTTATCGACATTCAGGATCTGCCCGGACTGAAAATCATGTGAAAAAAACTATGAAAAATCCGGTCTTGAAAAGTTTGTTGCTTCTCACAGTGGCCTCGGCATTGTTCACCCTTGCGGCAGATGATGACACCGCAGTAAGAGTGTACGCCGAAGGGCGGGAATTGTACCTTGCCGGATCATACCATGATGCCGCTGAAAAATTTGAGGAGTGCCGTTTCCACTCATCCAATCCGACGATCCGGGCCAACAGCCTCAAAGCTCAAGTGGCCGCCTACCGGATGTGCAAACTTTACTACCGGGAATTCCAGGCCATTGAGGAACTTCTGGAGCGTTACCCCGACCGGGTCGATTGTGATGAATTGATCACCAGAGAATTCGAAATCGCCCAGCTCTTTCTCAACGGCTACCGGGAACCGGCCTTCTGGGTTTTCCGCTGGATACCCTATCTGCTCGATGAAGACCGGACGGAGGAGGTCTACACCGCCGCTCTGGCCCGGGCACCGTTTTCCCGATTCGCTCCGGCGGCCCGGATGCAGTTGGCCATCTATTTTGACCGCGAAAACAATGCGGTCAAAGCCGTGGCCCAGTTGCGGGAAATTCTGGATAAGCACCCGGAAAGTCAGGAAAGAAAATATGCTCTGCTGGCTCTGGCCGACGGCTTGTTTGCCCTTTCCGGCCGGGGTGACGGTGACAGCCGTTACATCAATGAAGCCGTGGAACTTTTCAATCAATTCTGCCGGGAATATCCCGATGCCACTGAAATCGAATTCGCCCGCAACCGCCTTGCTCAAGCCAAAGATGTGCAGGCCGGAAAACTCTTTGAGATCGCTGAATTTTACCGCAAAAGCGGCCGGAGCGATGTGGCCGAAAGATATCTGGCAAGGTTGATGAGCCAATATCCCGACAGCGACACCGCCGCCAAAGCGGAACATACTCTGGTGGATATCTCCGCAGATTATCTGCCCGGACCCAAACCGCAGAGCAGCGAAGCCAGATATCCGGATATCAGAAGTTACACTATTCCCGACAATGCTGAATTGCTGTTGGTTTCACCCCGGGATGCCGGTTCGCATTTTCTGCTCAATGTGCCGGATCTCAAAGGGGAAAGAGTGCAGGGCAACCGTGGAGGAGATGAAAAGTGAAAAGATCCATTGCACTTTCTGCTGTATTTGTTTCATTGATACTGACCGGATGCGGCTATAAATTCGGCCATTTGAATCATCCGCAGTTAAAGAGTATCGCCGTGGCCCCCGTGACCAATGAAACACTGGCCTACAATGCTTCAGCCGTTCTCCGCGGATTGCTGACCGAGCGTTTCACCACCGACGGTTCCATGAAACTTGAATCGGCCCGGGAAGCCGACTGCATCCTCTATGCCCGGATCACCGAAGTAACCTATACCGCTTTGGATTACGGCACCGCCCCCGACGGCGATGACGCATTTCTGGCTAATGAGTGGCGGTGCAAAGTCACGGTGCAGTACTCTCTGATCCTGCCCGGCCGCGGCAAGCCGCTGATCCACAATCAGACTGCCGCCGGCAGTGCGGATTTCATCACCGGGCCGGATTTGGAAACTTCCCGCCGCAATGCCATGAATCAGGCTTTTTTTGCAGCAACCAAAACAATCGTTTCCAATATCACCGAGGGATGGTAATACCGGTTACGGATGAAGACGCCGTTGCAAATTACAGAAAGGAAATGCCGTGCGCATCGAACTGATCAGAAAAGGCGGTCTGCCGCTATCCTTTGCCGTGTTGATCGCGGCAGGCACACTGTTGCTTATGCTGCCTGGCATCTGCCACAGAGATCTGCCCCTGATCGATGCCTTTTTCACCGCCACCAGTGCAGTCTGTCTGAATGGATTGGCCACCGTGCCGGCATATGAATTCACCTTTTTCGGTCAATTTATCTTGCTGATACTCATCCAGTTGGGCTGTTTCGGCATCCTCTCGTTAAGTGCGATAATATTACTGCTGGCCGGCCGGGGATTGTCATTCAATAATACTTTGATCATGTATAATTTGAATGACCGCTTCTCTCTGGGCAGTACCGAATCACTTCTGCGTACGATCGCCAACTACACCTTTATCGCGGAAGCAGCGGGATTTATCCTGATGCTGCCGGGATTTCTGTTTGACGGTTTCGGCATCCTTGATTCGCTCTGGCTGTCGCTCTTTTATTCAGTGGGCAGTTTCTGCAATGCCGGTATCGGTCCGCTGCCCGGTGATATCGCTCAAGCCAACCGCTATGTGCAGGTGATCTCCCTGATACTGATCTTCCTCGGCGGTCTGGGTGTCTACACGATCTACGATCTGCTGATGACCGCCAAAAACCGGGAACACCGCATGAAACTCCACTCCAAAATCGTCTTGAAGTGTTGTGCCATTCTGATCATCGCCGGCACATCCGGACTTTATCTTTTGAGTCTGGCGCCGACCGGAAGTGATCTGCCGCTTTTTGATGCATTTTATTTGTCGATAACCAGCCGTACCGCCGGATATTCCACGGTGAATCTGGTGGAATTACCCACGGCGTGTCTGACTTTGGTCGTGGTGCTGATGCTGATCGGCGGTTCTCCCGGTTCGACGGCCGGCGGTTTGAAAACAACGACTATTTCGGTGGTTTTCTCGGCTCTGATCAGTTCGTTCCGCGGGGATAATGCGGTGATCATCGGCGGCAGGACGATACCGTTGCGGACGGTGTTGCGGGCCTTTACGATCACGGTCATCTTTATTCTCATGGCAGTATTCGGCGGCTTGCTTTTGAGTGCCTTTTCACCGCAGTTGAGTGACCGGCAATGTTTTTTTGAGGTATCTTCCGCCCTGGGGGGCACCGGTCTGGATGCCGGCGGCATCACGCCGCAACTTACTTACGGATGCAAATTGCTGGTGGCATTTTTCATGTTCCTGGGCAGAGTCGGCCCCCTGACTGTGATCATGTTTTTCGTGGGCAGGGAAAAACCGGCAGTACTGCACTACCCGGAAGAACGTGTGATCGTCGGATAAAGAATCAGATATCCGGAAAAGTTGAAAAGATTTTGAGCAATCAGGAGGAATTGAAGTGTCGAAGAACAGTTATGCAGTTTTCGGGATGGGTGCATTCGGAGCAAAACTGGCCACCGATCTGGCCCGCAGCGGCAATACAGTATTGATTTGTGACCGCAATGCCGCCCGGATCGAAGAACTCAAGGATAAAGTCGCCGATGCCGTCATCGCCGATGCGACCAGCGAAGAGGTCATCCGGGAGTTGAATGTGGATAAATTTGATGCCGTCATTCTGGGGATGAGCAGTTATTTTGAAAGTCAGGTACTGGCTTTGACCTTGCTCAAACAGGCCGGAGCGAAAAAGGTATTCATCAAATCCAAAAGCACCATTCAGGAAAAGATCCTCTACCGGCTGGGAGCCGATGAGGTCATCCAGCCGGAGCTGGATGTGGCCAACCGTCTGGCCCGGAGATTGTCGCTTTCCAATATTTCAGATATTTTTGAATTCAAAGGTTCGGCCATCGCCGACGTGATCGTGCCGGAAGCATTGGAAAATATCCCGTTGCGTGAACTTGATCTGCGGGGCAGATACAATATCACTATTTTGCTCAAATACACTCCGGATGGCCTCAATGTGTGTGCCATCGGCCCGGATACCGTACTCAAAGCCGGTGACCAACTGACGGTTTTCGGCGATCAGAAATCAATTATCGAACTTTTCAAGAGGTGAAAATCATGAGTGACTGCATTTTTTGTAAAATCATTGCCGGGGAGATCCCCAGTGCCAAAATCTATGAAGATGAATTGATCTACGCATTTCTGGATATTTCCCCGATCAACTTCGGTCATACGCTGGTGATCCCCAAAGAACACCATCAATCTGCCGCCACCATCCCGGAGGAGACCGCCGGCAGGATGTTCCGCATCGCCAGCCGCATCGGTATTCTGCTCAAACGGCTGGATGAATTCGATGCCTACAATCTGCATCTGGCCGACGGTACCGCCGCCGGACAGGTGGTCATGCACGCCCATTTGCACGTCATCCCCCGCGGTGCCGGAGATGAATTCCGCTGGAATTGGCGGCAGCTGACCTATCCGGAAGGCAAAATGGCCGGGATCGCCGCTGAAATTTCTGCAAAACTGACGGAAAAACTCGCCAACTAAACATTGAACTAAACACGGAAACGGTATATATTATATATACCGCAATGAAGCGGCAGAATTTTTTCAGAAAGGTCAGAAAAAAAATGAGTTTCAGCAGTGAATTCATCCACCCCAAAGATCAGATCGTTGACATCATGCACCGTATCTACGGCTACGGCATGACCACCACCAGCGGCGGCAATCTCTCTATTCTGGACAGTGAGGGCAATATCTGGATCAGTCCCGGAGGCGTGGATAAAGGAACCTTGACCCGTGATGACATCGTACGGATCAAACCGGATGGCACGATCGAAGGCAAACACCGCCCCTCCAGTGAATACCCTTTCCACAAGGCTCTCTATGAGATGCGGCCGGATATCAAGGCTATTTTGCACGCCCATCCGCCGGCTCTGGTTTCATTCAGCGTGGCCGGGAAGATCCCGGATACCACCATCCACCCGGCTCCCAAATATGTCTGCGGCACCGTCGGTTACGCTCCCTATGAGATCCCCGGCAGTGAGGAACTGGGCAGAAGTGTGGCTGAAGCATTCGCCGCCGGACACAGCACCATTCTGCTGGAAAACCACGGTGCATGTACCGCCGGGGCAACTTTGCTCCAGGCGTTCCAGAGATTTGAAACGCTCGACTTCTGTGCCAGATTGATCAATAACGCCATCCGGCTGGGTTCGGTGAAAAGCCTTTCGGAAACCGATATCGAATTCCACTCTCTTGACCGGAATACGGAATTCCGTCCGTTTGAAGTTTCCAAACGCACCAGCAAAGAGATCGAATTGCGTACCCGGATGACCCAGTTGATCCGCCGGGCCTACCGTCAGCGGCTTTTCACCAGTACCGAGGGTTCATTTGCCGTCAGACTGGATGAGGATTCCTTCCTCGTTTCCCCCGGCGGTATCGACCGCGGCAATCTGGAACCCGATGACATCGTGCTGGTCAAAGGATACCGTTATGAATCCGGCAAGAATATGAGCAAAGCGACATGGTTTTTCAAAAAGATCTTCGATGCACAGAAGGATCTCAAGTCGATCATCGTCGCCCAGCCGCCTTATCTGATGGGTTATGCCGTTTCCCATGCCAAATTCGATCCGCGGGTCATTCCGGAAAGTTACATCATGCTCCGCGAAGTGCCGGTATTCCCCTACGGAACTCACTTCCGTCAGGTCGATAAAGTGGTCAATACCATCTCCCCGCGCTACCCGGTGTGCATGATCGAAAATGATGCCATCATCTCGGTCGGCAAAACCCTCATCGAAGCATTTGACCGCCTCGAAGTCGCTGAATACAGTGCCAAAGCCACGATCAGTGCCTCTGCTCTGGGCGGCATGAAACCGATCAGTGATCAGCAGGTGGCTGATCTGGTCAAAGCATTCAACCTCATCCCGTAAGGAAGAAATAAACACTATGACGGATCGCTGGCACGAGATCAGACAGGCGGCTCTGGATGTATTGCATCCGGATGAAAAAACCCTGGCACACGGTTTGGAATTGCATCAGAACAGTTACGTTTTTGATGCCTACGGCTTTTCACCCTCCGGCGGCGGCAAATGCCCCCGGATCGATGAATTGATTTCCGCCGGAGCCAGCCGCGATGAGATCACCCGTGCCAGAGAAGAATTCAGGATGTGCAATTCATTCGACGACCCCGAAATGCGTTCTTTGCTCAAAGCAGCATGGGAATTCGCCGGGGTTGATTGCAATTTCCAGAATAGCGGTATCGAGGGCAATGATCCGGTGGAAATGCTCTACCGTTTGAGCAATTACACCAACGTCACCGACCGGCTGACCGATATTTACGAAAGAGCCGTTTACCCGGAACAATTGCCGGGTATCAAGGCCCGCGGTCACCGGGCGATATATATGACCACCAATGGCGTACCTCTGCCGGATCATGCGGTTTCCACCTTTGAATCACTCAATTTGATCGGAGTGTTTTTCCGCCTCGGCGTGCGGATGATGCATTTGACTTACAACCGGAGAAATCTTATCGGTGACGGCTGTGCCGAGAGTGCCGATGCCGGTTTGAGCGGATTCGGCCGGGAAGTCATTGCCGAAATGAACCGCACCGGCGTATTGGTCGATGTGGCTCACAGCGGCTTGAAAACCAGTTATGAAGCCGCAAAAGTTTCCACCAAACCGGTGGTGGCCAGTCATTCGGCCGCCGGAGCATTATCCACCCATTACCGGGCCAAAAGCGATGAAGTGATCCAGGCGATCAAAGAAAGCGGCGGTCTGGTGGGTATTTGCGGCCATCCGCCGTTTCTGCAAGGTTCGATGGATCTCAATGCCATGCTCGATCATATTGAGTATATCGCCCGTAAATTCGGTGTCGATCATGTCGCCATCGGTACGGATAACGGAGTGGGGCTGGCCCCCATTGAATCGGAGTTGACCCCGCCGGTGAACCGTCCTGTCTGGGAACAGTACTGGCCCGCCCCCGGTGCCGGGTATGAATTGATGAGTAAAGCACAATACGATTCCGTGAACTGGCTGAATTGGCCGATGTATACCGTCGGATTGGTTCAGCGGGGATTTTCCGACGAGGAAATCCGGAAAATCATCGGCGGCAACGTGTTGCGTGTAATAACCGAAATCCTGGAAAAATAATTTTATGGCTGAATTGAAAAACATCCGCAACTTTTGTATCATCGCTCACATCGACCACGGCAAATCCACCCTGGCTGACCGGATGCTGGAAATCACCGGCACCGTCGAAAAACGTGATTTGCAGGAGCAGCTGCTCGACGGCATGGATCTGGAGCGTGAGCGTGGCATCACTATCAAATCCCATCCGGTACGCATGATGTATGCTCCCGATGGCGGGGAAACTTATGAACTCAACCTCATTGACACTCCGGGACACGTTGACTTCACCTACGAAGTCAGCCGCAGTTTGAGTGCCTGCGAAGGAGCGATCCTGCTGATCGATGCCACGCAGGGAGTTCAGGCACAGACCGTGGCCAATGTGAATCTGGCATTTCACCAGAATCTGCGGGTGATCCCGGTCATCAACAAGATCGACCTGCCCGCCGCCAATCTGCCGTTGTGTTATGAACAAATGGAGGAGATCCTCGCTCTGCCCCGGGAAGAGGCCCTCATGGTTTCCGGCAAAACCGGCGAAGGCGTGGCCGAATTGCTCAAGGCCGTTATCGAACGCATCCCGCCGCCGGCCGTAGGCAGTGAAGAGGGCAGTGCGGCCCTGATTTTCGATTCCCGTTACGATACATTCCGGGGAGTGGTCAACTTTGTGCGGGTGCAACGCGGAGTTTTCAAACGCGGCACCCGGATCAAACTCTTTTCCAACGGCATTGAGAGCGAACTTAAAGAAGTGGGCCACTTCAGCCCCGATATGCGGCCGGATCCGGAATTGGGGCCCGGCAGTGTCGGATACATCATCCCCAATTTGAAGTCCCCGGCCGATACCCGTATCGGTGACACCATCACTGATACCCAGAATCCTTCTGCTGAACCTCTGCCCGGTTTCCGGCAGGTGCGGCCGATGGTATTCAGCGGTATTTATCCCATCGACACGGCCGATTACGATCAATTGAAAGCAAGTATGGCCAAGCTGCAGCTCAATGACGCGGCATTTTTCTATCAGGCCGAGAGTTCAGCGGCTCTGGGATTCGGTTTCCGCTGCGGATTTCTGGGATTGCTGCACATGGAAGTCATTCAGGAGCGGTTGCGCCGGGAATACAACATGGATATTCTGGCCACCTATCCGTCGGTGATCTACCATGTCTATATGAAATCCGGCGAAATGATTGAAATCGACAACCCCGTGCATCTGCCCGATCCTTCAGGTATCGAGCGTATCGAGGAACCGGTCATCAACTGCCATTTGATGATCCCCACAACCTACATCGGCGATGTGATGAATCTGGTCATGAGCAAACGCGGTATATGCACCAACACCACCGGAGTCGATGCCGATCACGTCATCATCACCGCCGAAATGCCGATGCACGAGATCCTGATCGACTTCCATGACAAACTCAAATCCATCACCAGAGGTTACGGCAGTATGGATTATGAACCGGCCGGATACCGGGCCGGAAAAATGGTCAAACTGGATATCATGGTCAATGGAGAGACGGTCGACGCATTCAGCAGTATCGTCCATGTGGATATGGCTTATGAACGCGGCCGTCAGGTCGCAGAAAGATTGCGTGATGCCATTCCGCCGCAGATGTTCCAGATCGCCATTCAAGCGGCCATCGGCGGCAAGGTCATCGCCCGGGAAACCATCAGACAATTGAGAAAGAACGTGCTGGCCAAATGCTACGGCGGCGATATCACCCGTAAACGCAAACTTCTGGAAAAACAGAAAGAGGGTAAGAAACGGATGAAGTTGATCGGTCAGGTCAATATTCCGCAGGAAGCATTTGTCGCAGTATTGAAAGCACAGGAATTCAACCAGTAATCCACAGGAGAATTTTATTATGCCAGAAACCGTTTCCAGTTGGCTCGAACCGGTCATTTCCCATCCGGTAGTCCAAAACATCATCACCCACTATTTCATCTGCGGTATCATTACCGGTATCGTGCTGGTGTATGTATTCCGCTTCATATTGTGGGCATGTTTCCGTAAAAAGTGCTGTGCCAATATCGTGGTCAAAAGCGAGGCCGGCGATATTTCCATCAGTGCCGGAGCGGTCTCCCATGTGATCAGCCATGCCAGCAAATCTCTGAAGTGTCTGGATATCAAAAGAGTGCGGATTTTCACCGTCAAAGACGGTTACAATATCGATGTCCGGGCGGTGATGAATGCTTCCACCGGCACGGCTCCGCAACTGATGGAAAAGATCTCTGAGATCGTCAAAAATCAGATGAGTACGGTTTTCGGTATCACCAATATCCGCAAAGTGACCCTCGATATCGTCAATTGCGGCAACAGTGCCCCGGAAAAAGCCCCGGAAAATAAAACTGAAAATCCGGAAAATCCGGAATTTTTCCACTCCGCCGGTCACGGAGACCGCACCATCAGTCTGAAATTCCACGATGCCAAACCGGATGAAGAAAAGAATAAAGACAGTGAGTGACCATCCATTCATCCTCGCTTCGGCTTCACCGCGCCGCTTTGAGTTGCTCAAAGGGTGCGGTATTGATTTTTGCGTAAAAACCGCCGATGCAGAAGAACTTGACCGGGATGATGATATCTTTGTTCTGCCGCAGAAAAATGCTCTGCTGAAAGCCCGGGCCGTCGCAACGGAATATCCGGGCTCATGGGTATTGGGGGCAGATACCATGATCATTTTTGAGAACCGGGCCATCGGCAAACCGGCCGACTTGCATGAGGCCGCCGTACTGTTGCGTAATTTTTCCGGTAAATGCCACGAAGTCGTCACCGGGGTTGCCCTGATCTGCCGGCAAGCCGGGGTGTGCGAAGTGTGGAGCGAAACAAGTACCGTGAAATTCAAAACGCTTTCCGATGCGGTGATCGGTGAATATTTGAGCAAAGTTCAGGTGCTGGATAAGGCCGGTGCGTATGCCATTCAGGAGCATGGGGAATTGATCGTGGAAAATTTTTCCGGGGAATTGGAAAATATTGTCGGTCTGCCTCTGAAAAAACTGCAAAATCTCTTGACAAAATACGCAATCGGTGATAAATTGTAACCGGTGTGCCGTGTGGCCGGGTACGGAGATGTGCGGAGCAACACCGTAACCGGATGGCCGCAGGTTCGACAAAAGATTGGCCGCGAATCACCGCCGCAAACGGCGGATGAGTCGTGAGTCAAGGTCGAAGTTGAATCAAGGCAACGGTGAGGGAGTGCAGAAAAAACTGCTCGACCGAACCGGTGGCCGCAGGTTCGACAAAAGATTGGCCGCGAATCATCGCCGTAGTTAAAATAAATGAAAATATTATGGGTACGATTAAAATAAATAATCTGCAAGTCAATGCTCTTATCGGCACGCTTGCCCACGAAAAGATCCACCGTCAGAATCTGCAGATCGATCTGGAATTCGATTATGATTCCAACGAAGCTGCGGCCAATGACGACCTTTTGGCTTCGGTCGATTACTCTGCCGTGGAAAAAGCCGTGGTCAAGTGTGTCAGCGAAAGTTGCTTTGCCCTGCTGGAAACGCTGGCTCTGGCCATCGGCCGGAGTGTGCTTGCTTTTGAAAAAGTTGAACGGTGCAAAGTAGTTATCAGCAAACCTGCTGCCTCATCATTCGGAGCATTGATCTCTTATACCGCAGAATTTTTCCCCGGAGCGTGAAATAAAAAATGGCTGACCATACCAAACTTACTCCGATGATGATCCAGTACCGGGAAGCGAAATCGCAGATCCCGGCCGATGCGGTGCTGCTTTTCCGTTTGGGCGACTTCTATGAGGAATTTTTTGAAGATGCCGAAACGGTCAGCCGCGCTCTGGATCTGACTTTGACCAAAAGACAGGGCACGCCCATGTGCGGATTTCCCTACCATGCCCTTGACAGTTATCTGCCCCGGCTGGTCGCCGCCGGACTTAAAGTGGCTATCGCCGAACAGGTCGAAGATCCCAAACTGGTCACCAAAGGCATCGTCAAACGGCAGATCACCCGTATCATCACTCCGGGAACGATGATCGACAACGCATTGCTCAATGATGACGGCAACAACTTTCTCGGGGCGGTTTCCATTGACAAAAGCGGCACTTATTTTCTCTCGGCTCTGGATGTAAGTACCGGGGAATTCAATGTCTGCGAAATTCCGGATGTGGAAAAACTCGCTTCCGAAATACGCCGCCTCGGTGTCCGGGAGTTGCTCTGCACCGCCGATATCCATCAAATCCTGCGGGACTCCGGCGAATTTCCCGATGATGAAAAAGGCCCGGTATGGAGCGAATCGGATGAGTACTTTTTCGATACGGCCGACTGTTTTGAATTTCTTTGCAAACACTTCAAAAGCAGTACCCTCGACGGATTCGGTCTGCGGGGCAAAGATGCGGCAGTTGCCGCCGCCGGAGCGGTGCTGCGTTACGCCGCAGAAAATCTCCGCCACGAGGCCGGACACGTCACTTTGCTGCAAATGCGTACTTTATCGGATACTTTGGAACTTGATCCTATAACTTTACGCAATCTGGAAATCACCGGTTCTCTCTTTGAAAATTCCCGGCGCGGTTCACTTTTAGGCGTTCTGGATAAATCTGTCACCCCCATGGGCGGCCGGAAGTTACGCAGTTTTCTGGTTCGTCCTTTACGCAATCACGAGGCGATCGTGCGCCGTCTGGATGCCGTGGAAAACTTCATCGTCGATCCGATGGCCCTGGCCGAATTCCGGGAATCGCTCCGGGTGATCAAAGACCTTGAAAGGATCGTCGGCCGTCTCAATGTCGGTATCGCCACGCCCAGAGATTTGCAGAATCTGGGCAGTTCACTGGAGTCACTTCCGGCGATCAAGGCCCTTTTGGAAAGCCTGTATGCCCGGCTCTTTGCCGAATGCGTGGCCAATATCGGGGATTTCACCGAATTGACCCGGGCCATCACCAATGCTCTGGCTGATGAATTGCCCGGTTCGATCAATGACGGAGGCGTGATCCGCAACGGTTACTCTGCGGAACTTGATGAGTTGCGTTCAGCGGCCGGCGACGGCAAATCGTGGTTGAGTTCCATCCAGCAGCGGGAGATCGAAAGAACCGGTATCAAATCACTCAAAGTCAAATTCAACAACGTTTTCGGCTACTATATCGAGGTGAGCAAAGCCAACTTATCCATGGTGCCGGATGATTATATGCGTAAACAGACTCTGGTCAATGCCGAGCGTTTCATCACCCCCGAACTCAAAGAACTGGAAAACCGCATCCTCGGTGCCGAAGAAAAAGCCAAAGCCCTGGAATTGAAACTCTTTGAAGAATTGCGCCGCATGGCCACCAACTGCACCGCCGATATCCAGCGCAGTGCCGAAGCACTGGCCGAATTGGATGCCATCGCCGGTTTTGCAGAGTGTGCCAGATTGCACAACTACTGCCGCCCGGCCATTTTCGATGATGACCGGCTCGATATCCGTGACGGCCGTCACCCGGTGCTGGATGCCGCCCTCGGTTCAGGCGGATTCGTTCCCAATGACACGATCCTTGACGGCGATTACAAACGTATGATGCTTATCACCGGACCGAATATGGCCGGTAAATCCACCTACATCCGCCAGACCGCATTGCTGGTCATCATGGCCCAGGCCGGTTCATTCGTTCCGGCCCGCAGTATGGAGATCGGCATGGTCGACCGGATCTTTACCCGGATCGGGGCGGCCGATGACCTTTCCCGGGGGCAAAGTACATTCATGGTCGAAATGGTGGAAACCGCCAATATCCTCCGCCACGCTTCCGGCAAAAGTCTGGTGATCCTCGATGAAGTCGGCCGGGGCACAAGTACTTTCGACGGCCTCTCTCTGGCATGGTCGATCGCAGAATATCTCCACGATCAGGCCCGGTGCCGGACCATGTTCGCCACTCATTACCACGAATTGACCGAATTGGCCCAGACCAGACGCGGAGTGAATAACTTCAATGTGGCAGTCCGGGAATACGGCGATGAAGTGATCTTTTTACGCCAGATCATTCCCGGAGCCGCTGACCGCAGTTACGGTATCCATGTGGCCCGGTTGGCCGGTGTGCCGCAGGCAGTGCTGGAAAGGGCACAATCCATTTTGGAATTGCTTGAGAAAAACGCTTGTGCCCCCAGAGAAGCAATGGCCGCCATCCCCCGGCGGGCCGTCCGCAACCGCCGCCGCAACGACGATGAAAACGACAGCGATATCATCCAGTTGAGTCTGCTTTGATTGAAAACAACCGGTATTCGGGGAAATTCCGCACGGTTATGCCGCTTTGCTCCCGACGGCCGCAAAAAATCCATGAAGTCAGCACATCCGCATTGCATATGATATGAGGCCATTTCAAAAGTCCTCAATCGGAAAATTCTCCGCTCCAACAATGGTGAAAAACACCGGTTGGGAAAATTTATGGGATATCTGTGTAAAAAAATGTAAAAACCACGGTTGACAGTTGTATTTGATACCGAATCCATGCTATATTATATATAATAGTGTACTTTTTTCAACTGTTTCTAAAATCAAGGAGTTTTCTATGAGTACATCTCACATTGTACGCCCCGCCAAAGGCGAATATGTCATCAACACGGCCGACGGTTTGCAGATCCCGGATAATCCGGTCATCAGTTTCATCGAGGGTGACGGTATCGGCCCGGATATCATGAAAGCCTCGATGTATATGTGGGACAGTGCCGTCAAAAAAGCCTACAACGGCAAAAAAGAGATCGCCTGGCAGGAGGTTTTCGCCGGTGAAAAAGCCAATCAGGTTTACAACGAAACCGTCTGGCTGCCGCAGGAAACCATTGATGAGATCCGCCGCTCTCTTATCGCCATCAAAGGCCCTCTGACCACTCCGGTCGGCGGCGGCTTCCGTTCACTCAATGTCGCTCTGCGTCAGGAACTTGACCTTTATGCCTGTGTCCGTCCGGTACGTTATTTTGAGGGAGTCCCCTCACCGGTCAAGGCCCCGGAAAAGACCGATATGATCGTATTCCGTGAAAATACCGAGGATATCTATGCCGGTATCGAGTGGATGTCCGGCACTCCCGAAGCGGCCAAAGTCATCGGATTTCTCCAGAAAGAAATGGGCGTGAAAAAGATCCGCTTCCCCGAAACTTCCAGTATCGGTATCAAACCGGTTTCCGTCGAAGGCAGTGAAAGACTCATCCGGGCCGCCATGGATTACGCCATTGCCAATAAACGCAAAAGTGTGACCCTCGTCCACAAAGGCAATATCATGAAATTCACCGAAGGCGGCTTCAAAAACTGGGGCTACGAATTGGTCAAACGCGAATATGCCGACGTGGCAGTGGCTTATGCCGATTGCAACGGTGTCGTGCCGGAGGGCAAAATTCTGGTCAAAGACTGCATCTGTGATGCCTTTTTGCAGCAGATCCTCACCCGTCCGGATGAGTACGATGTGATCGCCACACTCAATTTGAATGGCGACTATGTTTCCGACGCTCTGGCCGCCTGTGTCGGCGGTATCGGTATCGCTCCGGGAGCCAATATCAACTACACCACCGGCCATGCGGTCTTTGAAGCCACCCACGGCACCGCTCCCAAGTACGCCGGTATGGATAAGGTCAATCCCTGCAGTCTGGCCCTTTCCGGCGAAATGCTGCTGCGTCACTTGAATTGGCACGAGGCAGCCGATCTGCTGATCAAAGGTATCAGCCGGGCGATCGCCGACCGCATGATGACCTACGATCTGGCCCGTCTGACCGCCGGAGCAACTGAATTGAGTTGTTCCGGATTCGCCAAAGCGGCCGTTGAAAGAATGTGATCGAATCTGCCATGACAGCACTTTCCTCATTCAAATCGCTCTTTTATCACTCCGGGGCCGAGGGTACGCCTCTGCCGCCGGATGATACGCTGTTGCGTCATGTGGAAAGGTTGCTTGACGGTGAAGATCTTTCATTCAAACTCAATTTGCTCTGCCGGATCACCGATGCGGAAAAGTTCCCGGCCCGGTTTCTCACGGCCATTTTCAATGCTTTGATCGGCTATAAAGTCATGCCGTCGGATCTGGCGGCCGGTTCCCGGTCTGCCGATGCGGAATTTCTGCTCGGAAACGCCCTTGAGTTATGCGGTCATCTGCGGATGATCTCTGAAAAAGTCCAGGGGGATCCGGCACTTCTGCCCCGGGCGGCAAAATTATTCAACCATCTGCCGGAGGGCAATACCGACCTGCAAACGTTTGCCGCGTTGCTGACTGCCGCCGATCCATTTGCCGGCAGCCGGGTATTCAGTTACCGTGACGGCGGATTTTTTCCGGTACAGCCCTCATCGGTCAAGGCTGTGGAAAGATTTTTCGGCTTCCCCGGTGTCCGGCTGGCTCTGAGTGAACATTTCCGGGATTTTTCCAGAGGCAGAACCAGTCTGCCGTTGCTGATCAACAGTCTGCCGGGCTACGGCAAAACCAGCATGGTCATATCATTTGCCCTGTCGGTACCCGGCACGGTGGTCATTCTGCCGGATCCGGAAGCACTGGAATATTCATGGGAAAAGCTGATTTCCGCATTGAGTGCCAGACAGGATCACCGTTTTGTCCTCTTTTTTGATGACATCGATCCGCGGAATATCAACTGGTACAACTTCCGGACCAATGTGGGCGGAGCATTCACACCGCCGGATAACATCATGCCGGTACTGACGGCCAATTATGAATTTCCCCCCAGTATCCTTTCCCGCGGCCGCCGGATATCCTATCCGGTATTCGATGAGGAAAGATGTATGGAAATGATCGAGGACTTCCTCGGCACATTCGGCATGAAAAAACCGCCGCGCAACATCGTTTCGCTGATGGGTGCGGAGTACACCGAGGAATTCGGACAGAAAAAATTCACCGAATTATCCCCCAGAACTTTGATGCGGCACTTATCCGCCTATGAGAAAGATCCCCGTAAACGCAAACAGATCGTGGAACTTTCCGGAGGCGGCATGATCACCAAACCGGATGCTGAACTTTTTTACGAATTCAATATCGAATTGATGCGGTCGCTTTACGGTGAGGAGTACATCCAGCGTCTGCTCAAAGAAAGGTTGCGGTCACTGTGATAAAGAAAAATAACCGTAATCCCCAACTGGTACTGACCGTCACTCTGGTCATCCTCGGTGTCGTCATCATCCTTACTGCCGGATTCAATGTGGTGCGTTACGCTATGGCCCGTTTTGCGGATGGATTCTTTTATCCCTATGTGAAGTTGAGTACCCCGTCGGAAAAACTCACTGATCCCTCACTGCTGCTGGCCGATAAACACGATCTGGCCGC
This sequence comes from Victivallaceae bacterium, assembly GCA_045588835.1. Lineage (GTDB taxonomy): Bacteria > Verrucomicrobiota > Lentisphaeria > Victivallales > Victivallaceae > UBA1784. The sequence goes on from JAZNEV010000026.1 coordinate 16,475, forward strand.
CAGAGTTGAACGCCTCACTGCCGCCAACCGGGAACTGGCTCTGCAAGGCCAGTCGGCCGCCGCCCTGATGGAGGAAAACCGCAGATTGCGTACCATGCTCAACTTGAGGGAAAGAACTTCTCCGCGTTACACCGTCGCCGGAATAATTCTGCGTGATCCGTTGCACTTTTCCGCCGGATTCACCATCGACAAGGGCAGCCGTGACGGTATATTGCCCGGTGCCGCAGTGGTCGATGTGAATATCAATGGCCAACTGCTGCTGGTCGGTGTCATCACCGAAGTCGGTGCCAGAACCAGTAAAGTCACCACCATCGTCAATGATTCTCTGCGGATCTCCGGTGAAGTAAGTTCCAACCGTCAGGTCGGTTTCACCAATGCCGGGGATATCGTGCCGGAAACCGGAACCATCCGTTTCGGGATGCTGCCATTCCGGGATGACTACATCCGGGGCAACATCGTCACCACGACCGGCTTTGAGCGCGGGATCCCGCCGGGTATCAAGATCGGTGAATTGAATACCGGCAATGCCGGCAGATCGCATGAACAGGAAGATTTCTGCTGTGAATTGATCCCGGCAGTACGTTTTGAATCACTCCGCTTTGTGGCCGTGGCCCTGATCCCCGCCGCTCCGGAGGAGTTGAAATGAAAGTTTTTCTGAATATTTTTGTCACCGCTTTGCTGATGAATGCGGAATTGTTTTGCGGCAATGCCGGATTGGCTCCCGGTCTGCCGCTGCTGGGAGCGACCTACTTTTTCGTCACCTTTTCCCCGGTACACGGAGTGCTTTCCGCCGGGATTTCCGCACTTCTGCTCGATGCGATGTATATGAGAAACTGCCTCACATGGCCGGTTTTCGCCATATTTGCCGTCTTTGCCACCGGCAATTTTGCCCGGCATCTGCAACGGCGGATGCCGCTGGCACCGCTGGGCAGCGGTTCACTGTGTGCCCTGCTGGTTTTCACCTTCAATATGCTCAATGCCTTTTTCACCGGCGAACCGCTGCCCGGGCCGGATTTTTTCAGTCTGCTGGTATTTCAATTTGCCTCCGGCGGCTTACTGATGCTTTTCATGGTCTGGCTCTTTGATGCGATCAACTTCCGCTGTAATCTGCCGAAATTCTGTACGGTCGAAAAGAAAAACAACTTTTCCGGAGGCCGTTTATGAGAAAGATCGGCTACCGGGATGGCGTGGATGCCGGTATTCTGGATGATGACCGTTTGCGGATCGTCATTCTCGGATTATTTTTCTTCCTGGCCTTTATGGTGCTGGTTTTCCGGCTCTACTTTCTGCAGCTGCACCACGGCGAAGAACACCGGCGGCTCATCACCCGGCAATCGGAAAGACGGGTGCGGATCCCCGGTTTGCGGGGCAGGATCTATTCTGCCGACGGCCGGTTGCTCGCCGGTAACCGTCAGGCCTATGATCTGTTGTTTTTTCCGTCGGAAATGCATCAGGGCGGCCGCCGGGCCACTTCCGAATATATGTACAACTGTGCCCGCATCCTGGCCCGCATCCTTCACCGTTCCGAATTCCCCGCAGTGGATAACTTTTCCCGTCATCTGGTCACTTCTCCCGGTGTGCCGATGACCGTTTTCACCGATCTATCCAATGTGGAACTGGCTCTGGTCTTTGAGGCCTCAAGGCAGATCAAGGGTGTCGATATCCAGTTTTCCCCGGTCAGATATTATCCTTGCGGCGACCATGCCGCCCATATCATCGGTTACGCCCGCAAAGCCGATGCCGCCAATGCCGGTGACCGGGAGGAATTCTTTTATTACAACCCCGATCTTGAGGGCCGGAGCGGTATCGAAAGAGCCTTTGACACCCTCGACAGTGATTCTGCTCTGGGGCTGCGGGCTTTTCCGGGCCGTTCAGTCATTCAGGTCAATAACATCGGTTACGCCCAGCGTGAATTGCTCGGCCGTACCGAACCCATCCACGGCAACGATGTGATCCTGACCATCGACAGCAAGGCCCAGCAGCTTGCCGAAGAATTGCTCGGCACTTCCACCGGAGCATTTGTGGTGATCGACGCGGATAACGGCAACATCATCTGTGCCGCCAGTTCCCCCAGGATCGACCTGACCCGATTCTTTCCCCGGCTCGATCCGGCCTACTACAACCAGTTGCGTTCCGATCCGGAAAAACCCCTTATCAACCGGGCATTTCAGGCGATCTATCCGCCGGGATCGTCGATCAAGCCGCTGATGTGTCTGGCCTTTTTGCAAGCCGGTATCGATCCGCATACCGCAGTTTACTGCCCCGGTGACAGCACAGTGGGCAATGCCACGATCGGCTGTTCGGCCCACCGCCGCTACGGAGATGACATGGATATGGTCAGGGCTCTGGAAAAGTCCTGCAATAACTACATGATCCATTACGCCACTCAAGTCGGGCGTGAAGTGCTGGCTGATATGCTTGCCCGGGCCGGATTCGGCCGCAAAACCGGCATTCCCATTCCGGAAAGTGCCGGTGATATGCCCTCGGATGAGTTGAAAATGCGTCGCTACCGCACCCATTGGAATGTTTATGATACCGCCCTGTTGAGTATCGGGCAAGGGCTCATTTCCGTCACTCCGCTGCAACTGGCCGTATACTGTTCGGCCATTGCCAACGGCGGAACCGTCTGGAAACCGCAACTGGTCAGCCGTATCCTCGACCACCGGGGCATTGCCAGATTTGAAGTGCAGCCGGAAGCCGCCGGAAATCTCGGTGTTTCCGAAGAAGATTTGGCGATCGTGCGTGAAGGAATGTTCAAAGTCGTCAACTCCTCCGGCGGTTCCGGCCGGAATGGGCAGGTGAATGGCTTGCAAGTCTACGGCAAAACCGGTACTGCCGAAGTCGGTTCACGGGATAATATGCGGAATATCACCCACTTTATCGCCTTTACCACCCATAACGGCCGCACCTATGCTTTGGCCATCACTATTGAAGACGGCCGTTCCGGCGGCCGTACCTGTGCCCCGCTTGCCGCCGAATTTTTCCGCCGTTATCTGCTCGGCAGTGATAACTGATCTCCGGTAAAATCAGATTTCCGAGTAGTTGCCCAGGAAGGTGAATTTGCCGTCATCGGCAAGCAATTCAGCGAGCAATTCCCTTACTTGCACATCAACCAGCGAAGACTCAAAGTCGAAGTAGAACATATATTCAAAGGCCCCGTTTTTCTGCGGACGGCTTTCCAGTTTGGTCAGATTCACTCCGAGTACGGCAAAACGGGCCAGCAGACGGTAAAGGGCTCCGGGTTTATGGGGCAAACTGCCCATAATGCTGATTTTGGATGATCCCGGATAGATCTCCGGCCGCCGGGAAATACAGATGAATCTGGTGTAATTGGAATCCCGATCCTGAATATTCACCGCTTTGGCGTACAAACCGTAGATCCCGGCACACTCTCCGGCGGCAATGGCGGCGATATCTTTACGGCCGGATTCACTGACCGTCTTGGCGGCCTGGGCAGTACTTCCGGCGGTGGTGCATTTGATATTCCCCATCTTTTTCAGAAATCCGGCACACTGTTTCAGGCCCTGTTCATGGGAAATGACCTCTTTGATCCCGGATATTTCCGCTCCCGGCGGCAGTAAAAGCGAGTGTCTTACCGGCAGACGGCAACTGCGGACAATGTAGAATTTGTGATCCAGCATCAGATCGTAAACCTGATCGATCGTACCGGAAGTTGAATTCTCTATCGGCAGTACCCCATACTGGCACAGGCCCTTTTCCACCGCCTGAAAGACGGCCTTGAAGTCATTGAAGTAAATTATATCGGCCAATTGAAAAAGACGGTCGGCGGCCAATTGAGCGTAAGCCCCCGGCACGCCGCAGCAGCCGACTTTGGCACTGGATGGAAAAAGTTCAGCGGTATTGGCCAATGAATCGGCGATCATGCCGGAAAAATCACTGTATTTACTGCTCTGACGGCGTTGACAGGCTTTGCTCAATTCAAAGAGAGTGGAAAACAGTATCCGGGCCGGACTCTGAATATTTTCACCGGATTTTCTGGTGATATCAAGCAGGATTTCCCTTTCTCTTTCACTGTTTTCGACCGGCAAACCGGCAAAATCTTTGATTTTTCCCAATTCTCCGGCAATATTCATTCTTTCGGCGAAAAGTTCAAGTATCCGGTCATCGATACGGTCGATCTCTTTGCGGGCAGATTGGATATCCATAATAAAATCCTCCGTGATCTC
>JAZNEV010000027.1:0-9929 GCA_045588835.1 Victivallaceae bacterium
CTGGGCATCGCCTTCGATCATCGTTTCGATGAATGCCCGGTTGACCATATCCATTTCTTTTTTGCAGTCTTTATATTTGAAGTTCATTTCTTTGCCGCCGACGATACAATTCTGCTCGGCGAGGTCAGCCGGCACCGTCCAGTCCAGCGTGATATTGCTGAACGGAGCCTGAGTACCCCAGCGCGAGGGGGTATTCACGCCAAAAATAAACGATTCGATGCACTTTTTGACCTGATTGTAGTCCAGATTATCCACCTTGACAAACGGAGCAAGATAGGTGTCAAAACTGCTGAATGCCTGGGCACCGGCCCACTCATTCTGCATGATACCGAGGAAGTTCACCATCTGGTTGCACAGCGTGGCCAAGTGTCCGGCAGGAGCGGAAGTGATCTTGCCCGGCACGCCGCCCAAACCTTCCTGGATCAACTGTTTGAGCGACCATCCGGCACAGTAACCGGTCAGCATGGAAAGGTCATGCAAATGGATATCGGCGTTGCGGTGGGCATTGCCGATCTCATCATCGTAAATTTCCGACAGCCAGTAATTCGCAGTGATCGCACCGCTGTTGGAAAGAATAAGTCCGCCGACCGAATAAGTGACCGTGGAATTTTCTTTCACCCGCCAGTCATTGATTTTCACATAGTCATCGACCGTCTTTTTGAAGTCGAGGATCGTGGATTGGGCATTACGCAGTTTTTCACGCTGACGGCGGTAGAGGATGTAGGCTTTGGCCACATCGGCATAACCGGCCTGAACCAGCACGGATTCCACACTGTCCTGAATATCTTCGACCGCGATCAGACCTTCTTTGATTTTCGGTTCAAAATCAGCAGTGACTTTCAAAGCAATAAAATCAATGATCGACTGATTATACTGCTTTTCCTGGGCCTCAAAAGCCATTTTCACTGCATCGGCGATCTTTTTCAGATCAAAATCGATGTTCTTTCCGTTACGTTTCTGTACCTGATACATTTTTCTCTTTCCGTCCTTTCTGCTTTACTTTACCTTAATATGTATCTCAAAATTACCGTTTTATTACCATCCAATACAATCCGCTTATACGACGGAGTGCGAATTTTTTTATTTAATTGTTACACGCCACGGATCGCCGCCTGCCGCTCAAGTGTCATGCTGCCGCATGACTTCGCTCACGGTGGCAGATTTTTTATTTAATTGTTAAACGCCACGGATCGCCGCCGCCGGAATAAATTCCCTAACCGCTTCCAGAAACTCTTTCAACTTTCCGTCACTCACCGCAAACTTTTCCGCATCCCCGGCCAATATATCTCCGGAATCCTTGAATCCCTGCAAATAATACCGCTTCGCCCCCGTCAGCCACTGCCCGATCGAAACAAAATCACTTGCCTCATGCAAATTTCCCGTCACCGTCGTGCGGAACTCATAATCTACCTTTTCTTCCAACAGAAATCCGGCACTTTCCAAAATATCTTCCCAGTTTTTCACTCCGCTGGTCAATGCGTACTTCTCCGGCGAATTTTTGATATCCATCGCCACATAATCCACCGCCTTTTCCGCAACCAACTCTTTCAAACGCTCCGGAAATGAACCGTTGGTATCCAGTTTCACCATATAGCCCATCGCCTTGGCCGCCTGGGCCAGAAGCACGCTTTCCTCATGCAACAGCGGTTCGCCGCCGGTAATGCACACCGCTTCCAGTTGACCGGTGCGTTTCTCCAGAAACTCCAGCACTTCAGCAAAACTGCATTCCAGATCTTCCTCACTCCCCGTGACCAACCCCGGATTGTGACAGAATGGACACCGGAAGTTGCAACCGCAGGTAAATACCGTACACCCCACTTTGCCCGGATAATCCAGCAAGGTCAATTTACGCAATCCGAAACGCATTTCACTCTCTTTTATCCCATCCCCCCGCACCGCCGCTTTACGCTAAAATGTCACGCAACATAAAATTACGTGACCGGCCCGCCGGAAGACGGCTTTTATACTCTTTTTTTATCTATTCCCGCATCTCCGGGAACGTTTGTTTACCACACTATATTGTTAAGACTTCAAAACCGCCTCACAACATCTTGTGTTTATCAATATATCACCACTACACAATATTGCAAGGCGTTTTTTGACTTTTTATGGAAAATATTTTTACAAAAAAAAGCCCCTGCCGACTTGACAAGGGTAAACACCGGCGGATAACGGAGACGGAAGTAAAGATTTTTTACAAAAAATCTGACAATAACCAAAAATCACCGTTGCAATATACAGACCCGGTGAAACCGGTTGCGGTAAACTTCAGTCAATCTGCCGTTGAAACGCTTCTCAAAATCTGCCGGATCTTCCGAAATATTCAACACCACCACCGTCCCGTGCGGCAGAGTGCGGCATTTGCCCGGCGGCACATCGATATCAGCTTCCATATAACGGATCACCGCAAACGGATCGGCACCGAAGGACACAAATACCCGGTGCTTTTCCGGAAAATTTTCCCGGATAAATCCGACCGTATCCGACGGTTCAAATCTTGAAGTGACAAAATAAGGTGCGTAAAAATCATCCTGCCCGGCCAATGAAAATGCCGGAGAGATCTTTTCCCGGGTAAATTCCAGTGAACTAACCGTGCCCCACAGCAAAACTGCAACTGCCGCCGCCGGAAAAAACTTCACCGGCATTCTCCGCAAAAAACCTGCCGTCAGCAAAGCCGTGAAAGGAAACAATACAAACCACACCCGCGGAAATGGAGAAACCGGCAGCAATAATCCCCCCAAAGGCAGAAAACAGATCAAAGTCCGCGGCCAGTTACGCAACCTTTTACGGTGAAAAAATATTCCGCAGATCAAAGGTACCGCAAAGGTGACCCCGATGGCCGCATACAGTGCCAAAAGTGCGTACCACGGTTGGTGCCAACCCTCTTTCAGGGCAAATGCCCCCAGCAGATCACGGTATATCGGCCCGTAAAAAATCACCGATGCCGCAACCGGCGCAAGTATCAGCAAATATATTTTACGGTGTTTCCAGAATTTCTTCCCGCAATAAGGTGCAGCATAAAGTCCCGCCGCCGCCACTCCGGCCAATGCCGAGGGCATCACTCCGGCCGCCAACAGCGAAAAAATAAACCATCCGGCCAGAAAACGGTATCGCCCGCCCAAAGCAAACTTTTTCGCACAACACAACCCCGCCGTACAACACAAAGCCGCCAGCATATAGCCCCTGACCGCACTGCTGTAAAGCAGAAACGGCGGCGAAAGTATCAACGCCCCCAGCGTCAGCATCAAAGGATTTTTTCCCAGTTCCCGGACAAAATTTTTCCACAGCAGATAGATCATTGCCCCCGCACAGACAAGCGGAAAAATACGCAGCATTTCCGGTGAAATTCCCAGATCAAGTAAGCAGTGGATGAATATGGTGTGGATGATCTGGTTATTGGGTATGGTGTAATTCAGATAAATATCTGCGGCCGACGGCAGACAGGCAAATTGCAAGGTCAATACTTCGTCAAACCACAATTCTCTGGTATGATACTCCCGGCAGAAAAGAAAAAAAACCGCCGGAACCAAAAGACAAAAAAGCCGACCGGAAAATAATTCGGCCGGCTTTTTCTTCTCCATGAAAGATCAGAGGGAGATCGCTTCGGTCGGGCAGGCACCGACGCAGGCACCGCATTCGATGCATTCGCCTTCGGCGACGACAGCTTTGTCGGCTTCGATTTTGATCGCGCTGACCGGACAGGTGTCAACGCAGGCGCCGCAACCGACGCAAGTATCCTGATTGATAGTAGCAGCCATTTTGATTTCTCCTTATTTTGGGCAACTTTAACAGGAACAGCAATTCCCGTTCACAGTTAATATAACACACTTCCGGGAAATATCAAGTTTCCCGGAAGTGTTTTTGGTGCTTTTCACAACTTTGACAAATTATGCCAGAGCTTTGATGATATCCGCCACCGCCGGATCAGCCGGGGTGTAGATGATGCGTCCGGCGGCTTCTGCCGCACCGATCGCCTTGCGGTAGAGATCGGGGATACGCACGATCCGGTCAGCGAATTTGTCGCGGAAGATCGGCAGCAGGTGATCGAGGATCAACTGATCAGCCAGCAATTCCGGTTTTTCGGTAAAGAGATCAAAGAGTCTGGCTTTGAGATCATTGACCTTGTTACCCAATTCATTGCTCAAATCGGTCATCGGCACATCTTTGCGGGCGTTGAATTCATTGTAGAGCCACTCGGCTTCCTTGTTGGCACAACCGGCCAGTTTATCCATCAAATCAGCCACCAGAGCCTCTTTGTTGGCGATGAATTCATCTTTTTCCAGCAGAATGCCGCTCAAAATCTCGTAACTGGAAGTGATCACACCGCACTTGTTGGCCGAGGAATCCAGCACGTTGACGATACCGGCAGCCTGAAGTTTCAGACGGGCACCCGGAGTGGTGAATGAGTTCGCACCTTCGACGATCGCTTTGATGATCGGCCGGCCATTGGGAGCAAAGTTGCTCCAGTTGCCTTCGTGAATGGTCTGCGGACGGCCGCCGCCGGGAACAAAGACCGTAGCTTCACGGAAAATGTTGTTGGCGAAAAGCTGCATGAATTCATTGTGGCTGATCGCTTTTTCTTCAACTTTGCCATTGACCACGGTGGCCATACGGTGATTGCCGTCGGCACCGGCGGCACTCCAGATCATGTATGCACCCTCGCCTTTGAGTTTGGCAGGATCGAAACCATCCAGCGCGGCTTTGTGGATCAATGCACTGATCTCCTCACGATCCATACCCGCCGGATCGTAGACCGCCGCCGGACCGTCGGTAATGGCGATGATACGGAGATTGGCCAGTTTGTAGGAACCGTCGGCATTTTTGGCATTCAGCAATTTCATCATGTTGCCCGCCACGTCACCGAAAGGTCCGCCGGAAAGGATCACCGAATAATCATCGGTTTCCGGAGCGATGCCCAGATGTTTGAGCGTGCGGATGAAGTACTGATAGACACCGAAACTGGTCACGCCGTAGTGTTTGTGGTTGATACCGGTATCCTCTTTACCGGAAATGATGCCGGATTTGAGAACGTAGTTTTCCGCTTCGCCGCGTTCACCCATGTAGGTGATCATCTCGTCGAACATATTTTCGTCCGGACCGATCTCGATGATATCGTTGCTGTCCTGAAGCAACAGCGCGAGGAAGGCTTCGTAAACGGCACGCTGATAGGCCCACAAAGTGGTTTTGAAGTCGGCTCCGTCAAGGTTTTCCAGAATGGTCACCATCTTGGAACCGCCCTCGTAGATATCCTTGTTTTTCTTGTGCTGGGTATTGGCCAGAACAAAGTTCTCACGGAAAACTTCGCAGTGGGCCTGATTGAATGCATCAAATTTATCCAGCGGACTGTTGCCCGGTTTGGGCACCACGGTACGCCATCCGCCGCGGGCGATCGGAGCGAAACGGATCTGGAAACCGCTGATCTTGTTGCGGTAGAAGAAGAACACGCCGAAAGGACGCTCCGGCGGGAAAGCCTGGATGTACTTTTCGCTGACTTCACCGAAAGACGCCATGAAAGAGGGATCAAGTTTGAAAGCCAGTGCAGTTTTGTCGGCCAGTGAATAGTTGCTGCGGATGACACAGCGGAAAAATTCAGCGGCGGAGTTGAGAACGGTTTTGACCTTGACATCTTTGTCGGCGATACCGCTGTTGACTTTGGCAATGGCGGCTCTGGCGGCGGAAACATCGTTGCTGCCGGCCAGGAATTTATCCATCAATTCACGCAGGATCTCCGGATACAGCCCCATGAAACGGCGGATCTCGCAGAGCGTATAGGCATTGCGGTCGATAAAAGAGAGCTGACTGTGAATGAATTCAGCGACCGCATTGAGGACGTTGGCTTCGGCCAGAGAGAAATTGCCGTAGGTGACAAAGAAATCATCGCCGCCGGAAATGAGCAATTCAGCAACTTCACGGGCCGGGTCTGCCGGCAGAGCAGCGGTGCTTTCGACCGTCAGGGCACAGACAGCTTTGTGGTAGAAATCATCGGCGGCCGCATCGGCATTGAATGATTCCACGGTGCATTTACCGTTTCCGGCCAGAGCCGCAACTTTATTGATCATGGCCTCGGTCATAAAAACAGCCGGAGCAGCGATCTGCCAGGTGGCCTTACCGTCGGCAAAGGCAGTTTTGACGACAGGATAATCGACTTTTGCCGCCAGACGGGCGGCATCCACAGGGAACACTTTTTCGTTCATCAAAGTATCACTTTCTTGTTGTTGGTTTTTGTGGATTGAACTGGCGTAAAATATAACACCTGAAAATAATTTTTTCAAGATTAATTATGCGTATTTAGGAAAAAAAATTAATTGTTTTTATTCCTAAAACAGGGAAATTAAGAAAGATAGCATGGTGGAATTAATAAAAAAATAGCATTTCCGCTTTTCAGGGAATCGCGGCGGTTGGATCATTGCAAAAAAAAATGGTGCCCCCTATGCGATTCGAACGCATGACCTGCTCCTTAGGAGGGAGCCGCTCTATCCAACTGAGCTAAGAGAGCACTTTCCCGACAGGGATATTATTTATATAAGATAGCGTGCAGATCACCAAAAGTCAAGCCGCACGGCGAATTTTATTCCTGCAGGAGAGCGGCAAAAACTTCAAATCCTTCGCTTTCCGGATAGGCTCCGGTAACTTCGCCCTTTTGAAAGATGATCAATTGACCGTTACGGCTGCCGGCGATACCGATATCGGCGTTGCGGGCCTCCCCCGGCCCGTTGACCGGACAACCCATGACCGCCACTTTGTGCCAGCGGATGGCTTTGCCGCTCTTTTGCAGTGAAGCGATCAGATCTTCCACTTTCTGTGCCAGACCGATCAGATCTATCTCCGTGCGGCCGCAGGTGGGACAGGAAATCACCTCCACTGACGATCCGGATAAACCGCACGCATCCAGAATCTTTTTGGCCGCCGCGATCTCGGCTTCCGGTTCAGCAGTCAGACTCACTCTGACCGTATCACCGATACCGTCGGTCAGCAGAGAACCGATGGCCACTGCCGAACGCAGGATCCCCTTTTCCGGAGTTCCGGCTTCGGTCAACCCCAGATGCAAAGGCAGATCACACATCCCGGCAAAACGGCGGTAAGCCTTGAGCGTAACGGCGATATCCGAACTTTTCACCGCGGCTTTGATCTTTTCCACACCGTATTTTTCCAAAAGGCGGCACTGTTCCATGACCGCTTCGCACAGCAGTTGTGCCATAGCGTCACTCTTATCCATGCCGCCGGATGTCAACTGCTCAAGACGGTGCAGTTTCAAACTTCCGGCATTGGCTCCGACCCGGATGACCGTACCATTGGCCACCGCCGCCCGGGCGATGATTTCCAGAAGTTTCCGGTCGCGGATTATTCCCGGATTGACCCGGATCCCGGCACAGCCGCTTTCGATCGCTCCGGCAGCAGACTCACCGGAAAACTGGATATCAGCGATCACCGGTAAAGGAGAACGGTCACAGATGGTTTTCAAAGCCGCCACATCCGCCGGGGAGTCAGCCGACACCCGGATAATATCACATCCGGCATCGGCCAGCCGGCCGATCTGGGCCAGAGTTTCATCCGCCACGGCAGTACGGGTATTGCACATGGATTGGATAGTCACCGGATATGCCGAACCGACCCCGCATCTGCCGAGAAGAAAATTCCTGGTCTGCCGCCGCATTATTTGCTCACGCTTTCAGTTTTTTCCCCGCTGTCACTGATCTGATGTACCAGACGGCGGCCGTCAAAATAGGTGATGACCACAGTCAAAAGGATCAACAGAGTGACGAATATATATGAAATTATCTGCATGACTTTGGATGGGACCCGTTTTTTCGTCACCCATTCAAGGATGCCGAAAAAGATGTGGCCGCCATCAAGCACCGGGAACGGCAGTAAATTGAATATCGCCAGAGCAAAGGAGATCACCGCCACCAGATAGATCCCGTAAGACGGACTGGTGCGGAAGGAGTTGTAAAGCACCATACCGATACCCAGAGTACTGGACATGTGACTGGGTTTGAGTGAACTGTGGTTTTCCGTAAGTCCCATTTTGTTGCCGATGGTCGTGGCGATGCCCCGCAAACTTTTCCAACTCATTTCCAAAGTACTCCAGAGCAATTCAAAGGGGTTGGGGTGATTGTAAGCGGCATAATCAACTCCGGCATCGTAAGCGGCATAACGGCGGGCAGCGAGGGTGAAAGAGATCTCTTCACCGTCACGCGAAACGGTCAACACCACCGGAGTATCTTTCTTTTCAGCGATATACTGCTGCATATCTCCGGGTTTTCCGATCACTTTATCATCGACTGCCAGCAGGATATCGCCCGTTTTCACTCCGGCTTCCCCAGCGGCTCCGCCGGTCATCACTGAAGCGACCGTCACTTTGCCATCGATGGTTTCCATGGTTATACCGGTAAGGTAACGGACCTCATTTTCAGCATCTTCCACTGCTTCGGGAGTAAGTTTCACCGGGATCCTTTCGCCGTTGCGCAACAGCACCACATCCAGTGTACGGCCGTTGGAAAAGAAAAGTGCCGTCTGGAAATCGGTCAGGCCGGAAACCGCCTGTCCGTCGACTTCGACGACGATATCGCCATCCTGCACCCCGGCCTTTTCCGCCGGAGAACCGGCCCGCGGATAAAGTTTCACCGGCAGAAGCGGTTTGAAAAAGGGATAGGCCAGTTTCTCATCACCGGCCGAACCGGGAGCATCGGGATTTTCCGCCGGAGTATAAGTGAATGTGAGCGTTTCACCGCCGCGACGGACTTCCAGAGTCACATCGCCGATGGTAAAGAGGATTTTTTCCACAAATTTTTCCCAGGTGTTGTGAAACTCTTCGCCGTTGAGTTTGACGATCACATCTCCGGGCCGCAGACCGGCGGCGTATTCCGGAGAATTTTCCGGCACACTCAAAACTTCGATCTCACGCATCTGCGGAGAAGCCTGCGGCACACCGACCGCCCAGACGATACAACCGATGAGCAGACCGGAAATGATATTGAATAACGGTCCGGCGACCGCCGTAACGATCCGGGCTTTGGGCGAGGCTTTGGGCAATTCGGTACCGTCGGCACTTTTGGGAACATCATCGGAAGCATCCACCTGCGGCAATTCCACATAACCGCCCAGCGGCACCCAGCCGATACGGTATTCCACACCATTGTACTTTTTACGCCAGACCGGACGGAAACCGATGGAAAAGGCGTCAATGTGCAATCCCATCAGTTTCGCCGCCAGGAAATGGCCCAGTTCGTGAGAGAAAATACAGAACCCCAACGCCAGAAAAACCAGCAGTATCACTCCGGCAACACTCAAATATTCCAGAAAAATTTCCATGTGAAAAACCCATTTTTGCAACTTTGTTTCATGTCATTTATATAGAATAGTGCTTTGTCGCGTTTTTTTCAAGGTTTTTGAGTTGTTTTCCTGACAAAATGGTGTTATATTTTTCTGATGACACATATTTTTCAAACATAAGGCAGGATAAATCATGAGTTCCAGAATCATCGACGGTAAAGCAATCGCCCGGCAAATCAATCAGGAAACCGCCCGCATCGCCGCAGAATTGGCCGCCAGAGCCGGACGTAAAGTCGGTTTGGCCGTAATTCTCGTCGGAGATGACCCGGCCAGTGCAGTTTATGTGAGAAACAAAGTCAAAGCGTGTGCCGAAACCGGTATCGAATCCCGTATGATCGCCATGCCCGCCGACAGCACTACGGAAGATGTCCTCAAGGTCATTGCCGAACTCAATGCCGATGAGAGCGTAGATGGACTCCTTGTGCAACTACCTCTGCCCAAACACATTAGCGAGGCCAAGGTGATTGAAGCCATCGCCAAGGAGAAAGACGTGGATGGTTTTCACCCGCTGAATGTGGCTTCGCTGTGGCAAAAGTTGCCCTGCTTGCTCCCCTGCACCCCGCAGGGTATCAAGTCGCATCGTAGCCATGTCGTTC
>JAZNEV010000028.1:0-19225 GCA_045588835.1 Victivallaceae bacterium
CGAGGGAGCATACTATGTATGTGACCGAGCCGGTGTCCGATAGTTTGACAAGAGATTGCCCGCAATGCAAAGCAAAAAAAGGTGGGGGGGTGAGGGGAATAAAAGGCGAAGCGTTTGCCTCCCCTCAAGCGTGCAAGAGCCGGTAAACGCTCTACCGGCACATAAACGGCAACCAAACACGCCCCGACACCAAACAAAATCAGCAGACTGCTTTGATCGTCCGTATCGTCCGTATCGTCCGTATCGTCCGTATCGTCCGTATTGTCCGTTATCCACCGGCTCATAATCACCCGGCACGGATGGGTACGGTGCAACACCGGCAGGAGCAAGCGTGTCCCTTACCACTACGCACAAGATCCACTAAATGCTCGTGCTTATTTCTGTTCAAAAACGATCACATCATCAAATAAAACTCTGCCGCTTGACGGTCCTTCGTGGATAGTCATATAGATATCCAGTTCACCATTTGTTCCTGCGGTCACATCACGCACGATGAATCTGTACCACTCACCCCGGGTATCTCCCAGCCGCAAGCGGATGATTTTACCGTTATCCCGGTACCATATATGCATCAGATCGGCACCGTCAAGCGATTTGACAACTGCGGCAACGGTATATTTTCTGCCCGGTTCCAAGCCGGTGGCGGTCATGATCATCCGGCCCCATCCCTGACGCAAAATGGTGATACATCCGGCATTCTGACCGTGATATGCTTCACCGGATGCCAGAGAGTAACGGAATTCTCCGCAACCGTCAAATTGCGGCGTATTGCAAGTAACGTGCCGCATACCCGCTTCAAAACTGCCGTTGGGCAGCAGATTGGCGGCTCTTTGAGCATCGGTGATCACATCATTACGGCATGGGAACCACATATCCACCACGGCGGCCATCTGATACAGTTTATCCTTTTCAAAACGCACCCGGGCCAGATACCGGGGCTCGGCAGCCACTGCGGCTTCGGCTTGAGCGAGCAACGCTTTGGCCGTAGTTGCGATGGGAGCGATATACTCCACGATATTGGTCATCGTATCCAGATTTTTCCCGGTGACAGCGATCCTTTCATTGAGCAGACGGTAGTAACGGTACATCGGTTCGGCGGCAGGACCGTAAAGTCCCCGGCAGAATCGCATGGTCAATTCTTTGACATCCTGATCCGGATCCCACGCCAGCGTGATCCGCAGATATTCGGTCAGCGGACTCGGATAAAGTCCCTCATTGAAAAATCCTGCCAGTTTCAAACGGCTGTATTCTCTTACATCCTGCGCCAGAATATCATCATACGGGTGAAGCCAATTCTGAAAGAATACTTTCACGCCCATATCTCTGGAAACTACCTGACCGGGATAATTTTCCGCCCATTCTTTCAATCTCTGATAATAAGGAGCATTCACCGGATCGGTGATCGGCCGGGAGTAATTGCGTTCATTATAACACACCCAGATATAAACATTTTCCGCCACCCGGAATGACGGCATATCCTCATGGTTGCCGTAGGCATTGATTTTAAGTTTCACCTCCGGATACTCTCTGCGGAATACCTCTGCTACTTCATTGACAAAACGGAACACCTGATCGCTTCCGGTCGCACCGTAGGCCTGACACAATTCACATTCGCAATAGCCGCCGCCGTCATTGGCTTCCAGCGGCAGAATTCCGGTTGACGGATACTGTTTCATATAAGCCAGCATATTACTGATAAAATGCTGACGCAATGCGGCATTGCCGATGCACAACTGGCTCTGGCTCCACCACGGCGGACCGGATAACGGCGGCGGAGTACGTTTGCCGCCGAGCAGCGGATTCCACTCGATATGTTCATTCAATGCGGCTCTGCCCGTCCAAAATGCCCAGCAATGTGAACCGAAAGACGGGCGTATGCCATGGGCAAGCATTTCAGAAAGTTGCAAAGTTCCCGGCGGATTCTGTGACCGTGAACGCCAGCCGTTGAAAGCCATCCAGCGGAAAAGGCGGTTGTAATCCCTGGGGAAATTGTGCATATTACGCTCGTTGAAATGCGGTTTTTTGACCAGATCGATTTCGGCAACTTCCACGCTCTTTTTCTGCGGTATTTCCAGCCACATCTCCTCCATGAACGGCCAGAAAATATCCTGACTGCGTAAAAATGCGTAAACGGCCATCAACGCACCGAATTCACCGCCGCCGGTAATGGTCAGCGATTTACCGTCGCAGAATATCCGGATTTGATCTTCCTCATATTTTTCAGTTTCAAAGCCGATAAAAACCGGATTTGCCGCATTGATATTAGTGGTTACCGGCAAAGTTGCACCACTCATTCTGGAAATAAAATCATTCAATTCATCTGCCGCATATCTGATTATTTGCGGAGCATTGGCCGGAATGACAATATTGGCATTGGCCCTGCCATCCACAGTCAGTTGAAACCCGGCCGACAAAACGGTACTGATCAGGCAAAATACAAGTGTTATTATTCTTTTCATAACCGATGCCCTTCATATCAGGGATAGATGAATGGGGCTTTGTAACCGTTATCCGCCCCTTTATGATAAACAATGGGAGTATCCATGACATGACCGTCAAGCAGTGCCACATTGACCCGGCTCATGCCGGAGTGCCGCCAGCCGAAGTAATTGACCACACTGTTGGTATAGGTCGCCGCCTTGGCATTGGGGTTGGGCAGATAAAACTTCTCGCTGGCATCGACAAAAAGCATGATCGACGAAGCGTGGGCGATGGAATCACCCTCTTTGACATTGCGGAGATTGTACTTCTCACTCATGGCATAACTGGTAAATTTTTCACCGTATGAATCGGCCGTTTTCCACTGGGTCTTGGTATCATCACTGGGGCAGACAAAAACTTCACGGTCATGGATCTGCCGGTCGTAAAGCATCCACGCCCAGGTCAAACCGTTGGCTCCGTTGTTTTTATTGACACTCATGGTCATACCGTCATGATCATCGGTATATTGCAAAAATGCCATACCGAGTTGTTTGAGATTACTGATGCAACTGGCACTGCGTCCGCGTTCTCTGGCACTATTCAATGCCGGTAAAAGAATTGCCGCTAAAATGGCAATAATGGCAATGACAACGAGAAGTTCAATAAGAGTAAAGTGTGACTTTACTCCACCATGGTGGATACGGCGTTCTTTTTTCATGACAGATTCTCCTATGGTTATTTCTGGGTGGTCAAATCGTTTACACTTATTATTTTGCCCGGCGGGCAGAAGTTCCACGCACCGGGAATATTTTCACCGTGGATAAAGCGATCCTCCAGAATATCCACGGCATACTTGAAGTGTCCGGCAAAATTGTTATCCAGACAGCAAACAGCCGGATATTCCCGGATGAAATCCGGACGGCATCCGATCGCCACCACCGCCAGATCATCCGGCAATTTTATTCCGAGATCCTCTGCGACTTCCATGAAACTTTGCAACGGCGAAGGCAGTATCGCCGCTTCAGTATCATGCAGATTCTCTTTCAGAAAATTTTTCAACAATTCGTACTGCTCTTTTCTGGTACACTCCCTGCCGTCCGGAGCGAGTGAAAACAGATGACGCCGCATCCAGTCAAAAGATAAACCGTACGAATCAATGACATTGCGCCATGCGGCAATACGCAATGCTTCAAGTTCACTGAAAGGCAGCAAACTGACCAACGCCACCTTCTTCCGGCCCAGAGCGGCAAAATACTCCATGCAAAGTTTCACCGAAGCACACTCGTCGGCAACTATACTGGTGATCTCCGGATTTCCGGAAAGTCTGCCCAATACGATCACCCGCCGGGTGATATGGCCGAAAGTTGCGGCGAAACGCTCCCAATTGACATTGTACGCCGTAATGATCGAAAAAGTTTCCGGAGAATTTATTGCCGGTTTCAATTCATAAAGGTCACGACTGCCGAAAAGCAAATTCACCTGCCACCCTCTTTGCTCAAACATGGCCACTCCGGCATCGAATGCTTCCTGATATTTTTTGTAATACCCTCTGGATGAAATTATATTCACCTCTTTTTTGACCGCCGCCTCTGCCAGTGAACTGTAACAGACAAAATAACCGATACCCGGCTGACAACGCAAATATCCCTCATTTTCCAGAAGTTTCACCGCTTTGCAGACGGTAACATAACTGATTTTGAATTCTTTACACAATTCATGCACACCCGGGAAACGGCTGCCGAAAGGAAACTGACCGCTCTCTATACGACCGGCCAATTCATTTTTCATGCGGATACATTTGATGTTGCCAAGTGATTGAACCACAATATAACCTCACACCTTTTTGCTGAACATATATAATATATACTATATAACCCTCTTTTGCCAGTATTTTACATAAAAAAATTATGTTTTTTTACGCCCCGTGTCGTTTAAGACAAACTATATTGTTGTATGCCAACGATTTACAAGCAACAATATTTCGCCTTGATATTTGAAAAATTGATTTGAAAAATACTCCGTCACGGATTATATTATTGGATGACGGAGTAAAATTTCACATAAATCAACAACTTATCCCTGCCCCCGGAACCGGCAGAACCGGTCTGCCCGAAAGATATTTTCATAAAGTTCGGTTCATAACAACTATGACAACACGTTTTATCAAACTGAGAAACTGCCGGGAAAATAATTTTTCCATGGTGGTCGCCGGAGATTTCTGTCCGCGTGAGGAAAATTGCGGCGATCTGATCGAGCGGCTCGATGAGATCACGGCGGCGGTCAAGCCGTTTTTTCAATCCGCCGATATAAAACTGCTCCAATGGGAATGCACTGTCACCCGGCAGGATACCCCCATTGACAAGAGCGGTCCGAATCACCGCTGTTATCCGGAATGTGCCGCCTTTGCCCCGGCTCTCGGTATCGACACGGTTCTGCTTGCCAACAACCATACCGGAGATTACGGCACTCCCGGCATTCAGGATACTTTGGAATGTTTCAGAAAACTTGATATCCGTACCGTCGGTGCCGGGATGAATGAAGCCGATGCCGCCGAAGCATTGCAGGGGAAATGCAATTCGGTAACTTATTCCATCATCAACGCCGCCGAATATGAATTCGGAGTCGCCCACGGGGAAACTGCCGGAATTTACGCCATTGATCCGATCAAACTTGCCCGACAGATCAAAGAGGAAAAGGCGGTTTCCGACATTGTTTTTGTCGCATTGCATGGCGGCCATGAACAATACTCCTGGCCCACGCCGAGATTGCGTTCTTTGTGCCGTTTCATGGTCGATTGCGGAGCAAATGCGGTATTCAACTGTCACAGCCACTGCCCGCAGGGATATGAGCTGTACAACAATGTGCCGATCATCTATTCACCCGGCAACTTTTATTTCCCTGCCCGTAAAAGTTCTCTGCCGCAGTGGTACATCGGCTATCTGCCCAAATTTTTCTTTGATGCCGATGGCGTTTATGCACTGGAAATTCTGCCGTACTACAATTACAAACAGGCCTTAACCCTGATGGATGAAGCCGATACGGAAGAATTTTTCAACTATCTCGATCAACTTTCCGAAGCGATCGCCGATGAGCATAAATTGCAGAAATTATTTGATTCATGGAGTGTTTACGGCGGGATAAACGGCTATTTCACCTGTTTATTCAATCAGCCAATGCCAAACTCATTTGATGATCCAGATGAGGTCAAACCGCTGCTTGCACTGCGCAATTTGCTTACCTGCCAGTCACACCATGATCTGCTGCGCAATACTGCACTGCTTATGGAACGCGGTCAATTGAAAAATGCCGGAGAATTGCACCCGCTTATTGAGTCGGCCCGCCACCCCCAATGGGTCAAAATACCGGAAACTGATTGATGATCTGATCAGTTTCCTGATGAAGTACACCGGCGTTTACCGGTTTGACCAATCACGGCTCAAGTGATATATTTCATTACGGTTCCGTATAATGTTTTTTACGAACGCTTATAACATTATCACAAAATTCGGGACATTACCCAAAAAGCAGAGAGTCTTAACCGGCTCTCTCTTTTTTATTTGCTTTTTCACAAGAACAAATGTATATTATCTGCCCATTAACAGGAGATACGCCGAATGCCTCTGAAATACCCTACAACTTCCAAAACTTTGCTTGAGAAAATTTCTTCCGGTGATGAGATCTGCTGGGATGAATTTTACGCCAAATACGCTCCGATCGTCCGGGCGGTCGCCCGTTTCAAAGGCATCGACCGTGATGCAGACGACATCTGTCAACTGGTGATGCTGCACTTTTTCCAAAAAAATAAGACTTTTAAATTCGCTCCTGAACGTGCCAGATTCCGGACTTACTTCGGCAGGATCGTCCGATGGAAAATCGCCGACTTTTACCGCAAAAAGCAGATGATCCTTTCCGATGAACTTGAAGCCGTACCCATTGACCCGGAAGCGGAAAAAATTTATATGGATGAGTGGCGGAAATTTATCATTTCCGAAGCCGGAGAATCTTTGAAACAGCGGGTGAATCCTGAAACATTTCAGGCGTATCAACTTTATGCGGTTCAAGGCCGTCCGGTGGAAAAGGTTGCCGCATTTCTGGGGTGTTCAGTCAACCAGGTCTATCAGGCGAAAAAACGGTGCTTGGCCATAATGCGGGAAATCCTGCTGAAAATGAATGAAGAAGACCCGGAACTGCAGTTGGAGTTGTCAAAATATGATGTATAAAGCCGGCGACAAACTCTGTTCCTGCACGCTGTTGCAATACTGCGGTGAAGGCGGTTACGGCGAAGTGTGGCTTGCTGAAGATGCCATCGGCACCCGCGTCGCTCTGAAAATCCTCCGCGATAAATACTCCGGGAAAGAGGTCGCAGGATTGAAAAATTACAAAGATTGCAATCACCCCAATCTGTTGAAAATCCGCCATGTAGAGATGCTCGATGACCTCATTTGCTACACGATGGATGCCGCCGATGACCTCAATGGCGGCAATGGCGATTATCTGCCGGATACGCTTGCCAACCGTCTTAATAAATATGGTCGTCTGGATGGTAAAGAAATTGCCGCCATGCTTGACGGTCTGCTCGCCGGTTTGGAAGAGTTGCACTCCCGCAAACTGGTCCACCGGGACATCAAGCCGGATAATATTTTGTGGGTCAACGGCAGAGCAACGCTTTCCGATGCCGGTCTGGTCGCTCCGGTTGGCAAACATACTCTGGTCGGTTCACCGGGATTTGTTTCGCCGCGGCTGCTGGAAACAGACGGCATTGCCGGGCCGAGCGATGATTTTTATGCTTTAAGCAAAGTCGTTTACTGTGCTTTGACCGGGCTTGCTCCGTCGGAATATCCCTCCATCCCGCCGGAAATGACCATTTCTCTTGATCCGGCCATCAACCGGGCACTGCTTGCCGGCTGTTCTCAAAAAATCACTTCCGGCAACGAATTCCGTCAAATCATTTTCCACGCCAAAAGGCAAGTACCAAAGAAGAAACGGCAATATTATTTTTGGCTTTTGGCATTGTTGACCATTCCCGGTGGAATATCTTTTCTGCTTTACTCCGGCACGACCGCCACGCCGCCGGCTCCGGCTCCTGAAGCCGCAGAAATTTCATCGCCGCCGGACGTACCGGAAAAATCTCTTTTTGAATATCCGCAGCTGCCCGATTTGAATTATGAATATTATCGGGGACGCAAGACCACGGCGGCAGATGTGTTCCGCCATTTTGAATTGCATCAGGGGAAATATCTGCCGGAACTGCTGAACCACCGGATTTTTTCTGCCCGGTCGGTCATGGCGGAGATAAGTGATATTCAAACCGCATATTACAATAAACCTGAAGCACATCAAGTCAGTTTGCTTTCGCTTGATTTGCGACATTTAAAATTAACCGGAAAAAAAGAGGAAGAGCTGCTGAAAAACCGTCAGCAATACTGGCGTGAACAATCCGGCAAGCCTGAAGATATTGTCCGCCGGATGCTTACAGAAGACCCGGTGATGCAAATGGCGGCGATCAATATGCTGCTGGAAAAATTCTGCCGTCATGTGGTGGAGATCAAAGAATATGAGAATAAATATAAACAGACTGTCCAACAGTTGATCGCTCTGCAAATGGAATTGCTTGGGGGAGCATAAACAGCAAAATTCATGAAAATCACAACTTCTACTTGAGATTTTCACAAACCGTGCTATATTACTCTGAATTGTTACGGAGGAAACAAAATGATAAAAAGAAAAATTCAAGACGAACTGGCACAGTTGGCAGAAGAATACAAAGTCGTAACTATAACCGGTCCCCGGCAGTCCGGAAAAACGACTTTAGCAAAAATGCAGTTTCCTGATTATGATTATGTCAATCTGGAAGATCCGGAAACCAGAAGTTTGGCAGAAAAAGATGCCAGAGAATTTCTGCATCGTCACCCGGCACCGATCATTATTGATGAGATCCAAAGATTGCCGATGCTCTTAAGCTATATTCAGGTCGAATGTGACCGAAGCAATAAAAAAGGGCAATATATTCTTACCGGCAGCCATCAACCGGCATTGAAAGCCGGAATATCTCAATCGTTGGCAGGCAGGACTGCCATATTGCAGCTGCTGCCGCTTTCCATTGAAGAATTGAGCGAAACGGGGATCGTTCTTGACCGTGATGAATATATTTTCAAAGGCTTTATGCCGCAACTCTATGAAGAAAATATTGACATCACCCGTTTTTACCGTAACTATTATATGACCTATGTGGAACGGGATGCCCGACAGTTGGTGAATATCCGCAACTTTACAGCGTTTGAGACCTTTATCAAACTGCTGGCCGGCAGAGTCGGACAGTTGGTCAATTTGCAAAGCATTTCCAACGATGTGGGCGTTTCTTCGACCACGATTTCCGAATGGCTCTCCATACTGGAGGCAAGTTACATCATCTTCCGTTTGCCGCCCTATTTTGAAAACTTCGGCAAACGGCAGACCAAATCGGCTAAAATCTATTTTACCGAGGTCGGTTTGGCGGCATATTTGCTCGAACTGGAAAATCCGGGGATGGTGACCAGAGACCCGTTGATGGGGAATCTCTTTGAAAATATGGTGGTCGTTGAGGCATTGAAAAAACGGTATAATGCGGGCAAGGATGCCGGATTGTATTTTTTCCGCGATTCCAATGGAATGGAGATTGATTTATTGCAATCATCTGCCAGAAAACTTTATCCGTTTGAGATAAAAGCGGCGAGAACTTACAGCAATGAGTTTGCCAAAAACATTGAGAAATTCCGTCTGCTTAACGACAAAACAGCAGAGGGCTGTATTATCTATTCGGGAGATCAGGAGCAGAAGGTAAAAGATATTGAGTTGGTGAATTTCAAAAAGACGGCTGAACTGATCCAATGAAAAATTGAAAAAAATTTTGACAATCTGCGACAAATCGCGGACTTTGTTTGCGTATGATAGGGTATAAAATGAAATTTTTCCATGCAAACAGAACTGTGATTTGATTTTTTGCAGATGGTGTGCTAAATTAAAACCGGTCA
The DNA here is from genome assembly GCA_045588835.1 of Victivallaceae bacterium. Taxonomy (GTDB): domain Bacteria; phylum Verrucomicrobiota; class Lentisphaeria; order Victivallales; family Victivallaceae; genus UBA1784. The sequence continues at coordinate 9,432 of JAZNEV010000028.1, forward strand.
ACAAAGTTGAGAGGTGAAAACACAACATATTGTAATTGAAAAAGTGAAAATCAAATAACGGTCTTTCAAGACGGTTACTCCGGAAAACGCCAAACAGAACGAGTAAAACCGCTTGCTTGAAGGGGGTGTTTGTGCATATACACAGACGTACTCTGTCTGCATGGGTTTTACGGGTATTGGCGTACCTCCGGAGTCATGTAAACGGGGTACGTTTTTTTGTTTTTAAATTTTCGGGGCAATTTACCTGTTGGAAAAACGGGAAAGGATGGTGAGGGGATATCGATCAAAAAAATTCCATAAGGGTAAATAATGTAATAATTGTTAATTGTAACAACAAACAACAAAGGTGATTAAAATGAATGAAATGAAAGACAAAGTTATGGACAAAGCCGATGCTCTTTGCAGCAAACTGCCGCTGGATAAAATCAATCAGAAACTCGGCGGTAAATTTGATGTCAAATCTAAAAAAGGCAGATTGATATTCGGCGGAGCCATTTTGGCCGTCATCGCAATTATCGTGGTTATCATCTGTGCAATTTTCAGTTCTCCGTCACTTTCCGATGATGAATTGGCCAAAGCCCAGATGGTTGCAGCGACTCGATATGGTGCCACCGGCATCACCGATATCGAATATGCCGCTACGATAGATAATCCTATGGTTGGGGATGTAATTTTTTTCAATGCTAAATGTATGATTGACGGCAAAATAGAAAATATTCGAATCGCTGTCGTTCGCAATATAAATGAAGTAGATGTTTCTCTCGGTCATTATACCCCGAAAGAATAAGGTCATTGATAAACAATTATAATATAAGGAGTTAGCATCTCAATATTTTCATAAAAAGATAAAATGTCGACGGTAAGGTGATGTGACCCGAAAATTTTGGACGGGTTAAATTACGTGGATATTATTTTCAGAATTTTGAAGTTTAGTTGGGTGTTTGAGGATTTCACTCAGTTCAAATAAAAAAATCCGCATCAAACAAAAATTTATCATAGGAGAAGTAAAAATGGCTGAAAGCAAAATGTTCAGATTGTGTGACGGTGTAACTTTGAAAACCATCGGTATTGTTGTCGAACAATTTCTCAAAGACAAAAAAATGAATACTCAAAAAATCGAATCTCCGGACATGATCATTGTTCAGGGCAAGCAGGAAGAAAGTTGGAAAAAACTTACCGGTATGGCCTCTGCTCTCTCCGTTCAACTCAAAATGTTCGGCGATGATTCGGTCAATGTAGAAGTTGGCAACGGCAAATGGATGGATAAACTTGGTGCCGGAGCAGTTGGAATGATCGCTTTTGCACCGTTGGCACTTACAGCGGCTTTTGGTGCATGGAATCAGAAAAACCTTCCCAAAGAGATCCTCGACCGTATCGAACAGCACATCTTCAATCGCGGCAACGATTTACCACAGAGTGCTGCAGCTCCTGCTGCCGCTGCCATTCCCAACGGCATAACCTGCCCCGGATGCGGCACTGTCAATGAAAAAGGAACGAAATTCTGTAACTCATGCGGAACCAAATTGATGATCGACTGCCCGAAATGCGGCAACAAATTGCCCATCGGCTCCAAATTCTGTCAGGAATGCGGCGAACAGATCGGTGGTGCAAAAAAATGTTCCAAATGCGGCAGTGAAGTGCAGGAAGGTAAAAAATTCTGCCCGGATTGCGGTAACGCAATGTAATCGCTATCCGTCAATCGGCAGTATGAATTGCCGGTAATAAAAAATATATATTGGGCTGTTACCAAACCTTGAAATAAGGTTGGTAACGCCCATTTTTATTTGCACATTGAAACTGATTCTGAAAAAACGGAAAAATAGGTGTTGGGAAAAACAGTTTTGCAACAGTCCCGAAATCCCGGTATATGGGAATGGGGCCGGAATCATTCCGGATTTTCCGTGACATCAACTCCACATTGCGGGATAATTGTGGAGCAAACACTATTCTGCCACCACTTTTCAGCAAGGTGGAAAAATCGTTGTAAAATCGGCAATTTGAGCACAAAAAAAACCGTCTTTACAGACGGTTGAATAGGCAAATGGCACTGGGAGATAGTAACTCCGGCAGTGTGAAACCTCGCTGAAAAATTGTTGTAACTTGCAATTTTTCTGCTGAAAAATGTCTCACACGACTCGAAATCCCATAATCCGCATAAGCTCTCTTAAATGGCAAAAAACGGTAATCCAAGTCCCCCATATGGTAAAAAATGGTAATGCCTTTGTAAAAAATCCGGCAAACTTTTTTAACCGGTTCCATTTTCCGGAGAATAACCATTTTTTATGGTTTTCGTTACCATCCGTTACCATATATTACCATAACGGCTTTTCAATTCTCAAAACAACCTGCAATTAATATACCGCATAATTATCATTTTTCAAATGCAAACGACACAAAATAAATTTACCGCAAAAAGAGTTGACAAGAGTTGATTTTTTACTTGACAAATCAGGGAAACAAGTTATATTAAATTTTGGAAAGAGAGGTGCCAAATGAATATTGATGAAATGAAAGCTGAATTTCTTTCGTTCGGAATTGAAGCGTATAAAACCAAACTCGGGGTTTCCGGAGCAAAAGTTGCTGAATATTTTGAAGAAACCGGCACTCTTGATTTTTTGTTGGAAAATTACGACTTGCTGCATACTCTCGGTAAAGAACAACTCCTTGCAGAAATTGAACGGTTTTTGAAAAAAAGAGATAACAAATGAAACTCTATCACGGCAGCCATATTGAAGTGAAAAATCCGAAGATCCTTACCTCATCAAGAGTGGGAGATTTCGGGCGTGGATTTTATACCACCAGCAGTTTGGAACAAGCCCGCCGCTGGGCTCAAATCCGGGCAAAACAAGAAGAACTCTCTGTCGGTATCGTAACCGCATTTGAGGTTCCGGATAGCCTTTTTGAACATCCTGAACTGCGTATAAAAACTTTTGAAAATGCCAATGAAGAGTGGTTGGATTTTGTTCTGGCAAACCGTAAAAATGTCGACTTTGACCACGAATTTGATATTGTCAGAGGACCAGTCGCCGATGACCGGGTGTACGTCTGTTTGAATATGTTGGAAGATGGTTTGGCTGACCGGGAAACGGTTATCAAAAAATTAAAAGCTTATGTGCTGGCAGATCAGATATTGTTTCATACCGCCAAGTCGCTGTTGTTTCTGGAATATGCTTCAACGGAGGAAGTGCCATGCAAGTAACGCAGAAAAATCTTTACAACCTCATCCCACCCAAAGCGGCAAAAATCACCACCATGCTGCGGTCGAGCCGCAACATGGCAGTTAAACAGGCGTTGCTGACCTTTTACAATTCGAGAGCCTACCGACTTTTGGAACGGGAGGAGACCAAACTGTGGTACGCCAGTCCCGCCCAGATTTTTGCAGAACATCTTACTGTTACAAAACGTTCCCGCAAAAGTTATCAGAATGGTCCCGGGCGCAGTAAACTTGCTCCTTACGCAGAACAAATCAAACTGTGGCACGCTCAAGGTATGCCTCTCCGTGCAATCGCCGCCGAATTAAAAAACTACGGCTGCCCAACAACTGCTCAAAATATATCCCGTTTTTTGAAAGAAAAATAACTTTAATACGTAGCAGTTATTTTAAAAGTTCCAGCCGTTTTTTCTGCTCGTTTCCAATGCCTGTTTTGCCATACTTTTTATTGCTTCTTCGGCACAGTATTTAATTATGGCGACAAAGTAAATGCTCTGAACGATGTTATTCAACTCATTGCATAGTTGCCAGTCAGAAATGTTACCGTTCCGCAAAGCATTCATAAAAAATTGATTTGGCAGATAATATTTATTCAGCAGCTTCAACAACGTATTGATCGCTTTCTGGCGGTCAAAAAACTGCAATGCTCCAATAGCTTCCTGCCGATCATTTTCTATTTCCATTGCCTTGCAACAGCCTTCAAGAAATTTTTGCAATGTTTCCGTTTGCTGCTTTTGTATTTCCCATTGCCGTTCAGAATAAATCATCACATTTCTCCTGTAGTAAGATTTGATTATTGCGCTTCGGGATATTCTGTTTTACAAAAAATTTTTTCTGCCTCAAGAAGTTCTTTATACAGTTCGGAATATTTTTGTTCCAGTTGTAATAGCGGCTCGAGACTTTGATTAAGTTTTGTCAAAAGGATTTGAGTCCGAATTTTTCCCAAAAAGCAAATAGCATAAATTATTTTGGCTGTGTGTGCCAATTGAATGATATCTCTATTAGAAGAACTTGCCGCAAAACGTTCTCTGATCATTCCGATACCAACGGCATCCATATGGGCTAAATGGCTGCACATCCCATACTCAAAAAACAGAGTTTTGAAAGATTCCAAATCTGTATTCTCAAATGATTTCAAAATTTCTGAAAATGCCCAACGTTGTTCAATCTTTTTACGGTCAGCTTTGGAATATTTATTCAAAAGATTTTTATGTTCCTGCTCATCCAATACCAAATTTGCAAGAGGGCTTTTTGGCGGAATAACCAGTTTTGTATACAGATCTTTTACCCGGTCACTATGTTTGATATCGGAGATCTCCGGAAGTATACCCCAAAATTCGTAGGCTTTATCCAATGTTTCATTTTTATTGCCCTGTAAAATGTAAAGATATTTTGCCGTTCCTTCCATAACAGAGCGCAACAAAATGTTTGCATCCCACTCTTTTCTTTCGCCGAGCAAGAAAATGATACTTTCACTGGTAAGATGACATTGCAAAAACAATTGAGCTAAAACAAAGTGAACTAAACAAGGTAATTTCTCGCTACAATTGCTGAATATAGAAGACGCCAAATCATAATACTCTCCTAGCAAATGACTGGATACCGTCATCCAATGCTCAATTTTCTTTTGATATTCAAACATGTGGACTTTTCAACAATATTTACAAGTCATCATCTGATGATTCTACATCTTCTTGAATACCGGTAATATCCATTTTGGACAATAACGATCTCGATAGTTCTGACAAATTTGCAGGTGCGTTAAACAAAAAGTCCTTTAGCGCATTTTGACGAATCATTCGATTAGTGTGTTTGTTTAATCCTTCCGAAGATGCCAACTTATATTTTTTCAAAATATCAAATATGTTCTTTTCTTCATCTGTTAATTGCCCGGTCAAATCTAAATCATTGCTAAACCGCGAGTAAAGTTCAACAAACTCATTCAAGTGTTGTTTATGTTGATCTGAAATTTCGATACCTTCTCTGTTAGAGCTAAATGCTATGCAAAACAGAGTATATAATTGAGCTTTGCGGCGTGCAAATTTGACAATTGCTTCGGAATAAAAAAAGGATTGAACAACCTCAACAGCTTTTACAATACATTCTTTGTCTTTGTCCATATCGGTATAGCCGGTTTGGTAGTCTGTATACGCTTGATTTAGGATCGTTTGATCTGTTTGATCAACAATTCCGCGTTTGCACAAGATAATCAACGATGCACAAAATTCTACATCTTTCATTCTTTTTACATCAGTAATTTTGAAAAGACTATGTTGATTCCAAAGCGGTAATTCAGAGAGATCCCTTGCTAAGATAGCAAAATCCCCTGAAATACTATTTCTTTTCTCCTGATCATTTAAGTTGTAGTCAGTCAAATTAAGTCTGCGGAAAATTTCTACTATTTGGTTTCGATTGACTTCTTGCCCAAATTCAATTATCATTAGACGATACGACCAAAACCTAGTTTTTTCTGAAGAATCCAAATCTCTGAAAAATTTGTTTGAAATTTTTTCTTTTAGCGATGAATTTGACAGGTATTGTTCCTTTAATTTAAATTCGTTGTGTATAAAGCCTTCAATAGCATTAATACGTTGTTGTCCATCTACAATGTGTGTAATCGTTTTTCCGGTTTCAGGATCAGTCTGAGATGCCCAAAAAAATAATTCAGGTATTACTAAATCAAGTAAAATAGTTTCAATTAAACGAATTTTATCCTTTTCACCCCACACAGAGCGTCTTTGATAAGAATCATCAACAATAAGTTCTGATTTTTCACGCATAGTAGAAATTTCACTGACAGACTTGTTGTTAAATGTGAAAATACTCATTTCCCTCTCTCCTGTTTTTTCTTCGCTTTCTTTATGCTGTACAATTGATATTCTTCCAAATCCTCCCAAGATCGGTATATTCTATATGAAATTGGGTGAACAAATCCTAAACTATCTTGCAATTCTCGATTGGTAGAATCTGCAATTTTATGCCACTCAATACGAAATTCAGGAAGTTTGCAAATATCTTTTTCGTTAATAAAACCTTTGAAAACAGATTTTGATAATGCTTCTAGCAAAAGTTGATTTTCCGGGTAGTAAATTTTTGTATTTTTTCTTATTTCGCCCCACCAATAATGATACAAGCGATCAGATACTAATGCGATATCAATATCGGATGCAGGAATTTTGTCGGAAGCGTCATGAAAAGGAGTAAATATTTTTACAGGTGACAAACTGAAGCCTGTTTTTGCACTTCCCACAATTTGGAGGCTGTGAAATCCTATTTCGAAATTTTTGGAAACGATCTCTTTCAGTGTGTCCAAGGAGTCAATCAGTCTTTCTACAGGTACTTTTAGATATTCTGAAATGTACCAATTTTGAGATTTTACTATGTGTTTCATAAAAAAATCTCTTTCAGGCATCAATTTTAAATCTTCTTGCAGCATTCGAATATCCATAATTATTTATCTTTCGATATACTGTTCTAAAAAGGAACGAAGTTTCAACGCAATTGCTTGAGCTAAAAGAAATGGCACACCATTACCAACCATCTTAAATTTTGCAGATAACGATAAATTTTTCGGCAAAGAAAAATCTGCCGGCAAAGATTGAATAGCTAACGCTTCAGCGACACTTAATCGTCTTGATTTATAAGGATGTAAATGAACCTCATTATTCCCATATGCCGCAGTCGGCGAATACTTCCAGCGATGTAATCTTTTAAATGATTTGCCACTAGTATTGCCCTCTTCAATAATTGTGTACTTTTTTTTATTTTTGACTTGAAAAATATCTTTCCCATTGGGATGTGATTCAACATTATTATGCTTAAACCAATATTCTACCGTTAGATTTTCTATAATGCCTTTGGGTATTGCGATTTTTTGTTCCTCTGCGAATGGCACTTTGCTTGGCCAATCACATTTTTCAATATCACTCAATAAATATACCTTCGGGTATTGGGTATCAAAAGGTATTTTTTTTCCAAACGTCTTTCTTCGCAACCCTATCAAAATTAAACGCTCTCTACTCTGAGGAACCCCATACTCTAACGCATTTTCCAAAGTTTCCCACAATGAATATCCGGCTTTATATAAACGTTTTTTTAGTTTTGTAAAAAACTCTCTGTGTTTTTTAGTTTGAATAAGTCCTTTCACATTTTCTAATACAAAAAAATCGGGCTGACGGATAATGATCAGTTTGACGTAAATATCTGTTAGAACACCATTTTTCCCTTTTTCGCCACGATTTTTTCCGGCAACTGAAAAATCCGGACACGGAGGCCCGCCAATGATTCCCCAAAGTTCATTATGCTTATTTTCGCCAAAAGTTTGTTCCCAAATACTATTATCTAAAAAATCACTTGCTGAACCTGTACTGTATCCATATTCTGGAGTGTGTGCAAATTGTCTTCTGGCATATTTATACGCATCAAGAAACACTGGATTGTATTCATTGACAAAAGCAATATTAAAACCTGCTTTTTCAAATCCTAAATCCAAAAAGCCAACCCCGGAAAAGAATGAATATACTTTGATATTTTGCTTTTTTATATTCATAATGTATTACTTTCTCTCTATATTGGCAAAGATACCTTTACCGGCACAAAAAATCCAATATATCAGGCATATAAAGAGTCCTTCCTAATACAAAAATCGTTCCAAGAAAGTTCCAAACAGACTTGTTTTTTACAGATAATTTCTTTTAAATATGTTGCCACATAGTTCAATATAATATCGCCGTTTTGTTTATTCATATGCTTAAACAAACACGACCATATCACCAAAATATTCCAGCCTTTTGCCGACCAATCACTGCAGTTTTTGGAGTCCCGCAATACATTCTCATCCAGTTTATTTTTCCACCATTCTTGATTTGCTGAAGGCAATTTATATTGATCACAATTGCGGTGACAATGCCAAAAACATCCGCGAATGTCTATGATAAGTTTATATTTCGGCAGAACAATATCCGGCTTACCGGGAAGATCTTTAACGTGGAGCCTGAACCTGAAACCGTTACGGTGGAGAAATGAACGCATAATACGTTCCGGAGTCGTATCTTTTGATTTAATACGGCTCATATTCCAACTGCGCTTTTCCGGAGTCAATCTATCCATATTATCTCACGCCTGACTGCTTCTGATATATTCCACAAATCCGGTCAAGTTCATGATTTTATCCCGGTAATCCGTGGGGAAAGATGACACAATCGGCTGTGGCACAACAAGCACAATGCCATTTTGATACATTTCATTTAACTGATTTGAAGAAACGCCCTCTTGCAGCGTAAACAGGTGTTTTGGTTTAATACGGTCAGCTTCGGAAATTACCTGCCGCCAACGGTCTTTACAACATGTTTTGGAGGCAAGCATATGCAACTTGAAATCCGGGAATTGCGGATTGTGGTAGGCTTCTCCTGACGGAAACACAAAATCCGGCTTTTTATTCTGTTCTGTTACCACTTGCGTTTCGAACTGAAGTTTTTCATACCGGAAAATACTTTCAAGATGCAATTCCAGTGATGTTCCGGCTCTGGATTTTCTCCGGTTTGCAATACTGTTGGCATACTTGATAAATTCATCAACCGATGAAAATCCATCCTTGATATTCGGCAAAACATCGTGCCGCTCAATTTCTGTAAATACATCAAACTCCATTGAGCGGCGTCTCAGCAGCAAGTCATCAATTGAACGTGTCCAAGTACTTTGCGGCAATTTGCTTTCAATAAAGTCAAAAATATCTCTTCCGGAAGGAAAGTTTGAAAACCAGGATACCGGCAATTGTTTCAGCAGCGGAATTTCCTTGACATCATCAAGCAGTTTGGAGTTATACATTCTGCCGGGCTCAACTTCCTTGCCGAGCCAGTACTCGATCAGATCTTCTTCATCTTCAGTACGGCTGACCCAGCACAACAACTCTGTACCGGCATCATCATATTTTCCGGCAAGAATACAGATACTTCCGGTATTTTCAACATCCTGTAACGGCGTTCCTGCCCAACGGGTCATCCGGAATTCATCATATTTCTTCTTCAGGTTGAGCTTGGGGAAGTACTTATTGTTGTAATATTTTGCCTGAATTCCATTTTGCAAACAATCGTGACTTGCAATGTAACAGGATATTTCTTCTGTCGGATTGTAACGCTCGGTGGTTACTACCAATGGCATAACAGCATCCATAAAACTGCGGGGGACATAAATTCCCGATTGATGTCCGCCGGTAATTCCGGTGTCATTTCCGGAAAGGCGTTTTATAAGCCAGGAATATCCCTTGAAGTCGATTAGTTCAAGGAATTGAGTCAGTGAAATGTTTTTGTATGCAGATTTTAGGTTCATTTAACAATTCCTCGTGACACAATTATCGCCTGAAGCTATTGGATGACCTACCATTTGCTCAACAATCTGTTCTTCTGCCGCATTACAACAAACCCAAACATCAATGCAATTTTGCATGTTGACAAATATTGCAATTTTGCCAACAGAAGAATTGTTTTGCAATTGAGTGCCAGCCAAACAGGTAATTCTTGTTTCATCTCGAGTTCCTGTTCCCATAATTTTGCTGTTGTAATATATGATCCGTGCTTGACTCGTC
>JAZNEV010000029.1:0-39835 GCA_045588835.1 Victivallaceae bacterium
TTTCATCCATGTGATATTTGAGTGTAAAATAACCCCTTTTCTCCATTTTGCAAGAGAAAAGGGGTTATTTATTTACCTTTATCCGTTATTTTTGTTTACGGCATCCGCATTTCGGACAAACCCCATCCGGATCCAACGCAATGCCGCAGCACGGACAGCGGTCGATCGTGCCGGAGGAAACCGGAAATTCCTCACAGGCCGCATTATCTCCGCTGATGAAAGTGATCTTGGCAATATTCAATTTGTCTTTAAGCAGTGAATAGACGATTTTTATCATACCTTCCACGGTCATCGTCTCTTTGGTGACTACCAGACGGCATTCCGGATAAGCGGTGGCCCACTCATTTTCGAATGCCGGACCGGTCATCGTATTGGTGGCCGCCCCGTTGCGGATTCCCTGATTTTCATAAACCTTGAGGATCGCCGGCAACAGAGGATCATCCTTACGCAGGATCAGTGCATGATCGAAATTCTGCAACCAATGCCAGGCCGTCTTTTTGATCTCGTTACAGGGAAATACCATATTCACTCCGCAATTTATGGAATCCTCTACTTCAATGGTCAAAATCCCGGTGTGACCATGCAGATACTGTGCCTCGCCTTTGAAATTATAGAAACGGTGGGCGTACTGCAAATGCAGTGTGGTGAAACTTCTCATTGTGTAATTCTCCTCTTGTTTTTTAATGCCGGGAACCGCTCCCGGCACTCTTCTCCAATATCCAATATAAAACGACCTGAATCAAAATCAAGTTTTTCTCCCTCAATAAATTTTGTATATTTTTTACAAACCGGTACTTGCATTCACCGGCATAAAATGTATATTATAGTATGTTCAACATACTGCACATAAGAGTTTTTTATCATGAGATTCAAAGAATTATCTTACACATCATTCACCGGGCACCCCGGGTCATGTTCCAGATTTCCCGGAGCGGCACTGCTGCCGGATGGTTCGCTGACAATCCTCTACGATGACGGGGAAAACTGTGACTCGGTAAAACACGAAATGCGGATCGCCTTTTCCCATGACCACGGCCTTTCATGGCAGGATGGCGGTATCATGTACGATCAGCAGGATCTGGGATTTGCCCACCGTTTCACCGAAAACTGCAAACCGGCAGTCATGGATGACGGCCGCTTGATCTCCGTCGGATTCGGCTTCATCCGGGATGAACCGGAACTGGGCCTGGCGGATTATGCGATCAAACACGGGCACTTCCCGGAATCACGCAACACCCTGAGTTTCAGCAATGACGGCGGTAAAACGTGGAGTTTGCCGACCTTCATTCCGCACCGTTTCGATACTGCATTGGAACTTTCCGGCCCGGCCCTCTGGTGCAAAGCGGCCCAAGAGGTGCTGGTATTCGGCCCGCCATTCGTTTTGCAGGGCCGCGCCCAGCAGGGTATCTGTCTGGCTTCCAAAGATGCCGGAGCGACCTGGGAGGAGCGGGGAACATTTTTCACATCACGCTCCATCGCGCCATGGGAAGTACGCTCCATGCAGGAAAATTCCGGACGCATCTGGCTGGTCATGTGGTCATATGACTTTGAACAGAAGATCCATCTGCCCAATCATCTGGTATATTCCGATGATCAGGGCAGATCGTGGAGCGAACCGCTTGATTCCGGCATCCGCGGTCAGGCGGCCAATCTCTTTTACTGCAACGGTATCAAATATCTGCTTTACACCGTGCGGGAAGGAGAAAATACCGGCATCTACTGTTCTGCCTTTGAATTGACCGGCGGCCAATTAAGTTGCGGCGAAAGCACCCTGCTCTGGGATGCCGCCGGGATGAAACAAAACAACGGCGAGAGGATCGAAAAACAATTCCGGGCCCTGAAATTCGGCCAGCCATCCATGACTGACCTCGGAGAAAACAAGTGGCTTTTGCTCTACTGGAGTTGTGAAAACGATCAATACGCCATAAGGACAAGAATTCTGGAAATACAGGCTTAATAAGGAGATTTTGTCATGAAAAAAATTTATTCCGCTTCAGTCACGCCCGTTCTGGAAGACGGCACTCTGGATAAGACCGGTCTGGCCAATATCATCGAACGCAACATCGCCCATCAGCTCGACGGCATTTTCCTTTTGGGAAGCATGGGAGAATGGGGCAGTTTCGACGATGAATTCCAGTACGATCTCGTCCGCACCGCCTGTGAAATCAATGCCAGCAGACTCGAATTGCTCGTCGGAGTCAATGCCACCAGTCTGCCGGTTTCGCTCAAAAAAATGGAACGTTACTCACGATTTGACTTCAAAAGTTATGTTTTCATGCCCCCCGGCGGCCGTACCAGTTCCCTTGATCCATTGAAAAGCATCATGACTTTTCTCGATGCCGCCGACCGCCCGTCATGCTACTATTACTGTCCGGTGAATAACAATGTTTCTTTCTCCATCCGGCAGCTGGAAAAGATCCTGGAGCATCCCAATCTGATGGCTCTGAAAGATTCCTCATCCAATATGTTCCTGCGCCGGGAACTTATCCGCAGCAAGCAGGTCAATGGTTACAAAGCACTGCTCCTCAATGGGCAGGAGTGGTGCTGTGATGAAGCGATGGCGATCGGTTATGACGGCATTCTCTGCGGCATGGGGGCACTTTGTTCCAAACTCATGGTCGCCATCGGCCGGGCCGTCGATGCAGATAACTTTGCCGAAGCCAAAAGACTTCAGGAAATTTTCATCGACATTTTCCACGGGGTCTACGGTCCGAATGTGGAATTGCCCCGTCTCGGTCAGAAGTATGCTCTGGCTTACCTCGGTGTGATCTCCACGCCCCTTTCCCCGGCTCACGACCTTGCCGAATTGACCGGTACGGCCAAAAAACGCATCGAAAAATGTGTCGATGAATACAAAGAATTTCTGGTGTGAATATGAGCGGTAAAACGATCTCTTTCAAACGGGAAATACCCATACGCCACGAAGTCGATGTCTGTGTCGTCGGCGGAGGAGCCGCCGGGACCGCCGCGGCAACTGCCGCCGCCAGAGCCGGAGCAAAGGTCTTTCTGGCTGAAGCTTCCGGATGTTTCGGCGGTCTGGGAACCGCCGGATTGGTCCCGGCATTCTGCGGCGTGGGCAACGGTATGCGGGTCATGGGCGGTCCGTTTTGCAGTGAAATACTCAAGGCGATGGATATTCCGGCCGGGGCTTATGACCGGGAATTCAGTTACATCGATGCCGAAAAACTCAAACGGGTCTACGATGATATCATCGTAAATTGCGGATGTATTTTCGCTCTGGAAGTGCGTCTGGCCGCCGTTGAATGCGAAAACGGCACGATCAAAAGTGCCATATTCACCGAATGCGGCGATGACAGCCTCTTTGCCGTCAATGCCCAAGTCTTTATCGATGCCACCGGTAACGGCGATCTGGCGGCATGGGCCGGTGCGGATTTTGCCATCGGCAATGCTCAGGGAGTCGTCATGCCCTCGACTTTGTGTACCGCATGGGCCAATATCGACTGGGATAAATTTGACAAAAGTCAACTTTTCGGCCAACTGCTCCAAGCCATTGATGATGGAGTATTCAGTTTGAATGACTGGCATCACTCCGGTATGTTCCCGGTCGGCAAAGGTATCGCCGGAGGCAATTTCGGACACATCTACAATCTGCGGGCGGATAAAACCGGTTCCCGCACCGCCGGTTGGCTGGATATCCGCAGACGTACCGCCGAATTTCAAACCTTTTACAACCGCTATGTCCCCGGTTTCCAACGGGCCGAACTGGTGGCTACCGCCGCCATGATGGGCGTGCGGGAATGCCGGAGGATCACCGGAGATTATATCCTGACGGTCAATGACTTCAAAAATAAAGCCCGGTTTGACGATGAGATCGGTCAATTCGCTTACGGAGTGGATATCCATCCGCTTGATGACACCAAAGCGGAATTCGACCGCTTCAAACGGGAGTTTTACGGCAATCTGCGTTACCGCCCGGGTGAATGTTACGGTGTACCGTACCGGGTGCTGATCCCGTCAAAATTGAAAAACTGTCTGACTGCCGGCAGATGCGTCAGCACCGACCAACCGATGGAAGCCAGTATCCGCGTCATGCCCGGCTGTTATCTGACCGGTTATGCCGCCGGTACAGCGGCGGCTTTAGCCAAAGACGGCGATGTGCGTAAAGTCAATGCTGCCGATATCAGAAACGTCATGGGCACAGCAGAGTGATCTTTCGTTTTTTGCCGGGGGCTGTTGCAAACATCAAACATTTGCAACTCCCCCTTTTTACTATCCCCAAATTGTCTTATTTCAGTTTTTCAGAATAATTCACGCTTATCTCAAATGCCTGTTTTAACCAATCACACTTGGTTACACACTAAATAAGAGTTGCACCGAGGCCGTCAGGCCGCAGGTGCGAGGGGGTTTTGGGGAGTTTCTTCCCCCAAGGTGGCCCTTTCGTGTCGCAATCCTAATCGCTCTGCCGCCAGAAAAGGCGGCAGAGTGTGACGGGGTGCGACACATGAGCCGAACCACCACCACACACCGCATACCACGGGCCGTACACCGCACCCGGCCGAGCCGGGCGCCGGGGTGCAGGGGGCGGCGTAAGCCCCCTGCAAAAAAGCCTTGATCAGAGCCGGATTTTGCGGATGGCTTCCAGCAGATTTTTCCCCATGACCGCAAAGCCGGTATCGTTGGGGTGCAAAAATCCGTCGGAGAAAAATTCTGCGATATGCGGAACCAGCGGCCAGCCGTCGATGATCCTCACCTGCGGAAATTTTTCTGCGGCACGCCGCAAATCATTGCGGAACACTTCAAAATTGCCGCCGGGAACGATCTCATGGAGATCTTTACGCCAGATGGGCAAAATCATCAGTGCCGGAGTTTCCGGATAACGGCAAAAGAGATTTTCCAGAAACTTCCCGGCCGCCTCCAGAGTTTCAGCCGGAGTACGCAGTTTCCAGTCATTCGTACCGTAGGCAACGGTCAGCAGATCCGGTTTTCCCGGAGCGGCAACGGCGGTCAGAGCCGGATTGAATATTTCACCGGCAACGGCCTTATTGATCAACTGCATATCCAGCATGGCGGCCAACTGGTGCGAATAATTCAGTGATGGATAGCGGGTATCGTATCCTTGAGTGATGGAGTCGCCGTAACAGATCATCTGCTTCCGGGAATGGGGCGGAGTCAGCCGGGTAAAATCCCTGACGGCAAAATCTTTCAGCATCAAACCGGAAACACACGGAAAATAGACGGCCACGGTATTGAGCCGGCCATCCAGCCGGATATCCAGTGACACTTCCGGATCATCGAAAATATTTTCACAGCAGAAGTGTTCCGTCAATATGCCATTGACCGTGATATCCACCCCGGCGAAACTCCGGGATGAACCGGTCACGAAAGATCCTTTCAGCAAAAAACTTTTGGCATCGGTCAGAAACTCCAGTTTTACTCCGGATGTGGCATATATTTTACGGCCGAAATCCGGATGCCCGGTATAGACCGATCTTTCCTCCGGCGTAAAACGGTGCAACACCGTCAATCCATCTTTTTCGGCAAATTCCGCAACTCCGCTGCACAACGGCTTCAATAATTGTAAATCCACTGCCATAGCATACTCCTTTGTCAATTTATTCGCAGTTTAATATAGCATCGCAAGGAGATGTTTTCCACAAAAAACTTTTACCTTACCTTGTTTTTTGCCCCGACAAACGTTATATTAAGATGAATATACTTTTTTCAACACAATAAATAATTTATAAGGAAAACTCATCATGGAGCAGTACAAGCAGGAATTCATCGAATTTATGATCGATTGCCAGGTTTTGAAATTCGGCGATTTTGTGACCAAAAGCGGCCGCAAAACTCCGTTTTTCGTCAATACCGGATTCTACCGCACCGGAGCCCAGCTGCGTAAACTCGGTGAATACTATGCTCAGGCGATCAAAAATACTTTCGGTCTGGAATTCGATCTCCTTTTCGGACCGGCCTACAAGGGTATCCCCCTGTCAGTTGCCGCCACGATCGCCCTTTCTGAAAAATTCGATGCCGACATCCGCTACTGCTCCAACCGCAAAGAGGTGAAAGACCACGGCGATAAAGGTATTCTGCTCGGCAGTCCGATCAATGACGGCGATAAAGTGGTCATCATTGAAGATGTGACCACCGCCGGTACTTCCATCGGCGAAACTCTGCCCATTTTACAGGCCCGGGGCAAGGTCGATGTGCTGGGTCTGGTGGTCAGCGTCGACCGCATGGAGCGCGGTCAGGGTGAAAAGAGTGCCCTTTGCGAAATTTCGGAAAAATACGGCTTCAAAACCTGTGCCATCGTCACCATGAAAGAGGTTATCGAACACCTTTACAACAAACCTTACAAAGGCAAAGTCATCATCGATGATACGCTGATGGCGGCGATCAATGCCTATTACGAGCAGTACGGGGCAAAATAATAAGGTACCGGGGAGAATAAATAAGTCATGCTTTCATGGATCGATTATGTGGTGCTTTTCGTGCCGCTGACTTTCGTGATGTATATGGCGTTCTACTCGCGCAAATACATCCGGGGCGTGGTGGACTTTCTTTCCACCGGCAGGCTCTGCGGCCGTTACCTGATCAGTGTGGCCGGAGTGGCCGGCGGCTTATCCATCATCGGCTTGGTCGCCTATGTGGAAACTCACTATAAAACCGGTTTCGCACTGGCATTCTGGCAGAATCTGGCTCTGCCGGTAACAGTGATCATGGGATTGACCGGATTTTTCTTTTACCGTTACCGCCAGACCAAAGCATTGAGTATCGGACAATTTCTGGAAATGCGTTACAGCCGGAAATTCCGGATGTTTGCCGCGGCATTGCGCAGCATTTCTGAAATATTAGCCAATATGATCATGCCGGCAGTTGCGGCGAGATTCTTTATTTATGTACTTGATCTGCCGCAGCACTTCACCTTTCTGGGGATCGAATTCAACACCTTCGGCACCTTGATTTTAGTCTGTCTGATCATGGCATTGAGCATCATCTGCTTTTCCGGTGACCTCGGCATCACCATCACCGACACTTTGCAAGGTTTGCTGATGTACCCGCTTTTAGTGGCATTCATCGTCTTCTGCCTGTGTAAATTCTCGTGGTTTGAAGAAATGGCTCCGGTGTTGAGCGACCGGGTCGAAGGAGAAAGTTTCCTCAACCCATACGACATAAACAAGTTAAAAGACTTTAACTTATTTTACATCACCGTATATATCCTCGGTTTGATCATCCACCGGGGCAGTTGGGTCACCGGCGGAGCCAGCCGGGCCAGATCAGCCCATGAACAGAAAATGTCCGGCTTGCTCTCTGACTGGCGGGCGGCATTGTATGTGATCTTTTATGTATTGATCGCCGTATCCATCCTGACGGTGATGAACCACGTCAATTACGCCGGTGAAGCCCGGCAGATCCGCACGGAATTAAGTACGCAAGTTGCCAGAGAAGTCGCCCCGACCGCCGGGATCCGGGATAATATCATCACTTCAGTAAGCAATATTCCGGAACATGACCACGTTATCGGTCAGGATACCCCGCTGTCAGATAAACAGAATCTGGATACCGTATACATCAATGCCGCCAGAACGGAATTGCAACACGCTCCGGATGGCAACGGCGATGCCCTCTCCCAGCAATTCCGGGCACTTTACAACCAGATGATGCTGTCGGTCTCCATCCGGCATATTCTGCCGCCGGGGATGTTGGGATTATTTCTGCTGCTGATGGTGCTGGCGATGATCTCCACGGATGATTCCCGCATCTACAGTGCCGCCGGCACGATCTCGCAGGATATCATTCTGCCGCTGCTCAAGAAACCTCTGACCCCGAAACAGCACATGATGATGATCCGTTTGACAGCTATCGGTATCGGTGTGATCTTCTTCTTCGGTTCATTTTTCATGTCCCAGTTGGACTATATCAACCTCTTTGTGGCGATGATGGTCACCATGTGGCAGGGCGGTTGCGGCCCGGTAATGATCTTTGGTCTTTACAGCCGTTTCGGTAACGTTTACGGAGCATGGAGTTCACTGGTTTCCGGTATGCTCCTGGGATTGGGCAGTATCTTCCTGCAACGCAAATGGGCGGATGTGATCTATCCGTGGCTTGAAAAAAACGATATGGTCGAGGGTGTCGGCAACTTCCTTTCGGCAGTTTCCCGGCCATTCAATCCGATCATCGAATGGGAAATGAATGCGGAAAAATGTCCGATCAACAGTTATGAATTGTACTTTCTGACCATGCTTATAACTCTGACCGTTTACTGTGTGGTTTCGCATCTGACCAATGCCGGGAAAGAGAAATTCAACCTCGACCGTTTGCTCCACCGGGGAATTTATGCGGTGGAGGGTGAAGTGCAGACCAAAAACGATTGGAGTTTCACAGGTATCATCCGCAAAATGATCGGCATCACGCCGGAATACACCAAAGGGGATAAGATCATTGCGTGGGCGTTATTCATCTATTCGATCGTCTACAAATTCATTCTTGCCTTTGTGGTGATAGTGATCGTCAATTCGTTTTCGCCGATCTCAATGCGCGGCTGGAGCAACTATGCATTGATCACTCTGCTGATCATACCGGGTATCGTGGCGGTGATCACGACGTTCTGGTTCGGTATCGGCGGCATCAAGGATATGTTCCGGCTTTTCCGTGACCTCAAGGCGCGGGCCGAAGTCAATGACCTTGACAACGGCATGGTCGAGGGCGAAGTTTCCCTGGCCGACAAAGCGGTCTTCGAGAAGATCGAAGAAGAGAATAAAAAGGCATAACGACTCTGCCTTAAACAACATCCGGGAGTGCCGCAAACCTCGAAAAAGGCAGGCGGCATTCCCGTTTTTCCGGACAGATAAAAATCAGTTTTTCTGTTTCCGGAAAGTCATCGGGGATATGCCGGTTTTATTCTTAAAAAAGTGACTGAAAGCACAAACCGAAGCAAATCCGCAATTTTCTGCAATTTTCCGGATCGTCAACTCTCTGTTTTTAAGCAGTGTACAAGCCAGCTGCATCCGCTGCTCGGCGATATATTGACCGATACTCACGCCCATATCCTTGCGGAAGACCATCCGCAGATGACTGACTGAAATATTCAACTGGTCGGCGATGAACTGGATATCCAGCGGGGATCTCATATTTTCAGAAATGATTTTCAAAGATTCCGCGGTCAATTCCGTCAATCGCTGTTCAACGACCGGCAGCATTTTTCCGGAAAGTTCATTGAGCAGCATCGCCAGATGCCATGACAACTCCGCGACACGCCGCTCGCGGTAGATACAGAGCAGTTTTTTCAACATTTCCTGTGCGGTGTCAGACAATTCAAACAATGGCGAATCGGGCAAATAATCCTGATGTGACGGCAATTCAAAAGTTATCAGCAGCCTTTCACACAATATCCCTTCACTGCCCGGCAGGTGATGGTGCTTCTGCCACGGCTGGAGCAATAATCCCATACCGGGGGATAATTCATACCGGAAATTTTCCACACAATAGATCACCGGTGCAAAAGGAATGACCAGCAAATAGCGGCTGTGTTCCTGTTTTGCACTTACCCCCCATTCAGCCAGAAACAGCAGAATACTGTCGGGCAAAGCGAATTTTTCCGGCAGACACAAGCCGTGGAAATAATTTTCCGGCAATTCGATCTCCCGGCTCGATTTTTTCAAAAAATCCATTACTTTCATCAAAAAAATCTCCTTTCATCCATATAAAATAGCACTGATAACCTGTTTTACAATCACTATTGACAAAAAAATAATTATTTCAATCATTGCAAAAATGCACTGTTTACGATATATTTATTCCATGTCAGGCAGAATATCAGATTTTTCATTCAGGAAAAACTATGAACATCAATTATTCGTTGAATTGTCAGATTCCCGTGATCGGCGAAACCGATATTTTAGTCATTGGCGGCGGGCCGGGTGGTTTCTCTGCCGCCGTCATGGCCGCCAGACAGGGTATTGCAACCATGCTGGTTGAAAGTTCCAATGCCCCCGGCGGCATGGCATATCTGGGCGAAATATCCCCCTTTATGTCCAATCATATCAATAATGTCACTCTCGATGCACCGCTTTATGTCGACTGGAACCGGGAAATGTGGAAACTCAACGGCTGGGATGAAGCAGAATTCTCTGACGATGTAAAACAGAATATTCCGCTTTCCAAAGAGATCGCCATGCTCGCCGCCGAAAATCTGCTCAACCAGGCCGGAGTGAAAACCCTCTACCGTCACACTTTTTTTGATGTGATCATGAATGACGGTATTATCAATACCGTGATATTCCATTCCAAATCCGGTTTGAGTGCCATCCGTGCCAAAGTCATCGTAGACAGTACCGGCGATGCCGATGTCGCCGCCAAGGCCGGTTGTCCTTTTGAATTCGGCAATGAATCCGGGTTGTGTCAGCCGATGACGCTCTGTTTCAAAGTGGGCAATATCGACCGCTCCCGGATGCCTGACCGGGAAGAGATCAACCGGATATATGCCGAAGTGAAAGCCGCCGGCAAATTGGATTGTCCCCGGGAAAATCTGCTGTGGTTCGATGCTCCGGATAAGAATGAAATACATCTGAATACCACCAGAGTGATCCTGAAAAACGGCACCGTCGGTACCGATCTGTCTGATGCGGAAAAAGAGGGCAGACGCCAGCTCTTTGAGATATTGCGTTTTCTCCGCAACAATATCCCCGGATGCGAAAACGCGGTTCTCCGTTCCATCGCCGGTCAAATAGGCGTGCGGGAATCCCGGAGAATAAGAGGTGAATTTTATCAGACGGTGGAAGATTTTACCGGCATGAAAAAATTCCCCGATGCCATCGCCAGAAGCCGTTATCATGTGGATATCCACAATCCATCCGGCAGTGGGACCACCCTGATCAGATTGCCGGAAAATGAGTGGTATGAATTGAGTTTCAAAACTTTGATTCCGCAAAAATGCCGCAATTTGCTGATCGGCTGCCGGGCGGTGAGCGTGGATCACGCACTGCACAGCAGTATCCGGATCATGCCGTCGGTCTGTTCCATCGGTCAGGCGGCCGGCATGGGGGCAGCCTACATGGTGCAGAATAATTGTCAGGCAAAAGATATCGACGGGGTGGAGATCCGCCGCCGTCTGATCGCGGCCGGGGCCAATCTTGCGTAAGCAAGTTCACATAATTATGATCTGTCAAAATTTATCACAAGGAGGAGGAAAGAAATGAAACAACAAAGGACTTCTGAAAGTGTCTTTTTCTGCCATTCTGGCAGAAAGCCCATGGGCTTTACCCTGATCGAATTGCTCGTCGTTATTGCCATTATCGCCATCCTTGCCGCCATTTTGCTTCCGGCGTTAAATTCAGCAAGGGAACGGGGCAGAAGTGCCAGCTGCATCAACAACCTCAAGCAGTGGGGAACCATGATATTGCAATATTCCATGAATTCGGATGATTTTTACCCCAACCGTCCGGAAATTGCCAGTTCAACATGGTTAAATTTCTCCCCCATGCGGCAGATGATGCTCATGGATGGCAGCGACGGTGGTTCTCTGGAATTACTGGCCTGTCCGTCTGACACCTATGAAGGCAGACAATTCCGTTTATACGGTACCAAAGGTGACAGCAACGGTATCGGCATCAACCGCGACGGTGTTCCATACGCCACCAAAACCCAGATCAGTTACGGGTACAATCAATCTGCCATGAATGATTACAACGACGGAGTCAGACCGGGACCGAAAGTAAGCAACTGGACTCAACCGTCACGTCAGATTGCCATGGCCGACTGTACTTATTTCTTTTTCATGTACGACAAATGGACCAGAATATCCTGTGCCGGATATCCGGGAGAAAGTCTGGACAATTCTGAATCGACTTACCGGAATAATCCTCCGGCAGATTACGCCCGCCACAGCAACTCCGGAAGCAACCTGTGCTTTTTTGACGGTCATGTTGCCGGTTTCAACCAGAAAGAGATCAATCCGGACAATAAAAACCTGATGATCGCAGCAGTCGAATAATCATCATCTTTATGCAAATATGAAAAAAATATTTCTGACATTGTTGGCACTTCCACTGCTGCTCGCCGGAGCAGCAGTGGAAATGAATAATGACCTGGTACAGTTGAAAATCGAACCGGTCGGCGGCAGAATATCCTCCGTCAAACTGACCGGCGGCAGGGAACTTACTGCCGTTGACGGCCTGCTGGGGGATAATTTCACTCACCCGGCAAGTGCCGGATTTTTTCTGACCAAACAACCGTACACCATCGAAAAAGACGGTTTCAGTTACCGGCTTTACGCTCACCACACCGGCGGGGGGATCGACTTTCTCAATCTGACCAAAGTCATCACCTTGCGTCCCGGAGAAACGGTGGTGGATGTCAGATACAATTTTCACAATCTGCCCGCCGCAATGGCGGCCAATGAGTACGCATTGGCCTGTCAGAATTTCATCAACTCCCTTTCCGGAAATCCCCGGCTCTTTTATCCGTGCTTCAACGGCATAACCGAAGTTCCCGCCCATGGTTCAGGAGTGGACTTCTCCTATTACCGCCGCCCGTCACGCTCATGGATGGGATTCGCTTACGATACCGGCGGCGGATTGGCTTTCACCATGGATTACCGGTTATTGAGCCACTTTTACGGCTGGTACGGTAAAAATGAGACCACTCAGGAATTCTATTTTGATAAAATCAGACTGGGCATGGATGAACGTGTTTCCACCAATATCGAGTTGATCCTTTTCCACACCCTGAAACGTATCTCCGGAGCCGGAGGCGGATTGGTCGGAGAATTTTCCGCCGCCGGTAACGGTCAGAGCAAAACGCAGCAGCGGATCACACTCCGGCTTTACAGCGGCCGTCCGCAAAGTGTCAAAGTGGTATTCACCGCCCGGCGTCTGCGGGATGGCGAACCGGAAAAACTCTACGAAACCACCTTGCATTACTCCGCCGGAGGCACGATCAAAGATATCACATTCCACCGGCACTTCCGGCAGTTCCCCGCCCTTTTTGATATCGAAGCCAGAGCCTATTCCCATCAGGGGCAACTGCTCGCTATATTCAATATGCCTTTAGGTCTGGGAACCGGCGATATCGCTTACCGCATGATACCGCAGGAAACTCTGGAAAAACACAGTGCCCCGGCGATCGACCTGACCACTTTTGACAATTCCCGGCAAACTCCTCATATCCAATGGGCCAAACCGCTGGCCGGAGGCAAGATCCGGATGCTGGGATTGACCCCCTACCCGGCCTACCGGGAACTGGCGGAATTGGCCCAGAGAATGGATATTGAATTATACTCATCTCTTTTCGTCGCCCAAGGCCGGGCGGCCAATAACTCCGGAGATTACTTCGGTTTGCTTACCGAAACGGATATTTCCGACAACATAGACCGGCTGCTGCAACAGGATTACGATGTGATTCTGCTCGGCGGCATACATTTGGATAAACTCACCGATGCCCAGCGCAAAGAGATCATACGCAAAGTGGAAAACGGCTGCGGACTGGTCATCATCGGCTGTTCCGGAAAAAATCAGGATATTTTCAACATCTCACCGCTTATACCCCAATCAAAAGGTGATTATCCGCGTCTGCCGCCGCGGCGGGATGATGAACACTTCATTTCTGCGGTTTTCCCCTGGTATCTGATGCCGGTGACCACCTGTATCCCCCACAGACTCAACGGTTCGGTGGTTGCTCATACCGGTTCCGCCCCGTTCATCGCGGTAAGACAGCATGGCAGAGGTATCGTCACGGCGATAAGCAACATCACCAGCGGCGGTCAGGGACGCATGGTCGGCGGTCTGACACCGGAATTGCCCTACCCGCAGGAAAATGCTGAATTCCGGGAATATATCGAATTATATCAGTTACTTTTTGCCAAAATGATCGTCTTTGCCTCCGGCAGAGGCAACGGTTTTCAACTCAGAGGAGTGCAAATAAATTCATCTGCCGGTAAATTTACCATCAAAGCGAAATTCAAAAATCTGCCGGACAGCACGGAAAATTACACGATGACCATTTTTTCCTGCAACCGCGACGGTGAGGAACTTACCCGTAAAGATTTTTCCTTTGCCCCGGCTGAGGAAGCAACATTCATCCTCCCGGCAAAATACTGGAATGGTCAGCAGCTTATCGGTTTCATTCTGCGCGATCCGGCGGGCGATGTCATCGATTTCGGTGCGGAAAGTGCCATGTGTCTTCCGGCGGCCCGTTCCCACCGGCTGGTTTCAGACAAACCGCACTATCAGGAAAATGATGTCGCGGAATTCACATTGACTTCAGCCGTGGAAACTGACGGAGCGGAGATCCGCTGGCAGTTGCGCGATGCCTTTGACCGGGTGGTCAAAAGCGGAAGTTTACCGGCGGAAGCGGTCGCAGTCATCAAAACCCCGATCACCTCATCCCTGAAATCCCGCAACTATACATTCATCGCCGGGATGTATATCCGGGGTGAATTGGTCGGCAGACGCTCTCTGAAAGTCACCGCCACCCCCGCCCCGGAAAAATTGCGTCAGGACGATTTTGAAGTGGGCATCTGGATAACGCCTTACAGTTACGATGCGGCACGTCAGCCCTTCCATGCGTTTTATTCTGATTCACTGCGTCAGATGGGAATAACGACCATCATGGGCAACAGCCGGATGACGGATGTCGATTTCGCTCTTGCCAACAACTTCAATCCGACCCTCTACCGTTCCGGCGGCACCCGTCCGGCCAGAATATCGCAGGAATACCGGACTACCGGCAATAAAATGCTGCTTATCCGCACTCCATGCCTGAGCGATCCGGAATTCCGCAGCAGAATGCAGCGGGAATTTATGGAATTCGGCCGGCAATCCCGCCACCTCGGAGCAAGTTTCTATTGGTTCGGCGATGAATTATCTCTGACCGGCTACTGGAGTTCGGCGATCGACTTCTGCTTTTCACCAAGTTGTCTGAAAGGTTTTCAGGAATTTCTGCGGCAAAAATACGGTTCCGTCGAAAATGCCGCAGCTCAATGGGGCAGAAATTACCGCTCTTTTGAAGAATTCATCCCGGAAACAGCCACCGAAGCCAAACGCCGGAACGACGGCAATTTCAGTGCATGGGCAGATCATCTGGAATACATGGATCAACTGCTGTGCAACTACATCGACTTCTTTGCCGCTCAAGGTCTGCTTGCCGGGGATCCGAATGCACGTTATTTCATTTCCGGTCCGCAGGCACCAAGTGCTTACGGCGGCAACGACTGGAGTATCCAAAGCCGGGTATACACCGGATTGATGAGTTACAATTTCGGCGGTTTGCAGGATATCCTGCACAGTTTCAACCCCGGCACAGTTGATCTGCCGTGGATACTGGGATATGCCAATTACGGCGGAAAAGTGTGTTACGAATTGTGGAAATCACTTCAGTTCCGGGTGCGGGGAGCCATGGGGTTTTCCATGGCAAGTTTGATCCGGCCGGATGGGACCCTTTCCCGCAGCGGTCAGGCCGTTGCGGAATATATACCGGAAATAACCTCCGGCATCGGCAAACTTTTCATCGGCACATTGGATTTCGCTCCGCCGGAAGTCCTGATCTTCTATTCCCAAAGTTCCATCCGGGCGGCATATATTTCCGGCAGAGCGACCAAGCATGAGGATATCCGGATGAAATATGCGATGTTATGCCGCAACTACGGAATACCTTTCCGTATGATCTCCGAAAGAGAACTGCTGGCGGATGTCTGCTCCGGCAATACGGTAAAACTGCTGATCCTGCCCGACAGCAATGCCGTATCCGACCGGGCATTGGCCAAAATACGGCAGTTCATCGCCCGCGGCGGCAAGGTGCTGGCGGAAGGCAATTTCGCCGGTATGGATAATTCCTGCCGTACCAGAAAACGACCGGTAAATATTCCGGGGATCATCCGGATCACAGAACTCCGCGACGGATACATCGCCGCATTCAACAAAGCACGGTCAATGCGTACCCCGGAAGAAAAAACTTTTCTGGATTCAGAAAGGGAGTTTTTCGCCGGGATCCTCCGGCAGAGCGGCATCGCACCGGCTGTAATATACCGCACGGCGGATGGAAAAACTTTCCTGGATGCGGAAACGGCGGTTTTCACCGACCCGCAAGGCAATAAATATATTTTGAGTGTCTGCAAGGAAGAGACCGCCATTCCGGTCGAAATGCAGTTTGCCCACAGTGGCGATGTCTGCAATATCCGGAATGTGCCGCCGGCAATGCAGAACTGCAACCCGCTCTTTTTCCGCTTCGCCGATCCGCAGGAAAACAGCGACCTCGCTCTGGCTCTTGCCGACACCGGTGAAAGACAAACTGAATTGACCATCGATTGCGGTATTTCCCGCGATACAGTATGTCACATTTCATTGCAGGATCCATCCGGAATGACAGTTTCACACTATCAATTCAATGTGACCGCCCCGGCAGGCAAAGCGGCAATAAAACTTACTTTCGCCGAAAACGATCCGCACGGCAACTGGGTGATCTCGGTGCGGGATGTCACCTCAAATAACAGTAAGTCAATAACTTATACTTTGAAATAAAACAGGGATGATATTTTATGAATGGCTCTTTTGATCCGGTAATTCCGTATAACGCGATCGATGAGAATGATTATCAGGCAATGATCGAACTCCAAGAAAAGACCGGCATACACCGCTTCCTTATCGTCGGGATCTACAACGGCGTGCGTATCACCGGATATCCATCTGACGGAGATTTTATCGCACTGGCAGAAAAAATCCGCATCATCAAAGAAAAAGTTGCCCCTCACGGCATCGAAGTCGGCTGGTGGTGTCTGCCAAGTTTGAAAACCGGTCCCAGTCCCTATCAGCCGCTCATCGATATCACCGGCAAAGCATCGCCGATAAGCACCTGCCCGCTGACAGAAGAATTTGCAGAAGATTTCGGCCGGCGCATAAAACTGGTTGCCAAAATCGCCCGGCCATCCATGATCCTGCTGGAAGATGATTATCAACTCAGCAACCATCCCGGTTTCAAACTCGGCTGTTTCTGCCCGGCACATCTGAAAAAATTCGCAGATTATGCCGGGAAAGAGTATTCCAGAAACGAATTGTATGAGTTATTCACCGCTCAACCGCTGAAAGCTGTGGAACTGCGGAAAAAATGGGCTCAAATGTCTCACGACACCATGGTTGAACTCGCGGAAAAACTGCGGAAAAATCTCGATGAGGTCGCTCCGGAAACCAGAATGTGGCTCTGTGAACCCGGCACCACTGATCTGGATGGCAATCTGTCGCAGGATGTTCCCCGCGCCCTCGCCGGCAAAAACACCCGTCCTGCCATAAGGATATTCGGTACTCAATACGGTTCAAGCGACATTGGCAGAGATATCCCCTCCAATCTGGCCCATACCATGTATTCCGCCGAACATCTGCCGCCGGAATTTGAACTTTTCCACGAATCCGACACCTATCCGCACAACCGCTATTTTTCCAGTGCGAAACTCATGGAAACCATCATGACCGGGGCAGTTATGATCGGCTGTGACAGTTCGCTTTTCATCGGCAGTCAATATCTGGACAACCATTTGGAAGACTTCGGATATTTCGCCATGTATTCACGCCTGAAAGAAAAACTGCTGGCATTGCAGAAGAACATCAGAGGCAGTGAACTTGACGGAGTTCAGCTCTTTTACCGGCCGGAATTGGATTTCATCCGCTGTGCCCCGGTCTGGGAAAGTTCCAGTGCCCTTTACGGCATGAAAGCATGGGCCAAAGCTTTCGGCAGATTCGGATTCCCCTGCTCTACCGGAGAAAAAAGAATCAAATTGCTTTCCAAAGCCGCGATCGAAGCTCTCGGCGATGAGGAATTGACCGCCATTTTGAGCGGAGCAGTTCTGCTCGATTCCGATTCAGCATTGGCATTGCAGGAGCGCGGCTTCGGCGATCTGCTCGGTGCAACTCTGAAAGCCGTGCCTTCCATCCCCGCCGTGGAAGAGTATATTCTGGATAATGCTCCGGGCGATCTTTCCCGCGGCAGACGGATCTATAATTTTGCTTACGCCCCCAGCGGCAGTGAAAGTGCCCAGTATGCGGAAATGTCGGCACACGACGGTGCTGAGGTGCTGACCGAATACCGCAATCCGCGGGATGAATCAATTCAGCCGGGCATGATCCGTTTCGTCAACCGTCTCGGCGGCAAAGTTGCAGTAATGGGCAGTTCCGTATTCAATGAAAGCAGTAATTTTTTCAACTACCGCAAAAAAGAGTTGTTGCGCGGAGTATTGAATTGGCTCAATGATGAACCGCTGCCGGCGACAGTGTTAAACGCCCCGAATATGTGGGTGCTTTTCCGCAAAAAAGGTGATACCGCCTATATGATGATAACTAATCTTTCACCGGATCAGACCGACTCTCTGGAAGTGGCCCTCGGCAGACAATGGCAGGATAAAAAAATTTACGAACTTGACGAAAAAGGTTTCTGGCAATCAATTCAATACCGGCAGCAAGATGAGATCACAGTCATCAGCGGCAGCAGTTATTACCTCACTCCGCGGATATTCTGCCTGACTGAAAATGAACCTCAGGTATCCGGCGGAAGTGCAAAATAAAATCTTCTGCCGAAACAAAATTGCGGCATGATCCGGAGGTCGCATAAATTGCTTATGCGACCTCCGTTCTGTATAACCGGCCGATAATAAACCGCAACGATGAATTTCAAGAGTTTTTGAGGAGTTCCGGCCTTACCTCTGACATCAAATGAATACCCCTCTTACATAATCAAAATAACCGGCAGCTTCAAGTAATTCTTTGCGCCGGACAAAGTCCGGCCATGATTTATTTTCCGGCATGCTCCACGCACATTCGCTGTATGCGGTTATCCGGGGAAACAATTTGGCAAAAACCCGATGCTGCGGCACCGTTTCCGTCCACAAACAGGCCTCCGTACCGATAATATGATCTTTCACCTGATCTGCCCAGATTATATGGGGCTCGGTCATATAGACCCCTTTTTCATCGAGGGAAAACATCCACGTTTCCCACGGTTCACTCAAATTTGCCGGGTAATCAAAGTAAAGTGATGAGTGGACTGAATAAATTATTTTATTCCCGTGCGGAGCGATTTTCAGCGGTTCCCGGATATCCAGCCACACCTGAATGACCGTATCCGGCGGATAAATCTGACCGGAACAGGTTCCCCAAATTACCGGCGTTCTGCCTGACTCCACGATAAAACGGGATAATTCCACCATAAAGGCATTTTCCAATTCCCGCATACTGCCCAGATTTTTATCCCGCATCGCCTGCTGACAAACCGGACAATCCTCCCAATATCCGGTCGATGCTTCATCCCCGCCGATATGGATAAGCGGGGAATCGGGAAACAATTCCATCAATTCGGCAAATATCTTTTTCAGAAACTCCATCACTGCCCGGCTGCCGATACAAAATTCGCTGCCCGGATTTTGCGGATCACAGGCAAACTGCGGATAGTGTTTCAATAAAAATCCGGAGTGCCCCGGCACATCGACTTCCGGAATGATGCTGATACCCAGATTTTTGGCATATTCAGCGATTTCACGGATATCTTCTTTACTGTACCGGCCGCCGGAAATCTCTCCTTTATCATCCGGCAGCGGTGCTGCTTCAGAAGCATAACGCCATCCCTGACTGTCAGCCAGATGCCAGTGAAAAGTATTGATCCGGTGCAGTGAAAGAATCCGCAACAGTTTTTTCACCACCTCTTTACTCTGAAACTGCCGGGCAGAATCCAACAGGAATCCGCGAACCGCAAAGCGGGGCGAGTCATCAATGCTCACGCAGTCAAGCACAGCCGCCGGATCACCGGTCATCAATGCGGCAAAAAGCATTTGTGCCAGTGCGGAAACAGCGTGATTTACCCCGCCGGTATCTCCGGCGGAAATAGAAATGCCATCCGGAGAAATATCCATCTGCCACGCCCCCGGCGCCAGATCGTTTTTTCTGATGATCAACCGGGGATCTTCCCCCGGCATGACCGGAAGTGCCAGTGCGGAAAAAACTCTTTCCAACTCTGCAACGACCGGTTGAAAACACCCGTCAACGGCAAATGCAGTAAGATTTTTCACCGGAAAAACCCCGGTTCTCCCCTGTAATTTTTCAGGTGCAGGTATCAATACGGAAAAAGTTTTTTCTTTCATAACATCTTTTCATCCCATTCGTTGTAAAATCTGCCGCAACAGCAGTACCGTAAAGATATCAGGAAATACCGTTTCTCTGCAAAATATTTACCGCCTCTTCAGCAATTGCCAGAGATTGCAAAGCCTGCCCGCCATCGACCATGACCGGAGTGCCGTTACGGATCGCCCGGATCATATTTTCATGCTCATAAACAAACAGGGCATCTCTTTCACAGGGGAACGAAAGGACTTCCGGTTCCGGAGAATTTTCATCAAAGACCGTTACCGTGTTGGCCTCCATATCATACACCAAAGTCTGTTTATCTCCGTAAATGTCAATGATCCGCCGCTGCGGATGCTGAACATAGTCAAAGTGGATCGATACCACCGCCCCGGAACGATATTCCAGCAGCATCGAGACCAGTGACGGTTGGGCGGAAAGTTTTTTCTGTGCCAGCGAATTGGCTTTGCAACTCACATCCGCCGCCGGACCGAATATGGAATGAAGCATATCCAGTTCATGGGTGAAATCCACCAGAATAATGCCGAAAGTATGACTGCGGAAGTCACTTTTTGCACACATCAGAGTCTTGTAACTGCCCACCATGGAACGGCCGCCGATCAGATTGCCCATCTCCCCGGATTTGACCTTTTCCTGAATGAAACGGAATGCCGGACGGAACCGCTCCGTATAACCGACAGATAAAATCCTGCCGGCCTTTTCTGCCGCCGCAACGATCCTTTTGCCGGATTCAACGGTGTGAGCGACCGGTTTTTCACAAAGAACATCCGCCCCGGCCTCAAAAGCCATGACCGCGAACTTCTCATGCATCTCATTGGGCGTGCAGACGATCACCAGTTCCGGAGAATTTTTCAAAGCCTCCTGATAATCATCAAAAAAGAGAATTTCCGGATCGATCTCCTTTATCAGTGCTTCCACTGCCGGATTGGAATCGCACGCCATCAGCCGGCAATCTTTCCGGGAAGCCAGACATCTCAAATGGCGCAGCCCGATCGAACCGCAGCCGACAACTAAAACTTTCATGATTTCCATTTTTCACTTAAAGCGGCTGAAACCGCCGTCAACATATAAGTTATGACCGGTGATATATCCTGCTGCATCAGAACACAGAAACACAACTGCACCTTTAAGATCGATCCCGTCACGCCCCATTCTGCCGAGCATCGCTCTTTCGGAATATGCCTGAATAAACGGTTCCGGCTGGCCGCGTTCAAAACCTCCCGGAGAGACCGCATTCACCCGGATACCATGTTTACCCAGCACCGCCGCAGAATCATAGGTCAAACCGATAACCCCGGCTTTGGCAGTCGTGTACGGGATCGGATTCGGAGTCATCGGCTGATCCTGATAGACCCGGCGGTCACGCCCCAGCAGAGAAGTTACTGAAGCAATATTGACTACCGCACCATAGCCGTGAGGGATCATCACTTTGGCATATTCCCGCAGACACAGAAAAGTTCCGGTCAAATTAGCCTTTAAATACAGATCCCAAACTGACAACGGTTCATCCACCAGACCGCCGGTAGTTCCTTTACCGTGTCCTCCGGCATTATTCACCAGAGCGGCGATCTCGCCAAATTCAGCGGCGGCAGTTTTGAATGCATTCAGCACGGATTCTTCACTGGTAAGATCCATTCCGATACCGATCGCTTTTACACCGTATTGACGCGTCAATTCTTCGGCACGGCATTGTGCTTTTGCTCCATCGCGTGAGGTAACGACCAGATTTGCCCCATACTCGGCAAAGCCGTCGGAGATCTCCCGGCCGAAATTCTGACATCCGCCGGTAACCATGACACACTTGCCGTGAAAATCCAGCAAGTCGGATAATTTTTTACTTCCCATAAGTATATTCCCTGAAATTTCTTTTCCTGACCGGAAAATTTTCTGTCAATCTTCAAAAACCGGTACTTCCATCAAATCATTCACCCTGCCGTCAGGAGTAACGGAAAAGTGATCGATGAGATTTAATGTCTGAGCGTCAAAAGCCTGAAAAATCATGGCTTCCGGAGTAGCTTCCAATATGGCATAACAATACTCCACACCGCCATTGCCGCGGGCATCGAGCAAAACCTGGGTATAAGGCAGATTTTCAGCCGTTCTGCCGCTGGGATGATCCCCGAAAAGACTGCGGTTCACTTTGAAATATTTGCTTCCGGCATCAGAACGGATATAGCGGTGGCGGTGACCGGAGATCATCAGATGAATACGCCTTTGCGGATCGGTAGACTGCAGCAATTCCATGCCCATTCTCTCCCAGGTCAGTTCTACGGTCTTCTCATCGATACAACAACTGGGAATATGAACCAGTACGACCCGGAATGCGGCTGTTTTACAAGCCTCGGTTTCCAATTGTTCCGCGATCCATTGTTTCTGCCGCTCATATACTTTATCAGCCTGATAATCGGAATCAAAGTCCGCACTGTCCAATACCATATACCAGACCGGCCCGATGCGGAAACTCTGCCATGTGCGATCTCCGCCGTCGGAATCGCGGAATACCTTGAACCAATTGTCAGTACTGGTTCCTCTGCCCCGACACTCGTGATTTCCGCGCGCTGCCACAATGGGCCAACGTCCATCGGCTGCTTTGGCGGCATCCGTCAGGAAACCATCAAAAATCGCGACAAAGCTGTTCGGATCCATCCGGTTGCCGATCTGATCCCCCAGCAGAACAAAAAGATCACAATTGGCTTTGATTCCTTTGCCCATCATAAATTTCAGCATACTGGAACGGTGATGGATGTCTGAATTGAAAAACACTTTATGCTGTTTACGCGTGGGATCCAATGTTTTGAAAATACGGGTTTCAGAAACAGCACCGTCAGAAGCAACGATTCTGTATTCATAAGAATTTCCCGGCTGCAATCCTTTAAGATTTACCTGAAAAATGTTGTTCCCTTCAAGTTCTGCCGGTATTGCAGTTGACTTGATCCACGCTCCATCATCGATCACATTACGGTATTCAACGGTGAATGTCCGTTTATCTCCGGCAGGCATCACAAAGCTGATGCTGAAAGTCGTATCTCCGGGATTGGACAGCCAGGGTGTTTGCGCCGTGATCAGTTTTTCTGCAGACAGCACACTGAATGCCGAACATAACATAAAGAACAGTAATTGGATTTTTTTCATTTTGAAACCTCTTTTTTGTTTTTTTTAATTGTATTTTATGAGCAGTTAAAAATCTGCTTTCAAATAATGAACTCCATAAAGATCCGCCGCTTCTGCACTCAAAGGCGGTTTCCCTTCGTTGCCGACCACATGTGTCCGGTCAAACGCTCTGAATGAGAGCATCTCTTTGCCGGGAGCATATTCAAGATATCTTCCCATATCAAAAAACGGTTCCGGCCAGGGCAGAGCCTGCTGTACAGCATCGGCAATGACTTGCCCTTCCCCCAGACTCAAATCCGGAAATATCTGATATTCATACAGCGGGTTGCGTTCATGGTGATAAGGCGACAAGGATGAATCATTCATAAACAATCGCATCAATCCGTCTGAACGTACACTCAACGTTCTCGGAGCGGAACTTCCTTTGTATCTGTATACCCGGTTGATACCGGCACCGAATGGATCGCTGACCTTCGCCAGTATAATATCACCGCCGCCGAGAAACTGCCGCACGGAAATCAGAAAATCCCCGCTGCCATCCGGCATCCGGGCGATACTCACTTCCCCCAGAGTGTCATTTCCGTCACGCCACCGCCTGCCGGTCTGCACCCACTGATAACGGCGGGTTTCCCGATTGAATGCATACCGGATGGGAACAACGGTTCCATGACCGCCGATCATATACGGATCATCATACGCGGTAATGGTCACATATTCCAGAAATTCCGTTCCATCATCATTCAGGGGAACCGGGGGTTCAAGAGCATGATTAAGCGAGAATCCGGGACCGAATTCACAGAATGCATCCGGAGAATCCTCCCATCCTGCTTGAGTGAGCAAATGCGGTTCTTCCACGATTTTCCAGTCATCGTTCTGCCCATCATATTCCAGTTGAAGCATACCGAGCCGCAATGAGCGTGACATCAGCATGGAACCGTGTTGTTTGCGCCAGAAATATGAACCCGGATTCTGCAAAACACCATTGACCCATTTCTGGGCATGCTGGTAATATGTTACCGCAAAAATGCCGGTCTTCTGCGAACCGAAAAGATGAGCCTGACCGGCACACCGGAAATATTCTTCGCCATCTCCCAGCGGATAATAACCGGTATCATCTCCGCCGGGGACAATAACCCGCCCTTTTAAGACCTGACCATCCGGAGTATCTTTCCGTAATTCGCCATAGATTCCGCAATTGGCATCGTGGCCGCGTCCATCGACCATGCTGTACAGACAAAGCCAGCGTCCCGGAGCGATTTCCACCGGTCCGGCCGGTTGCACGCAGACAGCCCCGGATGGCTGTTGACCATGAATCAACGAACCGCAGTATTTCCATGCAGAAAGCATCGGTCACTTCTCCATATACCGGGGGATGATATTCAACCGTTTCAACTCAATAACACCGCAGCCGTGCGGCTGAATAGTAAATTGAACCATTCCCTCTTTGCGGCGGCTTAAAGCAATATCCTCTTTGCCGGTTACCAGTTTTCCGGTGAAATTTCTGCTGCTGTTGGCATGGTTGACATCTGCATTCAAGGCAATTCCGGTCACGGCAAAAGGCAAAGGATTATGTACGATCAGATAATATTTGCCATAATAATCAAGAATCCGGTGGCGGATGCTGCCGGGACCTCTGATTCCGGGAGCGACCCAATTGACAAAGACCTCGCGGGATGGACGGCCGTCACACAGTATGTCGTTGAGCGATTTGAATTCAGAAACGATCTCCCGGAGCATATCAAGCTGCTGCCTGACCTGTTCCGCAGTCAGAGCAACTTCTTTACGTCTGCCGTTTTCTGACTCATAAGTGACTTTCAGAGCATCCCAGGTGTAAAAGAGCAGACCTTTGGCTCCGCAAATGATTGCGGTGTAGCACTGAGCCCGCAAATCCCGTTTTTCCAGAAGATCTTCCGGTTGAAGCGAAAAATAACTGGGCTGATATAACTGCGGCATGTACCAGAGCGATTTGGATTCCCACTCCTTACAGGCAAACTCCAGATAATCACCCAGAGTATTATCCGTATGATAGAATGATTCGGCATTCTCTCTGGTGCCCTGAAGCAGATAACGGTCATAAATCAATACATCCGCAGAATTCAGATATCCGGGAAGCCATCTGACATCACAACTGATGGAAAAAACCAGTTTCTCCGGCATATAACCTTTGACCACTTCATAAGCCGCCTCTGCCACTTCGGTAACTTTTGCTTCCGGTTCATCACTGATTATCCAGCCGATCACCCGGGGTTTATTACCGAAAGCCTCCAGGGCTTCCGGCACACTGCGCGAATGCTGATCTCTGGTG
The DNA here is from genome assembly GCA_045588835.1 of Victivallaceae bacterium. Classification (GTDB taxonomy): domain Bacteria; phylum Verrucomicrobiota; class Lentisphaeria; order Victivallales; family Victivallaceae; genus UBA1784. The sequence continues at coordinate 25,492 of JAZNEV010000029.1, forward strand.
TATTGAAGGAAATTGGAGATGACCGCATCTTCCCGGGCACTCAGATCAATACCATCCTGTGCCCCATGAAAATGCAAATAACAGTCACCGCCGATGATCCACAATCCTTTGGCGGCGGCATAGTCAAACTGGTATTCCTCCCACTCACCGGAGCCCATTACCAGATTGAATCCCACACCGGCACCCTCCCTGACATCAGCGAGACTTTCGGCCCGGTAACCGACCGGGAATACCGGTTTGCCATCCACCAGCAATGTTCCATCGCCGCGGATCATCGCCCTTTCAGCGAAAGCGGAAACTCCCGCCAGCAACATAAAAACAATGAACAACTTTTTCATAAATAAAACCTTAAAATCAATTTTCCCGGGTATCCAGCCAATAATGCTCCCTTTCATAAACATCATACTCGTCATGCGTCACACAACGGACATTCTCAACATGACCGTCAAGAAACAACAAGTTGGTCGTATTGCTGTGGACGATCCGGTTCCAAACCCTGCCGAATCCCCATTTTACTCCGCTTTCCTTACCGGCAGTATTAAATCCGCCGTCACCGGCATTGGTGGATTTCTGCCCTTCAAACATCAATATCCATTTGGAGTGCTGCTTGACCGAAGAAGGTGTGGATTTGCCGGTGACATAAGTACACAGACCATAATCCCAATACACCGGATCACTGCCGAAATAATCGGTATTCATCTCCGGAATATTACTCGGACAATCGGTTATTTTACCGGGCTGATAACAACTGTTGGCTTTGTCAGTGAATCCCAGATACGGTCCGGCGAAGTAGTCGCCGAAACCATGCCAGTATTTTCCGCCGGGCATATTCCACGGGACCCACCGGTTTTCGTTATCATCGGTATACATCTGACTTTTAAGTCCCAGCTGTTTAAGATTGTTGATACAACTGGAACTGCGTCCGCGTTCACGGGCGGAATTAAGTGCAGGGAGCAAAATCGCTGCCAGAATCGCGATGATCGCGATCACCACAAGAAGTTCAATAAGAGTAAAGCACGTATGCTTTACTTTGCCATGGCAAAGGCTTTTCATAATTCTCTCACTTTCTTTATTCGTTTCTTTTCACAGGATGCCAGTTTCACACAAAATCCGACAACATTTATTTTCAGTTTGAAAATCCTCCTTCTTTTTTTGCATTTATGACCTTAAAAATTGATCATTTCCCCTTGATCAACGGCAATAACCGGATAGTTGGAGAACTCTGCTGACTTTGAAGCATATCCACAGCGAGGTGTCCGATCTCCAAACTCTGTTTCCGCAAATATGCGGTTCTTTTACTGCGAACCGGCCAATTCTCTCCGGGTTCCACGACTCCGCCGATATAATATTCAGACAGTTTCTGCCCCGGTATCGCCAGAGATAATTCATAGGCGATCGCAGTGGAACTGCCGGCATCGGTCAGCAAAATCCCTTCCCCGCCGGATTTCAGGATCGCCGCGGCCTTTTGTTCAGCGGTGGCAAATTCCGACAGATCCACCTGCTTTAAAGGGATATCGGTTTTTCTCAAGGCATTGCGTATGCCTGCCAGACGTTTGGCATACACCCGGTTGCCCATTTTCCCGGCGACAGTCAAAGATTTGACCCCGCTTGCCAGCATCTCTTCGGTCATCTCCCGGAAAGGCTGTCCATTTTCCTCACCGACAAAAGATGCCCGGCAGCCCGGCACAGCCACATCGGCAATGACCAGCCGGATACCGCGTTTTTCCAGCCGTTGGACAAATTTGATAAATTCCACATCATCCACATCGTCGGAACTGGGCTGGATGATCGCAGAACCGATCTGATTATCATCCAGAATTTTTTCCAATTTCTGAAAACCGATGCCGGCCCAGGTCAAAAGCAGCAGTCCCCGCCGGTTTTCCAGAAGACGCTCCTGACACCCCCGGATAATATCATTACTGCTGCGGCTCATCGGATAACTCAGCAAAAGTGCAGTCACCGAGCGTTTTTTCGGCGGAGTGGAAACAAAGATGCCGGATTTGGCTTTACGCTGCAAATATCCTGCCGCTTCCAATTCACCGACGGCCCGTAAAACAGTACTCTGACAGACTGCGTATTTGGACATCAATTCCCGGATGGTGGGAAATGCCATTCCCGGTTCCATACTATTCAACAATTCTTCAAGCTCCTGCTGTATCTTTTGATATTTCAACATACAAGACACCTTTCCAAAAAAATCTGTATCTATTTTGTATTGATTTACTTATGTTATTGTATTCATAATTTAGCATAGGAAAATGAAATTGCAACAGCCATTTTATTTTTTTTTGCAGATTTTATTTTCCGGCTCTTTTTCCGGCATCACGATCATCGGCGGGAGAGGAAAGAAATACTGAAAAAATAAAACGGCAACCGCCTTTCCATAACATAAGAAAAGCGGTTGCCGTAAATAAAGTTTTTCTTGAGCAAACAGTTTGACGGCCGGTCAGTTTACCTTTATGCCGGCATGATCAGCACCCCTTTTTGATCATTCTCTGACAGCAATGACTTCCACTTCAACCAATGCTCCTTTGGGAAGTGCGGCAACTGCAACGCAGCTGCGGGCCGGTCTGCCGGTGAAATATTTGGCATAAACGGCATTAAATTCGGCAAAGTCATTGATATCGGCAAGAAAACATGTCGTTTTCACCACATCATCAAAGGTTGCTCCGGAAGCGGCAAGTACCGCAGAAATATTTTTCATCACTTGCAAAGTTTGTTTTTTTATATCATTGCCCGTCAACACTCCGCTTGCCGGATCAAGAGCGATCTGCCCGGAGCAGAAAATCAGATTTCCGGTTCTCACGGCCTGTGAATACGCTCCGACAGCCGCCGGAGCATTTGACGTTGAAATAATTTCATTCATACTGACTCCTCCTCAATTCAACAATTCGTAACCGGCATTGCACAATTCTTTCCGGATAAGTGCAAGTTGTTCGCGGTCGCGGGTCTCCATTTTGATGTGCAGAAAACAACCGATAATATCGGCGTGTTCACCGCCGGGGTCGTGACGTACCTGAATGACGTTCGCTCCGCAACCGGCGATGATCGAAGAAACTTCCCGCAACTGTCCGGGTTTGTCCAGCATGGCGATTTTCAACTCGGCCACCCTGCCGCTGGAAAGCAATCCGCGATTGATCACCCGGGAAAGAATATTCACATCAATGTTGCCTCCGGAAATAACTGCACAAACTTTTCTTCCGGTAAGATCGATCCTGTCGGCCAGAACAGCGGCGACCCCGGCGGCTCCGGCTCCTTCGGCGACCAGCTTCTGCTTTTCCATCAGGGTCAAAATGGCGGTGGCGATCTCATCATCACTGACAGTTACAATGCCGTCAGCATATTTGCAACACAACTCCCTGGTCACTTCTCCCGGAGTTTTCACCGCGATACCATCGGCAAAAGTGGAAACCTTTTCCAGCGTGACCCGGTGTTTTTCGGCAAAGGCTTTGCACATGCCCGGCGCACCGGCGGCCTGCACTCCGTAAACTTTGCAATCCGGTTTGAGTTGTTTCAATGTAAATGCCACTCCGGAAAGCAATCCGCCGCCGCCAACAGGAACAAGCACGGTATCGACCCCGGGATACTGTTCAAGTATTTCCAGTGCGATAGACCCCTGCCCGGCAATCACATCTTCATCATCAAACGGGTGGACAAATATACTGTCATGCTCCTTGCAATACGCCTCTGCGGCAAGGTAAGCATCATCATAAACACCGTCAACCAGATGGACATCTGCACCGAGTTTTCTGGTCGCTTCCACTTTGGAAATAGGAGCGATGCTGGGCATGAAGATCACCGCTTTGCGGTTGAGTTTACCTGCGGCAAGTGAAACACCTTGAGAGTGGTTCCCGGCGGAACAGGCAACGATCTCTCTGCCATCCTGCGGCAGAGAAGCGATTTTGAAAAATGCTCCCCGTAATTTGAATGAACCGGTCAGTTGCAGATTTTCCGCTTTCAAACGTAAATCACAATTTCCGGCAAGTCCGTTGCTTTCGATCATATCGGTGTAGCGGGCAACACTTTTGAGCAAATTACCGGCCTTGTAAACTTTATCCAGTGTCAGCATAATTTTGCTCCTTTATCAGCAGATGAGACCAAAGCGGCATACCGTTTGAGATATCCGGATAACTGCCTTTTGGAACTGAAATTTTTTCGGCTTCTCCTTTCAGCAAGGGTATTTTCATCGACCAGAAGTTCCAATTTGAAGTTCGGAATATCTATTTTGATCAAATCCCCTTCTTCGACCAGAGCGATCGTGCCGCCGGATACCGCTTCGGGGGAAACATGACCGATCGCCGCTCCGCGGGTGGCTCCGGAAAATCTGCCGTCGGTAATAAGTGCCACATCTGCATCCAACCCCATTCCGGCGATGGCACTGGTGGGAGAAAGCATCTCTCTCATACCGGGACCGCCGGCGGGACCTTCATTGCGGATGACCACGCAGTCACCTTTGACGATTTTTCCGGAAAGAATGGCTTTGACCGCCTCTTCTTCGCACTCAAAAACTCTGGCTTTGCCGGTAAATCGCAGCATTTCCGCTCTCACGGCACACCGTTTGACGATGCCGCCGTCGGGGGCAAGATTGCCGTACAAAACGGCGAGGCCGCCGCCGGATGTATATTGATGTATGACTTCATCATCTTTAACTTCGGCATGGGCAATGACTTCACCCAGATTTTCCCCGCTGACGGTCATCGCATCCAAATTGAGCAGATGAGAAATCTGTTTCATCACTGCCGCGACCCCTCCGGCCCGGTGCAGATCCTGCATGTGGTGTTTGCCCGCCGGAGCCAGACGGCACAAATTCGGAGTACGGGAACTGACCTCATTTACCGTATGCAAAGCGAACTCCACCCCGGCTTCAGCGGCAATTGCGGGCAGATGCAAAGCGGTGTTGGTGGAGCATCCCAGAGCCATATCGACGGTAAGTGCATTGTGAAACGCTTTTTCCGTCATAATATCCCCGGGCCGCAGATCATTTTTCAGCAGTTCCAAAACCTTCATCCCGGCACGTTTGGCAAGATGAATTCTCTGAGAATATACCGCCGGGATCGTGCCGTTACCGGGCAGAGCCATGCCGATCGCTTCGCAGAGACAATTCATGCTGTTGGCAGTGAACATACCCGAACATGAACCGCAGCCCGGACAACTTGAACACTCCACTTCCGCAAGTTCGGCTTCACTCATCATGCCCGCATTGACTGCACCGACGGCTTCAAAAACGGTATTGAGATCTCTGCCGTCAGGAGAAAGCATGGGACCGCCGGAAACAAATATGGATGGCAGATTGCACCGTGCAGCAGCCATGAGCATACCGGGCACGACCTTGTCACAATTGGGGATGAAAACCAGAGCATCAAAGCAGTGTGCCTTTACCATGCATTCGATACTGTCGGCGATCAATTCTCTTGAGGCAAGACTGTAGTGCATACCATCATGCCCCATGGCAAGCCCGTCGCAGACGGCAACGGTATTGAACTCCACCGGCGTGCCGCCGGCGGCGAGAACACCGTCTTTCACTGCCCGGGCGATCTGCTGCAAGTGCATATGTCCGGGAACGACTTCATTGAAACTGTTGACCACTCCGACCAATGGTTTGGTCATCTGTTCCGGAGTGTATCCCAGCGCCCCCAATAAGGCACGCTGGGGAGCGGCTGAAACTCCGCGGGTTATTTTATGGCTGTTCATCATTTGTTCCAATTCATTTTTGCACGCAATTCTGCACCTACGGTTTCCAGCTGATGAGTTTTGGCAGCTTCACGCTGTTTGGAAAAAAGCGGTCTGCCGTCGGCATTTTCTTTAAGCCATTTACGGGCGAAAGTACCATCCTGGATTTCAGCAAGCACCTTTTTCATTTCCGCTTTGGTTGCATCGGTGATCAGACGGTGACCGGTATTGTAATCTCCGTATTCGGCGGTATCGCTGATACTGTAACGCATGAAAGAAAATCCGCCTTTGACCACAAGATCGATGATGAGTTTCATTTCATGGATGCACTCAAAATAGGCACTTTCCGGTTTGTATCCGGCTTCGACAAGGGTTTCAAAACCGGCTTGCATCAGAGCGGTAACGCCGCCGCAGAGAACGGCCTGTTCGCCGAAAAGATCGGTTTCGGTCTCCTCTTTGAAAGTTGTTTCAAGGATCCCGGCACGTCCGGCACCGAGTCCGCAGGCGTAAGCGAGAGCCAGATCCATGGCGTTGCCGGTGAAATTCTGCTGAACCGCCACCAGACAGGGTACACCTTTTCCCTCAACAAACTGACTGCGGACGGTGTGGCCGGGACCTTTGGGTGCGATCATCACCACATTGACAAAATCCGGCGGCACGATCTCTTTAAAGTGGACATTGAAACCGTGGGCAAAACTCAAGGTCATGCCGGGACGCAGATTATCCCGGACACCATTCTCGTAGATCGAACGCATTTTTTCATCGTTCACCAGCATCATCACCCAATCCGCTTTGCTGACGGCATCGGGAGTATTCAACACTTCAAAACCGTCAGCTTTTGCGACGGCGGCACTTTTGGAGTTTTCGTAAAGTCCGACCACCACTTTCACCCCGCTGTCCCGCAAATTTTGAGCGTGGGCGTGTCCCTGACTGCCGTAACCGATAACGGCGACGGTCATGTTGTTGAGGAGTTCTTTACTGCAATCGTTGTCGTAGTACATTTTGCTCATTTTCTTTTTCCTTTATGTTAGAGCGTTGAGTTATTCAATAAAACGACGGTTTTGACATCAAATAATTTTCTTAACTGCCGGGTCATCCGGCATTGTATTGCGGCATCACCACGCGAAACGATCCGCATGACCGACAGAGCCGGATCGGTTGTTTCATTGACCGTCAGACTGTCGATGTTGTACTTGAGTTTGGCATAAAGTCCGGTGATCCGGTTCAATACTCCGCAGTGATTGGCTACGGTAAGTTCCACGATAAAGCGTTCCATGATTCAGTTCCTCCGGGTTATCAGATCCTGCACGCTGCCGCCGGGGGGGATCATCGGCAGGACAAATTCATCCATATCCAGTTGACAATCCAGCACCGTCGGCACATCCGGAGCGGAATTGTACAAAGTTCTTTCCAGTTCCTTGATCGAGGTGATCTTCTTTCCTTTCGCCCCGAAAGCCCGGGCCAAAGCGGCGAAATCGGTCTTTCTCTGCAAGGTGGTCGATGAGTAATGTTTTTCATAAAACATCGTCTGCCATTGCCGCACCATACCGAGAACGCCGTTATTGAAAATGACGATCGTAAGCGGCAGAGCCTGTGAAACCGCCGTGGCAAGTTCCTGCAAACTCATGCCGAATGATCCGTCACCGGTGAAAAGTACAGTACGTTTACGGTCATTGGCAATACAGCCGCCGATCGCCGCCCCCAAACCGAAACCCATCGTGCCGAGTCCGCCGGAAGTAAGCAGTGTACGGGGAGTTTGAAACGGGAAATACTGCATGGTCCACATCTGGTGCTGACCGACATCCGTGGCGATGACCGTATCCGGCGTGCAGTATGCCGCCACCGTGCGGAGCAGAGAAAACGGAGTAAGTTTATCATCCATCGGATGATGATCCAGTTTTTTTGCATCCCGGCAATATTTTTCCCATTCCGGATGATTGAGCCGGGGAAGATGCTGTAAAAGCTGCTGCAAAACTTTTTTCACATCTCCGCATAATTCGACATCGGCGGCAGTGTTTTTGCCGATTTCAGCACTGTCGATGTCAACGTGGATGATCTTTTTTCCCTCTTGGTATTTGCCGGTATTGCCGGTGGCACGGTCAGAAAAGCGAACTCCGAGAGCGATAATCAGATCACACTTGCTGAAAGCCTGTGCCGAACTTTGCGAACCGTGCATCCCGCACATCCCCAGATTCAGCATTTCATCCGCCGGAAGTGCGGTCAATCCCATCATGCTGAATGTCACCGGAGCAGATATCCACCGGGCAAGATCCCGCAACTCTTCACTTGCTCCGGCAGCGACCACACCGCCGCCGGAGTAGATCAGCGGGCGTTCGGCAGATTTTATCAATTTGACCGCTTCAGTAACGTCGGGTGGAACCGGATGGTTGAAAAAAATCTCCTGCCGGATAAAATCCGCTTCATCACACATATCGGTCTGGATGCTTTTGGGAATATCCACCAGCACCGGGCCGGGGCGGCCGGATGCGGCGATCTCAAAGGCGGCATCAAGCATGCCGGAAAGTTCTCTCACATCGCTTACGGCAAAATTGTGTTTGACGATCCCCTGCGTTATTCCGGTAATGTCAACTTCCTGAAAACTGTCTCTGCCCAAAAGCGGCACTGCCACATTGCCGGTAATGGCGACCAGCGGCACACTATCCAGATAAGCATTGGCGATACCGGTGACCAGATTGGTTGCCCCCGGGCCGCTGGTGGCGATGACCACGCCCGGTTTGCCGGAAACCCGGGCAAAACCGTCGGCGGCATGGGCGGCATTCTGCTCATGGGCACACAGAACATGGTTGATCCGATGGGCGTTTTTATACAACTCATCGTAGATGGGCAGCACTGCACCGCCCGGATAACCGAAAACCGTTTCGACCCGGTTGCGGCATAATGCCTCGATAACTATGGATGCTCCTGATCTTTTCATTTGTGAATACCTGTGGTTGAAAATTAAAAAGCCCTGCCGGATTTTTCCGGCAGGGCTGAACTTACTTGACTTATTGTTGATTGTTCCTATACCATGCCGGGCGGCGTAATAATAATCACGCTGATAATGTTGATAATAATAATGGAAATAATAATGGCAGCGGCAATGGATACGACGGAACTTCCGGAGACAGCAAGTCCCGGAACAATGCAAAAACTTTTTTCAAAATTGATCGTATTCATTTCAAAACCCGTAATAATAAAAAAACATTTCTGCGGCTGATCACCGCAGAGAGGTTTGAATTTTTATTTTCTGTTTCTCTCAACAATAACCAACCGTGCCGCAACCGATAATAATGATCGCAGCCATAATAATAATGCTGATAATGCTGTTGAAAAACTGTTTCATTTTATTCCCGTTTCATTTCAAAACATTTTCTAATATACCATATTTTTTCCGCTTGTCAAGAGCAAAACACACAAAAAAAAAATAAAATTTTATTTCCACCCTTGACCAAGCCGGAAAAAGGTGAAAAAAATTAAAATAAAAGACAGATCATCAACCTTATTTCGCTTACCGGGCTTGAGTTTCTTCTGCTTGAGCGGGCAGAGCCGTTTACCTCAATAAGAGCAAAACAGAAATGCAGTAAACCTTTTTGAGGTTCTGCCGCAGATCAAATACCGGTTTACAATTCCGGTTGCCGGATGATTTTTCCGACCCCCCGTTCAAAACAGCCGTCAAACTGCGAGCCTTTTAAGATCTGTCTGATCCTCACAAGCCGTTTTCTTTTGCCCACTTTGCCAGAGCGGAAAGATGATACGGGATATCCAGATGCTGGGGACAGACATCGGCACAGTTACCGCAATTGACACACTCATCTGCTGAATGTTTCACACTGTGTGCTTTGAAACTGTTTTTGATCTGCGGCAATGCTCCGAAAATCCTGGTGTTGTTGAGCAGCCGGATAAAGCCAGGTATCGGCAGTTCCAATGGACAACCGGCAAGACAATATCCGCAGCCGGTACACTCGACCATCGGATTTTTATTCAGAAATGCCCGGAGCCTTCCAAGGGTTTTCAATTCGGCATCGCTCAACGATTCAAAATTCTCCATCAGTGCGACATTATCCTGCATCTGGAGCATATCAGACATACCGCTTAACACGGTATCAACCCCGTCAAGCCCGGCGGCAAAACGGATCGCCCATGAAGCAATGGAGTGATCCGGAGCAGATTCTTTCAATATTCCGGCACCTTCTGCCGGAATATCTGCCAGCAAACCGCCTTTGACCGGCTCCATGACCAGAATCTTTTTTCCATATTTCCGTGCGGTTTCATAACATTCACGGGAACGGACCGCCGGGTTGTCCCAGTCGATATAGTTGATTTGCAGCTGAACAAAATCCACTTCAGGATATTCCGCAAGAATTTTATCCAGAAGTTCCGGTTGCCCGTGGAACGAAAATCCGGCTTCACGAACCAGACCCCGTGCTTTTTTCTCCAAAACAAAGTCGAAATAGCGTTTGCCGGCGATCTCCGGATAAAGACGCTCCTCCACAGAATGCACCAAATACCGGTCAAAATATTCCAAACCGGAAACCTGCAATTGTTTATTGAAAAATTGTTCTGCCGTGGAATTTTCCGATATCCGCCATGATGAAAGTTTGTCGGCGATCTCAAATGATTCCCGCGGGTAACGTTTGACGATACACTCTCTGACCGCGATTTCAGATTGCGTATCATGGTAGATCTCTGCGGTGTCAAATTTACGGAATCCATGTTCCAGAAAATAATCGACCAGCCGATTGACCTGAACATGATCAATTTTTTTATCAGCCCCGGTCGGCAGCCGCATCATTCCGAGAGCAAGTTCTTTTCTCATAAAGCGATCTCCGTTTCAAAAATACATGCAGTTATGTGATTCAGGAAGTCGAAACTTTTCGCAGATTCGCACTCCGGGATATAATATAGCACCAAAAGACGGATCGGGAGCATGTTTATGATCATTTTTCAGAAAATTTTGCAAAAAATGTTTTTCCGGCTTCCCCGTTGCAGAAAAAAAAGCAGTTGATGGTGCAACATACCGGCGTTTACCGGAACACGCCTGTTTACTCCGTATCATCTGTTTTTTGAGGAGCATTGTAGCGGTAAACATGCGGCGTTTGCCCGTAAACTTTTTTGAAACGGCGGATAAAATAATTTGAACTGCTGAAACCGCATTCAGCTGCTATTTCATCGATATTCAGCAACGTGTTGCGGAGCAGATTTTCCGCATGTTCCAATTGATAATGCAATTTGGTTTCGGAAAGACTCATGCCCATATACCTTTTGCTTAAATTGGAAACATACCCCGGCGAGATGCGGAATATTTTTGCCAGCATTTTCCGGCTGATCACCTCGGTGCGGTGTTCCTGAAGAAAACAATTGATCTCATTCCAGAGCGACCGCACATTGAGAACAGATGAACTTTCACTGCCCTGCAACTCATCCAGCGTCAGCAGAAAAAGCGGAGCGAGCAATTTCCCGGCAATTTCATCCTTATCATAACGGTGCAATATGTCAATGCAGTTGAGCAGCTCCATCCCGGCTTTGGACAGCGGATTACTGCTGTGATAGTAAACATCACGCACGGTGGGCGGCTGATTCACTCCGTCATAATTAATGTGCATGGCCCGGATGTAGTTCGGATAATAACTGAAAGATATACTGCACCCCGGCGTAAGATAGTCCGTACGCAAATAACCGAAACGGGAACAATACAACAACTTGGGAGAATCTATCACATGCTCTTTTACTTCCGCACCGTAACTGTGTACGGCAGAACCGCTTACCTGAAATATCAACCGCGGCACAGCATGGATCCTCTGATGTTCCGGTGCATCAAAATAGAGCAATGCCGGACAATCAAGATCATTTACCGCCTCCCGGCAGCGGCGCAGCAGCTCGGTTTGAGAAATTTGAAAATTTTTCATGATCACGCTCCTTATGCTAAAAACAGACTGCATTTTTGCCTTTTTGTTTACAATAGTGCTATAATTGTAATTTTTCAACCATTTACAGTAAGATTTTTGATGATATATTATTACGAAAGGACAGAAATGTTTTTTGTTCACCGTTTCCGGGAAAACGTTTCCGGAGATGGCAGAGTTTGGAAACTAAAAAAAGGAAAAGTGTTATGAAAAGACTCCACAGCTGTGGAGTAAAGCGTGTACGCTTTACTCTGATTGAACTCCTCGTAGTCATCGCCATCATCGCCATTCTGGCGGCGATTTTGCTTCCGGCTCTCAACAGCGCACGTGAGCGGGGCCGCAGTGCCAGTTGTCTTAACAATCTCAAACAGAACTGTATGGCATTTTTGATGTACGCTCAAGGCAGTGACGATATTCTGCCGTCCTTAAGCGGAGGACATCGTTGGGGACGGATTTATGCTTCAACACCAACAACCGGAGGCGAAAAGATGACTGGTTGGGGTACTATCCCCGGGAATCCGGCTACTACTCCGGAACACTACATCTGCCCTTCCGCAGATTACTTGCCAGCCAGTGCCGGCGGCGTCAGTCACTACAATATGTACGGTTCATTCGGCATTCAGCCGTATACTGTTCCGGCAGATGCATTTTCTTACGACAATAGCAACAATCATTTTGTACTGCTGAAAAAGATTCCCTCTCCGGCCTCATCGCTGACTCTGGTTGATACCGGTTTCGCCGCCAGCAGTTCTTGTGCCGACAAAGGTACTCCCAACAGCATGGCTACCGCCTGGTATTGGAACAGCGTAGACAATGCAAGAGGTAATATCAAAGCAATTCACGGCAAAATGGCCAATACCGCTTTCTGGGATGGTCACGCCGCCGGTTTGACCGGACCGGAATTTTTGCCGATAGCAGAAAAGTGTAATGGCGGTCCTTATGATGTAGTCGTTCTTGATGCCGCAGGCAATCAGACCACCTACAACCGGTAAACACTTGTTCAGCAAGGTACTGCAAGGCATTGAATATGCCTTGCAGTAATATTTGCATATTTTTTTGCCACGGGGGATCGCTCCCCATGCGGATACCATTTTTTCAATAATGAATATAGATTTTTTATCCTTTCCGGCGGCGTGCGGGAATAATGCTTTTCATCCCTCCGTCGCGGTTTTAAGTGAAAACCATTTATTAATGAGTTTTCAACGTATTTTCAGTTCCGATTGCTACGGGGCATGTGAATTTTGCGAAAGTTTTGACGGCGGGAACAACTGGAGCGAAGCACGCAATGTGCCGGGATTTGAAAGCAAAGTCATCGCCGGAAACAATTGTATCGGTATCGCCGATGTCCGTTGCTTTACTTTCCCGGATAAACGGCACGTCCTTTTTATCGGCTGTACCGCCAGATACCACGAGAAAAAAATGTGCGATTTTCCCGACATCGTCCGGGGAAGTTATTATACGGTTTATGACAGTAAAGAAAAACGGTTTTATCCCGTCCGGATGATCAGTAATCCGCATGTCGAGTTGCGTGCGGCATGTACCCAATTGTGTTTTACCGGAGAGAGAGAATTTTTGCTCCCGGTCTATTTTGATATCAATCCGCCGGATTCCCGCTTCGCCGTGCAGGTGTTGAAAATTTCCCTTTCCGGCTCTTTTGAAATCGCCTCGGTCACCGGGGGAAATACCATGACCAACGCCATTGGCCGGGGGTTGATCGAACCATCGATCATCCGCTATGAAAACCGTTTTTTCCTGACCATCCGTGCCGAAGACGGCAACGGATATTTTGCCGTTTCCGGTGACGGGCTGAATTTTTCCCTCCCGCAAAGGTGGCAGTTTGACGATGGCAGTGAATTTGTCACCTCTTCCACCCAGCAGCATTGGTTCCGCCTCGGTGATAAACTTTATCTTGCTTATACCAGAAAAAGTTGCGAAAATGCCGGAGTTTTCCGTTACCGTGCCCCGCTGTGGGCCAGCGAAGCAGTTGTTTGTGATGAAAAACTGCACTTGAAAAAATCTACCGAAACGGTTATATTACCCATGAAAAAAGAAAATTCGGATATCGGTCTTAATGGAAATTTTCATGCCGTTGAGTGCGGAAACAATTCCATTATCAGCGATGCCCATGTTTTCACCGGTTCCGGAATGAAAACCTCGCTGAGCATCGCCAGAGTCACCGTATGATCCGACTCCGGCGACGAAACGCCGGAAATATTCTGCCAACGGATTTTTTCTGCACTTTTACAGAGTTTGGATACATCTGAAAATGCCAAGTTCCCGGACTGCCAACCGGGACGGTTTTCCAACAGCATTTCAGGATTTTTTATTTACTGCGATCAACCGGTATCTGGAATAAATATTTTATTTTTATGCTAAACAAGCGGTTTTTCTTACCAATTTAGTTTATAATAGTGCTATAATTGTAATTTTCCAACCATTTACATATCCCGGTAAAGGTGGTATATTATGGTCGGATGAATAAAAAATATTTTGCCGCAATCAGAAACAAACAAGGAGGAAAATTTTCATGCTGCGTTATCAATCCACCGGGGAACTTCACAAGGATTTTCACCGGCTGACCTGCAATACTTTGCACTATTTGCAGGATAATTTCGGCGATGAGGCCGTCGAAGAAGTCCTGAAAAACACTGCACAGGGCGTTTACAAAACGATTTACGAAAAACTCTGCACCGGTGATGCTTCAGAATTGATCGAATTCTGGGATTACTATCTGAAGCGGGAAAACGGCGATTATTCCATTGAAAATCTCG
>JAZNEV010000030.1:0-1722 GCA_045588835.1 Victivallaceae bacterium
CCTGTCAAGGCCTTCAGTCCGTGAGCCATTCCACCCGGCGGCCAATATACTTGGGGGGTACGGGGGCGAAGCCCCTGTCAAGGCCTTCAGTCCGTCCGAGCCATTCCACCCGGCGGCCAATTTGCGAAGCAGTATGCGGCAAGGTCGGGTTTTGCGCCGGAGGCGGCGAGGGAGTGTACGACTGTACTCGACCGAGCCAACGACAAGCAAGGCCCGAGATTGCCCATAATGCAAGCAAACTAAACGACAAGCAAGGCCCGAGATTGCCCATAATGCAAGCAAATTAATAGATGAAGAGCATTTCGCGGTATTTAGGCAGAGGCCAGCGGGAATCATCGACCTGATATTCGAGGGCATCCACCGCCCGGCGGAGTCTTTCCAAAGCGGCGAGGATCTCGGTATGTTCGCCGCAGATGGAGCGTTGGAGTTCGTCACACGAATCATTGAGTTCATCAAGGGAAAGTCCGACTCTTTCGCTGGATGAATTGAGGGCGTTGATGCCGAATTTCCGGCCGGATCCATTGGCCAGAGCGAGGGTATTGCAGAGGCGGTTGAATTCATCGACGGCGACCGGAGTGATCATACTGCGGGCGATTTCGAGGGCGATCCCGGCTTCGATACGCAGTTTGCGGTAGTATTCTTCCAGCAGAATTTCGTATCTTGAATCAAGTTCTGACTTGGAAAGCACACCGTATTTTTCCATCAGGGCCTGATTGTCGGCCTTGCGTAACGGAGCGATGGCTTCGATGGTACTGCGTAAATTGGGCAGACCGCGTTTTTCGGCTTCCTGAACCCACTCTTTGCTGTAATTATCTCCATTGAAAATGATCCGTTTGTGCTGACGGATGATCTCCTGAAGAATTTTCTGCAAGCCGTCATTGAAATCATTGCCGGAAAGGTTTTCAAGTTTTTCGGAAATGAAGTCAAATGATTCCGCGACAATGGTATTGAGAACCATATTGACCGCCGAACAGGATTGACCTGATCCGGGGGCACGGAATTCAAATTTGTTGCCGGTAAAGGCAAAGGGACTGGTACGGTTACGATCGGTGGCATCCCGGGGCAGCGGCGGCAGCATATCCGCACCGATTTTGAGGGCTCCCGGACGGCACTTGGAACCGGTGACACTGCCGGTTTCGATCTGTTCGATAACTTCGGTCAGTTGGTCGCCGAGGAAAATGGAAATGATCGCCGGGGGAGCCTCATTGGCACCGAGACGGTGATCGTTTCCGGCGCTGGCCGTGACGGCCCGGAGCAGGTCGCTGTGCAGATCGACAGCCCGGATGACGGCACAGAGCGTGGTCAGAAAGATGGCATTGCGGTGCGGGTCGCTGCCGGGTTTGAGCAGACTCAAATCGCCGTAATCGACAGACCAGTTGCAGTGTTTGCCGGAACCGTTGACTCCGAAAAAGGGTTTTTCGTGCATCAGACAGACCAGATTGTGCCGGTCGGCGACGACCCGGAGAACTTCCATAATGAGCATATTGTGATCGACGGCGAGATTGAGTTCTTCAAATCTGGGAGCGATCTCAAACTGGGCCGGAGCAGCCTCATTGTGCCGGGTCTTTGCGGGGATGCCGAGTTTCCAGAGTTCCCGCTCCACTTCGGTCATAAAGGCGAGGATCCGGGGCTTGATGGAGCCGAAATAGTGATCTTCCATCTGCTGATGTTTCGGCGGAGGGGCACCGAAAAGGAAGTCGGATGGTAGCCATGTCGTTCTGT
>JAZNEV010000031.1:0-4873 GCA_045588835.1 Victivallaceae bacterium
TCCGTGAGGTTCGCCGCGACATTGCTCGCTGCCTGACCGAACTCGCCGCGCGGAAAATTAACGCCGAGGTGAAGTAATGAGTGAGAATACTGTCCGCGGCAACCGCAAAGAGCGTGTCGGCGTCGTCGTGAGCGACGTGCAGGATAAAACCATTGTTGTCAAAGTCGAACGCCGTACCACTCATCCGTTGTACCGCAAAGTCGTCAAAGTCAGCAAAAATTTTGCTGTTCATGATGAGAAAAACGAGGCGAAGAAAGGCGATACCGTCCGCATTGGCGAGACCCGTCCTCTGAGCCGTAACAAATGCTGGCGGTTGATTGAGATCATCAGCCGTGCCGTACAGGAGTAACGAATAATGATTCAGACGCAAACAATTCTTGAAGTCGCCGACAATTCCGGTGCCAAGTCACTGCTGACGATCAACGTTCTCGGTCAGGGAAAAACGATTGCACACGTTGGTGATGTGATCAGTGCTGCGGTTGAAACTGCACTTCCCGACGGTACGGTCAAACGTCGTCAGCGTGTTCGTGCGGTGATTGTCCGTACTAAAGCCAAGATCCGTCGTTCCGATGGCTCTTATCTGAGCTTTGACGAGAATGCCGCAGTCGTTATCGACAAGGACAACAACCCGATCGGAACCCGTATTTTCGGACCGGTTGCACGTGAGCTTCGCGAGAAGAACTTTATGAAGATCATCTCGCTGGCGCCGGAGGTGCTGTAATGAATACGTTCCATGTCAAAAAAGGCGATAAAGTTGTGGTCAACGCCGGAAACTTCAAAGGTGCCGAAGCTACGATCACTGCGATTCTGCCCGCCAAAGAACGTGTCGTGCTTGAACTTACCAAAGGTGAGAATAAGCTCGGCAAGCGTACCGTAAAAAAGAGCAAAGCCAACCCGAATGGCGGATTGGTTGAGCGTTCAGTCTCAGTTGCCGTTTCCAACGTTACTCTGACTGCGGAATGCAAACAGGCGAAACTTGAGGCGAAAAACGCCCGCCGTGCCGCGAAAGCGGCGGCGAAAGCCAAGACGGAGTAGTTTATCATGCCCGATATGAAGAAAAAATATAGCGAGGAAGTCCGTTCCGCGCTTGCCGAAAAACTCGGCATTAAAAATGTGATGCAGATTCCGAAAATCGAGAAGATTGTTATCTCCACGGGTATCGGATCTGACAAAGAACGTGATGCTTTTGCTGAAGCCCAGAAGCATATCAGTGCGATGACCGGTCAGAAAGCGGTCGTGTGCAAAGCTCGCAAAAACGTTGCCGGCTTCAAACTGCGTGTCGGGATGCCTGTTGGAGTGATGGTCACTCTGCGTGGCAGCCGCATGTATGAGTTCCTGGATCGTTTCGTTCACAACGCCTTGCCGCGTGTGCGTGACTGGCGTGGTATTCCCAAGACCGGTTTTGACGGTGTTGGCAATTACAACATGGGTATTCAGGACGTTTCCGTGTTTACCGAAGTCGATGCTGATAAATTGAAGTATCCTCTCGGTGTGAATATTGCGATCGTCACCACCGCCAAAAATGACGAGGGTGCTCGTGAGCTTCTGAAAATGATGGAAGTTCCGTTCGCGGAATAACAGAAGGGGTAGAACAAAATGGCTAAACTCAGTTTGATTGTCAAGGCGAACCGCCCCAATAAATTCGCGGTCCGGAACTACACCCGTTGCAAAGCCTGCGGTCGTCCGCGTGCTTACATCGGTAAATTTCAGCTTTGCCGTATTTGCTTCCGTGAAATGGCCTCCAAAGGTCAGATCCCGGGTGTGACCAAAGCGAGCTGGTAAGTAATAAGGTGAAAGGAAAAATATTATGAGTATGCAAGATCCGATCGCCGATATGCTGACCCGGATTCGCAATGCGGCAGCAGCCGGTTTGGAAAAAGTGGCGATTCCGCTTTCCAAAGAGAAGAAAGCGATTGCCGAAGTGTTGATGGAAG
This sequence comes from Victivallaceae bacterium, assembly GCA_045588835.1. Lineage (GTDB taxonomy): Bacteria > Verrucomicrobiota > Lentisphaeria > Victivallales > Victivallaceae > UBA1784. Next base: position 1,935 of record JAZNEV010000031.1, read on the forward strand.
AGGGTTATCTCAGTGCAGTTTCCGTCGAGGGCGAAGGTGTCAAAAGCCAGATCGTCGTCGTGCTGAAATATGCCGGAGCCAAAGCCGTGATCGAAGGTATCGAGCGTGTCAGTAAATCTTCCTGCCGAATCCATTGCGGCAGCCGTGAGATTCCGCGCGTCCGCAACGGTCTGGGTATCGTCGTTCTCTCGACTCCGAAAGGAATCATGAGCGGCCGCAAGGCAGCCAAAGAGAATGTTGGCGGTGAAATTCTCTGCCGTGTCTGGTAACATAAACTAAACGTGGGAAAAACTAATCATGTCCCGTATTGGTAAAAAACCTATTGATATCCCTTCCGGCGTCAAAGTGACGATTGCGGATGGAGCGATCGTGGTTGAGGGCAAAGAAAAGCTCTCGATGGCATTGCCCCCGCATGTTGCCGCCGAGGTTAAAGATAATCAGGTTGTGGTCAGTGCGGCCGATGAGACCCGCAAAGCGAATGCAATGCATGGTCTGGCCCGCAGTCTGATTCAGAATATGGTTATCGGTGTTTCGCAGGGTTTCCGCAAGGAACTGCAGATTGTTGGTATCGGTTACAAAGCCGCAGTTGCCGGCAACAAATTGAATCTTACGCTTGGTTATTCGCATCCTATCGAGTTTGCGATCCCGGCGGGGATCAAAGTTGCTGTCACTCCTGAAAACAAAATCACTGTTGAAGGTTGTGATAAGCAGCTTGTTGGTGAGACTGCCGCTCAGATCCGTCGTTTCCGTAAACCTGAACCTTACAAAGGCAAAGGTATCCGTTACGTCGATGAGCGTATCGTGCTGAAAGAAGGAAAATCTGTCGGTTAATTCCGGTAGTATCAGGAGATTATAGAAATGTCTGTTATGGATAAAAAAGCACTGCGCGACCGTCGGCATGCCCGGATCCGGAAACGGATTTCCGGTACTGCGGAGCGTCCCCGTTTCTGTGTCAGCATCACCGACAGCAATATGTATTGCCAGTTCATTGATGATGTCAATGGCAAAACTCTGGCTTCCGTTTCGACCTTGGCAGCAGCTTTCAAAGCTGAAAATGCCAAACCGAATATGGCTGGAGCGGCACTGTTGGGCAAGCTGGCTGCAGAAGCGGCTAAAGCTGTGAATATTACCGAAGTGGTGTTTGACCGTTCCGGATTCAAATTCCACGGCCGGGTCAAGGCTATTGCCGAAGCTGCCCGTGAATTGGGCCTCAAATTCTGAAGGAGAGCGAAGACATGGGTAAACGTGAAAATTTCGAACCCGCTGTTGTCAGCGAGTTTGACGAGAGCGTGATCGCTATCAACCGCAGTGCGAAAGTCGTCAAAGGCGGCAAAAACTTCAGTTTTGGAGCGTTGGTGGTTGTCGGTGACCGCAATGGTCGTGTCGGCTATGGTTATGGAAAAGCGAACGAAGTCAGTGATGCCATCCGCAAAGGTGGCGAAGCTGCCCGTCGCAATCTGGTGCGTATTCCGATGAATGGTCAGACTCTGCCGCACGAAATCGAAGTTAAATTTGGTGGTGCAAGAGTTCTGCTCCGTCCGGCATCCAGCGGTACCGGTTTGATTGCCGGTGGTGCGGTTCGTGCGATTCTGGAACTTGGCGGTGTCAAAGATGTGTTGGCGAAGTCTCTGGGAGCTTCCAATGCTTCCAACGTGACCAAAGCGACCTTCAAAGCTATTGCCGGTCTTTCCAGCCGCAGCGAAGTCATGGCCCGTCGTGGTCTGGCACAGGCTGAAGCCGCGGAAAACAACTAACAGTTGAGGTAATTGAAAATGAAACTTCATGATATGAGCCCCACTCCGGGATCCCGCAAGACCCGCAAACGCGTTGGTCGCGGTGACAGCTCGGGTTACGGCAAAACTGCCGGTCGCGGTGAGAAGGGACAGAAGTCCCGTTCCGGTGCGAAGATCCGTCCTTTCTTCGAGGGTGGTCAGATTCCGCTTTTCCGCCGTCTGCCGAAACGTGGTTTCAAAAATGCCGACCGTATTGTTTACGCTCTGGTCAACCTTGACGTTCTGGAAAGCAACTTCCAGGCGGGCGATGTGGTTGATCTGGCGAGCCTGAACGAGAAGAAACTTCTCCGCAAAGGCGATACGGTCATCAAAGTTCTTGCCAATGGCGAGATCACCAAAGCTCTGACCGTTAAAGCGCAGAAATTTTCTGCTGCTGCGGCTGCCAAAATCCAGGCTGCCGGCGGAACTGTTGAAATCGTTGACTGAGGGGATAAAGAACTATGTGGCGTGCGTTTTTGAATGCTTTGAAAGTCAAGGAATTGCGTAACCGTCTTTTGTTTACGGCCTTGATAATCGTGCTGGTTCGTTTTGCCAGCAGTATCCCGTGCCCCGGAGTTGATCCGACGGCGTTGAAGGAATTCATCAAGAGCGTTACGGCCAGTAGTCAGTCCAGTGGCGGTGTGATGGCCATGATCGACCTGTTTTCCGGCGGTGCCATGACGCATTTTGCGTTGGGAGCGCTGGGTATCATGCCCTATATCACCGCTTCAATTGTCATGCAGCTGCTTGTCCCGGTCATTCCCCAGCTGGAGCGTCTCCAGCGTGAGGGTGAATCCGGCCGGGGCAAAATCACGCAGTACACCCGTTATCTGACGCTGGTGGTCTGTGCGGTTCAAGGATTCATGGTGGCAGCTGCGATGATTAATCCGAGCAAGATCGGTTTACCGGAACCGGCACAGCCGCTTTTTGTCGGCAGTCCGGTACTTTTCATTATTGCGAATGTGGTGGTGCTTACGTGTACCACAATGGTCTTTACCTGGCTGGGTGAACAGATCACCGAGCGTGGTATCGGCAATGGAGTATCCCTGATCATTACGATCGGTATTGTATCAAGAATGCCGCATTCAGTGATTGAATTGTTTGACATGGCAGGTAAAGGGGTTACTCCTTCCGGAGCACCGTTCCGAGGCCCTCCTTTGCTGTTGC
>JAZNEV010000032.1:0-68724 GCA_045588835.1 Victivallaceae bacterium
TCGGTCACATACATAGTATGCTCCCTCGCCGTTGCCTCTGTTTGACTTCGACCTTGCCTCGCACTGCTTCGCAAAAAAAATCGATCAAGCCCCGGATGAAATCCGGGGCGCGACACCTCGTTTTTCTTTTGGTTACTTTTCTTTTTCCGTAAAAAGAAAAGTAACCGTGAAAAGAAAGTATCACATCATGCCGCCCATGCCGCCCATACCGGGCTGGGGCATGGCAGGTTCTTTTTCTTCCTTGATGTCGGTGATCAGACATTCGGTGGTGAGCAGCAAGCTGGCCACGGAAGCGGCGTTCTGCAAGGCGGAACGGGTAACTTTGGCCGGATCGAGGATACCGGCTTTGATCATATCGACATATTCGCCGGTAGCGACGTTGAAACCTTCGTTGCCGGAACCTTCTTTGACGCGCTGGACGACGACGCTGCCCTCATAACCGCCATTGGCGGCGAGTTGACGCAGGGGTTCTTCGACGGCGCGGGCAACGATGGCGGCACCGGTGGCTTCATCGCCGGTCAGATTCAGAGCGTTGACGGCTTTGGCGGCGCGGACGAGGGCGACACCGCCGCCGGCGACGATACCTTCTTCCACAGCGGCACGGGTGGCGTGGAGAGCGTCATCGACGCGGTCTTTTTTCTCTTTCATTTCAACTTCGGTTGCGGCACCGACATTGATGACGGCGACACCGCCGGCGAGTTTGGCGAGGCGTTCCTGAAGTTTTTCACGATCGTAATCGCTGGAAGTTTCCTCGATTTCGCGGCGGATCTGGGCGATACGTCCCATGATGGCATCTTTGGCACCGTAACCTTCGACGATGGTGGTATTTTCTTTGGTGACGGTGATACGTTTGGCTTTACCGAGCTGGGCGGTGGTGACGTTTTCAAGTTTCAAGCCGAGATCTTCGGTAATGCAGGTGCCGCCGGTAAGTATGGCGATATCCTGAAGCATGGCTTTGCGGCGGTCGCCGAAACCGGGGGCTTTGACGGCACAGACTTTGAGGATGCCGCGCATGGAGTTGATGACCAGAGTGGCCAGGGCTTCGCCTTCGACATCTTCAGCGATGATGAGCATCTGTTTGCCTTCTTTGGCGACGGCCTGGAGCAGAGGCAGCATATCGTTGAGGTTGCTGATTTTTTTCTCATGGATGAGGATGTAGGCATCTTCCAGAGCGGCTTCCATGGATTCGGTATTGGTGGCGAAGTAGGGAGAAAGGTAACCTTTGTCGAACTGCATACCTTCGACGACATCGAGCGTGGTTTCGAGGGTTTTGGCTTCTTCGACGGTGATGGTGCCTTCCTGGCCGACTTTGGCCATGGCTTCGGCGATGATGTTACCGATGGTGGTATCTCCGTTGGCGGAAATGGTGGCGACCTGGGCGATCTGATCGGAAACGCCCTGGCTCATATTTTTGAGTTCAGCGACGACAGCGGCGACGGCTTTTTCGATACCGCGTTTAAGTTCCATGGGGTTGCTGCCGGCGGTGACGTTTTTGAGACCTTCGCGGTAGATGGCTTCGGCCAGCACGGTAGCGGTGGTGGTACCGTCGCCGGCGACATCATTGGTTTTGCTGGCGACTTCTTTGACCATCTGGGCGCCCATATTGGCATAAGCGTCTTTGAGTTCGATCTCTTTGGCGACGGAAACACCGTCTTTGGTGATGGCGGGGGCGCCGAATTTCTTATCGATAACGACATTGCGGCCTTTGGGGCCGAGGGTGGCTTTGACCGCTTTGGCAAGGAGGGTCACACCTTCAAGAATACCGCGACGGGCTTCTTCGGAAAAGACAAGCTGTTTAGCCATGATAAAAATTCTCCATTAAGTTATGGTTTATTGAACCGGTGAAATTCAGCCGACGATGGCGAGAATATCTTCCTGATTGACGACTTTGTACTCTTTGCCGTCGACTTTGACTTCGGTGCCGCCGTAACGGCTGGTCAGCACGATATCGCCGACTTTGACATCGAACGGGATCTTGTTGCCGTTATCATCATTTTTGCCGGTACCCAGTGCGATGACGGTGTATTCCTGGGGTTTCTCTTTGGCAGAATCGGGGATATAGATACCGCCTCTCATTTCCTCGGTGCTTTCTTTGAGCTCAAGCAAGACGCGATCGCCCAACGGTTTGATGTTGACATCAGCCATTTTTTTACTCCTTTTGTATTTTTCTTTGATCAGGTGCGCCGCCCATCCTCCCCGGGTGGGCGGCACTGTTGCTGAATTATTGTTGCTTATTCGACGACTTCGGCATCGATGATATCGTCATCGCCGGATTTTTTCTCCGGCTGCACCGGGGGCGGGGTGCCGGCACCGGCACCCGGATTGGCTCCCTGCTGGGCGTAGACGGCCTCACCCATTTTCATGGCGAGTTCTTCGAGTTCTTTCATACCGGCTTTGAGGGCTTCGGTATTGTCGGCTTCCAGATCTTTTTTGAGTTTGGCGATTTTGTCTTCCAGAGCGGCTTTGGTTTCAGCCGGAACTTTATCGCCATGCTCTTTGAGTTGTTTTTCCAACTGATAGATCATGGAATCGGCGTGGTTGTGAACTTCGACTTTCTCTTTGGCGGCCTTATCATCGGCTTCGTGGGCCTTGGCTTCGTTGACCATCTTTTCGATCTCTTCTTCAGAAAGTCCGCTGGAAGCGGTGATGGTGATCTTCTGCTCTTTGCCGGTGCCGAGATCTTTGGCGGTGACATGGAGGATGCCGTTGGCATCGATGTCGAAGGTCACTTCGATCTGGGGCACGCCGCGGGGAGCCGGAGCGATGCCGTCGAGTTTGAAAAGTCCCAGAGATTTGTTGTCGCGGGCGAATTCACGCTCACCCTGAAGCACGCGGACATCCACGGCCGGCTGGTTATCTGAAGCGGTACTGAAAATCTCGCTCTTTTTGGCCGGAATGGTGGTATTGCGTTCGATCAGACGGGTCATGACACCGCCCATGGTTTCGATACCCAGTGAAAGCGGGGTGACATCGAGCAGCAGCACGTCGTTGACTTCACCGCCCAGAACACCACCCTGAATGGCGGCACCGGCGGCGACGACTTCATCGGGGTTGACACCTTTGTGCGGCTCTTTATTGAAGATGGCTTTGGCCGTTTCCTGCACTTTGGGCATACGGGTCATACCGCCGACGAGAATGACTTCCCGGATGTCGGAAGCGGAAACTTCGGCATCACGCATACAGTTTTCGCAGGGTTTGCGGGTACGGTCGAGCAGAGGATCGCAGAGCCGCTCCAGCTGGGCGCGGGTGAGGTCGATATTCATGTGGACCGGACCATCCTGATTCATGGTGATAAAGGGCAGGTTGATCTCGCTGGACATGCTGCTGGAAAGTTCGCATTTGGCCTTTTCGGCGGCCTCTTTGAGGCGCTGGAGAGCCTGCGGATCTTTACGCAGATCGACACCGTTTTCCTTCTGGAATTCATCGGCCAGATAGGTGATGATGGTCTGGTCGAAGTCATCACCGCCGAGGTGGGTGTCACCATTGGTGGCTTTCACTTCAAACACGCCGTCACCGACCTCCAGAGTGGAGATATCGAGTGTACCGCCGCCGAGGTCGTAATCTGCGATGGTTTCATCAGTTTTCTTATCCAGACCGTAAGCCAGAGCTGCGGCGGTAGGTTCGTTGATGATACGCAGAACTTCCAGACCGGCGATCTTACCGGCATCTTTGGTGGCCTGACGCCGGCTGTCATTGAAGTAAGCCGGCACAGTGATGACCGCCTGGGTGATCTTTTCGCCGTGGTATGATTCCGCATCAGCTTTGAGTTTCTGCAGGATCATGGCGGAGATTTCCGGGGGTGAATAAAGTTTGTCACCGACTTTGACATGGGCATCGCCATTGGGGGCTTCAGCGATCTCGTAGGGTACGAGTTCACGCTCGCGGCCGACTTCTGAAAATTTGCGGCCCATCAGACGTTTGATGGAAAAGATGGTGTTTTTGGGGTTGGTGACCGCCTGCCGTTTGGCAGTCTGACCGACCAGACGTTCGCCGGATTTGGTGAATGCGACGATACTGGGGGTGGTGCGGTTGCCTTCCGCATTGGGGATGATTTTGTACTCGCCGTTATCCATCACAGCCATACAACTGTTGGTGGTGCCGAGGTCGATACCGATGATTTTGCTCATAGTGATTTCTCCTTTTTTTGAGAGTTTTTGTTGTTTGCACTTTTCAATAGAGCAAAAAGCGTGCCAACATCATTTTAAGGAGAAAACGGGTGAATATCGGTTGAAAGTGTGCCACAGTGACACACTTTGTGCCGTAAAGTGTGCCGTGTGCAGTGTGTCACCGATGGTGGTCAAAATTGTTTTTTGCGGAATTCGGCGGGGGTGTCGCCGGTGAAACGGCGGAAAACCTTGCAGAAATATCCGGTTTCCGGAAATCCGCATTTGCCGGCGATGGTTTTGATATTGAGCGAATTGTTTTGCAGCATTCTTACTGCAGTGCGGATACGCAGAGCCAGAAGGTATTCATGCGGCGACTGGCCGGATAACTCCCGGAACACCCGGCAGAAGTGACTGCGGCTGTAACCGGCGGCATCAGCCATGGCTTCGATATTCAGCGGAGCGGTAAGGTTTTTGACGCAGAATTGATGTACCCGCAGCAGTGTATTTTTGCCTGACGGCAGAGAATCATTGCGGTTGCCGGCCAGTAAAGAGAGCAGAAAGTCGTAGGTAAGGCGGCTGACTTCCGAGGGGGTGGCAAATTCGTTGTCGCCGGTACGGCGGATCAATTCCCCGGCCAGTTCTACGGATTCTTTGGAAGCGTATGCGGTGGAAACCGGCGGCAGGATCTTCCGCAATTCCCGGCCGATCCTCATGGTTTCGCATCCCTCAAGGCAGAGGTAGAGAAATTCCCAGTGCCCCGGTTTATCCGGCAGATAGTAGAGGTGCTTTTCCGGGACGGGCAGCAGAAATGCTTCACCGGGTCTGACGGGGAATTTTCTGCCGTCAAATTCGACCATGCCGCAACCGGAAATGGTGTATTGCCAGAGCAATGTTTCAAAGCATCCCCGTTTGGTACCGTTGAAAAAATAACTTTTGCGGCAGGTCTGCTGATGTCCGCCGGAACGGAGCATCGTGCCGAAAGCTATCTCTTCGGCCGGGGGTACGTAATTTACATGATGATCAAATTCCTGAATATCCATAATGTCCTTATTGCGTTTGAGGTCAGAGATAATATAGCACTGAAATAAAAAATTGCAAATCAGACGATTTTACAGTAAATGATATGAATTTACTCTTTTATTATCGGTCGAACCGGTGTATTTTATGTGCAGGTTATAACTGCAAAGGAGATTTTTATATGCCTAAAATTACTTTTATGGGAGCTGGAAGTTCCGTTTTTGCCCGCAATGTGCTGGGGGATTGTATGTGCCGGGAGTCGTTGAAAGATGCTGATATCGCGTTGTATGATATTGATAAGACCCGGCTGGAGGAGTCGGAATATATCCTTAATGTAATAAATAAGAATATCAATAACAACCGGGCGAAAATTTCCACTTATCACGGAGTGGAAAACCGCAAAGCCGCTTTGGATAAAGCCGATTTCGTGGTCAATGCCATTCAGGTCGGCGGTTATGAACCGGCGACGGTGATCGACTTTGAGATCCCCAAAAAGTACGGTTTGCGCCAGACGATCGCTGATACGCTGGGCATCGGCGGCATTTTCCGTGCATTGCGGACGATCCCGGTGATGCTGGATTTCGCACGTGACATTGAAAAAGTCGCTCCGGAAGCGTGGTTTCTCAATTACAGCAATCCGATGGCGATGCTCACCGGTGCCATGCTCAAAGCGACCGGAGTCAAAACGGTCGGCCTCTGTCACAGCGTGCAGGTGTGTGCAAAATGTCTGCTCGGTACGCTGGGGCTGGATCACTCCGATGAAAGATTGGAAAAAATCCAGTGGAAAGTCGCCGGTATCAACCACATGGCATGGCTGCTGGAGATCACTGAAAACGGCAAAGACCTCTACCCGGAATTGAAAAAACTCGGCGAAAAGAAGGTGAAAGAGTGGCGTAAGGCCCCCAAAGAAAAGAAGTTCGGCGATATGGTGCGGCTGGAAATGATGAAGAGATTCGGCTATTATGTCACTGAATCAAGCGAACACAATGCCGAATATGCTCCGTATTGGATCAAAAAGAGTTATCCCGGTCAGGTCGATGAGTGGTGCATACCGCTGGATGAATATCCGCGCAGATGTGTCAAACAGATCAATGATTGGAAAAAACAGTATGCCGAATTGCGTAATGATCCGAATCTTTCCCATACCCTGTCACGGGAATACGGTTCCGGGATCATGGATGCGATCCTCACCGGTAAACCATATCAGATCGGCGGTAATGTGATGAATAACGGACTTATCACCAATCTGCCCTCTGATGCGGTGGTCGAAGTGCCGTGTCTGGTGGATAAAAACGGAGTGCAGGGCACTTTTGTCGGGGCATTGCCCACCCAGTGTGCCGCAATGAATATGACCAATATCAATGTCCAGCTGCTGACGATCGAAGCTGCCCTGACGAAAAAACGTGACCGTATCTATCAGGCGGCAATGCTTGATCCGCACACCGCCGCTGAATTGAATATCGATGATATCGTCAGTATGTGTGATGATCTGATCGGGGCTCACGGCAGTATGCTGCCCAAATACCGCTGATGCAACGGCTGTAACCGGATGAAAGGCACGGTTATTTTGCACATACCGTGATTAGAAAACGCAAAGAATTGCCGATGATGACCGGTCTCGGCCGCATCCGGGGCGGATATTTACTGAAAAGAAGTGCCAGATTTTCATTACTTATCCGGCGGTAATCCGGAGAGAGGATCAATATGAAACTTTGTGTGCCGCTGGTTTCGAGATATTCGACAGCGGCAGAAAGTTGTTCATTATTGGAAACTTCCAGTTGAGTTTTGGCGGTCGGCACCAGCGGAGTCATTTCCGGCAGAAAAAAGATGTCTGAAATTACCGTGTCATGCGGCAGGGAAAGAAGCTCATTCTGCAGAAATTCCGCATCGGAGGAAACTCTCATCAGGGCATAGATCGAATAAACTTGCATGATCGCTCCGGCAACACAGGTGATGGCGATCATATTCTGACCGTGGAAGTTCCTGAAAAAGCCGGTTCGCATCAGTGCGTAATTGCCCAAAATCAGCATCAATGGCAGAATAATGATAAAGTGTCTTGCCCCCCTGGTCAGGCCGAAGTCATTGGGGTTGAGCAAAAGCGGTATCAGCAGAATATACAGGATGACCGTGATCGCAGACAGCGAAACAAAGCCGTGCCGGTCTTTGAGCAGTGCCCGGTAGTTCAGCATGAAACCCAACAGCACCGGTACGCTGATGAATAATCCGAAGGTAAAGGCACATACCGACAGATAATTGTGATGCCGCCAGAGGGCAAAGGCGAATACGATCGAGATCAGGGCAAAAAGCGTGCCGGAAACAAGTTTGAATTTTTTCCATTTGGTATATTCCGGAGCAAATCCGGCACCCAATACCGGCAAAATGCCGCAGGCCGTCAGGAGCCATGACCATTTGACCGGCAACAGTGTTTCAAAGCGGAGCAGGTGCTGATAGAAATTGAAAATCACCTCATTGAGCCAGATCTGCAACGTGAATTCTCCGGAGTGGTTGTTGATGAAACAGGTCGCACCATGCACTCCGGCAATATGACCGAAAAGCAGATAATTGGTTATCCATAATGCAACCACCGGTCCGGCGGCTCCCGGGGCGAATTTCAGAATTATCCGCCACTGACGTTTGATGAGCAGAGCGGCAAGCAGGGTGAATCCAAGCAAGTAGAGGTCTTCACGCATCCACACTCCGCAGCCGAAAAGCACTCCGGATAAGGTGAAACGTTTGCGGAAAAAGTACCATGCCGCCCCGGTGACTGCCAGCGCCGCCGGAACCATTTCCCAGAGCAGAAAACTGTAAAATATCAGCGGTGTGGCTCCCAGCATGGCCAGGATCCACCATTTTTTACCGGGAAAGAGCAGTAGAAAAGCCGCAATACCGGCCAGGGACAAGGCCGGGATGATCCCCACGCCTGCCGCCCCGGTGATGCGGTAGATAAAAGCGGTCAATACCGGCAGATAGGGGGAGTGAAAAGATACGTTTTTCCCGTTGTCAAGGGTTTGGAAGTGAAATCCGCCTCTGGGAAAATTTTCCGGAGAAACGTGGTTGAAATAAATCGTGCCGTTATCCAGAAAATTGTGCATTATCATCAGTTTATTGCCGTTATCGGTGATCCAGACCGTTTCCGGCGGCAGAAAGGCCGCCGAAAAGGTGAGGGTCGCCAGAAACAGTATTACCGGAATGATGATATGCCGGTGTTTTTCCCAGGAGAGAGTTTCATCCACGGTCTTTTACCCCTGGGTTATTTCCTCTGCACCGAGCAGTTCCACTCCGGCATCTGCAAGTTTGGCCGCCGCCTCTTCCTGATCGTCAAAGCGGAAGATGATGACCGCTTTATCTTTGATCCCGGTGGCAATGGCGTACATATATTCGACAGAAAGGCCGAGCATATCGGTCTTTTCAAAGACTCCGGCCAATCCGCCGGCACAATCCGGTACGCAGACGGCCAGAACTTTGTTTTCCCTGGTAATGAATCCGGCGGCTTTCAATGCCGCATTGCCCCGGTCGATATCATCAAGCAGCAGTCGCAGAATACCGAATTCACTGGTATCGGCCACGCTCATGGCACAGAGGTTGACTTCGGCTTCTTTAAGCACCCGGCACACTTCGGAAAGGGCTCCGGGGCGGTTTTCGACAAAGAGTGAAAGTTGTTTGATCTGTTTCATGGTTGATTTCCTTTTGTTTCAGCAATTGCGGCCGAGTTTGAACATCGCTTCGTTGGCCTCATGGAGTTTTTCCGGAAAGGCCCGTTTCAAAGCGTCGGTAAAGAGCGTTTCCTCAAACTGGGGCAGTTTGGCGGAAAGTGCCCCCAACAGCATCACGTTGAGTGCTTTGGGATTGCTCAATCTGTCAGCCGGCACATTCTGCGGCGTGATGAGGATGCCGTCAGCTTTGAGGGCGGGACGGGCGACATCAAGTTGGGAAATATCCAGCACGACGAGGATATCGCCTTCACCGGCGGGAACCATCGGACTGTTGACCTTTTCCCCGAAACGCACTTCGCTGGAAACCGATCCGCCCCGCTGGCTCATGCCGTGGACTTCACTTTTTTTGACATCCAACCCGGCATGGAAGATCACATCGGCGAGGATATCGGTGATTTTCAGAACTCCCTGACCGCCCAGACCGGCGGCGATGATATTGGTTATTTTGTTCATGATCAATTCTTTCCCATTTTAGCCATTTTAGCCACTGCCAGAATGCAGGGACGGCGGGCGATGATAACACTGCAATCGTTGGATGCCAGACGGGTTTTCAGCAATTCGGCGAATTTTTCCGTTTCCAAAGTGGTGTCGATGACGTCGCAGTTATCCACACCGATACCTTTGACGATATTTTCCAGAGAAACGGCGTAAGCCGGAGAGTGATCGAGTTTGCGTCCGGTGGCCGGATTTTCCTGACATCCGGTCATGGCGGTAATGCGGTTGTCGAGGATCAGCACAACGTGTCCGGTGGCCGGTCGGTTGTAGACCATTTCAACGATGCCGTTGATGCCGGTATGCAAAAAGGTGCTGTCACCGATGACACTGACCACTTTGCGTGCTTCAGTTTCCGGGAGCGTATGCCGCATACCCAGACCGACGGTGACACTTGCCCCCATGCAGACACAGGAATCGATCGCAGAAAACGGCGGCATCACCCCCAGCGTGTAACAGCCGATGTCGCCGGAAACGATACAACCCAGATCGCGCAGTACCTCAAAGGTTTTGCGGTGCGGACAACCGGGGCAGAGCTGGGGCGGTTTTCCCGGGGCTCCGGCAGCTTCCGGAGTAAGATCACCGTTGATCAATTTGCGGACTCTTGATACATTCAACTCACCGAAGCGGAATGCTTCCGGTTTGTTTTCGACCTGAATACCGGCGGCCATGATCTGTTCAAAGAGGATGGGGTCGCCCTCCTCAATGATCAGACAGCGTTTGACTTTGGCGGCGAATCTGCCGATGGCTTCCATGGGCAGGGGATAGGTCATGCCCAGTTTGAGTACGGAAGCCTCCGGGGCGGCATCCAGAACGTGCTGGTAACTTATACCGCTGGTGATGATACCCAATTCATCCGAACCGTTTTTCTCAATGATAAATTTGCCTTTTTCGTTGAATTCCTGCATGGTGTGCAGATCGGCACGCATCCGTTGGTGGGCCAGTTTGGCAAAGGCCGGGACCATCACATTGGCTTTGGGATCACGGTTGAATGCGGTCGCTTTTTTGGCCATCGGCTTATCGGCGAAGCGGCGTTCGACGATGCACTGTGAGTGGCAGACTCTGGTGGTCATGCGGAAAAGCACCGGACTGCGGAATTTGTCGGATAATTCAAATGCTTCGCAGAGAAAGTCGTAGCACTCCTGGGAGTCTGAAGGCTCAAACATGGGGACTCCGGCGGCAATGGCGTAACGGCGGTTATCCTGTTCATTCTGACTGGAAGCCATTCCCGGATCATCGGCACTGATGACCACCAGACCGCCGGGAGTGCCGCTGTAAGCGATGGTGAAAAACGGGTCGGCGGCGACATTGAGACCGACGTGTTTCATAGTGGAAAGGGCTCTGGCTCCGGTGTAGGCGGCACCGATGGCCACTTCGAGGGCACACTTTTCGTTGGGGGCCCACTCGGCATTGCCGCCGAGTTTGCTGAATTCATCGAGGATCTCCGAGGATGGAGTTCCCGGATAGCCGCAACCGAGGGTGACGCCGCAATCGTAAGCCGCCATGGCGACGGCTTCATTTCCGCTTGCGAGAAGTTTCATAGATTTTTCTCCTGTTATATTTTTCGCAATACAATATTATTGATCTGCTTCCGTTGAATAATCACTCAATATCTCCTCCTGTATGGCCAACTGGTCATCGATCAGGATCTCCAGATTCTCTTTTTCCTGATGGTCGGGCGTAAATCCGGGATGATTGAGCAGTTTGAGTGCTTCACTGAGTTTGGCCGCCACACCGGCCAGACGCCGCATTTTTTCCTGTGCTTTTTCATCGGGATCCCGGCCGGAATCAGCCAGCATATTCAGGTAATCCAGTCTGCGGGATACCGCTTCGACGATCTGCGAACGCAATTCGGCCTTGTTCTCATCATCCGTGCGGTTGTAATTTTCCATGAGGTTTTCAAAGCGTTCCTCAAGGAAGTTGAGCAGTACCGCCTGCTGGGCCTCATCGTCCAGACCGATATCGGCAGTGCGGAAGATCCGGCTCTGAACTCCGGAAAAATCCGTTTCCCGGCCATAGATGGCATCGAGCATGAATCCGTCAAGTTCCAGGGCATTGAGCGGCACTCCGGCATTGGCCAGCAGTTTGAATGGGTCATCCAATTCACCGGATGAGATGCTCAAACCTTCCGGCAAAAACGGATTTTCATCAAAATTTTCATCGTGGCAATGACATTCACCATCTTCGCAGTGGTGATGCCCGCCGGTGACGGTGAGTACGGCGTGGTCGCCTTCCGGACGCAACTGGACGATCCGGGAACCGGCAATGAATTCATCGATCGAACCGCCGGGGACCCCCTCAATGCCGGAATAGTAGACCATCCATGCCAATTGTTCGGGGATATCCGGATAATCCTGAAACTCATCCCAGACCTTTCCGGCTGCTTCATCCATCTTTTTCAGATATTCTTTCTGGCCGCTTGAAGTGCGGGTCGAACCGGAAAGGTATTCGATACTCACCCTGCCGGAATCAAAATCCGTGACCGTACAGAGCAGGGCATCGCCGAAAATGAAGTCGTTTTTGGCATAGAATTCTGCCAGATCGTAGACGGTCAGCGTGACCGGATCGGTACGGTCGGCCCGTTCTTTGAGGATCGTGTTGGCCGGATCATCGGCCAGAAAGAAGTCAAAGATCTGCTCTGAACCAAGCAAAATATGATAATGGAAACATCTGCCCAGCGGCACGATGATTTTTTTCATGGCCACCGGAATGCCGGATAATTCCATTTCCACAGTCGATGAGAATACCTCATTGGAAATATAAGGCACAAAACGGTGACCGGGAAAGAGGATCCCTTCATTGATCTCCCACTCATCCGGAGTGATGATGAATTGTCTGCCGTTGAAAAAACTTTTGCGGGTACAGCAGTTGTAAGACCGGTCGAAAAAGAGCGTTTCATCGGAATTTACCGCCCGTTCGACCCGGCGGCGCAAGGCATCCGTATCGGCCGGAGAGAGTGATTTCACGATCGCATCCACGGAAAATTTTTCCCCGGCGGCGGCGATGGCGTTTTCGATATCCACGCTGTTGATATTATCGCATTTTTCTTTGCTCATAAGGTGATCCCTTCAGAAAGTCTGACCAGTCGGGCGGCCATCATGCCGGTAAATACTTCCTGATCCATATTTTTCAATTCATCAAGAGTGACCGCATCATCAATATTGAAGTTGCCGCACCGGGTTCGCCGCAAAGCACTCAAAACGGCTCCGCAGCCGAGTTTGCTGCCGATGTCGGTGGCCAGTGTGCGGATGTAAGTGCCTTTGGAACAGGCCACAGTGAACTCCACATCCGGCAAATCCATCCGGGTGATTTCCAGTTTGGTGATTTCGATCTCTCTGGCTTCTCTTTCAATCTCGACCCCCTGCCGGGCCAATTCGTAGAGTTTTTTGCCCCCGACTTTCACTGCGGAATACATCGGCGGCAGTTGCATACTTTTGCCCCGGAATGAGGCAAAAGTTTCCTTCACATTTTCCGCATCGGGCAGGGATTCCGCCCGGCGGATGAGTTTGCCATCCAGATCTCCGGAATCGGTTTCCACACCTAAAGTGAGCGTGCCGGTGTATTCCTTATCCACGCCGCTTAATTTGCCGCTCAAAGTGGTGAAACGGCCCAGTACTAAAAGCAGCAAGCCGGTGGCCGCCGGGTCGAGTGTGCCGCAATGACCGACCTTAGGTACATTGAAACGGGAGCGGACAAAATTGACCACATCAAAACTGGTCCAGGTGGCCGGTTTATCCACCGGCAGCACTCCGCAGGCCCTGCATTCAGGCAGACGGTGTTTTTTAGGATTGTAACGCAAAATACTTCAAACCTTTCTGTCAAAACAGTGACACATCCATACAAATATATAATGTAGCATACAAAATGCCTTTACTCAAGAGCATTTCCGGAAAATTCTCCCGGCTTTGGGCAGACGTATGTGGTAACGCATCGCCAGTATCCGGATTATCACCACCAGCAGGGCCACGATCGTAAACTGCCAGAATATGCCGATGCCGGAAAAATTCAGCAAACAGAATACTCCGCCGCCGATCAGTGAGGCCGTGGCGTAAAAGTCACTGACCAGCACCGCCGGGATCTTACGCGACATCACATCCCGCAGTATCCCGCCGCCGACTGCGGAAAGCGTGCCGCAGAGCATGATCCCCACCGGTCCCAGACCGTACTGCGAACCTTTGGCAGCTCCGATGGCGGTGAATACTCCCAGACCGAATGCGTCGCAGTACATGATGATCTCCCGGTGACGGGCGATCTTACCGGAAAGAAAGAACAATACCAATCCGGTGCATATACAGGCGATCAGATATACCTCATTTTGCAGTGCCGCCGCCGGGGTTGCCCCGATGATCGTGTCGCGGAGCATCCCGCCGCCGACTCCGACCGTGCAACTGAATACCACCACACCCAGCATATCCAGACGCAGTCTGATACCGCTGACCGCTCCGGTGATGGCAAAGATCACCGTACCGGCAATATCGAAAAGGAAAATGAGTTGGTCAAGCATGGCGGCCAGTCGGTTTCAAGGTGGTTATTCGATGACCCGGTAATCCCGCAATTTAGAATATTGCAGTTCTTTGGTCAGGCGGGGGAAAGGCTGCGGAGTGCCGGTACTGCGGTCAACTCCGAAACTTTTCAGGTAAACGGTGCGGTCGATACCACCGTTTTTCAACATGGTATAGGTGGCAGATGCTCCCTGATAATTGACGATCTGCCGCCAATTCCGGTCGAAATCCCAGAGATTATCCGTATTGTTAAGGGCGATCGCCAGAAAGATCAGTGCATCGTAACTCTGGGTTTCACATGCTCCGGGATAGTGATAGAATCTGCGGCGGAATTCCTGACGGAATGCCGTGTATTCCCCTGACGGATTTTGCGGATTGAAAAGAGCCGTGAATATACATTCTCCCGGATCGGTACCGTTGAGAGCGGCGGTCAATTCAGCATCGTCCCAACTGTCCGGCCCGCAGATGATGCCGAAAAATCCGGATTCACGCAGTTGCTTTATGATCTGTGCCACCCGTTTGCCTCTGGCACTGACCAGAATGAATTGCGGATCAGCCATCAGCAGTGAACGCAACTGGCCTTCGGTGAGCAATGCTCCGCCGGTCAGCACTGTATCGGCCGTGATCGTGCCGCCCAGATCGGTGACCGACTGGGAGAAGTTGCGGGATATGCCCCTGGTGTAATCGGCATCATCCGTTGAATCGGTGACGATCGCCCCGGTGTTTTTCTGCCGCCAGAAAGCCAGATACGAAGCCAGCACTTCCATTTGCTGGGTGTCGGAAAAACAGTTGCGGTAGACAAAAGCACTGGTATTGCTGTGAAAATCACTGGTCGCCAGCGGAATGATCATCGGCATCCGCAAATCATCGGCCCGGGCGATGATCTGATTCACCTCCTGAGTGCCATACCCGGCGATGACCGCCACCGCACCGGCGGCTCTGGCGGCTTGCAGGGCATCCAGAGTACCGGCGGCAGTACCGGCTGTGTCGAAAAACTGCACTTGCAACCGGCGGCCGCTGACCCCCTTCTGGCGTTGGTTCACGGTGATTTCGGCGGCTTGCAGTCCCTCTCTCATCTGTTCAGCATAGATTTTATTGGTACCGGTAAGCGGCAGCAGTGCCGCCACGGTTACCGGAGCGGAAGGATCTGACGGCAGGGGATGGAAACGCAATTCAGACGGGATGCACCCGGTCACAGCCAGCAAAATTGCCAACAGCGGCAGACGGAAAAGTTTTTTCATGGATCAATTCTCCCTGACTCGGGCACCCAGCGACACCAGTGAGGCAGTGCCGGGCATGATGCCCCGTTTACTGTTTACGATGAATTCTGAAAATCCGGCCGCATCCGGATTGCCGGGAAATTCGGCGGCGATCCTTTCCAGAGCCTGCGAAGAACTCAAGCGGCGGAAGAAGTAAAGTTTGATCAGTTTTTTGATCTGCAGGCGGCGTTCATCATCGAATCCGGCCCGGCGCAGGCCGATCACGTTGATGCCGCAAACCGTGTTGTCCTCGGCCAGCATACAGAAATCCGGCACATCCTGACGCACTAAAGTCCTGCCGCCGATCATGGCAAGTTTGCCGATCCGGCAGAATTGATGCACCAGCACATAAGCCGAGACCACCGCTCCATCATCGACCGTCACATGACCGGCGAAAACCGAATTGTTGGCCACGGTGACGTTTCTGCCGATCAGGGCATCGTGACCGACATGGACAAAGGCCATGAGCAGCGTGTGATCCCCGACTTCAGTCGATCCGCCGGGAAAGGGGGAACGGTGGATCGTCACATATTCACGCAAGGAGACTCCTTTACCGATCACGGTATGTGAAACGGTACCGGGCTTGAAGCGGTGATCCTGCGGATCATCTCCGATGACCGCACCGAAATAGATGCGGGATGATTCCCCGATTTCCGTGTGGCTGGCGATCTTGACATGGGCATCGATCACGCAATTGTCCTGTATGACACAGTCACTTTCGATGACTGAATAGGCCCCGATGGTGACATTCTGCCCGATTTTTGCATCCGGTGAGATGATGGCGGTCGGATGGATCTGTGACATGATCAGTTGTTCCCCGGTTGCAGATTGATTCAGCGTACTATCGTGCCGCAGGAGGTATCTCCGGCCAGCACCCGGTCGAGATCAGCGGTGAAGAAGTCAAAGACCACGATCGGCAGACTGTGATCCCGGCACAGTGAAAAGGCTGAAGCATCCATCACTTTGAGCCGGCGGTCGAGAGCTTCGTCGTAAGAGAGTTCATCGTAACGTTCGGCATCGGGGAACTTTTTGGGATCGGCAGAGTAGATACCATCGACTTTGGTCGCCTTGAAAACCGCATCGCACTCCGTTTCCAAAGCCCGCAATACGCTGGCGGTGTCAGTGGTGAAAAACGGGTTGCCCGTCCCGCCGGCAAAGACGACCAGTTTGCCTGATTCCATGGCTTTGATGGCATTTTCGCGATCGTAGACCGGCAGGAAGCCGCCGGTGGGTATGGCACACTGGAGCAGAACGGGAATGCCGATGGCATTGCAGTAATTTTTGATGGTGATGGCATTCATCGTGGTAGCCAGCATACCCATTTTGTCGGCATCGACCCGGTTCATTTCTCCGGCGGCACCGGCACCGCGCCAGAGGTTTCCGGCACCGACGACGATGGCCACTTCCACTCCGGCATCGAGCAGACTTTTGACTCTTTGGGCCACAAAGCGGCAGCTTTCCGGATCGTAACCGGTTTCAGAAGCATTGTTGAGAGTTTCGCCGCTCAATTTGAGCAAAATGCGTGAGTAGAGAGTGTTTTCCATGATGTTCTCCGGTTGAAAAATTGTAAAAATCATCTGTTTCTATATAAATATAGCCCCATTTTGAAAAAATCGCCACAAAAAAGTTGCAAAGAGACTGTTTTATTTTTAAAAAAAGGTGTATATTAAATGCAATACATCAATTCCAAAGCAAAACAGAGGATGCTTTTTATGGAAAATAATCCCAAAATCAAAGTCGGAGTCATCGGTACCGGTGCGCTCGGCCGTCATCATGCCAGATTGTATGCCCAGAGTCCCAATGCTGAAATGGTTGGTATTTTCGATGTGCAGCAGGAGGCCGCCAAAAAGGTCGGTGAGGAATTCAATTTGCGGGTATTCGACTCCTGGGAGGAGTTGGCCGCCGGATGTGACGCTTTGAGTGTGGCGGTGCCGGCCAACTATCATGCGGCAACGACCATTCCTCTGCTCAATATGGGCAAACATATCCTGGTGGAAAAACCCATCGCCGCCAAAATCGACGAAGCCGTGGCGATGTGCGAAGCGGCGGAGAAAAACGGTGTGGTTTTCGGTGTCGGTCACGTTGAGAGATTCAATCCGGCAATGGATTTTCTGGAAAAATATGCACATAATACCCGTTTTATTGAAGCACACCGTCTGGCAGCTTATCCGCCGCCGCGCCCGGGGATGCCCCGCCGCGGCACGGAAGTGAGCGTGGTGCTGGATCTGATGATCCACGATATCGATCTGGTCTTGCATATGGTCAACGCGGAAGTGGAAAAATTTGATGTGGTGGGCATCCCGGTGCTTTCCGGCAGTGAGGATATCGTCAATGCCCGTATCAAATTCGTCAATGGCAGCTGTGCCAGTCTGACTGCCAGCCGGGTCAGTCAGAATCCGATGCGCCGTTTCCGGGTGTTCCAGTCTGACAGTTACATTTCCATGGATTACGGCAACCACGCCGGTATGGTGCTTAAACGCAACAAACTCGGCTTGGCCCGCAAGGATGTGGAGTTGGATGAGAAAAATGCTCTGGCTGAGGAGTTGGAAGATTTCATCGCCGCCGTCCGCCGGACAATGGAAACCGGAGTTTTGCATGAGCCGAGAGTTTCCGGCCGTCAGGGGTTGAAAGCTCTGGAACTGGCCGTTGCCATCGAAGCTGAAGCCCGCCGTTACAACAAGGAGTACGGTTTTGAATTCCCCACTCTGTCTCCGGACGAAATGGCATAAGACGGTCAACTGCGGATGCAAGATCAACTTGCGTCTGAAAGTTACCGCCCGCCGTCCCGACGGTTTGCATGATTTATCCGGTTGTTTTGTGTTTCTGCCCTTTCCCGGTGACGTGTTGAGTGTTTCCGGCGGGGTGGGATCACTGACTTTGGAGTGTCCGGGCTTTCCGGAGTTGGCCAATGAAAAAAATCTGCTTTGGCTGGCGGCGGAAAAGTTCGCATCCGCTGCCGGTATCGCTCCGCAATGGCATATGGTATTGCAGAAAAATGTTCCGATAGCCGCCGGATTGGGCGGCGGCAGTGCCGATGCCGGGGCGTTGCTGACATTGCTCAATGAGCAGTATCGGGCACTGGATGAGCAAACTTTGCTGGATCTGGCCTTTTCGCTCGGTGCGGATGTGCCGTTTTTTCTGCGGAAAAAAGCGGCGTGGGTCACCGGGGCCGGTGAGAAATTTGAGGAGTTGGCCGATTTGCCGCGATTGCCGGAAATTTTGATCGTCAATCCCGGTTTTCCGGTGTCGGCCAAATGGGCCTATACTCATTTGGATAAGGAACTGATCGGGATGGATGATCCCGCTTTGAAACCGGATTTTCTGACCGGCAGGATCAATTGGAATGAGTTCTGTTGCAATGATCTTGCCCGGGCGGTGGTGCGGAAGTTCCCGCTTTTGACTGTATTGAAAGATTTTTTGATTTCGCAGGAAGCATTGGCGGTGCAGGTCTCCGGCAGCGGCCCGTCGCTCTTTGCCCTTTATGGACCGGGCAAAGCATCTTTGGCGGCGGCAAAATTGCGTGAGAGATTTGCCGCAATGGAAAATTTGCGGATATTTACAGAAGGAAAAGAGTTTTGAACCGGGCATTTTTTCTCGACCGTGACGGTGTGATCAATGTGGAAGTGAACTATCTGGGTGATCCGGAAAAAATGGAGTTGCTCCCCGGAGTTCCCGAAGCGATCCGGGCGATTCACC
Source organism: Victivallaceae bacterium (assembly GCA_045588835.1). Classification (GTDB taxonomy): domain Bacteria; phylum Verrucomicrobiota; class Lentisphaeria; order Victivallales; family Victivallaceae; genus UBA1784. The sequence continues at coordinate 18,786 of JAZNEV010000032.1, forward strand.
GGGCCGGATTCATGGCGGTGGTGATCTCCAATCAGGGGGGTGTCGCCAAGGGACTTTTCACTGAAAAAGATACCCATGCCGTACACGCCAGAATGCAGAGATGTCTTTTGCAATATTCAGCAGAATCCACGCTGGATGCTTTTTTCTACTGTATTCATCATCCGCAGGTTACGGGGGATTGTCCCTGCCGCAAACCCAAGGCATTCATGTTGCATAAGGCGGCGGCGGATTTTGATATCGATTTGAGTGCTTCGTTTATGATCGGCGACCGGATGAGTGACTTATTCACCGGACGCAATGCCGGGTGCAAAGAATCCTGTCTGGTGATGACCGGATACGGCGAAAAAGACCGGAAAAATGCTCTTGATGAAAATTTTCAAATCGCATCAGATTTGCTTGAAGCAGTACATAAATTATCTTCATAAAACATGGTGAAATACTATGGATCTGCAGATCGCTACCGCACTTCTTGAATTGTTGTTCATCTTTGTGATTCTGGCGGCTCTTTGCCATCAGCGTGAGAGGATCGGGGTCGCTCCTCTGACGATGGCTTTCGGTGCCATGATGTTTTTCGGAACTCTGATGAGTGCGGCGGAGGTTTACGCCCCTTTGCCGTGGGGCGGTGAATTCAATGTTTCGCAACTGGCGGTGTTCCTGCCGCTTCTCACCTCGTTTTTAATGGTTTATATCACGCTTGGAGCATTGAAAGCCCAGCGGCTTTTGCTGGGCATAATGTGTTCATTTCTGCTGTATATCTACTTCGCCATGCTGATCCGCATGCAGTGTGCCCAGCTGCCGCCGGGGCCGTTGCGTGATGTGGTGCTGCTGTTGCTTTCCGAGGGGACTGCTTCGGTCAATTTGAGTGCGGTAAGCAATTTGATCGCCTACTTTACGGTGCCGATATTTTACAGCAATCTTCCCCGGCGCGGCGGCCGGACATTGCGGATAACCGGTTCTCTGCTGGCCGCCCAGATCTTGAGTTTCACCCCGGAAGCCACCTTGCTGATGATCAACGGCAATTTGCCGGATTTCCCATGGCAGGGGGCAGTGACACTGCTGGCGGTCACGCCTTTGATGGGAGCGGCATTATCGCTGTATCTGACCATGCTGGAAAAAGAACTGCCGGAAAATTCCACCGGACGCTTTGATTTTCTGTTTGCCTTTTTCGGCAGTTACAGCCGGGTCAAGGAGTTGGAGGACGATCTGAATAACTGGACCAACCGCTATCATCTGATCTTGCGTCACACTGCTGAAGGGGTGGTCATGTGCAATGAAAACGGCATTATTCAGGAGGTGAATATCGCCGCCGGAAAAATATTCGGTGAAAACAATGCCTCATCCCTGATCGGGCGTGATCTATTTAAAATGTTGAAAAGTGACGAGATCCCGGATCTGCATTCGGCCTCCGTTGAACCGCTCTATTTTACCGGCAGGATCGATTGTTCGGGCAGGGAAAAGATCATTTCCGCATCGTTATCCCCGATCCGGCTGAAAAAACGTCTGCTCCGGGTGCTGGTCTGCCGGGATATCACCGGAGAGGTTACTCTGGCCAGAGAAAAAGAGGAACTTGCCGAACAGCTCATGCACTCTCAACGTATGGAATCGCTCGGGATGCTCGCCGGCGGTATCGCTCACGACTTCAATAACTGCATCCATGCGATCATGGGCCACGCCGATGTGGTGGAAATGCTCTATACCAATGATCCGGAAAAAGTGACCAGTCACCTTAAAAAGATTTCCGGCATCGCGGAAAAGGCCGGGAAACTGACTTCCCAACTGCTGGGATTTGCCCGTAAAGGCAAGTACAATGTGGTGGATATCGATGTGCCTGTACTTTTGGAAGAGTGCGCCGGATTGCTCGACCCATTCCGTACCAGAGGTGTGGATATCGTCAATAATTTTGAACCGGGCCGCTGGGTGATGCAAGGCGATCAGATCCAGATGCAGCAGGTGATATTGAATTTGCTGATCAATGCTTTGGATGCCACTGCGGAAAATGAAAAAGACCGGATCATCGAGTTGCGTACCGGGGCGGCGGAAAATGCCCCTCTGAAGTTTCTTGCACCGGTGGAAAACAGTGATGCGGCGGTGGAAAACTACCTTTACTTCTCCATCCGGGATAACGGTTCTGGTATGGATGAAAATATCAAACGCAAGATATTTGAACCGTTTTTCACCACCAAACCGGTCGGCTCGGGAACCGGTATGGGGTTGGCCATGGTCTATGGTACAGTGACTCATCACCGGGGATGGATACAATTGCAAAGTTCACCGGGAAAGGGAACGCTTTTTTGTTTCTTTCTTCCGAAAGTCAAGTTGAAATAGTGGTAAAAGATGTCAGACGGGATAAATGTGAACAGCGGCCATCGTTCCCGTTTGCGGGAACGGTTTTTGCGTACCGGTCGGGCAGGCATGGCGGAGCATGAGTTGTTGGAATTACTGCTTTGTTTTGCCATTGCCAGAAAAGATGTCAAACCGTTGGCGAAAGGTTTGCTGCGGCGTTTCGGAACGATGGAAGCGGTCTTTGCCGCTACACCGGAGCAACTTTTGCAAGTCGATGGTGTCGGGCCGCATTTGGTGGTATTGCTCAAACTGGTGATGACGATCGGTGTGGATCTGATGTCCAAACCTCTGCGTGAAGGTCTGGATCTGGAAAATCCGGAAAAACTGCAAAAGTATCTTCTGATGAATTGCCACAATACTGATGATGAAGTGCTTGATCTGCTGTTGCTCGACCATAAATCCCGTTTGCTGAATACACTCTCATTTGCCGGAAGCAGTAAAAATATTCTTCTGTCTCCGGATGATTTGAAATTCAAAATATACTGCTGCCGCGGATGCCGTCAGGTGATACTGGTTCACAATCATCCCGGCGGTGAATTGGTACCGTCAAAAAGTGATATCCTCTCCACACTTGAGGTCAAAGAAGTGCTGGATGAAATGGGCATAACTTTGCTTGATCACTTTATCGTCACCGATCATGGCTGTATGTCTTTGATGAAAATGTCTGCCCCGGAAAAGTGATTCACCGGGGATTCCAACAGGCAAAGGAGCGTTCACCGCACACTGTCACCGGCGGTTTTTCCGCCTTGCAGCGTGCCGTGGCGTATGGGCAGCGCTCATGGAACGGGCAACCCGGCGGCGGAGCCAGCGGCGAAGGCACATCGCCGGAAAGTCTGATCCTCTGACCGATATCCCCGGAAGCCGTCGGCACTGCCGAGAGCAACGCTTCCGTGTAGGGATGACGGGGGGAGGAAACCAACTCCCGGGCCGGGGCGGATTCCACGATATTGCCCAGATACATGACCAGGATTTTCGCAGAGATGTGTTCGACCACTGCCAGATCGTGAGCGATAAAAAGCAGTGCGGTCCGGCTCTGCTTTTGGATATCCTGCAAAAGATTCACGATCGAAGCCTGCACACTGACATCGAGGGCGGAGACCGGTTCATCCGCCACGATGAAATCCGGATCGGCGGCCAGAGCCCGGGCGATACCGATCCGCTGCCGCTGACCTCCGGAAAACTGGTGGGGGAATCGGTGGAGTGCTTCCGGGGTGAGGCCGACCATTTTCAGCAATCCGGCGGCCTTTTCCTGCCGTTGGGCCGGCGGGGATGGGTCATGCATACTTATCACCTCATCCAGCGTGGTGAATATCGACAGCCGGGGATTGAGTGAACCGTATGGATCCTGGAAGATCATCTGGAAGTGTTTACGCATTTCCCGCAATTTTTTCCCTTTGGCCGCGGCGAGATCTTCGCCATTGAGCAGAATCTTTCCGGAACAGGGATCTTCCAGTCTGACCAATGCTTTGCCGAGGGTGCTTTTACCGCATCCTGATTCACCGACCAGACCGACGGTTTCACCTTTGTCAAGCGTGAATGACACATCGTTGACAGCGTAAAGATAACGCTGTTTTCTGAACCACGGTGTGCGTACTTCATAACGGACGGAAAGATTCTTTACTTCAAGCAGAGCCATGGTCTATTTTTCCTTTCGCACAGGTGCAGCACAAATGACAGTGATATTATCTCTTTCTCCGGCCAGCAACGCTCCCCGGATGAGTTCTCCGGTGATCTTTCTGGCGCTCCGGTCACTGCCCAGAATTCCGGCCAGCAGCTGATCCGGCTGACGGTTGTAAAGGCCGTCGGAGCATAACAGATATCTGGCATCGTCCGGGCGGGATATTTCCAGAATATCGATTTCCAGATGTTTGGCTGTGCCCAGTGACCGGGAAACCAGATTGGTGTAACGCAATTCACCGGATGAAAACAGTTCTTCGTAACCTTCCGGCCGGTGGTCGGTGGTCAATTGCCGCAAAGATTTTTGATTTGCAAGCCGGGAAAATTCATACATCCGGCTGTCACCGGCACTGGCACAGATGACCCTTTCCCGGGAAAAAACGGCCGCCACGACGGTACAGCCCATGGGTTTGACCCGCTGCCCTTTGAAGTTGAAGTCAAAAATTTTCCGGTTGGCTTCGATCAGAGAGCGATGCAGAAAATCCTTATCCCACACCGGAGCGGTGCGGGCCGCCTTGAATAACTCCCGGCAGCAGATGTAACTGGCTGTTTCGCCCCGGCTGTGACCGCCGATACCGTCTGCGACCACGGCCAGTACGCTGTCGCCGCCCGGCGGGGCATAGATGAGGAAGTTATCCTCGTTGTGATGCCGGACCAGTCCGATATTGCTTTCTCCGGCGATTTCCAGTTGTGCTTGATTTATATTCATATTTTCTTCTTGAAAAATCGTCATTTGTTTAGTATAGTATGAAAAGTGCTTTAATGCAAATTAAAAATCAACTTTTCCGGAGATAAATATTGATGAAAAGTTTTCATTTTGTCGGAGTCGGCGGTATCGGTATGAGTGCATTGGCTGCCGGTGCGGCGGCTTGCGGCTGCGAAGTCAGCGGCAGTGACCGGGGGGCGGAGAGGGCCGAAAATGCCCCGTTGATCAATGCCCTCAAGGCTCAGGGGGTGAAAATTTTTGCCCAGGATGGTTCCCGTTTTGCTTCCGGTGACATGCCCGATGCACTGGTTTACAGTACGGCGATCGAGGAGGATAATCCGGATTTTCTGGCTGCGGGTGCGATCCGGCGGATGCACCGGTCGGAATTTTTGCGTCTGCTGCTGGAGGTCAGCGGCAAAAAGACCGTCGCCGTCACCGGCAGTTGCGGCAAAAGTTCCGTTACCGCTTACATTACGGAAACGCTTGAAAGACTCGGTGGCGACCCCATGATGATTTCCGGGGCACTGTCCAAACGTTACCGCCGGGCGGATAATGCGGGCAACTTCCGTAACGGTTCGGGAAAGTATCTGGTTTTTGAAGCTGATGAAAGTGACAAAAGTTTGCTGGCTTACGGTGCGGATTATGCGGTGATCCTCAATATCGGTACCGATCACTACGATCGGGATGAGTTGTCACGGGTATTCGGTGAATTTCTGAAAAATATCCGTACCGGAGCAGTGCTTTCACGTCAGGTGGCTGAGGCATTGGGCAATAAGTTTCCGGAAAATTTGCAGGTACTTGTTTTTGATGAAGTTCCCGGAAATGTCCCTGATGAATGTGCATTGGCCGGATACCGCCCCGGCAATCCGGCCTTTGCCCGTTATGCCGACGGAGCGGAGCAGAAACTGCCGGCTTCCGGAAAACATGTTGCCCTCAATGCTTTGGCGATCCGGGCGTTATGCGGTATGCTGGGCTTTGATGATGCGGCAGTGCGTAAGGCATTGGAACATTTTGACGGGGTGTGGCGGCGCAATGATTATGCCGGTAAAACTCCTGCCGGCATGATGGTCTTTGACGATTATGCCCACAACCCGGAAAAGATCATCTCCTGTTTATCCGGAATGCGTGAATGTGTGCCGGGCAGAGTTTTTGCGGTATTTCAGCCCCACGGTTACAAACCATTCGGCTTCATGGCCGATGCTCTCGGTGAGAAACTTGGATCATTTCTGCGTGAAAGTGACCGCTTCATTCTGCTTGAACCATTCTATGCCGGAGGCACTTCAAGTTTTTCCCCGCACTCGGCCGATGTCTGTGCCAGGTGGCGTGAGCAGTCAAAGTCGCCGGAGCGTTTTATGGTGATGCCCGACCGGGAAACGCTTAAAAAATTCCTGCTGGCCAATGGCCGCACCGGGGATATCGCCGTCATTATGGGAGCGAGAGATAACTCATTGAGTATTTTTGCTTCAGAATTGACTTCATCTGCGGAAAAATGACCTTGTAAAAGTTCCCGTTACGGGCTATATTTTAAGATGAACTTGTTTTACTGGGAAGAAAGGAATTTTTATGAAGGCAGTTATCAGTGTCACCGGGTGCGATGCCGTAGGCATCATTGCCAAAGTCAGCAACGCTTGTGCCGGGTACGGCGTGAATATCGTGGATATTTCCCAGACCGTGCTGCAGGAGTATTTTTCGATGATCATGCTGGTGGAAATCGGCAAAATTACGATCGATTTCACCGCCTTTGTGGATAAGATGAGCGAATTGGGCAAAGAAAATCATCTGGAGATCCACACTATGCACGAAGATATTTTCAACGCAATGCACCGTATCTGATTCAGGGGAGCAATTTACTCATGCCGAACCGTAATGACATTTTTGAAACTATAAATATGATCCGTCAGGAGTGTCTGGATATCCGCACTGTCACGATGGGGATTTCGCTTTTTGACTGCCAGTGCGACGATGAAAAACGTCTGTGCAGCAAAATTTATGATAAAATCATGTATCATGCCAGAGATCTGGTGCAGACCGGGGCGGATATCGAAAAAGAGTACGGCATACCCATCATCAATAAACGGGTTTCCGTCACTCCGGCGGCATTGATGTGCGGCGGCATTTCCCGGGATGGGGTATTGAATATCGCCCGTACTCTCGATCGGGCCGCCGGTGAATTGGGGATCAATTTTATCGGCGGTTACAGTGCATTGGTGCAAAAGGGATTTACCAACGGCAGTTCCACACTGATCTCCGCCATCCCCGAAGCACTGGCCACGACTAAACGGCTCTGTTCTTCAGTCAATGTGGCTTCCACCAAAGCCGGTATCAATATGGATGCCGTGGCCCTGATGGGTAAAGTCATCCGTGAAACGGCCGATCTGACCAGAGCGGAATCGGCCATCGGCTGTGCCAAACTGGTGGTTTTCGCCAACGTGCCTGAAGACAACCCCTTCATGGCCGGTGCATTTCACGGCATGGGCGAACCGGAAACCGTGATCAATGTCGGCGTTTCCGGCCCCGGCGTGGTCGCTTCGGCCATCCGCCGTGCCGGAAACACCTGCAATCTTACCGAGATCGCTGAAATCATCAAACGGACTGCTTTTAAGATCACCCGGGTCGGTCAGCTGGTGGCCAAACTGGCCAGTGAAAGGCTCAATGTGCCATTCGGCATCGTCGATCTTTCTCTGGCCCCCACTCCGGCGATCGGGGATTCGGTGGCTTATATTCTGGAATCCATCGGTTTGGAAAAGTGCGGTTGTCCCGGTACGACGGCGGCATTGGCCATGCTCAATGATGCGGTGAAAAAAGGCGGCGTGATGGCTTCCAGCCATGTCGGCGGCCTTTCCGGTGCATTTATTCCGGTTTCCGAAGATGCCGGCATGATCGAAGCTGCCAAATGCGGGGCACTTTCTCTGGAAAAACTTGAAGCCATGACCGCCGTCTGTTCTGTCGGTCTGGATATGATCGCCATTCCGGAAGACACCTCTGAAGCGGTCATTTCCGGGATCATTGCCGATGAGATCGCGATCGGTGTGGTCAATTCCAAGACCACTGCCGTCCGCCTGATCCCGGCGGGCAAAGCCGGGGATATGATCTGCTTCGGCGGTTTGCTCGGTGAAGCACCGGTCATTCCGGTTTCCCGTTACTCTCCGCAGGTGATGATCGATCGCGGCGGCCGGATACCTGCTCCATTGCAAAGTCTGAAAAATTGAGGAGATGAATCATGGCTGCTGATTTTGTCCACTTGCATTTGCATACCCATTACAGTATGCTTGACGGAGCGTGTACGGCTTCCGGCCTGATCAAAATGGCCAAAGAGATGAATATGCCGGGCATCGCCATCACCGATCACGGCTATATGGGCGGAACCGAGGAATTCCATAAAAAACTTACTGCGGAAAATCTCACCCCGATCATCGGTGTGGAGGCCTACGTTTCACCCACTACCCGTCAGGATCGCAATCCGGCCGTGGATTTTATCAAAGGCTTCCATCTGGTTCTGCTGGCTGAAAATCAGAAAGGTTATCACAACCTTTGCAAAATAATGAGCGAATCGTGGCGTACCGGATTGTATTACAAGGCCCGTTGCGACAAACAGCTTCTGGCTCAATACCACGAGGGTATCATTGCCTTATCCGCCTGTATCGCCGGTGAGATCCCCCGCAAACTGGCCATCGGAGATATGGCCGGGGCGAATAAGTCGCTGGATGATTATCTGGAAATTTTTGGACCGGAAAACTTTTTCATCGAGTTGATGGATCACAATATGCCCGAGGAAAAGGAGTTGAATCCCAAACTTATCCAACTGGCCCGCAGCCGCAATATCCCGCTGGTGGCGACCAACGACGTCCACTATATGCGTAAAGAGGATGCTGAAGCACACGAGATCATGCTCTGCATCCAGACCGGAGCCAGGATGACGGATGAAAAACGCTTCCGTTTCCCGACCCGGGAATTTTACTTTAAATCACCGGAGGAAATGGAGTCGCTCTTCCGGGATGTGCCGGAAGCCCTGAGCAACACCAGAGTGATCTGCGACCGCTGTGCCGCCGATCCGGTGCAGTTCGATTACAAGACCAACCATTACCCGGTATTCTATATGCCCGACGGCAAAGAGGCCGATCGCAAAGTGCTTTTCGATGTCTGTTGCAGCAATATGGAAATGCGTTATGATTTCACCTATACCGAAGGTATGGAACTTACCGGAAAGCAGAAGACCGTAATGGACCGGCTCAATTACGAACTTGACGTGATCGAGAAGACCGGATTCTGCAGTTACTTCATGGTGGTTTCCGACTTTATCCGCTGGGGCAAGGAACACGGCATTCCGGTCGGTCCGGGCCGCGGTTCGGGGGCAGGCAGTGTAGTTGCGTATCTGATGCTTATCACCGATATAGATCCGCTTCGTTACGAATTGCTCTTTGAGCGTTTTCTCAATCCGGAACGGGTCAGCCCGCCGGACTTCGATATCGACTTCTGCGAAAAGCGGCGGGGCGAAGTGATCGAATATGTCCGTCAGAAGTACGGTTTTGACAACGTGGCCCAGATCTGTACTTACGGACAGTTGAAAGCCAAAGCGGTGGTCAAAGATGTGGCAAGAGCCTTGAATTTCACCTTTGAAGAGGGCAATAAACTTACCAAAATGATCCCCGAAGATCTCAAAATGACCATTCCCAAAGCGATCGAGCAATCCAAAGAGATCGCCAAACTGATCGAAACTGATCCCAAAGTGGCAGAGGTTTTCGGGTTCGCCAAAATTCTGGAAGGTTTGAACCGTCAGGCCGGTGTCCACGCCGCCGGGGTGATCATCGGTGACCAGCAGTTGGATAATCTGGTGCCGCTTTCCCGCAGTGCCACCGGGGATATGGTCGTGCAGTACCCCAAAGAACCATGCGAAAATCTCGGTTTGCTCAAAATGGACTTCCTCGGTTTGCGTACTTTGACCATCATCCGCAATGCTCTGGATATGATCAAAGAACAGCACGGCGTGGATATCAACCTTTCCAAAATGCCGCTGGATGATCCCAAAACTTATGCCATGCTTCAGAAAGGCGATACCGTCGGCGTATTCCAGCTGGAATCCGGCGGTATGCAGGATCTCTGCCGCAATCTGGGGGTGGAGACCATCGAACACATCATCGCTCTGGTGGCGTTGTACCGTCCCGGTCCGATGCAGTTCATTCCGCAGTATATCGCCCGTAAAAAGAATGAGGAAGTGACCATCTATGACCATCCCAAAATGGAACCTATCCTCAAAGAAACTTACGGTATCATGGTCTATCAGGAGCAGATCATGCAAGTTGTGCAGGCGTTGGCCGGATTCAGTCTGGGCGGTGCGGATATTCTGCGCCGTGCCATCGGTAAGAAAAAGGTCGATGTCATGGCGGAACAGCGGGAAAAATTCATCGCCGGTTGCAAAGAAGCCAGCGATATCGACGCCGATCTCGCCGATCAGATTTGGGAAAAAATCAAAATTTTTGCCGGTTACGGTTTCAATAAATCCCACTCGGCGGCCTACGGCGTGGTTTCATATCAAACCGCTTATCTCAAAGCCAATTATCCGGTGGAATTCATGGCCGCAGTGCTGACCGGTGAAATCGAAAATGCCGATAAACTGGCATTTTTCATCAATGAGTGCCGCAATATGGGTATTGAGATACTGCCGCCGGATGTGAATTCCAGCAACATTCTCTTTTCCGTGGATAAAGGACGCATCCGCTTCGGTCTGGGAGCGATCAAAGGTTGCGGAGAAGCGGCGGCCGGCAAGATCATTGAGAGCCGTAAAGCAGACGGGCCGTTTACCAGTTTTCTGGATTTCTGCGAGCGTTGCGGCACGGATATCAACTCCCGTATGCTGGAATTTCTCACCCGTTCCGGGGCATTTGACTCATTGGGCTTGCGCCGGTCACAGATACTGGCGGTCGCTGAACCGATGATGGCCTATGCCATTCAACAGGCGAAAGACAAAGCCAGCGGGCAGGGGTCGCTTTTCGATCTGCTCGGCGGCGATGATGACAGCGGCATGGATTGCGGAGTGGCGATCCCGGATATCCCGGAATTTGAGTGGCTGGATCTGCTCAAAGGCGAAAAAGATCTGCTGGGCTTCTACGTTTCAGGTCATCCGCTTCAACCCAAGGCTCATTTGCTCAAAACCTTTGCCACGCCCTTATCCAAACTGGCGGAGATCAATAAGGATATGCAGGAGAAACACTCCGATAACTGTTCCTTGCGTCTGGCGGGGATGGTGTCAACTTTTACGGTGAAAATCAGCAAAAACACCAAGCGGCCGTTCGGTATTCTGCTGTTGGAGGATCTGGAATCCAATTGCGAGATCATGATATATGAACGCACTCTCAATGCGATCAAAGAGGCCGGGATCACTTTGGAAAACGGTACTGAAGTCATTCTGGAAGTCACGGCAAAATGTAATTATGAGAGTGAAAGGCCCCGGCTGGTCGTGGAAAAACTCAATCTGCTTGACCGGGCTTCGGAACTTTACAGCGATGAGTTGTTTCTGCACATTTACGAAAAGGATCTCAAACCCGGAGTTCTGGCGGAATTGGCTTCGGCCTGCCGCATGGCCGCCGTACCTGACCGGGGCAAGGGGACCGGCGTGATCATCTGTCTTGTCAACAACCGGGAATCGGTTTTCATCAAATCCGGTTTGGGCGATGTTTGTGTGGACCGGAAACTTTTGAATAAGATCGAATCATTGCTGGGAGTGAAAAATTACCGGATCAAACCCAAAGAGGTGGCCCCGCCGCCACGGGTATGGAGCCGCCCGCCGGCAGAGAAAAAGTCCTGAAAAAACTCAATTGCGTTACATGGGATTTACTGTGTAACGCATTTTTTACGCCGTTTAGATTTTGCGTCCTGATGATATATTATGATTTTTTTGGGGTGATTGATGGTTGAAACCTTGAAAAAACTGTAAATGATGGTATCTTATAGAGGGTCCTATTATACTTTAGATAGTAAAAGAAATCTTTTTTGATGAATAATATACAGCGAAGCGGACTTGATTGTCTGAAAGAATTGATCCGGCAGATGCACCTCAATCCCGACTGGGAGGGGATCGTCAATCCGGAAATAAAATCATTGTATGATCGCGATTCGGTGACGGCTCTGCTCAAAATCGGCGATGCTATGGAGTATCAGCCCAATAAAGTGCAGATCCGCGAGATCAAACAACTCGGCGGTCCGGCTCTGGCACTGCTCAAAAACAATGAGTATGTCGTCATGGTCAATACCGCTCAATTGGCCGGTGACAAGATCGGACTTTTCAACCCCAGAGGCAAAAACGGTCCGGCCACGGTGATGCTGTCCAAAGAGCAGTTTTTGCAAATCGCCGAAGGTACACTTATTACTTTTTCCAATCTGCGGGATTTCGACAACCGCCGCCACTCCTCGGTATTCTGCCTGGTTTCCGTGGCCAATCACCACCGGTTGAATCTGAATTGCCGCCGTTTGATGCATGATTATGCCATTTCTGCCGATGAATTGACTCCCCGGCAGATCATCCGTATCGGGAGCGACAATTCACTTAAGATCGGCCGCTCCAGGATGCCGTGGAAAGTTTTTTCCGGCATGGGCAAGGCTTTCCCGGCGATCGCAGTCCGCAAAGACGGCAAACACGTTATCATTTGCGGTTTCCGGGAAACCCCGGAGGGCGGACAACTGGCGGTGATCGATCCCAATTCTCCGCCGCCGAAAGCCGGTGAAAGATTTCTGCTGTGGGATCGGGAAGCCTATGAGGAAATATGTTCCGGATACGGCTATCTGATCAAAAGAGTCTACAAAATGTTTGATGAGGAGCGGCCATTCGGTCTGTTATGGTTCGTGCCGGAATTTCTCAAACTCAAAGGTATTTTCGGTCATATCGCCTTCGCCGTGCTGATGATAAATGTGGTGGCTCTGATCATGCCGCTGTTTTTCCAGATCATCGTGGATAAGGTGCTGGTCAGTCAGAGTTACAATACGCTCAATGTATTGATCGTGGGTATCTGTGTGATACTGATATTCAATGCGATAATGGAGTATTTACGCGGTTATCTGCTGCTTTTTGCCACCAATAAGATCGATATCGCCACGGCGACCAAGGTGTTTGACAAGCTGATGAAACTGCCCATCGACTTTTTTGACCGGGTGCCGTCGGGGGTGTTGCTCAAGCACATGCAGCAGACGGAAAAGATCCGGGGATTTCTTTCCGGCAGTCTTTTTTTTACCATTCTGGAAATGACCAGTTTGTTCATTTTTGTACCTTTCCTTTTGATGTACAGCGTGAAACTCACCTGTGTGGTGCTGGGATTCGCGGCGGCAATGGCGGTGGTCATCGGAGTTCTGATCAAGCCTTTTCAGCGCCGGTTGCAGGATCTTTACACTGCCGAAGGCAAGCGTCAGAGCATGCTCGTGGAATCGATCCAGGGTATGCGTACGGTGAAAAGTCTATCGCTTGAGCCGGTGCAGAAAGAGGCGTGGGCCGATACTACGGCATTCACGGTCAATGCTTATTTCCGGGTGGGTAAAATTTCCATTACCGCCAAAACTTTGAGTCAGTATCTGGAAATGATGATGAATGTCTGTGTCATCGGTCTGGGTACGATGTCGGTTTTCGACGGAACAATGTCAGTCGGTGCATTGATCGCCTTTCAGATGATTTCCGGGCGGGTCACCGGGCCATTGGTCAAACTGGTCAGTCTGGTGCATGAATATCAGCAGATATCCATTTCGATCCAGATGCTGGGCAATGTGATGAATTGCCGTCCGGAACATGCCGGCGGCGGAGTGCGTACACCTTTCCGCGGTCAGATCGCCTTTGATCATGTGAATTTCCGTTATACGGCAGATGGGCCGATGGTCATCCGTGATCTTTCATTTACCATTGAACCCGGGGAGGTGATCGGTATCGTCGGCCGTTCCGGATCGGGTAAGACCACGCTGACCAAGTTGCTTCAGGGATTGTATCCGGTGATGAGCGGTCTGGTGAAAGTTGACGGCATCGATATCCGGGAGATCGACAAGGTGCATTTACGCAACAGTATCGGTGTGGTATTGCAGGAAAATTACTTTTTCAGCGGTACGGTGCGGGAAAATTTGAGTTTGACCAAACGTCACGCCACTCTGGATGAGATCATCGCTGTCACCCGGCTGGCCGGAGCCGACGAATTTGTGCAGAATCTGCCCAAGGGGTATGATACCATGCTTGAGGAAAATGCCTCCAACCTTTCCGGCGGTCAGAAACAGCGTCTGGCCATTGCCCGGGCACTTCTGACCAATCCGCGGATATTGATCTTTGACGAAGCGACCAGCGCACTTGACCCGGAAAGTGAAAATGTCATTCAGGAAAACCTGCCGAGGATCGCCGCCGGCCGTACTGTATTGATCATTTCGCACCGGTTGTCGATCGTCAGCGGAGCGGATAAGACGATCGTTCTCAACAAAGGTGAACTTGATGATTTTGCTCCGCACCGTGAGTTGTTGAGTCGGCCGGGGGTCTACAAAGACTTCTGGAGCCAGCAGATGGAAAGGAATATGAACCGATGAGCAAAAAGAATAAACTCAATAATCTGGCCGTGGATTTTCAGCCCGATGCGGTTGAGATCGCCATGCGTCCGGTGCCGTTCATGGCTAAACTGGGGGTCTGGATCGGGGTGATTTTCTTTTTCGGTTCACTGATCGCTTCGTACTTCTGTGAAGTCGATGTGATCGTCACCGGTACGGGTAAACTGGTTCCGGTGGATCAGAATATCGTGATGAAACCGCTGGATCGTACAGTGATCAAATCCATCGAAGTGAAAGTCGGTGATGTGGTACGTAAAGGGCAGGTGCTGATCACCTTTGACCCGGCGATCAATCAGGCGGAAAAGCGGCGTATGACCAGCGAATATCTGCGGGTGAAAGCCCAGTTGGAAAGATTCAAAGCCGAGTATGAAAACCGGGATTATGTGCCATCCGGTCATTGGCAGTGCAAAAGTTGCGAAGCACTTTTTGATCAGGGGGCAGTACCGGAAATGTGTCCGTACTGCCAAAGGGAATCCGAATTTATCCAATTCAATGATGAAAATGACAATGGCGGCCGCCAGTTGGCGTTATTCAACAGCCGCCGCGAATATTACGCTTCCAAACTCCGCCACTTTGAAGCATCCATCCAGCGGATCAGAACGGAGCAGGATTCATCCCGTGAACAATTGGAAAAACAGCGTTTGCGTCTGGAAGAAATGCGTAAACTGGTGGATATGCAGCGGGCTTTGGTCGAGAAAAATGCCGGTACGCAGATCGATTTGAGCCAGTATCTTATGAGTTTCCAGCAGCAGGAGGGGGAAATTTCCCGGCTGGAAGGTGCGATCGCCGGCAGCGACCGGGAGATCGAAGCGATCGAGGAGCAGAAAAACGAATTTATCAGCGAGTGGCGTAAAGATATCACTGAAAATCTGGTTTCCGCTGAACAGGCATTGATCACCATCCGGACCAGTTTGGATAAAATATTGCAGTTGGATCGTTATATCCAGTTGGAAGCCCCCTGCGACGCTATCGTGCTGGAGATCGCCTCATTTCCGGTCGGTTCAGCCGTCCGTGAGGCCGAAGCATTGATCACTCTCGTGCCGATCAGTGAGATCGAAGTTGAGGCCGAGATCCCGGCCCAGGATATCGGTAAAGTGAAAGTCGGCGATACGGTGCGGGTCAAACTCAATGCATTCCCCTTCCAGAAACACGGTACTCTGGAAGGGGTGATAAGGGAGATCAGTCCGGACTCATTCCAGAAACAGCAGGGACAACCCGGTGAAGCGGTCGGCCCCGGCAGTTCATATTACCGGGTTTGGATCACATTGAGCGGCAGTTTACGCAATGTACCGGAAAATTTCCGGCTGACTCCGGGTATGGAAGTTCAGGCAGAGATCAAAGTCGGCACCCGCAGTGTGCTTGAGTATATCATTCACCCGTTGGTCAAATCACTGGATGAGGCGATCCGGGAGCCGTGATTGGGGAAAGTTACCATAATTTTTTTGTGATTTCAATAATATTTCAAAGAACAAAAGGAGCAGAACATCATGAAAAAAAGTTGCAAGTTGGTATTGGCGGTTTTGGCCGCAGGAGTTGCGGTATTGACCGGATGCAAATCATTTGACGAGTATCAGGCCGACCGTCTGGCCAGTGCGGTGGCACACTTTGAGCGGTCGCAGTATTCCGGTCTGCCGGAAGATAAAGTTCTGACCCTCAACGAGTGTTTTGCTCTGGCCATGGCCAATAATCTGCAATTGAAAGTTTCCGGACTTGAGGAAAAAGTTTCCCGTGAGATGCGTACCTATGAAATTCTCGGTATGCTGCCGGAGTTGACTGTTTCCGACAACCTGACCCACCGGGATAATACCCCGGCTTCCAGCAGCCGTCAGCTTGACGGATTCGGGCCGGGTACTTATTCTTACAGTCAGAGTCAGGATCGCACCGTTAATTACCTCAATATCGATCTGGCTTTGAGTGTGGTCGATTTCGGTCTGGCCTTTTTCAATACCTGTCAGGCCAATGACCGGATGCTTCTGCGTCAGCAGCACACCCGCCGGGCCGAGCAGAATCTGGTGCTGGAAACTGTCCGGCTCTATTTCCAGGTCGCCGCCGCCCAGCGGGCGATCAATATCACTACCAGACTGCTTGACGAATGCAAGAACCGTTACGAATTGATCGAACGCATGGGGGCGGCCGGTGAGATCACGCCTTTCCGGGCTTTTGATGAAGCCAAACGCTTTGTTGATATGGAGCGCCGGCTGACCAATTATATCCGCACTTATGAAAACAGTTGTGTCGAGTTGCGTGCCCTGCTTGGTCTTTATCCCAATGCCAAAATCAAAGTCGATGATTCACTGCTGGATACCATTCCTGAATTCACCTTCCCGGAAATGGAACTCATGGAGCAGATCGCTCTGATGAAACGCCCGGAACTTTTCCAGATCGATATGCAGAAACATATCAATATCCTTGAGTGCCGCAAAACGATCGTTTCCATGTTCCCCAATGTGCGGATGTTCATCGATTTCACCAACAGCAACAACAGTTTCCTCTATCATAACAGCTGGATCGAACTGGGCATCCGGGCGGCTTACAACCTTTTGACTCTGCCCCGTCAGATTTCCCGTTACATGGCTTACAGTGCCCAGGTCGATGCCGAGGAGTACCGGGCTTACGCCCAGGCGATCGCGGTTATGGCTCAGGTGCGTATCGCCCATGCCAATTTGATGGCCACCCGTGAAAGACTGGATATCGATATCAGAGCCAGTAATATTTTCAGCCGCCATCTGGCTTCCGCAGAGGAAAGCAGCCGTATTTCCGGCGAATTATCCCAGTTGGAATTGGCCCACATGCGGCTTGAAACTGCGGAAAAGGAGATCGAAAAATACCTTTCCATCGGGAACTATTATGTTTCCTACTACCGGATACTCAATGCTCTGGGTATTGAGAATCTTCACGAAGCAACTGTGGCAGACTTGAGAAGTCAGCTGGCCGCCGAGCGTGAACGGGCCGCAGAAGAACTGGCCCGGGCCAGAGCCGAATATGAGGCCGCCGCAGAAGAAGATGCTGAAGAAGCCCGGACGGAAACAACTGGCTCTGCCGCCGATCCGGATGCCCCGGAGATCCCCGCTGACCCCACGGAGAAGTAAACAGCAAGGAGTGATCTGAAATGAAAGATTTTGAATTTTTCAAACTTGAGGATCGGGTGTTGTTTGAAGCGGCGGCTGCGGCGGAGATCGTCGAAGCGGCTGAAGCGGCACAATTTGATCCCAATGCCGATGTGAGCGAAAGTGAGCGTCAGGCACAAGAGGAGCGCAATGCGCTGAAAAATGCTCCGCCGGAAAATCCGGCGGCAATGGATCATGCGCCAGCGGATGACTCCCCGGAAAATATCGCCGATGTCAATGCCGACATCGATGCCCTGATCGATGGTGAGATACCCCCCGGCATGATGGAGGAGGCTTCCGGCAGAGAATTGGTGGTCATCAATTCATCAATGGCGGATAAAGAGGCATTCATCAATGCGCTGGAGCCTGATCAGGAAGTGCTGATCCTTGATAATAATACCGGTCTGGCTGAACTTAATGCATTTTTAGATGGCAGTGATGTCGAGTATTCCGCCATCCATCTGGTTTCCCACGGCGGTGAAGGGCATTTCGTGCTTAACGGTGAATTGATCAGTTCCGGTAAGTTCGATGCGGCGGCATGGCAGGCGATCGGTGAACACTTGAGCGAAAACGGCGATATCATGCTTTACGGCTGTGATGTCGCCGCCGGTGCTGAAGGAAAAGCACTGGTCGATATGATCGCTCAAGCCAGCGGTGCCGATGTGGCGGCCAGTACCGATGTCACCGGTATTTCCGGAAACTGGGAGTTGGAATATCATTCCGGTACCATCGAAACCGCTGAAATCGAAGTCGATGAGTTCGCTCATGACCTTGATACCATTACCGTCGATGCTCTGGAAGCCGACGATACGGCGGCGACCACCACTTTGCAGGAAGCCATCGAACTTGCCTATAACAATGCCGGGGCGGATGTGATCGTTTTTGCCGATTCGCTCAATGGCAAAACGATAAAGATCGATTCGGCACTGGAAATCAATGACAGTGTGCAGATCATCGGTAACGGCGTTAGTGAGACAGTCATTGACGGCGGCGGTGTCAGCGGCATATTCGAGTATTACAATTGGCTTGACGGCAAGGTGGATATTTCCATAAGCAATATGACTCTGCAAAACGGTTTCCGGTCAGCCAATACCACTTCCGGGGAAGATGGCGGCGCGATCTATATCAATGCTTTCGGCATTAACAGTGACGATTCGATAACCTTGTCGCTGGATAACGTGACCATTGCTGATTCTCATGCCAGCAACGGCGGCGGTGTGGCGATCATTGCCGACTATTGTGATGTGGAGCTGAATATCCGCAATTCCACTTTTTTCGGCAATAATGCGGTTTCTGACGGCGGTGCGGTTTATGTCACTTCGACTGATAGATTCGTGATCAATGTGATAGATTCGACCATCACCGGCAATTATGATGCCAACAGCGGAGGCTACACCGGCGGCGGTATCTTTGCCAAAACCGACCGGAAAGATTCTGAAATGAATATCGTCAACAGCATCGTTTTCGGCAATTACAATGTTGACGCCACCGGCGCAATGGTCGGGGCATCGGATATTTATTCAGTTTCCGATGCATCGGCGGTCACGGTCACCAACCGGATGATCCATTCGATTTATGGCGTTACTCTGGAAGGCACTGCGCCGGATGAAATGCCGTGGAATGTGGCCGTTGAAGATAATTCATTTGCCATGAATGTTTTGGATAGCAGTGGAAAACTGGATGCCCAGGCATATTCCGAAGCGATGCAAAAAGTTTTCGGCACCGATTCACCGGCGTTGGATGCAAACAATGTTATTCAGGTGAATAACGGCGATATCGCCGGATATGCCGGTACGCTTACCGGTTACGATGCCAATGGCAATCTGGTGTATCTGAAAAATGACGGCAGTTGGGCGGATTTGAATGGCAGCAGTGCCGGGCAACCTGCCGGAGCGACTTCCACGCTCTTTACCGATGAATTGGGCAACAGCCGGACGACGGCGCAGAGTTATCTGGGGATCAACGAGTTCTTCATCGGTGCGGTCGCCGGTAAGACGCTGATCAAAGTCGTGGGCGATGATGCTGCGGTCAATACTCATAAATACGATGGCGCAAGCAAGGATCTGGCGGTAACTTACATGACCGCCGGAGGTTCTGTGGTGAGCAGTGCCGGAAAACTGACGATCGATGCCGACGGTCTGAATACCGCTGATGTCGCAAGTGACGGTATCGGCAAGGATGCCGGAGATTATCTTTTCTGTGCTGAAGATATCACGGTGTCAATAAGTTATGATTCCAGTGACATTACCGGTAAATTTGATTTTTCCGGAGCCAATGTACCTGCCGGAGCCGATGCTGAAGTTGCCGATGCGGAAGTAGGCACGGTCAAAATCACGCCGCGGCAGATCACATTCACCTCGGCAAGTGATGAGAAATTTTATGACGGTACTGTGCTGACCAATGATAATGTGACGGTTTCCGGTGATGGATTCGTCACCGGTGAGGGGGCGGATTTTGACGTTACCGGAGAACAGCTTTTTGTCGGAACGAGTGACAATACATTCACTTACACCCTCAATTCCGGCACTCTGGCGCAGAACTATGTGATCACCACGGTTCTGGGTATTCTGGAAGTCAGACAGGCCTCGATCAATGTGACGGTCACCACGGGCAATGCGCAGAAATTCTATGACGGCACGGCATTGACCAATACCACCTACACTTACAGCGGCACTTTGGCAACCGGCGATCAACTGACCGTGACGACTACCGGCAGTCAGTTGAATTCCGGTTCGTCACAGAATACTTTTGATTATTATATAACCCATGATGGTCAGGATGTTTCTGCCAACTATAACATTCTGAAGATCTTGGGTACATTGCAGGTGGATAAACGCACCGTGGTCATCACTGCCGACAGTGACAGCAAAAAATATGACGGCACGGAATTGACCGACAGCGGCTACACTTATTCCGCTTTTGATGCCGATACCGGTTACGGTTTTGCAACCGGTGAAGGTCTGGCAAGTGTGACCGTTTCCGGCAGCAGGCTCAATGCCGGAACCAGTTACAATGAAGTTACCAACTACACTTTGTTGAGCGGTACGGATGCGGGCAACTATATCATCACCACCGAAAAAGGCGAATTGACTGTCTATAAACGGAATATTTCCATTACGGTCAACAGCGGGCAATCCATGACCTACGGCGACACGCTCCCGACACTGGAATATACCGTCGGCGAAGACGGCATGGCCAATGGCGAAGTGCTTAACGGCACGCTGGAGATCGATAATCCGCAATACAGTTCATCGAATAATCTCAAGGCCGGTGATTACGATATCATTCAGGGCAGTTTGCTTGAGGGCAGCAATCCCAACTACAGGATCATCTCCTTTACCGGAGCGCAGTTTACGGTCGATCAGAAAGAATTGGGTATTTCGCAGATCACCGTCAATGACAAGACCTATGACGGCACGACTGATGCCACCTTATCCGGCGGCACATTCAGCGGAGCCGTTGCCGGTGATGATGTAACGGTCGATTGGAGCAATGCCGATGCTGATTTCGTTTCTCCGGATGCCGGAAATGATATTCAGGTCGATGTTACCGGCGATCTGGGGTTGACCGGCAGTGATGCGGAAAACTACAAACTGCCGGATTCATACAATATTTCCGGCAGCGGCGATATCGATCCCAAAGATGTTACCGTACATTTCGTCAGCGATTCACCGTATTTGTATGATTCCACCGATCAGAGCGGCAAGGTCAGTGCGTATTATGTGGATATCCACGGCAACAAGGTCGATCTGCCGATCAACTGGAACGGCAAAATTTTTGCCGCCGTCGGTGATTATGAGATATCGGTGACCATCACTGACAGCAATTATAATGCGTTGAATCCCACTGCCACGGTGACGATCCTGCCTTTCAACCCGGCCGGAGCGGATTATTCCGATGGCGTGAGCAACCCGGACTATTCCGGAATCATCCCCTCGATACAGGGCGACCTGACTGCCAACGGCATCGGCGGTGATAATCCTTACGGCAACATCTATACGATGAACTATGCCGAACTGGTTTCGCATACCATGCTCAATTACGGGCGCGGCATCATGGATCAGCAACTGCTCATCCGCGGCAACGGCCCGTCGGGCGCCGGAGCGGTCAGTCAGGTGGATATTCTGGAATACAAACCGATGACGCTGGATTCCCCCATGCGTGAGAGTGCCGTATTTGAAGTTACCGGCACCGTCAATCCGCAGGGCGTTATCAGCGGCAATGAGATATTCTCCCCCGGCAGTGATGCCGTGATCGAAGTACGCGGCGATGCTCCGGTGGAAACGCCGGAATCGCTCTATATCGATAACGATGACACTGCAGAAATTTTGCCGTGGAGTGCATTGCCTGAAGCATTTGAATTGCAGAGCAAAGCGGATAACTTCAAAAGTGATTTCGAAAAGGTTCTGGAGGAGATGCTTCTGGCATGAAACTGATTCAGATATTGTGCTTTTCTCTGTTGGCGGTCCTGCCGCTGACTGCCGGTGAAAGGATCCGGACGGTGCTGTTTCCTTTCCGTGAAGCGGTGATATCGGCCCGGGTGGATTCGGTTTTACAGCCTTACAGTTTCCGGATCGGTCAGTCATTCAAAAGCGGAGACGTGATCGTTTCGCTGGTGGATGAGCGTTTCAGACTGGAGTTTCAGCGGGCGGGTGAAAAGCACAAATTTGATCAGGCCTCTTTTGAGGATCAGCAGCGTTTGCGTGAACGCAATCTGACCAGCGACTATCTTCTGAAAAAGGCGGAATTTGAACGCAATATGTCCGCTGTGGTTCTGCGTGAAGCACAGTTGAATCTTTCCTGCTGCCGGATCACCGCCCCCTTTGACGGCAAAATCGTGGAGATCATGACCAGAGAATATGAAACGGTCAGACCCGGTCAGCCGATCTGCCGGATCATTGATGATAACACGCTTTTGGCAGTGATGAATGTGCCGATGCATAACCGCGATTTGACCGCCGTCGGGCAGACGGTGCGGATCAAACTTGATTCCGGAAAAGTGATCACCGGTGAAATATATGAAGTTTCACCGCAGGCCGATCACCGTACCGGAACAATTCGCATCCGGGTCAGGATCGACAACCGCGACGGATCATTGACTGCCGGAGCCACCGGGGAGTTGTACGATGGCGAATGATGACACAGCGGCTAAATTGCGGGTATTTGCCTTTGTGCTGAAATTCGGCCATGATCTTTTCAATGCCGCCAATTTTGATGAAGCCGCCGCCAGAGCGGTCAATGACAGCAAAACGGTATTGAATTTCCGCAGTGCCGCCCTCTTTGAATTTGACGGCAAAAAGGCTCAATTATCCGCCCAATCCGGCATTCCGGAAAAAAATCCCCGTTCCCGTCTGGCGTTACAGCAAAGCAAATTGCTCGAATCTCTGAGTTTTGATGGCAGAAAAACATTGGTGCTTGACCGGGAAAGCGGTTTGCCGGAAGAGCTGGCCGGGGAAAATCTGGTATATTTCATTTATCAACTGCCCCGTCCGTCGGGCGTGCCGGATAATACTCCGCAATATATCCTGCTTTTAGAGTATGAAAAAGAGGTTCCCGTTTTTGTGGAAAATGTTGCCCGGCTCATGGGCGGCACGATAGCCGAAGCGTTGCTGTTTCATCAATTGAGCGGACGCAAAGGTTTCCCGGTATACCGCAAAAGGGGCCGCCGTATATTCTGGTCAGTGGTGCTGATGCTCATTATCGGAGCGATGTTCATCCGGGTGCCGGAAAGTACCACCGCTGAATTTACTTTGCGGCCGGAAGCGGTCGTGCCGGTTTATGCCAAATTTGACGGTTCAATAGTTGAATATCTGCGTGAAGACGGTTCAACAGTTGCCGCCGGAGAGGTGATCGCCCGTTACGATACGGCGGTTTTCCAATACCGTTTGCAGCAGTCACAAAGTGCATTGGCGGAGTTGGATGCCGAAATCGCCCTTGAGGAACGCAATGCCTTTACCGATGCGGAAAAGATGGGCAAAGTGCAGTTGCTTGAGGCCCGGCGGCGGAGTCTGGAAGTGGCCATTGCCGAAGCACAGTGGTTTTTGGATAATTCCGATATCCGGTCTCCGGCATCCGGAGTGCTGGTGCTTCAGGGGCAGGGCGGTGACAATATGGCCGGCCGGTCAGTCAGAACCGGTGATGTGATCTTTGAGGTATACAGCGGCAGTCGCATGATCGCCCGGATACCGGTAAATGAAACAGATTCATCCATTTTGCAGGAAAATTTCTCGGTGGATCTGTTCTTGCACACTGCACCGCAGGAAAGGATCAGGGCCGGGGTGGTGGATGTGGCCGCCTATCCGGAACTTACCGATCAAAACAGTTATTGCTACACGGTGCTGGCTCAACTGCCTGACACGGCAGACGGCTTGAAGTACGGTATGCGCGGCATCGCCAAACTTTACGGCCGTGAAGTATCTTTGGGCTACCGGCTTTTCAAAAGTGCTTTGCTCTGTTTCCGGGGGCTGTGATGAATAAACACAGGCAGATCGAAACCGGGGTGCTTCGCAAAGATGTGGTCATTGTGCGGCGGGATCCGGTGATGCTTTTTGACCGTCAGGCTGATGCGTACTACCGGATATCGGAGCGTGCCGCCGGGATCATCGCTTACATGACAGAAGCCATGCCGCTGAAAAAATTTCAGGAAAAACTCCTTTCGCTGGGCATCGCGGTCACTGAAGATGAATTGGTTTCGCTGGTGGTATTTTTACAGCAGAACAATCTTTTTGAACCGGGCTATGCCCAGATCGCCGCCAAACAGCATCAACTTGCCCAACGCCGGGAAAAGAGCCGTTTTCTGCGGATGCTCTCCATGTATATGTACTTCCGTCTGCCGCCGTGGCATCCGGAAAAGTTTTTTGAAGCGATCGGCCCATTTGTTTCGTTTCTGGCCTCGAAGTTTTTTTTGCTGCTGCTGGCCATACCGGCGGCCTGGGGTTTTCTGCTGGCCATCCGGGATTTTTCCCAGGTGCGTACCGTTTTTATGGATACTCTCTCATGGGCCGGGGCGGCGAAGTATTTTGCGGCGGTCATATTGCTGAAAGTCATCCATGAGGCGGCTCATTCGCTGGCGGCGATCCGTTTCAAATGCCGGGTGAGGGGCATCGGCGTCGGATTCATGGTGTTTTATCCCAGATTGTATACAGACACGACTGACAGTTGGCTTCTCGGAAGAAAACAGCGGTTGTTGATCGATGCTGCCGGAGTGATTGCCGAATTGCTGGCCGGTGGTATTGCCGCACTGTTTTACTTTTATCTGCCGCCCGGGCCGTGGCAATCCACGATGTTTTACATCTTTGCCGTAAGTACCATTTCCACGCTTTTAGTCAATGGCAATCCCTGTATCCGTTATGACGGATATTATATATTGTGCGATCTGACGGGGATCGACAATCTGATGACCCGCTCCGGGGAATATGTCAAACAATTCTGGCGGTATTATCTTTTGCGTCTGGGAAAAAAGCCGGAGCATGAACACGGCTGGTTCATGCTGTTATTCGGCATAACGTCCTTTATTTACCGCACATTTCTGTATACGGCGATCATCATGGTCATCTATCATAAATTTATCAAGGTCGTCGCGGTGATACTGCTGATACTGGAAATTTATATGATATTCATCTATCCGTGTATCCGTGAAATTTGTACGATCCGTGAGTTGTACCGCCAATCGGCCGGTAAAGCCGGGGTGCTGTTGGGGATCGTGCTGATCAGCGTGCTTGGAGTGATACTCTTTATGCCGTTGAATTGGTCAGTTACACTTGACGGCATGGTCGTGCCGGTCAGCCGGGTGATGGTGGTTGCCGGTGAAGGGGGATATCTGACCGGTGATCTGCCCGCAACGCCGGTCGCGGCAGCGGCTAATGAACCGCTGTTCACGCTGGAGTCTCCGCAGTTGCTTTTTGCCATTGATAAAATGCACTCTGTTCTGGAGTATGACCGTTGTCAACTGGCGATGGATGAACTTGATGCGGAAAATTTCAGCCGGGTGAAAGTTACCGGGCAGAAGATCGAATCCGATGAAAGTGCATTGGCCGAATTGCAACGCCGCCGTCAGGCTCTGACGGTGACTGCTCCGGCAAGCGGTATATTTCACGTGGAAAATGCTTCAAAATTCTGTCGCGGCCGCTTTATTCCCAAAGGAACTGAAGTCGGTATGATCGTTTCGCCGGAGGTGGCGGTTTACGCTTATGCCGATGACCGTGATGCCGGTAAACTGCGTCCGGGGGACCGGGCGGTGATCCGGGTGGGGGATGATCTGCAAAGTTTCAGTGCCTCAGTCGTTGCAGTAAGTCAGGTGGCGATCCCGCTTTATGATTCGCCTTTATTGCAGGTTTTCGGCGGCCGGATCCCCATGTACCACAATGATGAAACTCCGGGCGGATTTCATTCCGTCCGGCTCTATTATCAGCTTGAATTACGCTTTGACGGCGATGTGCCGCTGCAATGCGGCCGCCGGGTGGAGTGTGAGATCGACCGCAAGATCCGTCTGATCGATATTATCAGTCAGAGTCTGCTCGGCATATTCCGCCGGGAATTTTAAGCGAGGACTTTGGTGGCCAGCAGTTTCTGGATCTCGTAGACATTCACCGAGTGGTTGAAAGTTTTTTGCAAAGCAGGTTCAATGGCGGATGACACCCAGATTTTCAATTCGGCTTCCAAATCGAAGTGTCCGGCACTTTCCACGCTGAAGCGGCTGATCGCTTTGTAGGGTATGGAAAGGTATTCGGTCTTGTGTCCGGTCATTCCCTGCTTATCGATCAGCAGCAGCCGTTTATCGGTGAAAATGTAGACGTCCCGGATAAGTTTGAAAGCGATTTCGACCTTTTCATTTTCCACGAAAAGGTTGTTGTACTGTTCCTGGATATTATCGTTATCCACTTTTCCGGCATTACCGAATAATGCACTTATAATTCCCATAAAATACCTCCGGGCGGTTGTGAAATTTTCCGGTCACGGCTAATATATCATCACGCGGAAAAATTTCAAGTGGCGGCAGTTGAAAAAAGTGAGGAACAGTGCTATATTAATCATAATTGTATATGAATAAGGTGTTTTTTGCACAAATTTCAATAGAAAGGTTTTGTATGAAACAAATTGCAGAAAGTCTTATCGCTTATCTCGGCAAGGGGGAAGCGGTGCTGAAAGACAAAGTGCTGAAAAGTTCCGGAGGGGTGACGGTGTATGCTGATTCCGTACACGCCGTCGGCAATGCCGCCGTGCTGATGTGCCGGGATGCGGAAAAAAAGTTCCTGCTGACCGTGGCCGCCGGTAAAAAAGATCTGCCCGGCGGATTCGAGGGCGAAACGGTCGCTCTGGCCGGTGGAGCTGTTGCTCTCAAAGGGGAACTTTCTGAAGCAAATGCGGCGGCATTGCGTAAATATTTCCCGTGGACCGCTCCGAAAAGTCTGCGTAATGTGCGTACCACGGTCGGTTGCGGCGACCGTCTCGGTCTGGCTACGACCGGTCATGTGCGTGCGGCGGCCAAAGTGCAGGTTTCTCCGGTACTGGCCCAGCAATCCATCCGTGAATTGACCATGACCAAACGGACTTTCCGCAAGGTGGTCGATGATGCCTGTTTCCTGGTGTTTGCTTCCGATTACCGTGACGGTTACGGTGCTGACGGCGACCATCTCAAAACCATTGCTGATATCGACATGGCTCTGGCTGCCGGAATGCCGATGATCACACTGGATCTTTCCGATGTGATGAATGCGGCGGCCGGTGACTGGGATGCGGCTGCGGTCAATGAAGCCTTTGCCGGATTGCCGGCTGAACTTCAGAAACTGATCTCTGCCGATTATGCCGGTAAAGAATACATCCTCGGTGAGGATGTCAGTGTCAAACTGGATGAACTTACGGCCAGACGCTGTGCGGTGATGTATACGGCGGCTCTGGATTTCGCTTCGCAGGTCCACGGACACCTCAAGGCGGCCCGCGGTGAAGAATTTGATCTGGAGATCAGTATTGACGAAACCAGCAGTCCGACACTGCCTTCACATCACCTTTTCATTGCCCGTGAATTGCATCGCAGAGGTGTGGAATTCAGTTCTCTGGCTCCCCGTTTCATCGGTGAATTCCAGAAAGCGATCGACTACATCGGTGATCTGGATGAATTTGACCGGCAGTTCAAAGTCCACGCTCTGATCGCCCGTAATCACGGCAATTACAAAATTTCCGTCCACAGCGGCAGTGACAAATTTGCCGTTTATCCCACGGTGGGAAGAGAGACCCGCCACTATCTGCATTTGAAAACCGCCGGTACCAGTTGGCTGGAAGCGGTCACGGTGATCGCATACAAAGATCCGCAGTTGTACCGGGATATGCACCAGTGTGCTTTGGATAATGTTGCAGATATGCTTAAACTTTATCATATCACGGCCGATTTCAATAAGATCCCGGCTCTGTCGACTTTGAGTGATGATGAGCTGCCCGGTCTGATGACCATGCCTGAAGCCCGCCAGTTGCTTCATATCAACTACGGACCGATCCTGACCGGTGCTTTGCGTCAGCGTTTCTTTGAAGCGATGCACAAATTTGAAGCCGATTACGATGCCCGTATCGAAGCACACTTTGACAAGCATCTCTCTTTGCTCGGTGTGCCGGCTGTAAATTGAAACAAAGGGTGTGAAAATGAGATTCAAAGGTGTTTTTCTGTTACTGACGGTCGCTGGATTCTGCGTTTGCGGTACGCTTCAGGCGGAAAGCACTTTGAGTGCGGCCGCTCCGGCAAGCGGGCAGACGGTTTCCGCTCCGGCGGCCGCAGAGGGTGATAATCAACAAGCAAGTGCATCGGATGCTCAAAGTGAGCCGGATGCACCGCAACAAGAAGAAAGTGAGTATTTCAATATGGGTAACATCGGCAGTTTTTTCCCACTGATTCTGATCGCATTTATGATTTTTCTGATGTTCAGAGCCAGCAAGAAGCAGCAAAGACAGCGTATGGAAATGCTGGATAGGATCGTCAAAGGTTCCAAAGTCATGCTCAACAGCGGCGTGATGGGCAAGGTTTCAGAAGTACGGGAAAAGGAGTTTCTCGTTGAAATCGCCGAGAATGTCAAAGTGCTGGTCATCCGGGAAGGCGTTTCGTTGATCGAGGATGAACCTAAAAAAGAGGTGAAAAATAATGAATAAGAAACCGTTGCTTTTGCGTTCACTGCTGGTGCTGGTGGTGGTCGCCGTATTCTGTGCGGCGATGTATCCCCTGGCTGAAAAGGATTATTATGAAGTATTTCAGGAAATGCTCATCGATCCGGATAATCAGGATGCCGCCAGAGTTATCGAATTGGCCAAAGCCAAAGAGGAGGCCGATCCGAACCTCTTTCAGTCTGAAGCTTTGCAGCAGGCCTCTGCGGAACTGGGTATCAGTTTGCGGAGTCTGGTCGATGCTCCGGATGCCCAGTCGGATCGTGACGTTATCAGTCTGATCCGTAAAAATGCCGCCAGTTCCATCCGTCTGGGGTTGGATCTCAACGGCGGTGTGGAATTCTATCTGGATCTGGTGCCGGACGAAAATCCCAGTGAGGAAATGCGTCGGAGCATGGAGGATGATTTTGACCGTTACCGTGATGTGGCGGTGGAAACGCTCCGCAAACGTCTGGAAGCCAGAAGTATTTTTGAAGCGGAGATCGCTCCTTCCGGTGAACGCGGCATCGTTTTGCGTGCGCCGATCGTTTCCCGTGATGAAAAACGCCAGTTGCGTGACTTGATCTCCATGAGTGCCAAATTGCACTTCCGTCTGGTGATCCCGGCCACTGATGAACAGATCGAAGCATACAGAAACGATCCGGCTTCGATCCCCTATCATGCCGAATTGATGGAATATATCGAGGAGGTCAATGGCAAACCGGTGACGCGCCGTTTCCTCGTTTCCCGCGATGTTGAAATGGATGGCCGTAATATCACCATGGCCAGAGCCAACCGTGACCAGATGACCGGCAAATTGCAGATCATGCTGCAATTCAATCACGATGGTGCATTGGATTTCAAACGGGTCACTGAAAACAATGTCGGCAAACAGCTGGCGATCGTGCTGGATGGCAAATTGTATTGCGCTCCGAATATCAATGAAGCGATCGCCGGCGGCAGTGCACAGATTTCCGGTGACTTTACCGAAGAAGAAGCCCGCAGTATCGCTGATGCACTGGTTTCCGGCAGTTTCCCCTTCCGGATCGATGTGCAGGCCACATTTGACACCGACCCGACTCTGGGCCGGGCCAGTGTGCAAAACGGTATCTATGTGGGAATCATCTCTTTGATCGTGGTTGCGGTTTTCATGGTGATCTATTACCACTTCTGCGGTTTGATCTCGGTGGCCGCTCTGGTGTTGAATGTGGCCTTGATCCTCGGTGCCATGGCGGCATTTGACTGTACTTTGACTCTGCCGGGTATTGCCGGTATCGTGTTGACGATCGGTATGGCAGTGGATGCCAACGTGCTGATTTTTGAGCGTATCCGTGAAGAATTGAAAGGCGGAAAGTCGCTGGTCAATGCGGTGAATTCCGGTTACGACCGGGCTTTGAGTGCGGTTATCGACTCCAATATCACCACTTTGATCGTCAGTTTTATCCTGATGTATGTGGGAACCGGTGCGATCAAAGGTTTTGCCGTTACGCTCTGCATCGGTATTTTGAGTACGCTTTTCTCGGCGGTCTTTGTGACCAGACTTATTTACGATTATCTTTTCCGTTTCCTGGATCTCAAGAAACTGACGATGATGCAGTTGATCAAAGAATCCAAATTTGACTTCATCCGGATCTGGCGTTATGCGTTGATGGTTTCTGCATTGCTGGTGGTGGTGCTGATCGTCACTTTGGGGATCCGCGGCAAAGGGGTGCTGGGCATCGACTTCACCGGTGGATCTGCGATCACTTTCAACTACACTGAAAAGGGCAACACCAGCGAAATGGCTGATATGCTCCGCCGGGCCGGTTACGATGAACCGTCTGTCACCTATAAGACCAATATGGCCGCTGAAGATGGTGACGGTGAAGTGCTGGAAGTGCGTTTGCGCGGTTCAAAAGATGATGCGGAAACGACCAAAGTCAAGGTCGGTGAATTGCTCCGGAAAAACTTCCCCGAATGCGGCGTGACTATGGAAGGCAGCAATATCCAGCAATTGAGCGGTTTGATCGGTAAAGAATTCACCAAAGCCGCTTTGTGGGCGATCGCTCTGGCTCTGGTGGGTATCGGTGCATACATCGTTTTACGTTACGAGTTATCCTATGCTGTGGCGGCGGTGCTGGCATTGCTGCATGACGTGCTGGTGGTGTTGGCGATCTATCTGCTTTCCGGTCGTACGCTCGGTTTGACGACGGTGGCGGCCTTCCTGACGGTCATCGGTTATTCGATCAATGATACGGTGGTCATCTTTGACCGTATCCGTGAAAATCTGCAACTGCATAAAGGCGAAAAATTCGGTGATTTGATCAATCTGTCGATCAATCAGACGGTCAGCCGTACTTTGATCACCAGTTTGACGACCTTTATCGTGGTATTCATCATGTGGCTTTTCGGCGGTCCGGAGATCAGCGACTTCGTCTTTGTGATGATGTGGGGTATCATTCTGGGTACTTACTCATCCGTCTGCCTTTCCGGTCCGTTCGTGGCGTGGAGATTATCCCGTAAATCTGCGAAAAACGGAGGTAAATAATGGCCGGCTTCGGAGATTTGATGAAAATAATGGCACACGCCAAAGAACTTAAGGAAAGTGCCGCAAAACTCAAGGAAGAACTGCCTAAAATGGAGTTCTCCTGTTCGACGGCCAACGGCGGCGTGAGTGTTACGGTGGGGGGAGATTTCACCGTACGCAATATCACGATCGCCCCGGAAATGCTCGGTGATAAAGAGTATCTGGAAAGAGCCCTGTCGGAAGCCTTGAACAGTGCCTTTGCTTCGGCACGCAGTGCCATGCAGGAGCAGATGAAATC
Organism: Victivallaceae bacterium; assembly: GCA_045588835.1. GTDB lineage: Bacteria > Verrucomicrobiota > Lentisphaeria > Victivallales > Victivallaceae > UBA1784. The sequence goes on from JAZNEV010000032.1 coordinate 50,105, forward strand.
CATCGGCGGTTCGCTGGGGATCGATATGCCGGCATTTTGAAGCATAAAACAATACGGCGGAGACCGCAGGTGTGCAGTCTCCGCTTTTTTTTGAGGGAAAGTGAAGTATGGTCGGAGTATATTACACTTTGTGTGATGATTACAGCGCTGAAAAACTGGATCGGGCATTGCCGGAAATTTTACTGCCGGTTTTTAACGGATATGGCGGCATAGAGGGCAAGTCGGTGATGATCAAACCGAATCTGCTGGAGTACCGTCAGGAAAACGATCCGGCAACAGTCCATCCGCAACTGCTTTGGGCCTTGTGCCGCTTTCTCAAAAATGCCGGGGCCTGCCGGATCGCCATTGTGGAAAATCCGGCGGTACGCACCGCTGATGCCGTAGTCAGAAGTATGGGCATCATGCCGGAATTGGAAGCATTGGGGGTAACGGTCAGCAATTGCAGTGATTATGAAAAATTTTCCGATATGCCTGAAGCGTGCCGTAACCGCCAGTTGGAGTTGGCTGCGGAATTCCGGGAATATGATTTATTGATCGACTTTGCGAAAGCCAAAACTCATGCGATGATGACTTTGACTTGCGGGGTGAAAAACCTTTTCGGTCTGGTGCGGGGCAGTGAAAGATTGTCGTGGCATCTGGCGGTGGGGCGTAACTTCGATGATTTTGCCGATATGCTGCTGGATATTTATCTGGCGGTCCGGCCGCAGATAACTCTGCTTGATGCCATTACCGGCATGGAGGGCAATGGGCCGGGCAGCGGAGATGCGGTGGCATTGGGATTTCTGTGTGCTTCCGGCGATGCACTGGCACTCGATGCTTCGGTGGCAGAGAAACTGGGGATAAGCGATACTCCGGTCCTGCGCCGCGGACGGGCGAGAAATCTTTTATCCGGTTTCTGTGATCATGGTGATATTCCGGCGGTTCACCGGATCAAATTGCCTGAAGAACCCCGGAAAATTCTGGAATGGGGCGTATATTTCCCCGTAAGTTTACGCAAAGTATTGCGGAAAATGCTTCTTTCCCGGCCGGTGGTGGATAAGAAAAAGTGTATCTCCTGCGGATTGTGTGCCCGGAAGTGTCCGCCGCAAACGTTGAAAATGCACCGTAAACTGCCCAAATTCGATTATGCCGGGTGCATCCGCTGTTATTGCTGTCAGGAGTTTTGTCCGCAGGGAGCGATCACGGTGGAGCAAAGCAGTTGGCTGAAAATGCTTTCCGGAGTGGAAAAAGTGATCCGCAAACTCAATATCCGCCGTATGAACGGCAGAAAGATCATATCATTTCTGTTGATATCGCTGATTGCGGCCGGGGCATTTTTTCTGGGCAATTTTTTCACTGCAGTACGGCAGTTTGACCGGCACATGAGTGAACGGAAAATTCATTCAGAACCGGCAGAGCCTGTTGTGGTTGAGGAAGTTCAACCCGATCCGGCGGCCGGCTTGATCACTCAGATATCCGCTGAAAGAGATGCCGCCATCGTAGCCTTAAACAAGGCTCAAGCCGATTTACTGGCGGCACAGGAAGTTGCGGCAAGTGCCGCAGAAGCAAGTCGCCGGGCTCAAGCCGGAGCGGCTGAAGCACAGTTTAATGCCGAAACTGAAGCGGCGGTTCGGGAATTTCTGCACGCCGTGCTGACAGCCATCCGGCCGGATGGTGAGGAAGAGCAACCGGTGGCATTTTTGGAGGCTTTGAGAGCTGAACTGCCGGAAATCAGCCGGGTCAGTGTGTGGCAACATCGCCGTGAGATCGCACTGGAATCTGCTTCGCTTCTGGTATCTTTTGAGGATTACGAAAATGCTCTGCCTTTGTTGCAAATGGCGGCCGCTCTGGATCAGGAACACCGTCCGTTATCAGCCAAGGCGATGGAAAGCAGTCAATCGCTCGGCGCACTTTACTTCTCGCTTGGTGATTGCGAAGCGGCGATGGAACAATTTGAAAAATATCTGACTGCCGGCCGGGAACTTTATGGAGAAAACCACTTGAGTATGGCTGCCGGCTATCATCAGATCGGCAGTGTATATAATGCACTTGGCAGATATTCCGATGCGTTGGAAAATTTCCGCAGATCTCTGGCCGTATACGAGGCATTGCAGAGTGCTGAATGTGCCGGGATCGCAGTGGCCGATTATGCGATCGGCATTACGCTGGCCAAATTGAATCAGCGGCGTGAAGCCATTGAATTTTTGCAGAAAGCCGTCGATATATCCGGGCGGGTGCTTGGTACGGATCACCCCTACACCCGGCAATTTGAGCGTGATTTACAGCGGTTGAGAAGTGCCGTTGAATAAATTCAGATGATCTCAAGGATGTGTTTATCCGGCAACTTTGGCAACTCCGGTGCCGGACTTTTCTGATACCAGAACGCAGTTGCTGAAATATCATCCTGAAGCGGCAGATAGTATTTGCCTTGAGCATCACCGAGTTTCCAACCGAGAGCCTGGATCGTGACCCGCAGTTTTTTGCGGAAGCGGATCGGATCGCAGACGTGCCAGCGGTACATGCCGAAACGCTGTTGAGATGTATAAAGACCATCCGGCCGTATAACTTGCGGCAATCCGGCATACGCAGTGGAATATTCGCAATACTGTCTGGCCCCATCCGGGGTCAGGCGGCTGTCAAAATTGTATGAACCGCAGAAGTAATCTTCCGTACCGGTGCCGCAGATGGTGGGAAATTCCTCATCGTCATCGATGTAAAATTTGATTTCGCCTTCGCCCCACCAGCCGGTGTTGTTCACGCCCCATGCCAGATAGGTTCCGACATAGTGACCGGCATCGCAGATGTTGTCGGCGATGGTTACGACTTCTTTGTATTTCAACGGGTTATATCGGCGGAAACTGGCACAGAAGTAAGCACAGTCATCCGGCACAGCGGTCAAGGTGTAATCGATCTGATAATAGATAACGAAATTTTCCACATCCATATTGGTCAGCGTGATTTTGCAGTGTTTGCGAAACGGCATTTCCCAGTAGCAGTTAAAGGCACTGCCCGGATTGTGGGTGACCATCATACTGTTGAGCGGAGTGAATTTCTGTTGCGGCCAGGCCATAGCGAAAAAGTCCCCCACCGGACACTCAATAGCAGGGGTGGATTCATTTTCGTAGTATACCCGGAGGATGTAAAAGCGGTTGTGCCTTCCGGCGACGGTCATCCAGATATGCTGGATCGCCCCGGCTCCATCGATATCGGCAAGGGTGAATGTTTCACCGGACTTAATGACTACACTCGGTGAAATTTTCCATCCAAGCCCCAATTCAGAGGCACAATGAGCACCGGTACCTTCGGCAGCCATACCGCCTTTGCCGGGTTCACCGGTGAAGTTTTCCGGAGAGATCGAACGGCTCTGTGCATCAGAGAGCCGTGACAGATTGCCTGAATTCATCCCGAGACCGTTGAACATATTTACACCTCGTTTTACGATATGGCGTGATGGTTTTCAATGACCGTTACGGCCAGATGGCAACTTAAGCGGAAGCACCACTTCAATGCCTCAAAGAGCAGCAGCAACGGATCGCATCCGGCCAGCGCACCGGCCTCATTTTCCGTGAATTCCAGATAGTTTTGGGCACAGAGAAAGGGGAATTTGGAACTTTTGAATTCCGCAGTGACCGCATCATCGGCATAGAGCGGTATGCGACCGTCAAACATTCCGGCCAGATCAAAATTCTGCTCCTTATGATTGAACATATTGGTCACTGATTCAGCGGCTTTGGCAAAGACAAAGGTGAATAATGAACTTACTTCGTCCGGGTGCAGCTCCTCACCGCAACTTTTCATATGTTCATCCATTTTCTGAAACATCCTGATGAAAAGCATCTTTTCCGCTTCGGCCAATTCATTGGAAACGGCTACCGGGCGGTCGAGCAATCCTTGAGCACGGGCGGTTTCGATAATACATCCGGCCGCCGCCTGTGCGGGCAGAGAGGTGACAAAATCATTCATAACAATTTCCTTTGGGGGATTTAAAAAATTACAAAGAAAAACCCGGTAAGCATAAAGGCCATACCGCAGATGACCAGAAACATCCGCCATTTGGCGGCGTTGCGTTCCGGCCGCCAACTGCCCGGGGCACTGGGCCGCCCGGCCAGCCGGTTGAAGCCGCCGGAGTGAACGTAATTGCCCAGACCGTGTTCTTGAGTTTTCATGGATCACTCCACCGGGCAAAAGGACTCTTTACCGGTGAATCCGGCGATGGTTTCCGTGAGCAATTCGATCGCCGCTTCGGCATCCCGCAGGTCGCACATTTCGACCTGACTGTGCATATAACGGTTGGGGATGCTGAATAACGCAGTGGCCGTACCGCCCCGGCTCAACTGCATGGCGGCGGTATCGGTTCCGCCGGTGGCCCGGTGGGCGACTGACTCCTGATAGGGGATGTTTTTCGCTTTGGCCGTGGCCCGGATGATTTTGCCCAGCACGATATTATTGTCGCAACTGTGACTTAAAGCCGGACCTTTGCCCAGCGTGATGTCGCCGTACTGTTTTTGGGGGATATCCGGCAGATCAGTGGCAAAGCCGACGTCGATGCCGAAGCCGATATGCGGATCCACCGCATAAGTTCCGGCGGTCGCTCCCCGCAAACCGACCTCTTCCTGAACGGTTCCGACGCCGTAAACTGCCACATTGAGTTGACGTTTGGCCAGCCGCCGCATGACTTCAGCGACGATGAATGCACCGATCTTGTCATCAGTGCCTTTGGAAATGAAACGGTGCTTATTGAGCATCCGGAAGTTTTCCCGCATGACCACCGGATCCCCGACGGAAACCAGTTTTTCCGCTTCTTTGCGGTTTTCCGCACCGATATCGATCCACATGTCTTTGATTTCTATTGCCTTGCTGCGTTCTGATTCTGAAAGCAGATGGATCGGTTTTTTACCGATCACACCGGGTACTTTGCCTTTGGCGGTGATGATATCCACTTCGCTGGATGGCACATTGAGTTTGTCAATACCTCCGTTGGCCCGGAAGTAGAGCAGGCCCTCCTCGGAAATGTAGACGATCTGGAAACCGATTTCGTCGTAATGTCCGGCGAGCATGACCCTTACCGGAGCATCGGTATTGAGTGCGGCGATGGTGTTGCCCAGGACATCGCATTTTACTTCACAGCAATCTTTGAGGTAATCCCGGAAAATGACTGCGGCTTCAGATTCATATCCGGTGGGGCTGGCGGAGCGCATGAGCTGCTCCAGAAACTTCATACTGGTCTTGTTGAACATCATCTTTTCTCCTGAAAAATGTTTTATCTATAACTTACCGTCAAAAGGGATGTTTTTCAAGTGGTGCAAATTGTAAAAATCCGGTTTTGATGCTATATTATAGGACAATCTTCACGGAATAATGAGTGAATCCCGTGCGAATCGGGAGCTGTCGCGCAACTGTGATGTCCGAAAGGGCAGAGCCAGATCCTCACCGTGGTACAAAGTGCGCGTAACATGAAAGGATTAAACCATGCACAACTGTACTCTTTTAAAGGAGAAGTTCACCCTTATTGAACTTCTGGTCGTGATCGCCATAATTGCCATTCTGGCGGCGATCCTGCTTCCGGCATTGAATTCTGCAAGGGAGCGGGGGCGTATGGCAAGTTGTCAGAGCAATATCCGTCAGCTGGGTACGGCAAATTTGCTATATGCTGAAAATAATGATGATTACTTCATTTTTGATGCCGACTCTGGACCGCGGAAAACGTACTGGTGCGGCAAATTCAATCCCTCCGGTTACGGTGATGTGAGAGCAGAAGGGGGATTGAATGATTATCTGGGCGAGGATGAAAATATCCGCAGTTGTCCATCCTTGGTTTCCAAACGGGAAGGCGGTAATAACGGCACCGGCGGTTACGGTTATTCATCCTGTATCGGCGGGTGGAACAAACAGGTGTATCCCGGTATGAATCATCCGGCGAAAATATCGCAGTTTGACCGCCCGACCCAAACGCTGATGTTCGCCGATAATGCGTATCTGACCGGCGGTCAGCTGTTGGAAAATATTTCCATCGAACCGCCGACCTGGAACTGGTTCGCCGGTCAAAGCGGCGGATCTATGCCGGAATCATTGATGCACTTCCGGCATAATGACAAGGTCAGTGTGGCGTGGGCGGATGGTCATGTTTCCAGTGAAGGGCCGATCACCCTTGAATCAGGCGGCAAGGGGTCCGGTTTCGGATGGTTCGGCGGTAAAGATCAGGAAACCGTCATGGAAAACTTTTGGGTGAATCGTGACCGGATTGACAAAAATAATTAAATATTTATGTATACTGGCTTTAGGTCCGTGGTTGCTCAATGCCGCTGAAAAGGTGGCATCGTTGAGTCCGGCATTGACTCAAATGGTACTGTTGCTCAATGGCGGAGCATCGCTCTGCGGCCGGAGCAGTGCCTGTTATTTTCCGGAAGTATCCGGTATTCCGGCGGTGGGCGATTTGGGGCGGCCATTTCCGGAAGCGGTATTGCAATGCGGTGCGACGGTGGTGGTCTGTGACACGCTTCATCCGGAAGCCAACTGGGCAGTATTGCAGCGTTGCGGAGTGAAAATAGAGCGTTTTTCCACTGCAAATATCGCTGAATTGCCCGGAAATCTGCGGCGTTTGGGGCGTTTGCTGGGCCGGGAATCTGCGGCGGAGAATCTGGCCGCAGATGTTGAAAACAAAATTGCCGCATTGAGGGCGGAACTTCCGGCACAAAGGGTGCGAACTTTAGTGGTATTCGGTGTTGAACCGGTAATTTCCTGCGGAGCGGATGTTTTTATTTCCGATGTACTGGCTTTGGCCGGAGCGGATAATATTGCTTCCGGAGCCGGAGCTGGATATTTTATATTGAATGCTGAATATATCTACCGGGAAAATCCCGATCTGATTTTGATCATCGGAATTCCGGAAAATGCAGTGCAGGCGGCATTCCGGCACGGGTTGCTGCGCCGCTTGCCGGCGATCCGGCAAAATCGGATGATTTATCTGGATGCTGACGCCTGGAGCCGTCTGACCCCGGAAATAATTGATGCCGCAATTCAATTGCGGCATCGTCTGCATTGAAAAATTTTACCGGTTCCGGAAATTATTCAGTATATCCCGGCCCTTGTCTTTGAGCTGGTCAACAGCCTCTCCGGCTTTCTGACTTCTTTCGCGGATGTCATTTTCGATTTGCTGTACCTGTTGTCTGGCATTATCCACGGCATCTCTGGCGGCTGCGGCGGCTTCTTCCCCCTGTTGTCTGGCACTATCCACGGTCTGTTGCACCCCGGTGATAAAGGCATCTGCCGCCTGCAATCCCTGTGAGGAAAGGTTCTGATAAATTTCTTTGCTGGAATCGTGGACACTTCTGACGATGCCCAGCAGGATTTGTCCGGCCAATTCTGCGGCGATCTCCGGGCCGGTCAATCCTTCCGGATTGGTGCCGACCGGGCCCATTTCCGGCAGGGTTATGGTCAGAGGCACGCTGAAATTCGGAAAATCTTTGGGTACGACCACCAGACGGACATTTTTAATGGATATCTTATCGATCTGGAAACGTTTCTGACCGTCATTCACTGCCACCGGAATATTGGCATCACCCGGCATGACCGGAAAGATCGAAGCACAGATGAATTTGGCAGAATGATACGATAATGCGGTTTGGCCGCTTACCGGTATTTCTCCGGCGGCGACAGCCTTGATATGATTGACGATATCATCCAGATTGCTGTTGTTGGAAAAGGGCAACGTGGTTTCATAGTTGATGGTGACATCCTTGATTTTGATATCCCGGATGATTTTTTTGCCTTCGCCGAGCCACGATAAGATGTCGGTTTCGACGGCGATATCGCCCAGATGGGCGGCGTATTCAGAGTTGTAACCGGCCGGATTGCCGATGACCATATTGGTGATTTCCACCCGGCCTTTGAAAATCTGAACGGATATATCCTCCAACTCAATATCCACTCCGGCGACTTTGGGACCGATTTTGACGATGGCGGTTTTGACGATCGGATCGATAAAGATAAGCACCGCAGTTACAAGGATGATCAGCAGCAGGAATATTGCCGCCACGCTCCGCAGGACCCATTTGACGATCCGCTTGCCGATGGAACATTTTTTCTTCTGCTTTTTTCCTGATTCTTTTTCTTCAGCGGCCGGTTGATTTTCCGCTTTTTCTGTACCGGCGGCTTTTTCAATGATTTCCTCTGCGGGAGGATTGATGTTTTGATCTTCCATTTTTCATATCTCCTTTTGATATCACCACTCCGGAAATAATGTAATACAGAAATGGAACAATTTCAAATCCGCAGATCGAATTTCAGATAAAAAAACTCTGCCGCCGGATGGATATGACCGGTGGCAGAGTCTTGGCGGTTCCGGGGGAAGTTATCCGGCCAGTGCCGCAAGCAATTCCCGCAGGAATTGATCGCATTTGCCCACTGATGCGATATTCAGTTTTTCTTCCGGAGTGTGATAATCATAGTGTTCCGGGCCGCAGGAGATGATTTCCAGGGCCGGGTTTTTCCGGGAGAACCAGCCGGATTCCAAACCGGCATGGATAGCGTAGGCGGTGGTATTTTTCTGCAGTTTTGCGGCACATTCAACGGCGGTTTGCAGAAGTTTTGAATCCATTTGCGGCGGGGTCGCCGGATAGATGTCACCCATTGTACTTTTGCCGTTAAAGAGTTCAAAGTGAGATGCGACTGCGGCACAGATACGGTCACGCTCCTCATCGACCAGACTGCGCTGACTGGTGCGGATGATGACCTTTTCCGACGTGGTGCGGATCGTGGCCAGATTGCTGCTGGTCTTGACGATATTCAACCGGTCATCAAAGTCGATCACCTCATTCGGCACCAGAATCATGGCACTCAACAGATCTTTGGTGAATTTTTCCGACCAGACTTTTTCCGGCATGGCCGTTTCAACCACCTGGAAAGTCATATTCCGGGCATGGGGACAGTCGGTTTTGATCATCAGCGTATACGCATCGGCCAGTTGTTGCAGTTCTGCGACCGTTTTGGTGCTTATACCGACGGCTTTGGCCTGATACGGTATGGCATTATCCGCTGTGCCGCCATGGAGTGAGGCAGGACGGATATCCGGTTGCTGATCGAGAAATTCAGCGATGAATTTAAGGGCATTGCCCCGGTCGTCATGGATGCACAGTCCGGAGTGGCCGCCGGGGAGGTGGTCGATGATGAATTCCACGGCATTGCCTGCCGGAGCATCCTCATATTCCGGAGTGAAGGTGATCTCCTGTCTGGCCCCTCCGGCGCAACCGATGCAGAAACCATTGTCACTGCCGTCGAGGTTGAGCAGATAACGGCCCTGCAGATGCTCCGGAGCAAGGTTGGCCGCTCCGGACATGCCGGCTTCCTCATCGACGGTCAGGATCACCGTCAACGGGCCGCAGGCCAACTCCTTATCCAGCACCAAAGCCATGGCGAGAGCAACGCCGATGCCGTCATCTGAACCGAGCGTGGTATTGCGGGCTTTGACCCATTCGCCGTCGATGTATGGGGTGATGGCACAGTTTATGAAGTCAAAATCTCCGGCACTGGCCGGAACCATATCCATATGTGCCTGCAAGATCACCGGTTCCGCATTTTCAAAACCTTTGGCCGCCGGGCGTTTGATTATAACGTTGCCGGTTTTATCCGCAGTGACCTGCAATCCGGCATTTCCGGCCAGTTCCATCAATTTTTCCGCCAAGGCGGCTTCATGTTTGGAAATGTGCGGTATGGAACAGATCAGGTCAAAAACTTCCCATACTTTTTGCGGAACAAGTTTGCTGATTTCGCTCATATTCATAACCTTTCAAAGTAAAAAAAGCAGGTTCACAACATGGTGAACCTGCTCTGAAAATTTACGGCAAGCGTAAAACTTATTTGGCCTCATCCTTGACCAGCTGGATCAGGCACATTTCGGCGGCGTCACCGCGACGGAAACCGAGTTTATAGATCCGGGTGTAACCGCCGTTGCGTTCGGCATAAGCCGGTGCGACTTCGTCGAAAAGGGTTTTGACGGCATCACGGCTGCGGAGTTTGGCGAAAGCCAGACGGCGGCTGTGGATATCACCTTTTTTACCGGTGGTGATGAGTTTTTCAGCGAAACGGCGGAGTTCTTTGGCCTTGACGAGAGTGGTCTCGATCTGACCGTTGATGAACAGGCTGTTCGCCATATTGGCGAGCATCGCCCGGCGATGGGCGCCGGAACGACCGATTTTGAAAGTGGCGACTTTATGACGCATGATTAATTACTCTCCTCTGCATCGGCTCTCACCTTGGCGGCTTCCGCTTCGAGGGCGGCGAGCAGCCGGTCGCTGAGAGTCATTCCCAGCTCCAAACCGTGCTTTTCGATTTTTTCTTTGATCTCATCCAGTGACTTTTTGCCGAAGTTGCGGTATTTGAGCATCCGGCTTTCAGTCTTGTTGCACAGTTCAAATACCAGTTTGATATTTGCACTGTTGAGGCAATTCATTGCACGGACAGAGAGGTCGAGGACTTCGACATCCTGTGAGAGCATCTTGAATTGTTTTTCTTCCTCTTCGGTCAGGACCACGTTTTTCTCCTGAACCTGTGAACCCATGAAAGGCTGCAGGTGGTCGCGGAGAATTCTGGCGGCTTCTTCCAGCGCGGTACGCGGGGAGATGCGGCCGTCGGTCCAGATTTCCAGTTCCAGACTGTCCATTTCGGTTTCTTCACCGACACGGGCGGCACCAACCTGATAGTTGACGCGGGTGACGGGGCTGAAAAGGCAGTCAACGGGGATGGTACCGATGGTACGCGGAGCGGTATTTTCCTCGGCGGGAAGATATCCGCGGCCATTGATCACTTCGATGACAGCGTGGAACTTTTTATCTTTATCCAGCGTGCAGATCAACTGCTCCGGATTGAGCACTTCGACGGTGCTGTCGCAGACGATGTCGGCAGCGGTGACGATACCGGCTTTGTCTTTGACGATTTCCAGAGTTTTGGGACCTTCGGCATGGGTATTGAGTTTGACGCACTTCAGATTGAGTACGATTTCGGTGATATCCTCAACGACGTTGTCGAGAGAATCAAATTCATGTTTCGCATTATCGATCCGCACGGATGAGATAGCCGCACCGTCGAGGGACGACAACAGGACCCGGCGCAAAGAATTGCCCAGGGTGTGACCGAAACCGCGCTGGAGCGGCTGGGCGGTAAACTTTGCGTAAGTCTGGGTCTCGGTCGTTTCGTCAACGATGAGCGACTTGGGCATCGGGAAACCGATTGATGAACTCATAACTCTATCCTCCAAAAATTGCTTGTGCCGCAGCGGACACTTATTCAACTAAACTTGCTGCATCATGCAGTGCCCCGGAAAAACCGTATTCCGGCACACTGTCATCGTCAGACGCGGCGGCGTTTCGGGGGACGGCAGCCGTTGTGCGGAACCGGCGTGGTATCTTTGATCACGCTGATTTCCATACCGGCAGCGGCGATACCGCGGACGGCGGATTCACGGCCGGCGCCGGGTCCTTTGATCCGGACTTCGACTTCTTTCATGCCGAGCAGCATGGCTTTTTTGGCGGCATCGCCGGCGATGACCTGAGCGGCGTAGGCGGTGCTTTTACGGGATCCTTTGAAGCCGTTTTTGCCACCGGTCGACCAGCTGATCACATTGCCATGGAGGTCGGTAAAGGTAACTTTGGTGTTGTTGAATGTCGCCAGGATGTAGGCGATACCACTGGGAATATAGCGACCGCTTTTGCTGCGCTGTCTCTGGGCAGGAGCGGTAACTTCCGCTTCCGGAGCGGTGACTTCCGCAACTTTCACTTCTTCAGCCATTTTTCTATACTTTCCAAATTGAATTGATTTACTTTAACTTGCTTGAACTCATGCGGCGAAATTATCAGCCTTTGGCGGCCAGACGACGCTGAGTTTTGTCACGGATGGCACCGATGGTAACTTTTTTGCCTTTGCGGGTACGGGCGTTGGTTTTGGTACGCTGACCGTGGCAGGGCAGGTTGCGGCGGTGCCGGATGCCGCGATAGCAGTTGATCTGCTGAAGACGGCGGATATCAGCGGCGACAGCGCGGCGGAGGTCACCCTCGACGAGCAGATCGTCCTGAAGCATTTTGGTAATGGCGGCGATCTGATCCTGGGTCAGGTCTTTAGCCATGAGGTCGCGATCGATACCGACTTTTTCGATGATTTCCAACGCTTTCGCCGGACCGATGCCGTAGAGGTAGCGCAGAGAATATTCGATGCGCTTGTTTCCGGGGATGTCCACACCAATGATACGGGGCATGATTTCTATCCTTTTTATGATTAACTTGTTGAGAAAAACCTTTTTCGGGGATTAACCCTGACACTGTTTGTGGCGCGCATCGCGGGAACAGATGACCCGGATCTTGCCGTTACGTTTGATGATCTGGCAGAATTCGCATCTGCGTTTCACCGACGCTCTGACTTTCATTTTACTTTCTCCTGTTTGCTTAAGCTCATTAAAAGTCTTTACTTTCAGTACTTTGTTTCACTTTTCGCTGCCTTTTTTGAAGACACGAAAAATCAGCGCAACCAACCTTCCCTTCTGAAAACAGTCGGGAAACTGGCGACGCCGTACAAACTAAGCTTGTCATCGTCTTCCGGAAGCGGCCTGATCGGGTGCGGGCGGTGGAATGATGCCGCACGGGAACTGCTTATACTTCCGTTATTCTTCATAAAATACACTCATACGCAGTATTTTTCAAGTGACTGCCGGGAAAAAGTTGCATTTTTTTTTAGGAAACCGTGCAGACTGCAGTCTGGATCGGTGCCGTGGCGGGCGATTGTGAGCCGGGGGATAACGGACGATACGGACAGTCAAAGCAGTCTGCAAATGGCCGTATTTGTCACGGGAAACCGCGCAGACCGCAGTCGAATGCACTTTTGCCCGTTAAGAGCAAAAGCCGCCACAACAATAGTTGCAAGGATGAGCAAGCGGTCGAGCAATAGCCGGCATGCGCAGTGGAAAGGCCGCCCAGGCGAAGCCGTTTGACGACCGGCAAAGCCGGTCTGGCGGCCGCCCCACGGAGTCGACGGCGTTACCTTTGCGGGAAGTCACGCCAACGGCCACTCTTTGTCACGGGAAAGGCCTTTGCAAAAGGAGGGGTGTTTGAGGGGAGGAAAAGGCGAAGCGTTTGCCTCCCCTCAAGCGAACAAGAGCCGGGAAACGCTCTACCGGATTGTAACCGGTAACAACACGCCCCGGTACCACCAAAATACCCCGGCAGACTGCTTTGATTGTCCGTATCGTCCGTTTTGTCTGTATCGTCCGTTTTGTCCGTTACCTGCCGGCTCATGATTGTCCGCCATGGCACCGATCAAAACTGCGGCAGTGAAATCCGTTTAAAAAAACGGCGTAAAATGTTAAAAAGTTTAAAAAAACGCTTGCAATCCCGGGAATGCGGCGGTATATTAGTAGCAATTGTTGTATTTATCATGCGTGCGTGTGCGTGTACGCATATGCGTGTGCGGGAAAATTCAAGTGAAATTGAGGAATGGAAATGTTCAGTTCGGTCAGTAAAAATTACTGCTATTTGCCGGGTCGTGATGATCAGACGATCTCGGTAAGGGGTGTTCTGCCCCGCAGTGAATACCGCCAGATGGATATTCCGGCGCCGGAAGCGGCTGCCGGGGTGGCATTTACCATCCGCTGTGCGGCGGTGGCGGCTTATTGCTGGATCAATCCGACCGGCAGACATTTCGCGGAAATATTCATCACAGTCACCCGGAAAGCGGCAGCGGTATTCCGGGCGGTGCGGCGGTTTGTACGCCGGGCGGCGGCTCATTTGAGTATGACATTAACGCTGCGGAGGACGGTGTTTTTGAGGCTATGAAAAATACTGTTTGCGTTATAAAAAATTCAAAATCAAAAAGATCACTTACGGAATATGGTGCAGAATCATACGCCGCGGGTGATCTTTTTGCTTTTGTTGCCAAAGGCAGAAGTTCTTTTAAACAATAATATATAATACAGTATGTGTATTTTTGTGAAGGTCACAAAAAACTAACAACAACCAAAAGAAAGGAGAGTTCACTATGAGTATGTATAAAAACATATTCGTGAACGAGAATGCAGATGATTCTGTATCCGTCCAGATTCAGGGAATCGACGGGGAGATCAAAGCATTCGGCGAATCGGCCTTTGCTTCAGTTGATGAAGCGATCGCCAGCGTGACGGCGGAATACAGCAACGCCGTGATCAAGGTTGCCAGCGGCAAGTATGATTCATACTATGTCGTCGCCAGCGAAGGCGAATTTTCCGCTCCCGGAAAAGTTATCGCCGTCGATTTCAACGGCGGTACGGTAGCGACGGCTGACGGTGATATGACGGTCGCCGACAGCGGATTGAGTGTCGAATCACAGTTGTCGATCATCGCGGATCTCAACGACAATAACGCCGCCAACGGCACGATCTTCGTTGCCGATGCTGATGGTGCGAGCGAAACGCTCTATGTCGGTATGGGCGAAGCGAACTACGTCGTCGGTCAGGATTCTGCGGCGGTTTACGGCGCTGATGCTGAAGAGGTCTACACTATCATCAACAACATGCAGAATGTTGATATGCTGGCAGATCCGGTCGTGTTGAATGTCAACAGTGATGGTGGCGAAGGAAAATATTCCAACTATGCCGGTGCTTATGCTTACGCGACCGCTAATGCGAAAAATTCAACCATTGTCATTGAAAAAACCAATACGCTCTCCGGCAATACCTTTGACAACAATCACAAAAACTACAGCAAAATCGGCGTACTTGTCAAAGATGGAGCCACTGTCGGCAATGCATTGAGCAAATGGGATATGACTTACAAGGTCACTGTAGAGGCTGGCGGTACGATCACCATGGCCAGACCTGCCAGTGCCGGTGTCAGTAATGTCCACATTAAAAATGCGTTGGTAATCGGTACTGAAGGCAGTGACAAGAAAGCCTATTTGCACTTTTTGAGCGATTCTTATCAGGATGGTGATATCAGTATCCGTTATAACGGCAGTCTGACTGCCTATAATGCTGAAATCACGGTTCAGGATCTGGATGCCCAGGGCAGTATGACCCTGACTGATACCACGATGAATGTGGCCGGTGCTTTTGCCACGGCATCATTTTACAAGACTACTTTGACCAACAGTAAAGTTACTGTCGGCGGTACATTTATTGAGGGCGGTTTGAGTGACTTCTCCGGTGGTTCAGTTAACCAGTTGGGTAATGTGACGATGACGGCCTCGTCTATTACATTTAATACGGGCACGGTAAATATTGCCGGTACGCTGAAAATCGACAGTGCCAGTAAACTTACTGCCAATGCTCTGACTTTCGGCAAGAGCGGCAAAATCGAGATCACCATTCTGGAAGGTTTTACCGGCGGTCAGATCATTGACATCACCGGTAGCGGCCTGACTGCCGAAGATATCGCCGGCAAGATCACGCTTAAAGGCGCAACTGACGGCTTGAGTGTCGGAATTGTTGATGGCGATATTTTCGTGGTTGGCGAGAGTGCCGCTCTGGAATTCAAAGAAGAGGAAACAGCCACTCTGACCGACAAAGTCGTTGCCAAAGACGTTACGCTTGAAAACAGCAAAGTACTGGCGGTCGAAGGGGGCATCCATGCTACAGATTCCGCCAAGATCACCAATGCCAAAGGCGAGGGTGAAAAGGAAGGCAAACTCAATGGCGGTTATGATGGCGATAAAGAACTTGCCGCCAAGATCACTGCTGAAAACAACATCGTGCTGCAGAATGACGGCCATGCCAATGTTGATTTGGATGCCAAAACCATCATTATTGCCAACAACAGCAAAAACACCCTGATCGGTAATATCGGTACGGCTGATACTGAAAACGTTATCATCGCTGATGGTGAAGCCACTGCCGATGGTGTGACCATCGACGGCAATGGCGTGGTTGACGGTGCGATCAAAGATGCGACCATCACCGCCGCCAACATCGAAATCGGCGGTCAGGAGGTTTCCGAAACGACCATTAACGGTTATACTGAAATCATCTCTGACAGCAGTTTTACCGATGTTGCGACAAGTGGTATTGTTTCGGTCGGTTACAAGAATGAAAATGCTGCTGATACCACATTGACCATGGCAGGTGACACTTCCATCGGAACTCTGTATGTCGGTAACGAGGGCAGAGAAAACGAATATAAAGCTGTCATCTCCGGCGAAGATACTGCAGTCACTCTCGGCAACCTTTACAACCGTACTGATTCAGTGGTTGAGATCACAGATGGAGCGACCGCCAATATCGGTTACTGGAAGAGCAAAGGTTCTGTTCTGATCGACGATGCGACTGCCAATCATACCGGAGTCAATATGTATGTTTACAACAATGACTCCACCAGTGTCGCTGAAATCAAACTGACCAACGGTGCAACGCTGAATTCCGATGCCAACTATGCCATCTATCTCGGCAACAGCGAAGGCGGTCCTGCCAAAGGCAATGCCAAAATCACTTTGGAAAGCGGTTCAACTCTTAACACCAAGAACCTGACTCTCCATGCTGACGGTGTGGTGGAAGAAGTTGCCGGAGCAAAAGCCTCCACCAGCGTTTCCGTGACAGATTCCACCGTGAATGTTTCCGGAACTCTCACCAACAACGGTACTTTCACCGTTTCCGGCGAAAGCACGCTGAATATCGCCGCAGTTGCCGCTGGAAGCAATGATATTGAATTGAGCGAAGGCACGATTCTCAAAGATTCCACCGTCGGCGGAGATGCAAGTGTTGTCGGTAAGGTGACTTTCCGCGGTGACAACACTTTCAACAACCTCTATGATTTCGGTACCTATTATGCCAGCGAATATAATGGTGCAAATGCTGAAATCATTGTTGAAGAAGGTGCTTCTCTGACTTTGACCCACACCGTCGGCAACGCCTATGGTCTGGGATACGGTGATAAATTGACCGTTAACGGTTCATTGGTCGATGCCCGTGCAGTTGACCGTTCAACTCTGACGGCTGAAGATGCTTCTTTCTATGCTGAAAAGGGTATCCGTTTGTCAACTTCCAGAGGCAACGATGCTGTTGACGGCAGTTTCTTTACCGTGAATAATGCCTACGTTGTTGTCGGCAACTCCGGTTCTTTCAGCAACAGCCAGACGAACGGCAAATTCACCATTGACGTCAACAACTCTGTATTCGATGCAGCTCAACTCTACTTCAGCGAGAGTAATGATGTTATTGATATGTCTTTTGAAAACAGTGACATCAAGACTGCCATCTTTATGACTCAAGATGCGGATTCCGTTTACAGTTTGACCAATTCAAAACTGGTTGCCACAGGTTCCGGCAATGACCGTTACAATGGTAACGGCGGTACTTTGACTATTACCGGTTCTTCCGTGGAAATTCAGACCGGCAGTTACAAAAACACCGGAACCCTCAAACTTGACAACTCAACGTTTTCAGCGGCAACCGTCGAAAACAGCGGTTCCTTCACCGTTTCCGGAAGATCAACTCTTGATATCGGTACAGCCACCAATACCGATGATGATGCCACGCGTATTCAGATTGCCGATGGTACAACTCTGGTTGAATCCAACGTCGGCGGGTATATCAATCTGCAGGGCAGTCTGACTGCTGAAGGTGAGTTGAGCATCGGTGCCATCCGTGCCGGAAATCCGGTCGGTGAAGAAGTCACCAATTCGGTGATCTCCGGCGACAAGATCACTGTCAGCGGAAACGGCAGATTCCAGAATGGTACTTATAAGATCAATGCGGATATGCACTTTGATCAGCATGTGTATCTCTCATACGGCGGTACATTCACCATCACTTCCGACCTGACTGCCGGAACCACCCCCCAGCAGTCGGATGGTGCTTTCTGGATCAATGGTAATGTCACGCTGAAAGATGGTGCTTCAATGGTTGCGACCAATGGCGGCAACATCATTTTCAACAATGATACCGATACCGTTCTTACGGTTGAAGCCGGTGCCATGGTCAGCGTGTATGACATTTCCGACTACAAGACGGCTGCCGTGTTGAATGTCAGCGGTTCGGTTTCCGCTTCTCATGTTGTCAGCGGTATCGGTGAGATCAACGTTACCGATGGTACTTTGAGTGCAGAATACTTCAAGAATCTCGATATCAACTCGATCAATCTGACGGTCACAGATGAGAAACTTGCCACGCTCGGCAAAGACTCCTACATCATGCTCGAACAGACCACCAGTAACGGTCATCCCTATGAGTTTGATCTTACCGGTGTCGGTGTCACCTATAAAGGTGAAACCTACTATGTCGGTGACTCCATTACTGTCGGCGATGTTATTTACAACGTGGTCGCCGGTGACGGCAACGATATCGCCATTCAGGCATTGGCGAAAACCGTGCTTCTCGACAGCAGCATTGAGGGCAACGGCTTCAATAAATTCAGTCAGGCCGGTGACTTCTTTGAATTGCATGATTCTTATGCTGAACGCATTCAGGGCAATCCGGAAGTGATCATGGTCAATGGCGAAAATGTGCTTGACACCACTGCTTCCAAATACTACTTCTACAGTGACAGCGATTTGAGCATCGCCGGCGGTACTCTCGATGTGAGCAAAGCCGGAAGATTCTACTTCATGGATACGGTCGCTGCCAATGGTACTGCCGCGGCAGATGCCGATTTCAGCAATGTTGCCACTGTTACTAAGTCGGAGGCCAATCGGTCTTA
>JAZNEV010000033.1:0-16161 GCA_045588835.1 Victivallaceae bacterium
GTCGAAGTCAAACCGAGGCGAAAGTGCGGGAGTGTACTATGTACTCGACCGCACTTGAGTCCGACAGTTTGACAAGAGATCAACCGCGAGCCGCCGCCGAAAACCGGTGGATGGATCGTAAGTTGAGGTCGAAGTCAAACCGAGGCGAAAGTGCGGGAGTGTACTATGTACTCGACCGCACTTGAGTCCGACAGTTTGACAAGAGATCAACCGCGAGCCGCCGCCGGTCAGAGGAAATTGGTTACATCATCACAGATGATTTCGCCGTCGGAATCCCGGTATTTTTCTTCATCCACCGGCGGAACAGTTTCGGAAGCCGAACCGTCATCCTCGCCGAAAACGCCGTCACTGCCGGCGCTGATGATATCAAATCCGCCGCGGTTGAATTTACCGGGGAACCGGATCAAGATCCGCTGTCCCCAGCCGTCAACGATGAAGTTTTCTTCATCCAGAATGGAATCGATATTATCGGCATCCATGCTTTGAGCAAAGAGTTGGAATTCCGCTTCACCGCCGATCGTGGTTGAACCGAAATAAAGTTTTTTATTATCGGCATCGAATTTTACCGGCACATAGCCGTTGGCAGCAGTATCACCGGTGGTACGCAGTGAACCTGTGCCCCGATCACTCAAAGCGGATAACGCATTATTCAAGCGGGTGATGGCAGCGGTGGTGGCTTTTTCTTTGGAGGCATCTGAAGCGTATGAATATGCACCGATGGCGATCACCATCAGAATCACGATCAGGGCGACCACACCCATAATTTCGATCAAGGTCAAAGGATATTTTTTCATAATGTTTTCTCCTGATATTCAGTGGACTTGAGTAGAATATAATCCGTCAATTTAAAAAAGTCAAGGGCGGAAACAAAACTTGATGTTTTGCCGCCACCCCTGAATCAAATCAAGTGTCAGTTACATCTGCTTTCCAGATCGGCCTGACTGCGGATATTTTCCAAACCGCGCAGTTTCAGGGTGAACCGCACCGTCTGACCGGGCAGAATATTAAAGGGAGTATTCTGATCGGTCGCAGTGGAACTCATACCGTATTTACTGCGGGGGAATTCCAGAGTGTAGCGTTTGCCTTCGCCCTTGTGGTTGCCTCTGGAGTTGAACCAGATGTAACCGTGGGTGATATTCTGATCGCCGAGCATGACGAAACCGATTCCCGCAGCTGGGTCAAAAGCACCGCCTCTGGGCAGAGCCAGACGGAAGTTGGGCCGCTCATAGAAGGTCGGAGCAGCGGTATCAAAATGCGTGGCGGGCAACTGGATATCACTGGCAGGCATATAGAGCGTATCATTCTGGGCACCATCCGGACCGATACCAGGCACGAAGCGGCCGCGCCATGCGAATTGATAGTGGGCGGGGTCTTCAGAAACCTGTCCGGGAGGCATGATGTTGAAAATCTCGTAACGGATCTCCAGATCGGGACTTCCGGCTTTCACAGTCATAAAGCGTTTGAAGCGGAAAGGTTTGTCGGCGAAAGTCGTGCTGACGGCGACCGTGATTTTTTCCGGGGTCAACTCGATCAATTCGATATCCCAGTCGACCAGTGCTTCGGGCCAGTGTCCCATAGCGGCTTCATCGGAAAATCCGGCATAGTCCACATGGTGCTGAACCATCGCCCGTGTGACCTGACGCTGCATTCTCTGCAAAGGAGTCAGGGCATTGCTGAAATCTCCGGCATGGAGCGTTTCCACGCCGCGAACTTTGAATGAGTAGATGCGTCCGGCAGTTTCAGTGAATCCGACGCTGATGATGCCGTTATCCAACACAAATCCGGGATGGCCCTGACAGACCGACGGAGTCATTTTCACCTGGAAATTACGCATTGTCTGGGCCGAAGCGGCTCTGGCGGCCAGAGTGAGATAGTATTCGGCCCGATCGTAGCAAGCGGCTTTTTCGGCTTCGACGGCACGTTCAAAGAATCTGCGTTGAAGATCGTTGAGAAATGCCGGAGCGTTATTGAGTTGTTTTCTCAATAAGGCCCGCTTGGTTTCGGTGAGCAATCTGGCGGCAGTTTCACGATCCTGCTGGCTGTACGCCGGATTATTGGCAGTGCGGGCCAGGAATTGACGGATCGGGGCGATGAGTGCGGTCTCGCCGGAGTGTTTGGAGCAAAGAGCTTCCAAAGCGGCCAGATTGGGGTCACGTTTCAAAGTGTAAGTACGGGTGAATTCCCGGGTGCGGCCATTGGCGGTGACGGAGATTTTCACTTCATTTTTGCCGACTTTACCCAACTGGTAAGTTGCGGCAAGTTTGCCGTCAGCGGCGATGACACCGGCATTGCGGCCGTCGATTTTGACCGTGGCACCGGCCGGACCGTAAACGGTGAAGTTGACCGTGGTCAATTCGACCTCACTCTGTTCGGCGGGGGTGGAAGCGACCATGGAGACCGGAGCGGCTTTCAGAGCCTCGATCTCGTCGGCAAGTTTACTGCGCAGACGGTAGAGCAGATTGAGATCGTTGTGGAATTCAAAGGGCATATCGTAGATCATTTCAGAGATGATCTCTTTGACTCTGGTCCGGCCGCAACCGGGGAAGCGACGGTCGATCTCCTGCTCCAGAATGGTCATGTAGTCAAAGTCGTCGATACTCTCTTTAAGTGCGATACTGCGCAGTGACGGCACGATACCGTCGGAACCGGGTACGGGCGGATAAAAGACGGTGGCCGCACCGATCTTGTGGGTTTTATCCATCTGGGTCCACGGATTGTAACCGGCTGGCATACTGATCGTATTCCAGAGCAAACCGCCGTTACCGTCGGCACAGTAGATCTGCCACGGATAAAGACGCGTGCGGATATAGTCATGGTCATCCATGCACACGGTCCAGTTGTAGTACCAGATCTCACCGCCGCGGGCCTGATGGGCACGCTGCTGATCGAGGTGGACCAGACCGGGAGCCAGCGGCACGCACCAACTCTGCACCGGGCCGATGCCATCGGAATAATCTTTGGTGATAAAGATATTCAGATCGGGGGCGGCTTCATGCAAAGCGGTGGTGATTTTGGCCAGATCGGCATAGGCGGCCGGCTGCGGTTCATCAAAGAGATAAGCGTAGAACCGGGCATTGGGGAACTTCACCCGCACATGATCCATGTACTGTTTGGCGAATTGGGCGGCGTATTTGAGGCCGTTTTCAGATACCCATGATTCATTGCAGAAAGGCGATTTACCGGGATGGGGGATGGTCTGACTGCCCTGGATCCAGCCGTGATAGTGGCCGAGGAAGTTCAAAGGCGGCACGACGAAGTAACGCATACCGAAATCGTACAGGCGGGTAATGGATTCATCAAAGGCGGAAAAGTCGGTGATGACCAGATTGCCATCCTGAATTTCCCATTTGGGAATGGGCGGATGCTGGGCCTGATTGCCGACGAACCGGTGTTCTTTGAAAAGGAGTTCAAAATTTGTCCACACCTCTGCCAGCGGGCGGGTATCCCACTGACGGTAGGGCGGCTGATTGGCCCAGGCGTAGAAAAAGTTACGCAAGTGCGGAGTAGTGGGAATGGAAAAGTTGCGTACCTGAAGACTCAAAGGCACTTCGGCCAGTACTTTATCCTGACTGACGATTTTGACTTTACCGGTGTAGGTGCCGGGGGCCTGACCATCGGGAACGGCGACCGTGATGAACATGGAAAGATTTTTTCCGGCTTCGGTATTAAATGGTCTGCCGGGGAAAAGCGGGTCGGCACTCCAGCCTTTGAGCGTGGGATTGTATTCGGCATCCTGCATATGGATATAGCCGACCCGGCGCCATGAAAGGTTGTTTTTGGCGATGGTATGGTTACCGCAGACCAGATCGGTAAACTGCACATCGACCTGCGGCAGATTGACTTTGGGATTGAGAGTGAGGGTGAATGGTTCAGATTCATTTCCGGCACAGGAGATGGAAACGCCGGAAATCTGTTTCATCCCGGCGGGGATGCCGGTCATATCCGGTTTGAGATATGCGGCATCCTGCCAGAGGGTGAATTGTGCTGATTCAGAGATCAGAAATGAGGTGTCACTTCTGTCCTTTTTTTTTTGGTCCTGCTCTGCAGGGCCGAGGAAGAAGTCATCGAGGTAGACCTCGATCTGTCCGGAAACCCAGAAAAGTATTCTGAATCCGACGGTTCCTTCCGGAGCGTAGAACTCATCTTTTAATTCTCTCCAGTCACCGACGGTGGTATCCATACGCGGATAGCGGTAGGTGATCTTGCCGTCGGCATCGACGCAACCGACACTGGCGGAAATGCGTCCGGTACCGGAAATGACCTTGCCCCAGCAGGAGAAACGGTAACGCTGCTGACCGGCGAAAGGCAATCCCATGATATTGATAAGCATGGAACAATCCGGCTGATCGTTTTTCACATAGTAGGCATATTCACCGGTACGGGCGACACCGGTACGGCGGCCGAAAGTAAAGAGGTCGTTGCCGCGGTAGTTGGCATTGCCTTTGCGGGGAGTCGGGTAGAAGCCGGGCATCTGGACTTTTTCAAAAGAGGGGTTCCAGAAAAGGTTGCCGTCGACCGGATTCTGCGGCGGGGTGCGGTCAAGATTGAAGTCAAAAGCATCGGCGGAAAAGATACCGCGGAAGTAGACGATTACCTCGATCTTTTCATAATTTTCAGTGACCCGGATCTCCTGCAAGTGATCCTGCACGCCGGTTTTCTCGAAATTGATGACGCTACTCCAATAGGATTTGATGACCTTGCCGGAAGCATCTTTGATGTGAGTCACCAGCAGCAGAGAAGCCCCCGGCTCAAAAGATTTGAGGTCGTAGTTGAATGTCAGATAGTAACTGGCATTTTTCTGAAGTTTCTCGACCTGACGGAAAGTGATCTGTGCCGCACCGCGGGGATTATCAGAACTCATGCGGATCACGGATTTGCCGTCTTCACGTTTGACGATGGCCCGGGAAATGCCGGTATCCGGAGTTTTATCGGTGGTAAAACGGCTCAACTGGGGATCGTTGCCGCCGTTTTCCAGCGAACCATTGATCAGCATATTGCCGAAAAGCGGCAGTACCGCTGCGGCAAAAAGCATGGAAAAAAATTTTTTCATATCGTAAAATTCCTGTAACCGATTATGAATTATTCAAAATCATTGCCTTTTGAATACGGTTTGAAACTTGTGTTCCCGGTATTTTTGCCCAGCGCAAAAAGATGGGAACGGGCCTTACTCTCAACATGACCGTCTAAATACAGGCAATTACAGTTGCCGTTGTGACGATCAGAAATATATGCTCCGTTAGCAGCCGAAAATAACCAAACCGGTTGGATATCCTTCCGGACATCGATAACGAAGAATTTTTTGGACGGTGCGGTAACTTGCTGTATTTTACCGCTTCTCACACCATTTGCAGAGGATGGAGCGTATACATCACCAAAGTATTGATAATCATGTGCATAAGAGATATATCTGCCGTAGGTTATATCTTTGTACTGATAGCCGTCATCCTGCGGGCAATCAAAAACGGTTCCGGGCTTTCTGCCTTCTCCATCAAGCTCACTGCCGGATTTTACCGGTAAGCCGACATAAGGAGCCAAACGAACGAACCACCCCGGACAGACATTGGTCGCAACACCTTTCCAACCGTGGGTGGCGTTTGCGATCTCCTGACCGGCAGGAATCCAATCATCATAATCGCCGATGTAACTGAGCATGGCATTGCCGATCTGCTTTTGCTGACTGACGCATGAAGCAGCATGACCGCGCATACGGGCGGAGTTGAGGGCGGGGAGCAGAATCGCCGCCAGAATGGCGATGATCGCTATGACTACGAGGAGCTCAATAAGAGTAAACCGTACCCGGTTTACTCTTCCATGGGAGAGTAAACACATCTTCATTTTTCCTTTCTTTTCGGGTTGATAAAAAGACGTTCAATTAAAAAGTTTTTCTGTATACCTTTTTATATTATACACAAAAATTCCGGAAAATGCAACACTTTTATACACTTTTTTTATATTTTTTGCAGAAAACTACCAAATTTTCACATTTTTCACCGTTTCTGCCAACCGGAAACATTGCGGTTGCCGGCCGGAGTGATCAGGCAGTTGCCGGAAACTTCGCTGTTTTCCATCATCCGGATCAGTTTCTCTGCGGCGGCAGTGCCGACATCGATCGGACTGAAACCGATGACCGGAAAGCCGATCTGTTCGGTAACGCTGAATAACGGAGATGATTTCAGGAGCACACGGCGGCTTTTGATCAGATCCACACCGCAATTCACTGCTGTTTCATGGATGCCGACGGCAACATAATCATCCTCGATCAGAAAGGCGGTATCATCCGGCAAAGCAAGCAATTTTGCAGCAATATTTCTTCCCGTTTCCACCGATGGCAGCGTGTCATAGGTGATTTCAGAAATATGGTCACCGAAATATTTTCTCACCGATCCGGAAAAAGATGTTTCAGCACTGTGCACGAATACCACCTGATTGCAGTCAAGCTGCTTGAGATATTTCAGACACAATTCATCCTGTGCTTCAATATCATTGATGACAAATCCGCTGTATTTGCAACTGACCGGAAGGGTGTCGGCATGATGGAAAAATACTTTAGGCACGGAATTTAAATACGGACAGTTATTCTGCACCAGATCGTAATAATCACTGCTGGAAATGATCCCCTGCGTGAAGTGCCCTGCCATTTCCAGTTTTTCCGGAGTTGTTTCATCCCGGCTGTAGATCTTGGCCAGAAAACCTTTCTGGGCCAGCGTTTGCAGCATCGCACTCAAACGCAGTGAATAATACGGATGTATTTCCGTATATTTATGAGCGGAAAGGATCAGTACGATCTTGCCGAATGAATGGATAAGTTTCAACTTTTCCACATTACATACGCAAATGCCGACCGCAGAACGGCAGACCACGACCCCGTGTTCCTCCAGCAAAGCCACCGCATTTCTGACCGTGATGAAAGAAACATCAAATTTGCGGCAGAGGCTTTTCATGGTGCAATACAGATCACCATCCCGAAGCCCGCCGGCTAAGATATCTTCACCGATCCGGTTTGCAAGTTCCTGATATAAAGGATCTCCACTTGTCCGATTATAAATTGCCGCCATCACACTCTCCACTGGATTATTTCCAAATAATATAATACATCTTTCAGCAATGTCAACCGGAAAGCACCAACTTCAGATGGATTTCAGGAGAAAAAAACTAAAGTGCATAAAAAATAGTGTTTTTATTTCTTTTGATGCTTGACACCGTCAGTTTTCCGATGTATATTCATAACAGAACCGATAAAAACAACTTTTTCAAAACAGTGAAATATGAGTTTACAGGCAATTTTGATCGACGTTGACGGCACAATCACCGACCCTTTGCACTCCTCCATGGATCCGCAGATGCTCTGGTGCCGCCTGGAAGAACTTCTGATGGCTAAAAAGCATATTTCCCGGAAAAGTGCCAATGCCCGGATCCTTTCCTGCGGTGATTGCGAAACCCATTGCCTGTCGGAATTTCTGGATGAATTGGATATCGCTCCGGAAGATTACTTTGCCGCAATATGCCGCTATTTGAAAAATAAGATCGTGATCCCCGATGATACCAAACGTTTTCTGGAATTTGTCAAACGGGAAAAAATCGCCCTTTATACGGCGACCACCAATCCCCGTTTCGTCACGCTGGCCAAACTTGCCGCCGGCGGCGTAGCGGCCAATCATCTCGGTTGCGAATATTTTACCGGTTACTATTCCGGATGTTTTTTCCGTGACCGCGAGGGAAAATTCTCCCCCCGGTTCTACCCGGATATCCTCAAACACGGCAATTTTTCCCCGGATCGGGTGATGATGATCGGCGATGAACCGCACCGGGATATGCTCCCTGCCTGCCGTGCCGGAATAAAATACGGTATAAATATCGACCGTACCCGGAAAGAACCATTGATCGAAAAAAACGGCGGCTATTTCATCAATTCGATGGATGTGCTCCATGACTTCATCCGTAACATAAACTGAGGCAGTTTATTGCATCATATCAAACAACCCAAAAAGGAGGTATTCAGCATGAATAAGTCAAATCCGTTCCCCCATGGCAGAGTGAAAGGCAATTTTACTCTTATCGAACTGCTCGTAGTCATCGCGATCATCGCCATTCTGGCGGCTATCCTGCTCCCCGCCCTCAATTCCGCCAGAGAAAGAGGACGTGCCGCTTCATGTGTCAATAATCTCAAACAATTAAGTACCGCGACATCCATGTATATCGGTGATCACGAATATTATTACTGGAACCGTGATGGAGCTGATGGAAAAAGCGGCAATGTCTGGTACAGTGACCGGGGAGTGCTGTTCCCCTATTTCAACAATAAGGAAGTTTTGCGTTGCGGTTCACATGAGACCGATTTGAATACCAACCGTATGGTTTATGCCGCCAACGGCTACATCATCCGCAATGGCA
This sequence comes from Victivallaceae bacterium, assembly GCA_045588835.1. Taxonomy (GTDB): domain Bacteria; phylum Verrucomicrobiota; class Lentisphaeria; order Victivallales; family Victivallaceae; genus UBA1784. The sequence continues at coordinate 8,392 of JAZNEV010000033.1, forward strand.
ATTTGCAGACGATTGCCGGATTCAAAGAAAATCACATCCAGGATCCGTCTTTGAAATTCATGATCACTGAACTTGCCCAGTACGGCATGACCTCCCGGTCAGACGGTGCGCTGTCTGACTCCTATGCCGCAGACGGATTCAATGTCGAGCACCGCTGGAAACTGGCACGCCACCATAACGGCGGTTTGAATATTCTCATGGTGGGCGGTTCCGTTCACACTGTCCCCTGGGATAATGTGAGAAAAGGTTCTGATGCAGATAAAATCGATATCCAGCATCTTTATCCGGGTGTCAAAGGTGTTTCCGTGTACTGATCTGAATTATGACAAGGAGAAAAAAATGAAATTCGCAAAAATTACCGGCATACTGGCTGTAACCATATCCTCTCTCGCACTTTTCAGCGCTGAATTTACCGCAGAACTCAAACTTAAAGGCAGTAAGACCCAGCCGGTTTCGGCGGCGTTTGAAGATGCAGACGGCAATAAAACACCGGTGCGGTTTTACGGCAGAACCTGGGGGCCGGTGCAAATCGGTGAAAACGGTTCGCTTTTCCGCTTCAAAGCTGCTCAAAAGCAATATCTTACAGTGGGGATCGCCCTGCAGAACAGATCTTTCACTTTCTCGGTGTGGGCGAAAGCCGATTCCGTTGCCGGCACCAATGCGATTGTTGTCAATACCACCCGGCCGCCGTGCTGGGGACTGGTGTTGAAAAAACACCCGGCAAATGATGACCTGATGATCGCTGACATTTTCCATTATTGGAATGTGCCGGGATATCCGGGGGCATTGCTCCGCTGTAAAGGCAATCTGACGAAATCCGACTGGCACTTGTACACCTGTGTTTTTGACCGGGAAAATGAATTTCTGTTTTTCTATGTCGATGGCAAATTGAGTGACAAAGTAAAGATGCCCAAAGAAACTCCGGCATTCCGTGACACTCTTACCATCGGCGGCGGCAATGGATTTTTTGACGGTTCTCTGCGTGATGTCAGAATTATCCCGGCGGCACTTTCCGCAGAGCAGGTCGCGGCACTTTTTGCCGCAACAACTCCGGCTGCAGGGGAGTGATGATATGAAATATTTTGTCCCGTTTATCACGCTGGCAGTTACCGCAGTTTCCCTGCTTGCCGCTCCGCCGGTATTGGAATTTTATGAAGAAGATGCTCTGGCGGCACAGGAGTTGCAGGATCATCTCGAAGCGATGTATTTCGATTTGGGAAAATCTCCCTTTGCCGGTAAAACCATCCGTCTGGGCAGAAAAGCCGGCATCGCCGATGCGGAAAAATGCGGCAGAGACGGCTTTTATATCAAATGCAAAGACGGCATACTGGATATCTACGGAGTTAATACCACCGGTACGCTCAATGGCGTTTATCATTTTCTGGATGAGATCATGGGGGTACGCTGGCTGACTCCGGAAACGACCCACTTCCCGGAAAATCCGCAAATTGAACTTGAAGGCATGGATATCTGCTTCAAACCGGTTTTTGAAAACCGGATCATTCTGCATATTTCTGCGATGGATCCGGTATGGCGGCGCAGACAGCGGGTGGCATTCAATATGGAGCATGAGGAGAAATATCACATCCCGCAGGGACACAATACCTTCTATTTCCTCTGCCGCGGTCTGGAAGCGGAAAAGGGCCGGAGTTACACGCCGCAGCAGGCTTTTGAGGAATTTCCCGAATATTTTGCCGAATATGTCGATCACCGCGGACAACGTAAACGTCCATTTACATTCAGCCAGTTGTGCTTCTCCCATCCGGAAGTGAAAAGGCTGATCATCAAAGGTATGATCACTACCATTGATAAAAATCCCGGATTGTCCTTCATCGACCTTTCCAGAGAAGATGGTCCGAATCCCTGTGAATGTGTGCAATGTGAGGCGGCATACGCCGCACACGGTAGAAAATCCAATACCAAAAGCAACCACTTTTTCACCTTTTTCCGGGATGTCGCCGCCGAAGTCCATAAAAAATATCCGGATATAAAGATCGGCAGTTTTGCTTATCACACCACCCAGATACCGCCGGATGTGCATCTGGGACCGAATACCTGTATCCGTTACTGCCCGATCCGGATGAATTATTTTCACCGGGTGGATGAGGGGGATCACAACCGTACCGGCGGTCTGCTGGATGATTATGCTCCCGGTCTGAGCAACATCGCCGGACAGCTCCGGCAATGGGCGGAACGCACCGAATTGTGGCTTTCGCTGACTATGATGAAAAATCCGGTATATTATCCCAATCCCAATCTCCGCGCGCTGGCGTACAATGTCTCTTACTCGGCAAAAGCCGGAGCAAAATCGGTTTTCGTGGAAGATCTCCGCTGGCTGCCGAGTCATGCCCAGTGCCATTTGCGCGGTTATATGCTGGTGAAACTTTTATGGGATCCGTATTTGGATAATGATAAATATATGCGGGAATTTTGCGATCTTTACTTCGGCAAAGCCGGTAAAGGAGTAATGGAGTTTATGGAGTTGCTCCATGATGAAAGATCATGGGATTACCAGTCCGACCGCAAATGGCTGAATTACCGTTTCCAATTCTTTGACCGCTGGACGGAAAAGAGGATCATCGGAGCCACCTGGAAGTGGTTCTATGAAACTCCTGACCCGGATTATTATTACAAGCGACGTTTCCCATTCCATTGCTGGGGTATGCATTGCCCGGTCACGCCGGAATTCTGCATCCGCGCCCTTGCCATATTGAAAGCGGCGGAACAATTGGTCGCCGATGATCCGGTACTTGCCGCAAGAGTCCGTAACGAGATGCTGCCGGTATACTTTGTCACCATGCTGACTTTGCCGAAAGATCATCCGCAGACTCAGGAGGCTGTAAGAGTGTTTTTCCCGGCGATCGAAAGTATCATTGCCAATGATCCGAGGTTGAGAAACAATCCCGCCAAAGCGGAACAGCTCATTCACCACGGCGCACTGCGTGAATATGTCGAAAACGGCGGAGCCCGGTGAGCATGAGTGAATTTTTACTGCATAACCGCTCCGGCACTCTGACTGTCGCCGGAAACGGGCGGATCGTGTCACTGAAAAAAGACGGATATGAATTGCTCCATCCGTCTCTGACTGCGTTTACCATCGGTTTGCGTGATGAAAATGGTGATCTGTTGATCCTTGACAGCCGGGATTTCAAAGTGCGACCTGAAAATGCCCCCGATGGAAATATCACCGTATGTTTTTCCGGCCATCAGAGATTTCCGGAACTGGCCGTCGAATTGAATATCCGCGCGGATGAGACATTTTTTTATTTCAATGCCACAGTTGATGGTGTTCCGGAAAATCATCTGCCGGAGTGGATCGACCCGGTCCAGCCGTTACTGCCGCCGGGCGGAAAACTTTTCTGGCCCCGTACTGAAGGTATCCTGATCGACGATCTGCGGTTCCGGGAAAAAACGCATAACAAATATCACATTGCCGGATTTCTGGATGGTTCAGAGGGCGGCTACTACCCCGGCGTGTGCCAGATGCAGTTCATGACCTGGCAGCGCGACGGATTTTATCTCTATTTCGCTGCTCACGATCCTTTGCACGGCACTAAGGCAGTGGAGTTCGCTCCGGAAGGTGAAAATCTCACCCGGTTGAGTTTGCAAACATTCTGCGGCGATCAAAGGCCGTACCGCAGCGGTTTTGACTACGTTATTGCCGCCGGAAAAGGCGATTGGATGGATGGTTGTGCCATCTACCGCCAATGGGCGGAAAGCGTACCGGGATTGCCGCCTAAAGGGGAGTTCCCGGAAATGCTCCGTCATTCTCCGCTGGTTTTGATCTATCCGGTCAGAGGTTCGGGCACAGATACCGGAGATATGCCGGATATCGAATGCTTTTTCCCCTATTCCAATGCACTGGATACGGTCGATGATTATGCGGAAAAAACCGCCGGCTGCCAATTGGCTCTTTTGATGCACTGGGAAGGAACTGCTCCATGGGCTCCGCCCTATGTGTGGCCGCCTTACGGCGGAGAAAAGATGCTGCATGATTATGCCGATGCCCTGCACCGCCACGGCCACTATCTCGGAGTTTACTGCTCCGGTACGGCATGGACCCAAAAGAGCAGTATAACTGATTACAATATGGAAAAGTATTGTGCGGAAAATGATTTGCACCGGGAAATGATCCGCGGACCGCACCATGAAATAAATGCGGTGATCTGCAACGGCGAGGATTCCCAGCGTATCGGCTACGATATGTGTATTTCCCGGCAATGGGTCAAAGAAACGGTGGTCAATGAGGTGAAAAAACTTACCACACTCCCGATCGATTACGCCCAGTTTTTTGATCAGAATCTGGGTGGGGCGTTTCATCCGTGTTATTCCCGTGAACACGGTCATCCGGGGTGTCCGGGCAAGTGGCAGACAGATGAAATGAAAGATTTGCTCCGGCAGTGCATTCATGAAAATATGATCATCGGTGCGGAAGCCGCCGCCGCCCATCCATACATAGAGTATTTGAAATTCAATGATTTGCGGGCGAGTTTCGCCTGGAACTTCGGCGGGGTGCCGGTGCCGGGGTATGAATTTGTGTTTCACGAATATATCTGCAACTTTCAGGGCAATCAATGCGGCATATCCTATCATATCGACAGCGACCGCTCTCCGGAAAGTCTGCTCTACCGGCTAGCCTATGCTTTTACCGGCGGCAACTTGCTTTCTGTCACGCTGGATAAGCATGGTAAGATCCACTGGGGCTGGGTGGCTCCATGGGAAATGGATCGGCCGGATCAGGATTCCGCAGTAACGCTGATACGCAATTTGAATAAAGTACGCCGGGAAAATCCGGAAGTGTTGCTGTATGGCAGAATGCTTAAGCCGGATTACTCCATCGAGTGTGACAAGTATACACTTCACACTTTTTACGGCGACCGGGAAATGGATGCGGTGCTGAATTCCTGCTGGGAAACACCCGATGGCTGCCGGAAAATCGTGCTGACGAATTTTCTGCCGCAAAGTCAGCAAGTTACGATCATCTCCGCCAAGGGCAAAAAGAGACTGGAAACAGCACCTTTATCCGCTGTGATCCTGGAGTGCTGAATATACACCGTTAAATGAACAGGATAATTTATTATGTCAAGTCAGCATGATCTGCTTGGTAAAAGAGCTTTTGAATTACTGCCGTCATGGGAAAGGGAGTTCTGGGCGGAGGAAAAAGAGAATATCCCGCAATACTGCTTTTATCCGGATCTTCATCTGGTTGAGCAGTGGGGTTCTCCTGAAAAATTGAAGTTCTATGAAAAATACTGCCTGATGCCCAATGGCAAATGCACACCTCACGGACCGACCGGAGCAGATTGGATGGGGGCCGCCTTTGCCGGGGAATTGAGTACAGAACCATTTGATTACACTTTGCACTATTACTGCCCGTTGATCATCGATTTGATCAAAAAGGGGGACCGGGCTGAATCTGCCGCCTTTGCCGGTACATTGGCTCACTTTTTGCAGGATTGCTGTCTGCCGGTCCATTCGATGAATAATATCATCATAAATCAGCTTTATCCCCCGGCAAACGGCAAATATTTCTTTTATCACCGGCTGTTTGACAGTGCACCATTTGATCCGGAATCAGTGGATGGTGAACCGGAATTGCTCGGGTTTGACCTGACCGGTTTGATCTACACGCTCCGGGAAAAATGTTTTTACATCATTGAAAAAAATATTTCCGTACTTCCGGAATTCATCCATGCGGTCAAAAGCGGTGATGAAGAAGCGGTTGGATCCATCAGTCAGGCGATCAACCGTCAGGCGATAACTTTGACGGCGGCGTGCTGGCATACACTTTTTATGATCGCCACCGGAAAAATAACCGCCGGAATGGTAAAGAATTCCGGCAAACTGGATTTGACTTCACTGCCGCTGATTTTGAGCAGTGACGCAAAATTTGACCGCCAGCAGTTTATCGATGCCGGAATACCTTTTTACAAGACGGTCTATACAGAAAATGACCCCTGCCGGGCAAGGTTGTCGGTCAATCCGTATCCCTTTGAACCGGCAGTAAATTACGCTTATGACGGCAGTGGCAATGTGATCCCATTGGCATTGCAGATAAACGGCAGCAGACAGCAGAGCGACAAGGGTATTGCAGTGGGAACATACGGGATCGCTTCATTCCGGGTCGACGGCAGAATCTTCTCTGAATTGGAAGTGTATGCCGGAGTGCATTACTGCAACGATTTTGACGGCGAAGTGACTTTTGCCATCTGGTGCTATGAAGCAACTTCTCCGCTCATGGCAAGAAAGAGCGTTTCCCGCAAACAGGATGCATTGCATTTCAAAATCGCACTGCCGGCGGAATGCCGGACGATCAGCCTTTTATCCGCCGGAGGGAACGGAAAATCTTCGGCAATATGGTTTGATCCGCAACTTTCCTACCGCCAATAACTTGCAAGACTGTCGATCCCACTTTTTTGCGATGTCGGAAAAATGTTTGCAAAAAGAAAAAAATGGCATCTCCAATGGGATTCGACGGAGGGCGGAGCCCGACGAGCCGGAGCAAAGCGACAGCAACCCACGGAAAGTGAGCAATCCCATTTTTTGACAACGGCAAAAAATATCAAAGCAAAAAGAAAAAGCAGTGGGGCCGTTGCAAAACCGTTTTGCGGGGAAAAACCTTTTGGACAAAAGTTTTTTCCCCGCACCCCTTTTTCCAAAACCTTTTGTTGAATTGCTTTTATTGTGTCAATAAAAGCACTTCCCTCCTTTTACGATTAAAAGTGATAAAACTTTTTCAACGCGATATCGCTGAATTGTTTTATTGGTTATTGTCCGGTTTTTTGTGAAAAATCTTTACTTCCGTCTTCGTTATCCACCGGTTTGGCCTATCACGACTCAAGCGATATATTTCATTACGATTCCGTATAATGTTTTTTACGAACGCTTATAACATTATCACAAAATTCGGGACATTACCGTTTTATTGATTTGATAAATTATCTCAATAAAAGAAAAACAGGGATGTGGCAAATCTTTTTGAGGTTTTACAACATCCCCAATGCTTGCTTTTTGCGGGGATTGCGAACGACTCTTGGAAAAAAGACAAAAAAATGGCATCTCCAATGGGATTCGACGGAGGGCGGAGCCCGACGAGCCGGAGCAAAGCGACGGCAACCCACGGAAAGTGAGCAATCCCATTTTTTGACAACGGCAAAAAATAGCAAAGCAAAAAGAAAAAGCAGTGGCGGGGAAAATTCATTTTCCAAAGCCAATGCTTGCTTTTTGCGGGGATTGCGAACGACTCTTGGAAAAAAGACAAAAAAATGGCATCTCCAATGGGAGTTTTTCTGAAGTCCATCTTACCCTGAAAAGTTACTGTTTTTCAGCGTTTCTCCCTGAAGTCTGGCACTCTGTGGCACATCATGACCTGATTTGCGACATCCGCATTTTAGGGAAGAAATGGGGAAAATCCGCACTTCACGGGGAAAAAACGGGGAAGATTTTCAATACCAATCAGCCAATCCTCAAACCGGGACCTGCTCGGCAGGCTCCGATATACTGCGGCTCCTCCGATGTCGTTGCCGAAAGATTCTTTGCCGCATATTACCTGCCCATCATCCCTACTGATTTGAAGACAACAAAATATAGCATTTGTTTGTTCTTTTTCAACTCAAACGGGGAAAATATGGGGAAGAAAATTCCCCAAAAAAATGAATTCTGTAAACGCTCGCATAGAAGCGTGCGTCTATACAAAATTCAAGTTGGATTTGAAAATTGTTGGCTCTGCAAATATTGTCAGCAAACAAACTATCTTATGACAAAAAATAT
>JAZNEV010000034.1:0-13339 GCA_045588835.1 Victivallaceae bacterium
TTGGCTCGTCGTTTAGTACCTTTGGTTCTTGGCATAGGCAGAAATCCTCTCTTGGTTCGTTGAAAATAAAAAGGTTTTTCGGGAACATACGCCATCCGTCCCGAAAAACCAAGAGAGAACTTTTTTTGAAAGAGAACGATAACTCAACTCGTTACATCATGCAAAAAACTCTGATTTTACGCTCAAAAACTCATTTGCCATTATTTGCCAATTTTGTTGAATAACCATGCAAAACCAAGCCAATCCCCCTCAAAACAATATTTTTTCAATCACGATGAAAAACAATCCTTAAAAGCATTGCAACTTATTTATAATCAATATATTTAATATCAAATCAAGAGCAAAAAGATAAAAATTTAGTGCCCTGAAGGTATATAAAAAATAAGAATTGCTTTTATCGTTGGCGATAAAAGCAATTCCGTCAAAAGTTTTTGGCAAATGGGGTGCCTACCCATGGGGGGAAAGTTACAGTAAGTTATTCGGCTTTGGCGGCGTTGAGTCCGGAAATGTTTACTTCACTGCCGGGCAGTACCCGGAATACCGGACGCACCAGCACGACTTCATCTTTTCCGGCAGGCTGATTGACCGTCAACACCGGAAATGCGGTGATCTCACCATCCACGGCGATCTCCTGACCGGTAAGAACCAGCCAGCCGCGGCGGCGGTTGTAAAGATGCAGACCGACAAAAATTTTGCCTTTACCGGAAACTTTTCCGGAAAAACTGATTTTTTCACCCGCTTTGGCCGCGGTAAAAGGCGCAAGCATTTCCACGCGTTGACCGGCGGCGGTGATGATGCTCAAGATGTCATTTTCCAATACGCATCTGATCGCTTTGCTGGCGTTGTGGCTCCAACCGGCAAGCACCGGGGCGGCGGCGGCATTGCCGCTGTCCACCGAACCTTTGACCCGGATGGCAAGTTTTTCGACTCTGACCGTACCGGAGTAAATGGAGATCAGCGGCAGAACCGATACGATGCCCGCTTTATCCACCGTTACTTCCGCCTTGACGGTTTCACATTCTTCGGCATCGACCCGGATCATCCGGCTGGAAACGTTGCCGCTCCATGTGCGGCGTGAGTTGTAAAGGTGCGCACCCAGCTGGATATTGCCGCTGCCGGAAACTTCGGCGGTCACTTCCAGAATCGCTCCCTGATAAACGGTAGTATATCCGCTTTTGGGATAAAGCTGTATCCGGGTGCGGCTTTGGGGGCTGACGGTATAGACGCCATTTTCTTCAGTTACTTCCGCCGGATTTTTCTGTCCGGAAATATTCATATTTCCTGCCATCAGCGGTATCGCAAAAAGAACTGCACTTAAAATGATACTTTTTTTCATAGTTTATTTCCCTTCATTGAGGTGTTGTTCAAGTAAATCACCGATCCGGCGGCGAATTTCGTACATCAGTACCGGATCCGGATCAGTTTTACCCATGACCGGAGCGACTCTGGCGATTTCCCGGTCGATCTGTGCCTTTATTTCCGGAGGCAGTTGACGGGAAAGGTACATCATATTGAAGTCTTCCACCCCGTCACGGAAGTATTCGAGTCTGACGGAATAGACCGGCTTGTCATACGCCGGATAAAGAATCCACACGTCACCGTTTTTCTCAAATGAACCGTGCTGCCAGTTGTAATCCATGCTCCATTGCAGATAGCCGGTAAAGCCGTTGGCGTAACACTGCCACGTCGTCACTCTGGGTATCGCCGCTTCCCAATGCGGTGAAAAGGTAACTCCATTGAGATAGATCCAGAACTCCTTGCCCTCTGCCAACGCCCGGTCAACCACCGCTTTGGTCTCTTTGCTCCACCATTGCCCCAGCGGGCCGGTGGTAATGATATCATTGTAACGCAAAACCATCGGATCCGGAGCGGAAACCGTCATCAGTTTTACCCCCGGAGCGTAACGGTGTACCATGCCGACGGTCTTTTCCATGGCGGCATAGTGGCCGCCGGTCATTTCGTCCCACATATAAATAAAGGAACGGTCAAGGATGCCTCTTTCACTGACCTGCCGGTGGAAACTGCGCAGATAGTTGGTGAAATTCCGTTCAAATTCCGGAGATTCCAGATCGAGATTGAGGAACTGCACCTTTTTGCCCGGAGCCCAGTTCCATGCACCGAGGAAAAGATACGGAGCCTGAAACATGGACATATTGAATTGCGTGACCGCTTTCACTGCCAGATCAAGGTTGTCTTTGAAACGCAACTCATTGCCGTCGAATATCTCCCGCAACTGCCGCTGACCGCCGGGGTAGACGGTGCCGCACATCCCGTATTGGGCCAACCGGGCAAGAACCTGTTCACGGTGTTCGGGCAGGGAACTCCACAAAAGTCCGTGGGCGGTATAACGGCTGTAACGGGGCAATTCAAAGCCCCAGACCCGCAGAGATACCGGGATATCCGCACTTTTTCCGGCGATTTTTACGGTAACTTTACCGGAATAAACGCCCGGAGCCGTACCCGGCGGAGCGAAAAAGGTCAGATGGCAGATCGTATTCTGACCGGCACGCATTTTAGCGGGCAGGGCATCGGCCAATTCCCGGAGTTTATCCGGGAACCGCTGTTCGCCGTAAAAGAGGGCGCGGGGAGAGGCGACTTTCTGGATCCCAAGCAAATTGGCATAGAAATTTTCCGCTTTGATCACCTTGCCATCGGCTGAAGTCAGGTCGCTGAATACGATATTTTCCAGATAACATTCGCTTTCGGGGTTGAATATCAACTGGATGGATTCTCTCTCATTCGCCGCCTCGGTCAGGGTGATCCCGGCGGCACGTCTTTCCGGCACATTCATCGCCGGATAGACCCGTTTGGCGGGGATTTCACTCCAGAAGCGGATGCCCGGCAGGGCGGGAAGTTGAGCGGCCAGAGTCGAGGGAATGCGATATTCACCATCGAGCATGGCGGGGGTGAAACGTGCCGGCTGGAAATCAACTTTTTCCGCCAGTTCACGGGCGGCTTGTTTATGTGCCTCGGTCAATTCTGCGCCGTCAAGCAGTAAAAACGCCAATCTTACGCCCAGTTTATCCCCGGCGTTGTAAAAGGGGAATGCGGGCATATAGAGGTGATTGAAGTTGACCGATCTGCACCATGATCCCGGACTGTAAGTCGGCATCAATCCCAGTTGATGACCGTATTTCAAAGGAGCATTGACATCGATGAGCATCAGCAACGTTTTGCCGCGCGCCGGAATGTGGAAGAACATCGCTCTGGTGTGCGCCAGCGCGGCGGGCGCGGGAACTTCGGCCGTGGAAAAATTCTGCAATGAGCCGTCATCGAATGAAACCGAAGTGATCTCTTTAGTCAACCGGGTCAGAGGAAAGCGCATATGCCCGCAGTCACGGGTTTCTTTCACGGTGAGGATGTATTCGTAAACCACGGCATCGCAACCGTCGGGGAATTCGATGATGCGCTCCACGTCGAAGTCGCAGTTGCCGGTACGGGAGATGATTTTGTTGCCTTCGATCCGGTAATTTCCCAACGGCCATGCTTTTTCGGATTGATCCTGATAGATGTGATCGGTATTTCCGCTGCGGCCGTGATACCAGATGATACTTTCGATCACTGCGGAAAAGTTTTTGCCGTCACTGCCTTTGGCGGCCAGATTAAAGGCAAAATTCTTATTGGCGAGCAGGGAAATGGCAAAGACTCCGTTACCGGCGGAAACATTGCCGTTATTTTCCCGGATCGTCACTTCCGCAACGAGGGTGGCTGTCAGAAAAAAGGCACCAAAGAGGATGGATATGATTTTTTTCATGGTCGGAATCCGTTAAATTTTTACAAACTCATCTGACGTGCACTGGGGGCTTCTGTCGGGATCCCGAAATCTGCCGCAGGTGAAAGATAGGCACGTTCTTTGGCTGATTCTTTCGAAGATTCAACGTGTCCGTCAGCCATCAATTCATTGACATTGCCGTTGTGCCGCTGGGCGATGACCCACGGACCATTGGAGTAAAACAGCGTCGAAACACTGGCGGTGGTATTGTAGTAGGTGAATGTGGAAAGCGTTTGACCGGAGGTGTTGTTGTGTTTGCCGCCGCCGTCAATGAGCATCAAAGTTGCCGAGGGTTTGGCCAGACGTACAGTTTTGGCAAAGGAAAGATTTTCATTCATGGCATAGCCGGAAACAAAGTAGTCGGTGGTACCGTTGACGGTTTTGCCGGTGTAGTGTCCGGTGGAAGCCTGCGGTTCGGAGGGGCAGACGAATGAACCGCCGAGTTCATTATAAGTTCTGACGGCATTATTCACATCGTTGTAAGCCATGCCGAGAAAAGGTTTGAGTGAAGTTCCCCAGCGGATGAAGGTCGCACCTGTACTCAGTCCGCTGGCGGGCAGGTAATCTTCATAAGCATCGGTGTAGGCGATGAATGCATTGCTCAACTGTTTGAGGTTGTTGATGCAGCTGGCACTGCGGCCGCGTTCACGGGCGGAATTGAGGGCAGGGAGCAAAATGGCCGCCAGAATGGCGATGATGGCGATAACAACGAGCAATTCGATCAGGGTGAAGCCCATGGGCTTTCTGTCATGCTTATGACAGAAAAAACTCTTCTTCGTGGCACATTTCATTCTGAAAACTCCTTATTTTTTGGTGGTGATTCTGTCGTATGGGACACTATAAATATAGTATATACGTTTTCAAAAAACAATACCGGGATGGTGATTTTGACTGCAAAACTTGTATTCTTGTATCTTTTTCCGGTTTTTTACTTGTAAAATATGGTATTTGCAACTATTTTAAGGACATGGAGAAAAATATATGCTGTCAAAGAAAAATATCGTCTTGAAAACACTTCTGGATGAGTTGAATACGGAAAAACTTCAACCCGGAGAATTCATCCCCTCGCGCAATCAGCTCATGCGCCGCTTCCATTGTTCGAGAACGGTGATCGAATGTGCCGTTGCCGAATTGACTGCCATGGGGCTGCTTTGCGGTAAACAGGGTAAAGGCACATTTGTCCGGATGAAACCGGTGCATCCGGCGATGGATATCCGCAAGGTTAATGTGGTATCTTCTTACGATGCAAAGAGTTTCCGTTCGCCTTTCAGTTGTCTTCTGCTCAATCCGGAATTGATGCCGATGCCGGTGGAGGTCATTCCCAGCGGCCGGGCGGAAGAGGAGTGTGAAACTTTGTGCCAGAGTGATGCGGTCACGGTCTATATCAATCCGGGGTATGAACAACTTTCGGTGATGAATTTTCTGAAAAAACGCAATATCCCCCAGATCCTGATCAACCGGGAATTTGACGGTTTTGACCGGATATATACTGATACATTTTCCGGATTTATGGAGGGGTTGAAAAAGTTGGATCTGCTCAATGATTCCCCATTGGCTCTGATCGCTTTGGAACCGGAATTATCCATTCCCTACCAGATGCCGCGACTGCTGGCATTTTACCGGGCTCTGGCCGAGAGAAAACTTCCGCCGGTTCCCGGCAACACGGTGTTTATCCGCCGGTCGGAAATAAAAAAAGGCCTGGAAGCGGCAAAAAAACTTTTTTCATCGCTTCCGGCCAAAATCGCAGTTGTCAACAGTGATCTGACGGCTCCGGTAATAGATTTGGCCCGGTCGCTCGGACTTGTCGCCGGAAAGGATTACCATCTGCTGGCATTTGAGTATTTGAGTTTCATCAACGGGATCCCCGGAGTGATCATGATCCGTCAGAGATATGATCTGTTTTTTGAGGAATTGAAGCGGTTTCTGGAAGTATGCAACACTCCCGGCCGCCCCTGCTTCATTTCGCGGATCCCTCCGGAGATCCACTGCCCGTTTTGAGGGATTTCAATAAAGGGAATTTCCGTCTGAATCGATCGCCACGACCAGCGGCAGATCTCTCAATTCCAGTTTGTAGATCGCTTCCGGGCCGAGGTCATCAAATACCATTACTTCGGCTCTGATGATCGAATTGGCGATCAATGCTCCGGCACCGCCGGTGGCGGCGAAGTAGACACAGCCGTACTCTTTCATGGCATCTTTCACCGCCTGGGAGCGGTCGCCTTTACCGATCATGGCCCGCAGACCGCACTCTTTGATGATACGGGGACTGTAAGCATCCATCCGGCCGCTGGTCGTGGGCCCGGCTGAACCGATCGGCCGTCCCGGAGGAGCCGGGCAGGGACCGACGAAGTAGATGGCCTGACCCGCCAGATCCACCGGCAGAGTTTCGCCTTTATCCAGCATGGCACAAAGTCTTTTGTGTGCCGCATCCCGGCCGGTGTATACCGTGCCGGAAAGTACGACCCGGTCACCGGCTTTGAGTGAGCGGATGTCATTTTCAGTAAATGGGGTATGCAGAATTTTTTTCATAACTCCACCTCCGCATGACGGGCAGCATGACAGTTGAGATTGACTGCCACGGGCATACTGGCCAGATGGCAGGGATGAAATTCGATATTCACCGCCAGTGCGGTGGTGCTGCCGCCCAGACCTTGCGGGCCGACACCGGAAGCATTGATTTTTTCGAGGATCTCCGCTTCCAGATCGGCATAACGCTCATCGGGTGAATTTTCTCCGACTTGGCGGAGGAGTGCTTTTTTGGCCATGAATGCGGCGTACTCCATCGTGCCGCCGATGCCGACACCGACGATGGTCGGCGGGCAGGGGTTGCCCCCGGCGGAAACGACCGCATTGACCACGAAATCGACCACGCCCTGACGCCCTTCGGAAGGTTTGAGCATTTTCAATGCACTCATATTTTCCGACCCGCCGCCTTTGGGGGCCAGCGTGATATGGAGTTTATCACCGGGTACTTGCTCCAGATGAATGACCGCCGGGGTATTGTCAAAGGTGTTTTTGCGGTCGAAAAGCGGATCGGCCACGATGGATTTGCGGAGGAAGAATTTTTTATATCCTTCACGCACTCCGGCGTTTATCGCTTCGCTGACCGTACCTTTATCCAGCATCACTTCACTGCCCAGTTGGACAAAGAATACGGCAAATCCGGTATCCTGACACAGCGGCAGACGCTCTTTGCGGGCGATTTCAGAATTTTGCAGATACTGGTCAAAGAACTCCTGACCAAGTTCGCTTTTTTCCTGTGTTCCGGCTTTTTTCAGTGCATCAAGTACATCCTGCGGCAGATCGCAGGCGGCCCGGCCGCACATGGCACAGACGGCATCTTTGATTTTTTCAAATTCAACGATTCTCATTATTCGAATAATCCCAAAGTAATAGGTATGGATATCAATGCGGCTAAAATGATCAGTATCAGCAATGTCGGCACGAGCCACGGGAATTTTTCCAACAGTTTGGTCTCTGTTTTCTCTGCACTCCATGAGGAATTGAACGATACTTTGCTGACCGGCGTGCTTTTTTTGCTCTTATTGTAGGGGGCCATGCCGGGTTTTTCGGCATCGGGGAAAAGTTTCTGGTGGATTTCCAGCAGTTTTTCCCGGATCACTGCCCAATTCGCCGGACGGTCATCGGGATTTTTGGCCAGCATGGAATCGATGAATTCCGCCAGATCGCGGTTCATATCCGGATTTTTATTGATCAAAGGTTCGGGCAATTCGTTGAGGTGGCAATCGAGAATATGCTCCAGTGATCCGGTGAATGGAGCCGCACCGCAGGCCAACTCATAGAGCATCACGCCGAAACTGTAAATGTCACTGCGTTGATCGGCATCAGTGGACTGCTGGGAAATGACTTCGGGGGCGGCGTAGAGCGGAGTGATCATCACATCGGCCGGATCTCCGGTGACACCGTTGCTGGAACGGGCAAGACCCAGATCACCGACTTTAAGAATGTTGTCTTTGGAAATCAGAATATTGGCAGGTTTGATATCTCCATGGATCATGCCGTGCTGATTCCAGGCATAGTCCATGGCATTGGTCAACTGGATGGCGATATCGAGGATGTAACCGGTGGATATGATTTCCGGGGTTTCCGTACGGATCTGTTCGAGAGAACGGCCGTCGACATACTCCATGAAAAAGTATTTAAGACCGTTGTCGTCACCGACATCGAGGGCCTGAATGATATTGGGGTGCGACAATTTGGCCGCATTGGCTGCTTCGGAAAAGAGATTGTCGATGAATTCCGGATCATCCTGCAGATCGGGGGAAATGATTTTACAGGCGATCTGCCGGTTGAGTTTTTTCTGGTGGGCCAGATACACGATACCATTGGTTCCCCGGCCCAGTTCCCGGAGCAATTCACAACCGGCTATCACCCGGCCGACGAGATTGTTACAGTTGTCAGTCACAGTGAAATTCCTTTCAGTTTCTGATAAAGTGATACAGCATTGCGGTCGGTTAGACCGGAAATGTAGTCCAAAACACCGAGCAGCCGGCAGTAAGCATTGCCGGGGTTGGTGTGATAAAGCACTTCCGGCAGCATGGCCGAGATGCGGCGGCTGCGGGTGGAAGCGGGTTTGCCGCCGCATTTTTCGTGATCCATTTCGCTGACACACGGCACGAAAATATCGAGCATACCCATAACCAATTCAAATCCGGTCCCGACGATCTCGGCGACTGACGGATGGTTGTATATGCCTGAAGCACTGCGTTTGCGGATGCGTTCGAGGATATCTTTCTGGGGGATGCTTTCAGTGAGCGGTTTTTCCCAGGTGCCGTTGAGCAATTCGTTGTGATGGCGGATGAATTCATCGGCGGCGGATCTCACCAGTACGCCGATGACCTGGGCCCGCAGAAATTCTGCTTTCCGGCAGGAACTTTTGAGAGTCTGGACATAACTGCGGCAATGATCGTTATCGATGATATCGAGGAAGTTTGCCTCCAACTCGGCATAATCGATCAGGTTCTGCCGCAGGGCATCTTCAAAATCCACGGTCAGATAGGCGATATCATCGGCAGCTTCGAGCAGAAAACTCAAAGGGTGACGTTTGTAACTGTATTGATCGACTTTGATCATGCCGCAGGATTCGGCCACTTCATCGAAATACTCTTTTTCCTGTTGAAAAAATCCGCATTTTTTCAGGTTGCTTTTCGCTGATCCCGGATATTTGGCAAATGCTCCCAAAGTGGCACAGGTCAACTGCATACCGCCGGGGCGGTCGGGCATTTCCAGTTTGGTGAGGATCCTGAATCCCTGGGCATTGCCGTCATATTTGCAAATATCGGCTCTTTCATCATCGGTCATTTCGGTGCTGATGGCCCGTCCGGCGGGGGAATTTTCAAACCAGTAGCGGATCGCTTCCTCACCGGCGTGACCCAGCGGCGGATTGCCGATGTCATGAGCCAGAGCGGCGGCGGCGACGGCCGCTCCGATATCGCTGGGGTGGGCTCCGCCGGTATCATTGTGGGAGCAGATGAATACTCCGGCGGCAGTGCCCAGACTGCGGGCGATACTGCTGGTTTCCATGCTGTGGGTCAGCCGGGTGTGGGTGTCGGCACTGCCGGACATGGGAAATACCTGGGTCTTATCCTGCAACCGGCGGAAACTGCCGCTGAAAACTATCCGGTCGAAGTCCCGCTGAAACGGTGAACGCTCCGGGGTGATTTTACCCGGTGTTTCGGTACAGAGCCGGTGGGGTGAAAGTAATTTTTTCCAATTCATTTGTGTCATCGGACAAACTCCGTTAAAATATTCAATAGAGTAATATAATCATTATCTGGAAATTTACAAGTTGAAGTTTGCAAAAAAATGTCGGTAACAGTATATTATTCTCAAAGGAGATTTCAAGTTTTTGAAAATTGTTTTCCGGAGAAGAAAAACAACTTGTAAAATTTCCTGATTTGTGGTATATTTTACATAGTGAAACGATTCACTGTATTTTTCGGTATCTATAACCATATATACTCCGCCTGGAGGTCGGAAAAAATGGAATCATCGGAAGCAGAGCGTCAGGAAACATTGCAAGCCAATGGTAAAAAAATCAACTGGAAAAAGAATCTGTTTTTCATCTGGTTGAGTCAATTTCTGTCGCTGGCCGGATTCAGCAGTTGTATGCCTTTTATTCCCAAGGTTATGGAAGATTATCTGGGGATAACCGACCGTGGTTTGCGGCTGCAATTCATTTCAGCGTATCACTTTTGCGGCATGATCAGTTTGTGTGTGGCGATGGTCGTCTGGGGAATGCTGGCAGATCGTTTCGGGCGCAAAATGATGTTGTTGCGGGCGAGTTTTGCCGCGGCGGTCTTTTATCCGCTGCTGGCGTTGGTGCCGAATATCTGGTTGCTGCTGCTGCTGCGGTTTTGCTGTTCCTTTTTCTCCGGCACTTACAATCCGGCGCAGACACTGGCGGTCAGCACTTCGCCGCAGGAAAAGCACGGCTTTGTACTTGGAGTGTTGAGTACGGCATTGTGGAGCGGTTATATGCTTGGCTACCTGATCGGCGGAGTGGTGGCGGAAAATTTCGGTTTTGTGGTTGCCTTTGCCAGTTGCGGGATCGTTTACGGGATCGGCGGATTGCTGGTGCTGTTTTTTGTGGATGAAAATTTTGACCGCAATGTGGAGCAGAAAAAGTTGGCGGCGGTGCGCAAACCGGTGCGGGAAATGCTCACTCCGGGGGTGGGCGGCATTTTGCTGATGGTGCTGTTTATGGGGGTGGCCCGGCGCATCGGGGAACCGTTTTTGACGGAATTGGTCAGCGATACGATGAATGGTGAAGAAAAATTCACCCTGAATTTATACTTTTTCTCCTTGAGCGGTTCGGATGTGTTCTTTACGGCGATAATCAGTGCGGCGGCATCGCTGGGCGGATTTCTTTCCGGGGTGGTGATCGGTTGGCTCTGCGACCGGATATTGCCGCGGAAACTGTTGATCCCGGTGCTGATCGCCAGTGCGGCAGGAGTAGCGGCGCAGTTGCTTTCAGTGAATGTGGCATATTTGATGCTGGCGAGATTTTTTGCTTATTTTGCTGCCGGGGGGATCATGCCGATTTTGCAGTTGATGCTGACCAGGATCACCCAGCCGGAGTTGCGGGGAACATTTTTCGGTTGGTCGGGCAGTTTTTCCACTGCGGGCGGGGTGTTGTGTGCCTTTGTCAGTTGGATAGTCGGTAAATATTTCGGCTTGCGTGGTATCTACTGGTGTGAAGCGGTGATCTATATACTGATGGTGCCATTGATGATCCCGGTGGGCAGAGCGATCAAAAAGGAATTGATCGAAGAATACCGGGATAATGAAAAGAAAAAGGAAATGAGCAAATGAATATCCGGAAATTTTTTTGCAGAAGCAAAGTGTTTATTCTGCTGTTGTTGCTGGTTTCGGTGCTTTGCGGTTGCCACCATCCTTACGACCGCTATCCGGATGAACATCCTGAACCATGGACCCCAAGTGATATCGAAATGATGCTCGGCGGCGAAGACCCGCTGGAGGGATTCAACCGTTCCATGTTCAGTTGTACTGATTTTCTGATGTGCTATGTGGCTGATCCGCTGGGCAGAGTTTATACCACGATCTTCCCCCGGCCTTTCATCACGCACTTCAACAATGTCTGTGTCAATCTGGAATATCCGGGGCGGGCGGTGAGTTCTCTTTTGCAGGCCGAGTGGCAGGCCGTCGGTACGGAAACGGTACGGTTTCTGGCGAACAGCACTCTGGGTATCGCCGGTATATTTGATGTGGCGCAGGCGTGGTGGTATATTCCGCCGGCGGAAGCGGATTTCGGTCAGGCCTTTGCCCGCTGGGGCATCGGGCCGGGGCATACGTTGATTCTGCCGCTGGCTCCAACGCTGAATGGTCGGGATCTTATCGGTCTGCTTTTTGATACGGCATTTGATTTGAAAACGTACATTCCTTACGCCGGGTATGCGACATTTCTGAACCGGATGACGCTGGCGCAAAGTGCGTATTCGATGGTTACCGACAGTTCTGTGGATCCTTATAAGAACTACCGTCAGATGATGCTGGTGCGCCGGGAATTGCAGTTGCGGATGTGGTTTTATAAGGAGGCATACCGGCAGATGGAAGCGTGGCAGGCGGAACAGAAGGCGAAAGAGGAAGGCTCTTTTGTTGCACCGGCAGAGTATATCCCGCCGGAAAGACCGGAAAATCTGTCATTCGGCAATTATTGTAAACTGCATAACTATTATCCGCAGGGCAGTGAAACAGATACGTTGCGGGTGAGCCTTTTCAGCATCCAGCGGGATCGTGATTGGTGGTATATGCCGCTGTCGCTTTTCAACAGTGACTTTCTGTATGACGGTTACTGCCGGGAAGTGGAATTGGTACCGGAGCGGCCGGGGTTGCGTTATTGTTTCTGGAAAGCTCCGGAAGTTCCGGAAGATGCTCCGGAATTGCCGGAAAAACTGGCCATCATGCTTTCCGGTATCGGCGGGATCTATACCAACGGCACGATGGTGGCTCTGGCGGAACAATTTCACAATGCCGGATATAAGGTGCTGACCCTTGACAGTACATTCAACTGGCGTTTTGTGGTGGCAGACGGTGAATGCCGTTTGCCCGGATATCTGCCGGATGATGCCCGGCGGGTGAGAAATGCGGTCGTTGCGGTACTGGCTGACTTGAAACAGCGGGAGTGGATAAAAGATCCGGAGATCATCATTTGCGGTTACAGCATGGGCGGTATCCAGACGTTGAAACTGGCGGAATTGGAGGAGAATGATCCGCAGATCGGGGTGAGCCGTTTTATTGCGGTAAATCCGCCGGTATCTCTGGAAGCGGCATTGAAAAAGATCGATTTACTGGTTGCCGGCAGTGCCGGATGGACCAAGAGCGAAATGCGGGAAAGATTGCTGGCCGTGGCCGGACAACTGATGTTGAAGTTCATGCCGCACTATCTGCACGTTGATGAGAACAGCACACTGGAAGATTACCGGAAATATATGTTGCCGGTCGATCCGGTTTCGGCACGGGTGGTGGCGGGAATATTTCTCAAAATGTCGATGCGGGAAATGTTATTTGCTGTCCACCGGGAGCGGCCGCTGGCGGATTTCCCGGAATATCGCTGGGGCAGGAGAACAGAGTTGTATCAGGCCTTGGATAAGGTGACATTTGAGGATTATGCTTACCGGATATTGACGCCGCAGTATCCGGGGAAAAGTACAGCAGAGTTGCTGGCCATGAGCAGTTTGCGTTCGATTGAGGGCGTATTGCGTAATTCGCCGAAGATCCGGGTGTTTCACAACATCGACGATTTTCTGGTCACTCCGGAAGAAAAGGTCTGGCTGGATGAAGTTTTGAAAGACCGTCTGACCTGGTTTTCCAATGGCGGCCATCTGGGCAACTTGTATTATAAGGTGGTGCTTCAGGCGATCGTGGCGGCCGCCGACACATCCGAGGTATCTCGCCGCTCCGATGTTGCGGCTCAATCAGAAAGTTTGTAAACCGAGCCATCCCACGGCCAATTTGCGAAATTGTATACAAAACCAACCCCGGCAGACTGCTCTACCGGGGTACGGGGGCGAAGCCCCTGTCAAG
>JAZNEV010000035.1:0-49332 GCA_045588835.1 Victivallaceae bacterium
ATTCTGGCAACCGCAGAACAGCATTGCTGCTGCGGCGACTGTCAAAAGTTTGATTTTTTTCATGATCGATCTCCTTTATTTTACGGTTAAAGGCAATGTATGTATTGCCACATTTTCTGCACTTGGGGCACTGACAAAAACTATCGCTGACCGGCAGTTTGCCGGCAGCGTCACCGGCAGCGTATCATGCCGGTCAAAGGTGACGGATATCTGCCGGTCGGCCGGCATCGGGAGTATGGCCAGCTGCAATTCTTTGGGTAAAATTTCCCATGACCGGGTATCGGCGGTATTGACTGCGGCGGTATAAAGGGCCGCTCCGGCGTAAACGAATGCTCCGGCCAATTCATTTTCCTGATATACGGCGTAAGCGGCAGCATATTTTGCCGCCTCTTTGATGGCGGTGCTTAAAATTATCCGGGTGATCATCAAAGGGAGTCTTTCCTCAAATTCCTGTGCGATGATCCCATCCATGTCGGCCAGCAGATGAGTTCTCATCCGGCGGTCGCCGCTGCTGACAGTGATATATTCAAATGGAGCCGGATAAAATTCGCATACCGGCCATGCAGTCATTACCGGGAAATATATATCCACCTGGCGTAATGCTCCGCTGCGTCCGTTGGCGAAAATGACGAAAACGCAATCCCGGTCAAGCGGAAAGTCAAAGGCCGGAATATCTTGCAGGATCTCCGGCCGGGGTCTGCCGGTGAGATCGAGGATGGTGACCAGCAATGTCCGGGCCAGCGGATTATCCGGCATGGCTTCGTAAAGGTGCCGGATATCGATACGGGCATTATCCAAATTTCCGTCGCGGATGGAACCTAAAGCCGAGAGGAAGAGGGCCGCCGGATTGAGAAAGTTGCCATATCCCCGGTGGGAAACTTGCTGTATATCGCTCCATGACGAGGCGAAATCCGCATTGTTTTGAGCGAGGGTTTCCGGGGAATTTCCTTTTTCGGCCTGATTTGCCGCCTGAGGATGCTCTTTTTTGGCCGCTTCCACGGCGGCGGATTCGCTCTCAAAGAATTCCCGGTAATCATCCTGTATCTGTTTTTGGGCGTTACGCAGACGCCGCAATTGTGCCCGGAAAGCATCTTCCCGGTTCAGTGAAAGATATACCAGCGATTTGTAGATCTGCAGCATCATCCGGTCACGGCAGAACCCCCGGTAAGGCAGGGCATTGAGGTTGGTCAGGAGCATTCCGGCATTGGCTCCGATATCCCGCAAACTGATCCTGGCTCTGTCATCGTAACCGGTGATCAGGTTTTCGGCTCTGGTGAAGTGGTCGAGTGCCACCTCAAAATTGCCGGTATGAAAGGCGAATGATCCGGCTTCCAGCTGCCAGTGCAGTTCATCCCCGGTATTGATGACGGAAGAGGTGAATAATCCCGGAGCTTCGAGTTGATCGGCCAATTCGGCGGCGGTACCGGCATTATCTCCGGCTAAGAAAGCCGTCATCATCGGCTCTTTCTGCCGGTGGGAATTTTCGATAACCGAACAACCGCAAAACAGTATTGCGGAAATCAGGCAGACTGTAAAACGGCACTTTTTCATGGTTTTTCCCGGAATGGCACATCGCTGACCAAAATACTCAAATACTCTGTTATAAAATAACAGTGGTATGGAACTTTGTCAACTTGTACACCGATAGAAAATAAAGATTTTCAATCCGGATCATTGAGCAGAGCCATAAAATTTTTGACGATCAGCGAAGTATTGCTGATATCACAGGCGGCGATCAGCATCCTTGGTATTTTGAAAGGCAGTTCGCGTAAGATGATCTCCGGGTGGATGCTGATATTCTGCGGCAGCAGTCCCACGCCGTGACCGGTGGCGATCAATTGTTTGATGCCGGTAAAGCCGATGACTTCCAGAGAAACATTGGGTAAAGTTTGACAATGCTTCATAAATATTTCATCCAAAAATGACCGTATAACGGGGGTCTCCTCTCTGGGCGGCAGGATAAATGGGACATTTTTCAAATCATCATAAGTGATATGTTTTTTGACGGCCAGCGGATGGCGGCAGTGGATGCCGAGCATCATTTGCAGAGAGGATAATTGGCGGTATTTTAAATTTGCTGCCTGTTTTTCCGGGGAACTGACCATGAAAAATCCTACATCCACCTGACCATTGCGGATATTTTTTACAACTTGCGGCGAACGCTGGACATCGTAAATTTTCAACTTGACTCCCGGATAAGCCAACCTCATTTTGCGGCACAATTCACCGATATTGAATAGGTCGTAGGCAAAATTGCTGACTGCGATGGTGAGTATTCCGGCCTGACCGCGGGCGATTTCCAAAGCATTTTGTCTGGCGGATTCGAGCATGGATGGAATATCCTTGACGTGCCGGAGAAAATTTTTGCCCGGAATGGTCAGCGCGATATCCCACTTATCAGACCGGTCAAAAAGTTTGAAGCCCAGAGATTCTTCCATCTTTTTGATCTCATTGCTCAAAGTTGATTGGGTGATGCCTAAAATGGCGGCGGCTTTGGCGAAGTGCAGTTCTTCTGCCAGAACCAGAAAGTGCCGCAGTTGTTTTATAGTAGTCATATGTTGATTGTTTTTTGTAAATGATTGATATCATCATAATATATTGATTTATCTCAATAAGTCAAGTATATTTATGGAAATTTTATCGAAACTTTTTGAGCAACAGCTGGAGAATTTGAATAATGGGAGAAAGGCAGCGGTATCGAGAATACCTTTACTGGTTGGGTTTTATGATCATACTTGGATCGTCGGTTTCCATGCTTGTACTTGGATACATCCGGAGGGCAGAGAATGAAATATTTTGGTCGGCAATCAATGCGGTTATCGGTGGCGTGACACTTTTCTCGGTGATTTATTTTGCTTTTCTGGCAATATCCGCCTGCTTTGCACCGGTTTGGGATAAAAGGCCGATTGCCGGATGTACTGTTATCGTACCGGCTTACAATGAGGGACGTCAGGTGGCTGAAACGCTGTTGTCACTGATGCGATCTGATTTCCCGCAGGAAAAGTTGCAGATAATTGCCGTCAATGACGGTTCGGCAGATGATACACTTTACTGGATGAATCAGATCGCCGGCAGATTTCCGGAAGTTATCAGAGTGATAGATCTGCCGGAAAACCGGGGCAAAAAGGCCGCCTTGTGTACCGGTATCCGGGAGGCGGTATTTGATTTCGTGGTCACGGTGGATTCTGATACTGTTGTAAAGCGTGATACATTGGATAAATTACTCTACCCTTTTAAGGAACAAGATGTCGGGGCGGTTGCCGGTACGATCGTGAAAAATTCCGGAAACAGTAATTTTCATACTTTGATGTGTGATGTCATGCTGGTTTTCGGGTGCGGACTTTTGCGTAAGGCTCAAAGTTGTTGCGGCAATGTCTTCTGCACTCCGGGGGCCTTGAGTGCCTACCGCAAATGTGCATTGCTGCCGCTGCTTGACTGCTGGTTGTCACAGAAATTTCTGGGAGTTCCATCCCGGATCGGTGAAGACCGGGCGATCGCCACACTGCTGTTGCAGAATAATTGGCGTATTGTCTATCAGGAAAGTGCCGTTGCTGAAACCAAACTGCCGGAAAGTTACTGCGGTATATGCCGGATGCTTCTGCGCTGGACCCGCAGTGACATCCGGGAAAATCTGCTTATGAGCAAATATGTATTGAAAGAACTTTTTACACCGGACCGGAAACACTTGAATCTTTTTTTGCACTGGTGTTTTTTAAGTGTCAATATGCTGTTGCCGTTTTTTTTGCTTCCGGCAGCGGTGATGTGGTGTTTGGAACCGGCAGGTGCGGCTTACAAATTCAGTTTGCTGTTTACAGTCAATGTACTTTGGAGTTTGATCCCCGCAGTGATTTACTGGCGTTATAAACGCTCATTGCGACAAGTCATCTGGGCGTTTATCTTTGGTTTTTACGCCCAGTTCGCTATTTCGTGGATCGCAATTTATTCTGTTTTTACCTTGCGTGATTCCCGTTGGCTGACCCGGGAATCATCCTGAAAATTTTTCAGGAAAGGTGTTTCTGATACAAATCTGCCACTCCGGAACACTTCCGGTAAGCCTCGACGAGAAACTTCCGGGTCATTTCATCCGGTTGTTCTTTCAGACCGGGATTGAAAAAATCCGGCATGTAACGCATGGAAACTTCAAAACTCAAAGGGCCGGAATAACTTGATCCGGCGATGATACCGGTGAGTTTTTCCCAGTCAACGGTGCCGTAAAATGGCAGCTGGTGGCTGTCGATCGTGCCGTTGTTATCGTTGAGGTGCAGCACTTTCAGGCGGTCTTTATTCTTTTCAAGATGTTGTAAACCTCTTGCATATCCGTAATTGCCGTGGCCGGAATCGTAGGTGATGCCGATTTTGTCCGCCGGATAAGCGGCGGTAAGTTCCTCAATGGTTTCAAAGAAGTCATTGGCCATATTTTCGATGGCGATGACGGCGTGGTGTTTTTCCAGTACGGGCATGAGTTCATCCAGTGAACGTTTGACGCTTTGCATATATTGCGGCAGTTTGGAATTATCCGCTTTGTACACCCGCCGGAAACAGGGGGAGTGCAGAGCCAATCCGCCGGTACCGCCCAAACCGGAAAACATTTCGATCCGGTTGATGATCAATTCCACCCCGGATTTGCGGATATATTCATCAAGTTCATACCACGCTTTTTCCATACCGGCTGAAGCGTGGATATCCTGTAACTGCAAACCGTATGTTTTCAACCATTTGCCGATTTGTTTGATTTCATGACTGCTGTAAAGAAAGTCGGTATCCCACTGATGACACCAGTGGATATGGGTGAATCCGGCTTCGGCGATGAAACGCAGATATTTTTCCGGACTGCCGGTACTTTTCAGAAAGTCTGTATTGATCCCGATTTGCATTTTGAAAAAATCCCTATGTTATCTGTTATTACGGCTGCAATGAGTATACCCCGGCTTCCAGAATTTCCCCCCGGTAAACGGCTTGGGTCCCCTGCGGTACGGTAAGGAAGAATTTTTCACCGTCATACGAAATATCCACCGTACCGGAAACGGTTTTCTGACTGAAGTGGAAGTTTTTCAAATTTCCCGGCTGCGGATCGACGGCAAAACGGGTGAAGCCGCCTGCCAGCGGCCGGATGCCGGCCAGATAACGGGGGATGATATTGGCCGGTGCGGCACCCCAGGCGTGGTTCCAATCCTGATTGGGCTTCCACTTGTTTCCCCAGCTTTCCATCGTGATGGTGGCTCCTTCGGCGAGCATGTTGAACCATGAACGCTCTTTTTCAGAGGTCATCAGGGCGATGGCGTGACCGGCCATGCCGCAGCGGAAGCACACTTCCAGCAGGAATTGGGCACAGTAGACACTGCATGCCATATCCTTACTGCGGATGATACCTTTCAAGAGCGTTATCTCCTCATTTTCGGCCAGATCGAATGCCAAAGCGAATATTGCCGTATGCAGTGCCGTGTGACCGGAACCGGTCGAATCGACAAAACGGCCGTTTTTCAGAAAATGTTTGCGGATGGCGTTTTTTAATTTTTCCGCTTCGTGCTGATATGAATTTTTTCCGGTGAGCCGGTGCATCACACGCAATGCGTTATACAAATAGGCATTGGGTACGAAATTGACCTCCTGAAAATCATAATCATCTCTTTCTGTTTTCGGCCAATCGACCAGATCATTGAGTTGGCTTCCCGGCCGGGCGAGCGGATATTTTTTCCGGTTGAGCAAACCGTTTTCATCCCGGCAATCCAACAGCAGTTTTTTATCGAGCAACTCATTTTTGCACCACTTTTCCACACTTGCCCGGTCGCCGCTGTAAAGGTAATAGTCGTAAATCAGTGACGGCGTGATCAGGAACCATTCGGCGGGCCAGGTGAACCGGTCAAATTCAAAGAAGTGATCGATCGTGGTCCGGGCCTTGCTGAAATCGGGCAGAGTGCCGCAGAAGTGACCGAGTTGGTTGATGTAGGCATCGCCCTCATAGGGCATGCGTTCTCTTTCGCCGTCGATATATTTATCGAAAACCGAAGCGGCCTTGATGGAGTAGTTGCAAAAATTCCAGATCTTATTCAGCAGCGGATCGGATGAGGTGAATTTCACGGCTGAATCATCCCAGTCGCAGTAGTACGCCGTTCGCCGCAAAGTGATTTTGCCGTAGTGCCGGTTGACCTCCACATAGCGGAATGGGGCGATCTCGCCGTCGCACTCCGCCGGAGTCGGACAATAGGGGAAACCGCTGAATGCCGGGGCGAATTTGCGGATGGGGATGCGGATGGTTTGCGGTCCCGGTCCGGCGGTGGTCAGATGCTGGATAAAGGTGCAGTATCCGGGAGTGCGGAGAATTTTGCCGTCGCCGGCGGCTTCACCGAGAATGATTTCGATATTTTCCTCATATATGCCGGTATCCACTTCGATTTCCAAAGTGGAGTAGGCATCTTTCCCGAAGTCGAAAAATCCGTGGAGATATATTTCTCCGGTAAGTTCCTGAATTTCTTTTAACATCCGTATTTTTCCCGTTGTGACATCATCGTGTGGTGAAATATAGCATTTATCCGGATAAAAAACAAATCGTAAAAATGGAAAATCCACTAAAAAAGTAATATGGATTTTTACGGCGGAAATTAAAAAATCAGATATTTGTTGAAAAAACATTTGAAATAAGTTTTGACAAGAGATATTTTATTTGCATGAATGAATGGGGGTGGGGATTTTTATCATGGATCAGGATAAGAAAGATTTCAAATATTACGCGTTTATCAGTTATTCGCGGAATAACTCCGCCGCAGCGGCGTATCTGCACCGTAAACTGGAACACTTCCACATACCCCGCAAACTGCTTGCCAATGACCGGTCATCCCGTTTTCTCCGTCCGATATTCCGTGACCGCCGTGATTTGGCCACTTCGGCCGGCAACTTTACAGAAGATATCAAAAATGCTCTTGCCGAATCCCGTTTTCTGATCGTGCTGTGTTCGCCGGATGCGGCCTGTTCTCCGTGGGTGGATAAAGAGGTCAGGTACTTTCTGGAAAATCACGGCTGCGATTATTCACTGATCGTGCCGGTGGTGCTGGATGGCAATCCCGGTTCCGGCAAAGATGATGAGTGCCTGCCTGAAGCGTTGCGTGACGGTCAGATCATGCTCCGCAATCTGCCGAATATGAAGCCTGAATCCGGTGAAAAGGTGAAAGCCGGCTGGGAAAACGGTGTGGTTCAGACTTTGAGTTATCTGCTCAATGTGCAAAGAGACCGGATCCGGGCGGCGGTGGATACCGAAAAGGTGTATTTATTCCGGATCTGTGCGGTCATTGCCATTGCGGTAATGATCGGATTCGGGGGACTTACCGCCTGGGCACTGCTTGCTTCGCACCGGGCTCAACTGGCTATGCGTGAATCTGAAGCGGCCCGTCAGGAAGCGGAAATCGCCCGTCAGGAGGCGGAATGCAGTGAGCGTGAAGCTCAAAATTCCAAAAACGAAGCCGAGTCCAACGCCAGAGCCGCCCTGAGACAGACCAAGATCGCCACCTGGAGCATGTCATTTCTGCATAACATGTTCACCTATTCGGAAGCCGTCGAGCAGTATTCGTCCGATGTCTCCGGTAATGAGGAGAATATGCAAAACAAGATCATCCGTATCATTCGGGAGAATGTCGGACAGATCAGGGAACTGCCGTGGGAAATGCAAGTGATCCTGTATCCCGATTTTGCGATGATGCTGGCCAGTCACGGGGCCTGGGAGGAGGCTCTGGAGCTGATCAGGATCGCCTGTGAATTGAACAGGGAACACCGCCCCGGTTCACTGGAAATGCTCCGTTGTATGGAAATGTACGGCAGGATAAATTGGGGCAACCGCAATTTGGATGAGGCTCTGCGGGTATTTCTGGAAGCATTGGCCATGTGGAAAGAATTCAATGCCGATGGCAAATACAATGCACAGGTGATCAAATTGAGCAACACCATCGGTTACGTTTATTTTGACCGTAAAGATTTCGATTCGGCATTGGATTATCACCGGCAGAGTTTTGATCTTTCCCAAAGCGGCAACAGTGTGGATCGGCATACTGTTGCGGCGATCTGTGTGGCTGTCGGCAATGATCTGGCCGGCCGGGGAGAGCATGAAAAAGCATTGGATTGGCACATCCGGGCATTGGAAGCATACCGGGAGTTGTATCCGGATGACAACCATATCATTTTTGCTCATGTTTACGCCTGTGTGGCCAATGTGTATATTTATCTGGGCCGTTATGATGATGCTCTCGTCAATGCCTGCAAGTCATTGGATATCAGGTTGCATTTTCTGGGTGAGGAGCATCCGGTAATGGCTTCGTCTTACAGCCAGTTGAGTTATATTCATTTGAAGAAAGAGGATTGTGACAAGGCTCTGGAATATTCTGAAAGGGCATTGGAACTGCGCCGCAAATACTTCGGGGAAAAGCATGAAAACGTGGCCAGAAGCTGCCGTTATTGCGGTGAGATCTGTTTGCGTATGGACAACAGTGAAAGGGCGACGGAATTATTTGGAAAAGCACTGGATATTTTCCGTGCAGTTTACGGTGAATCGCACCCGGAAACCCTGGCCTGCCGGAATTTGTATGATCAGGCGGTCACCGCATCCGGTGTGAATAAGCCGATTTCGGAGGATGCGGAATGTTCTCCGGAAACTGCTCCGGCAGAGTCAAATCCGGTAAGTGTTTCACCGGCAGATTGATGTTTTTTTACCGAATCCGGTTTTTTGTCATCCCTTATACAACTTTTATCCATCCGGAAAATGATTTTACGGTGTATAATTAAAGCAGTAACAATTTTTCACCTGAAAATCATAAAAATAGAGGTAAACATGAGAAAACTCCACCATGGTGGAGTAAGGCTGACCAGCCTTACTCTTAAAAGACACGTCAAAGCCCTGTTGATGACTGCTTTTTTGATCGCAGTCGCTCTGCCGGGACAGCTGCGTGCGGAAGTGCCGTTATTCAAAAACGGAAATTTTGCGGAAAAAAGTTCCCGCGGATTGCCGCTTTTCTGGTCGGTCCGGGCCAAAGATGTGAAAAATATCCAGATCTTTGAAACCGACCGGGGCAATGCGGTGCGGATGTGTCCGCAGGCCGGGGAAAGAATGTTCCTCATCCAGTACCCCCAGTTTCAGCAGCGCGGTGTGCGTTATAAAGTCACCTATGAGGTACGCAGTTCCAAAAATACTCCGCACCGGGTCTATCTGGAGTGGCGCGACGAATTCAACAAACTCAAGTGCAATGACGGCTCATGGAGCATGACCACTGACCAGTGGCAGGAGCAGAGTTTTGTTTTCCTGCTTCCGGAAAAATCCACCGGCGGTTATCTGGTATTGAGTCCGGAAGCCGGCGGCGAAGTCGAATTCCGCAATATCCGTTTTGAACTTACCGACGATACCAATTTGTTGAAAAATCCCGGATTCTTTTTCCGCAGTGCCAACGGCAAATTCAAATCATGGCAGTTGATCGCCGGTGAATCTGTAACCGCAGAAAACGGTGTGATGACGCTGACTCCCAAAGGTGATGCCGCCGCCGTGCTGGCCCAGTGGGATATTATGGTCATTCCCGGCCGCAGATACAAAATTTCCGCGGAAGTGCGGGCACAGAGCAACGGTCAATTCCGCATTTACACCGAGTGGCGTATCCCCGATCCGGCTAAACCCAATGAAAAGGGCCGTCTTTCCTCTTACGGCGGTTACTGGCGCAGCATCGGCACCGAGTGGAAACAGGATTCATTCTTTGTGACCATTCCGGAAAATGCCAGAGGGACATATCTGGTGCTGGGTGCCAGACGCACCGGTTTTGTTCAGTTCCGCAATGTCCGGATCGAGGAGGTCGAGCCGGAAGCCATTCCGCAGGAGGCTTCTGTCGGCGGCGGCAGATGGATACTGCCGGCCGGGGCGGTTTTTTCCATGGCCGACGGCAAACCGGTGCTGACGGTCACTCCGACTGACGGTCAGAAACTTTCGCTGACCCTTTCCGGGATCAAAGTTGAAGCCGGCAAACGCTATGAATTGAGTTACACCATTCAGGGAAGGGGGCAGGCGGGATCCGATACAGGATTCCATCCCTTTCGCTTTTCGGTGAATCTGCCGGGCATCCGCAACGACGGCGGACCGTGGGATGATACCCAGAATGGTATCCGGCACAAAAGTTTTGAGTTCACCGTGCCGGAAAATTTCGCCGGCGGTAATGCTCAAATCGTTTTTGAAACCAGAACCCGTGGTGCGATCGCACTGTGGGATTTTGCGTTTAAGGAATTGCCGCCGCGTCCGCGTCCGCAAATCACGGTGGAGTTGACAAGCCCATACTTCCGTGACACGCTTTTCGGTCAGGGCAGTGAGAGTACCATTGCCGGTGTAATCAAGGTCAATGCTTCCAAAGCGGTCATTTCGCTTACCGGGGCAAGTGGTAAGATTTATGAGGACGAAAAAGCCGTGCGTAACGGTGAATGTGCCTTTTCCATCCCGGCCGGTTCTCTGGCGGCCGGTGAATACAAATTGACGGTAAGTGCGGTTGTCAACGGCAATACGGTCAAAATAGAGCGTACGATTTCCAAACTGGCTTCGGCTCCCTCGCAGGTATCCTGGCACCCCAACGGCTTTTTCATCTGCAATGGTAAACCCTTTGTGCCGGTGATCAGCTGGACGGTCGCCGGTACGACTCCGGATGTGAGCGATGAGCAGATCGACCGGGCTTTTTATTATGCTTCCAGAAACGGTATCAACAGTATGATTTTCCGGGTGGAATCCTGTGAGATCGCTCTGCGCTATCTGAATGCCGCTCAAAAGTACGGAATGAAACTCTTTTTCGCTCCGGGCAACTCCCCGGCGGCAGATGACAATACTCTGGCGATCTATGAAAACCGGGTGGCTTCACTGCTGGTCAGAGAGGTCAAAGAACACCCGGCTCTGCTGGGATATTTTCTGGTCGATGAACCGTACTGGCGGGGCATTCCCAGTTCGGCACTGGTCGAATCCTACAAAATTTTGAAGTTCATCGATCCGCATCACCCGGTATGGATCAATGCCGCACCGCGCGGCTCGGTGGAAGTCCACGCTGAATACAGTCTGGCGGCGGATATCTACGGAGTGGATGTTTATCCGATCCCCCAGCCGTCAAGTCACTCCGGTTTGGATGACAAAGGTATGTCCAGTATCGGCAAATATGTTTTGCGTATGCAGGAATCCTGCGGGGCACACAAACCGATCATCATGGCGTTGCAGGGCTTCGCCTGGGGCGAGGGAAAACCCGGCCGGAAGGCGGTCTACCCGACCTTTGATGAATTGCGTTTCATGACCTATGATGCGATCACTGCCGGCGGCACCGGTGTATCTTACTGGGGTACTCAGGGCGTACTCAAGGCTGATTTTTACCGCGATGTGCTTTATCCGATCACCCGTGAATTGCGGCAGATTTCCGGTATCCTGACGGCAGAAGAAAGAGCCGCTGTGCGGAGCAGTATTCCGGAAGTGCGGATCTTTGCCCGTAAGGTCGGCGGCAAGGTCTATGTGATCGCCGCCAATACTTCCGATAAGCCGGTGCAGTGCCGCATTACCGGATTCAATGGCGGCAAAGTCACGGTGGTCAATGAAAATCGTGAAAAGAGTGTCAGCGGCGGAACTCTGACTGACGATTTTGCCGCTTACGGTGTGCATATTTATGCAGAGGGTGATCTGCCGGCTCCGACTTACGGTGAGGTCGCCGAAAACAGCGGTTATGAAAATTTGGAAAACCCGGTGATGACCTACATGCGTGAAGTTCAATCCCGCATTCCCTACAACGGCAATGCCTGCTGGCTCTGGACTGAGGCCAATGCCCGCCGTCCTTATTCCAAGGTGTGGGTCTGCAAAGAGTTTGCCTGTGCCAAACCGGTGCAGAGTGCCAAATTGATCATTTCCGCTGATGACACTTATCAGGTGTGGATCAATGGTCAGGCGGCCGATGCCAACTTCCCCAAAAGTATGATGTGGAATCTGGCCGATTACATCGATGTCACTTCGCTGATCAGAAACGGCGGCAATGTGATTTCGATCAAAGGCGAGGATGGCGGTATCGTTCCCTGCGGCGTGATCGCCGATCTGGTCATCACCTGTACCGATGGTACAGTGGAGCATGTCGTTACCGACGGCAGTTGGTTTGCTTCCGATAAATTTGTTGCCGGCTGGATGACCCCGGCGGTATTCACCCAATGGCCCAAAGCCTTTGTGGTCACTCCCTACGGCAGCGGTCCGTGGGGTGCGGGAATGAAAATGAAAGATCCTGATTTCAAATAAAACCCAACAAGAAAGGATATGAAAATGAAAAAAAGTTTCCGATTCACCCTGATTGAATTGCTGGTCGTGATTGCGATTATCGCCATTCTGGCGGCGATTTTGCTCCCGGCTCTCAACTCCGCCCGTGAGCGCGGCCGCAGTGCATCATGTCTTAATAATTTAAAACAGATGGCAGGATTTATCGCATTTTACGCTCAAGATTACGACGATTATCTTCCTCAATCTGCGGTAGGTTCTCCGACTCAGATTTGGCGTAAAACTTTATCCCGCTACTATAAGCCGGAGCCGACGACCTATGCAGGAGAAAATACTGCCGGATCTGTTTGGTATTGCCCCAGTGGCAGTCCGAGTAACGAGGAGGGACGCGGACTTGACTACGCAGTAAATTTGCATTTGTTCTTTTATCCTCCTTATGAAGCTGAAACATCACATTATAAACGGACTATTTGGGGAAGAATTTCACAGCCGATGGGCAACTCTACCGAAGATAAAAAACCGACTCATGCCACTGCGAGATTTACGCCATCCGGACGTATGATGTTGACGGAAGGTTACGGTTCCGGTATTATTACCTCACCTACGAACTTTCGTTTTCGTCACAGCCATAGAATCAATCAGGCTTTCATGGATGGTCATGCTGAAATGATGCCTGAAGTTCCTGATTGTGCGTTCAGTGAAAAAGGTGGACCGATTAATGGTTCCGGATCATTTGTCAGTGGTTTTGGTACCGGATCACATGGTTACGCTATGTGTTGGTAAAATATCTACCGATTTTAACCGCACTCTTTACGGGGTGCGGTTTTTTTATCGGCAAAAACGGACGGTACGGACAAAAACGGACAGCCGCAGCGGGTTATTTTTGTCACGGGAAACCGCGCCGACCGCAGTCGAATGCACTTTTGTCCGTTAAGAGCAACAGCCGACAGCGTTTGCCTCCCCTCAAGCGTGCAAGAGTATATAAACGCTCTACCGGCTTATAAACGGCAATCAATAACATACCCCGATACCACACAAAATCAGCAGACTGCTTTGATTGTCCGTTTTGTCCGTTATTGTCTGTTTTGTCCGTAATCATGCTTGTAAAAATCCTCAGTCGGTGATAAATTATTGTCGGAGACAATAATGCCAAATTTACATGAGGTGAAAAAATGTTTTTATTTGCCGAATCTTATCCGGTGTGGTGCGGTAATGAGAGTGAAAAATCTGATCAGTACCGCCTTTTCCGGAAAAAATTTACTCTGGATGCCGTGGAAAGATGTTTCATGGATATCGCCGCCGATTCGACCTATGTCGTCTATATCAATGGCAAAGCGGTTCCCGCCCAGCAGACCGCCGATTTCCCCGGCGATATCAGCGGAGCGAGAGTTGAGATCACCGGTCTGGTCGTGCCCGGCGAAAATATCATCGCCGTGGAAGTCCACTATACCGGCGAAAGATTCCTCACCTACCGCCCCGGTCAGCCCTTTTTGTGGGTGGAACTTCACGATGCGGTACACACTCTTTTATCCACGGATGAGTCGTGGAAGTGGGCGGAATCAAGCGATTATCACTCCGGATTGAATTGCAAAGTCACCAGCCAGCTCGGTTTTGTTTTCTGTAAAGATGCCCGCAAAAGCATCAACTTCACGGCGATGGATTTCGATGATTCAGCGTGGCAGAAGGCGGTGAAAGTTTCCGGCAGTGACACGTGGAAAAAGTGGTTGCGCGGCACGCCCTATTTATATACCCCGCAACTTATGGAACTGCCCCGGCCCGAAGCGGTGATCTGCCAGATGGGGTACATCAAACGGGAAAAGGAATTGGAAACTTTTGCCCTGACCGCATTTCAGGATTTTCTTTCCCCCCGGCGGCCCCGGGAATTTTTCTCGGAATTCGACACCTCGCAATTGCAGGATGATTCCATACGACGCAGTCTGCGGTGCAAACCGGATAAGCCTTTCAACTTCAAATTCGCCCCCCTGCCGGAAGATATTGACGGATATTATGTGATCTGCGATACCGGCAGAGAAACGGTCGGATTCCTTGATCTGGATATTTCCGCTCCCGGAGGAACGGTGATCGATATCTGTCACGGTGAGCATCTGGATGACGGCCGGGTGCGTTCAGCCGTCGGCGGACGCAACTTCGCCGACCGCCTGATCGCCCGAGAGGGCCGTAACCGTCTGACTTACCGTCACCGCCGGATCGGCGGCCGCTATGTGGAATTGCACTTTACCAACTGCCGTCAGGGTGAAGTTTCTTTGCGTTACGCCGGTATCCTGCCTCTGGAACTGCCCTTGCCGGAATCTGCAAAATTCAACAGCGAAGACCGTTTGCTGGCGGCGGTAAATAAAGTTTCCATCGACACGCTCAAACTTTGTATGCATGAGCATTATGAGGATTGTCCGTGGCGCGAACAGGGACTTTACGCTTACGATTCACGCAATCAGATCTTGTACGGTTACCATGTCTGGGGCAACTATCAGTATGTCCGGGCCGCCCTTGATCTGCTGGGCAAAAGTTTCGACGGCAAACGCTATCTGGAATTGACCGCACCGGGGTATACCACTGTTACCATTCCGGTATTCACCATGGTCTGGATCGTGGAACTTTACGAATTGTACCTTTACAGCGGCTTTCTGGCACCGGCGGAAAACTGGATCGCCCAGGTCGACAGGATCATCGATGCCGCACTGGCAGAAAAGGTGGAAAACTTCCCCGGTCTGTACCACTCCGGCACCGGCAGTAAAATCTGGAATTTTTCCGAGTGGAATGGCAAGTTGAGTTCGCTTAAAGAGCATCCGCAGGCCCCTTACAACGTTTACTTCTGCGAAGCACTCCGGGCCGCCGCCAAACTCCACGGTGCTATGCGGCACGATGAAAGAGCAGCATTTCTCAATGAAAAAGCCGACGAGTTGGCTTCAGTTATCGAAAAGGCGTTTTACAGCGGAAACAAAGGCTTCTATACCGCCGTGGCCGGTCAGGATGATGACGGTTACGAGCATATTCAGGCGATCATGCTGGCCAACGGGATCGTGCCGGAAAATAAACAGCAGCAGATCGTGGAACTCTTTGAAAAAGGCGATCTCTGCGGTATCGACTTGAGTGCATTGTATTATCTGGTCACCGGTCTGATGAAACACGGCCCGCAGGCCCGGAAGATTTTGACCGGTTTGCTGCGGGATATCCTTGAACCGGTGGTGCTTTCCGGGGCAACTTCCCTCTGGGAGACCCGTCAGGGCGCAGATGATTTCGGTTTCGCCGGCAGTCTGTGCCACGGCTGGAGCAGTGTGATGCCCTACTTCTGCGGTCACTGTCTGCTGGGGGTAACTCCGCTGGCAGCCGGATTCCGCAACTTTGAAGTCAAGCCCTATGCCGCCGACCTTACCCATGCCGACGGCGAAGTGCCCACGCCATTGGGTATGATCAAAGTATCATGGCAGAAAAAGGATGACGGTCTGCATGTGAAAGTACGCCACCCGGAATCCACGGTCTGCATCCCCGCTGAATATGAGGAATGCCCCGTCGCCAGCTGGGATATCGCCGTCGGTACCCCTGACAACTGAAAACGGCACCCCCGGCAAAGCCGCAACGGCTCATCTTTGTCACGAGAGCAATGCATACCACATAAAAAACAGTGGGTCGCAAAACTTTAAAAAAGTGGTGCGGGGAAAAAACTTTTGTCCAAAAGGTTTTTTCCCGCAAAGTTGTTTTGCAACAACCACTTTTTGTGTATCGTCACTCAAACCACTTGCCGGTGTAAGCGGTGGTTGCTTTCAAGGTGCGGGTATTTTCATCCCAGTCGGATTCTACTGAACACTCCACCTGGCGGGGGGCAACGTTATTGGGGCAGACGGCTTTGAGCAATTCACTGTAAGCTGCCGCATAGTCGGCCAGTCTGAAAAACTTCAGCGAAGCATTATTGAGTCTGACTTCCCGGAGGGTATTATTTTTCCGCATAAGTTCAAAGACTTCAGCGGTTCTTTCCGCCGGACAGACTTTACAGGTGCTTTCCCGCCAGCCCCACGCTCTGGTCAGCACTTCACTGCCGTCGGGCAGAATGGTGCGGTACTCTTCGCCGCGTTTATTGCAGCACTCCGCTCCGCAACTTTCTTCGACCAGGTGCATGTAGGTCACAGAAGCGGCACTGGAAACGGTCAGGCACCAGCCATCCTGTGCCGCCAGCAGGCCCAGCGGGGAATATTCATGGTCGATGGTCGGGAAAAGATGGTGTTTTTCAACATATGAAGCGGCATTGCTGCCCCAGACCGCAAAACTGTGGCAGGGGTCAAATGAACGGCATACACCGGGCATTTTGCGGAATGTTTCCGTAAGGATGCCGACCTTTGACGGTGTATTTTTCACATCGTAAGCATTTTGGTAACTGCCGGGGTGGTAGACCTGAAAGGTGAATGATGGCATCATCAGCACGCCCTGATCAGTTACGGCATTCTGCAATTCGCCGATGATGGCTTCCGGGCCGCCGGGAACTTCACCGAGGGAAGAAAAGGTGGAGTGAACGACCATTTTCATACCCGGTTGGATACCGAGAGTTTTCAGTGCGGCGGCAAATTTATCCGGTGTGGTAACTGTGCTGATGATTTCCGCATAACCGTATTTTGCCACATAGCACAGATTTTTGACCAGTTCGGTGATCATGGCATCGGAAGTGTGACTGCCGCTTTCGGCATCGGCCAGCCGGATACACTCCAGCAGATTGCGTTTGCCGTCGAGCAAAGCCCAGAGATTGTTGCTGATCCCTGCCGGGTGGCGTTCAGCATCGGGGATCCGGCTCAGAGAGAAGGGCAGACCGTAAATGCCCGGTTTGACCACGATATTCAAAGCCCGGTATTCGGCGGCGGAAAATTCTTCATCGGGCAGGGTGTCGATACGGGCGTCAAAGATCTTTTTGATACCGTCAAGTGCATCGGTATTGACCTTTTGCCCGGTATATTTTTTCAGAGCATTCAACCTCCCGGTCTGCCGCATATATTCGGCGAGCAGCCGCATTTTTTTCTCAAAGGGTTTCAAAGTGCCGTCGGCAAGGATCTCCTCACCGGATTTGAGCAATTCACCGGCGGCTTTGCCGGAGTAGTCCGGCAAAGCATCTGCGGTAAGCAAAGCGGCGAATATGGCGCCGATTACCGGCAATTCCGCTTTGGCAGTTCTCCAGTCGGCATCGAAACGGTAGCCGGTTATGTGGTGGGCCGTGGAACTGGTATGCGATATCCAGAATGTGGGTATGCCGCCATGGAAACACGGATCGGCGGCAAAGGTGTCATCGGAAAGCGACGCACGGCTTTCAGTGGGAGTGTATTCCGGCAGGAACTCCCGGAGCGTATCCAGATTGAGCCAGTCGGAAAATGACGGGCAGAAAAAAGGTGTGCGCCGGGAATAGAGGACCGGTGCTTCCGGATAGGCGATACCGTCGCAGTTGGCGGCCAGCACGATATTCTGTCCGTGTTCTTTAAGGTAGGCGGCAGTGCCGTACAACTCCATGGAAAAGATCAGACGCAAGGTCTTTTTCAACTTGAAATTGCCCGCTTTAAGCACCCTTGCCAATTCACAGGGAAAGGCGAATCCGGTGGCATCATCATTGACAAACGGTTCGTAAAGGTGGGAAATTATCGCCACTTCATCGGTGCTTTCGCCGGGGATGATACCGGTAACGGTATAGATTTCGCCATCGTAAACTTTGGTGTACATTTCGCCGTGAAGCGTGACCGGCCCCTGACTCAATCTTTCTTTCAAGGCGGCGGCGACCAGCGGAGTAACTGAAAAGGTCGGGAAACGTTTCTCCCCGGCGATCAGATACCAGCCGCAGTAGCCGTTGCCATTGAGCCATTCAAAGGAATCCGGCGAAGCATCGAATTCCTCAAAATCACTGCCGACCATACCGGCGATACCGGCTTCGGCAAGGTCGTGGTAAACTCCGCCGATCAGAAAAGCCGTCCGGGGAGCGTAAAGCACCCATTTGCCTCTTGCCGCTTCATAATTGCCCGGTTCAAGGTCGGCGAAGTCGATCAATTCCGCAGTGGTGCCGCCGGCCGGAGTCGGCGAACTCCAGATATTGGCATGCAACGGATGGATGGTGCTGTCGGCCAGCACACTGCCGATATCCGGGAGTTCTTCGCCCACGATCTCCAGAAAGGAGCGTTTATCCCGGTCAAGTGACCACGCCTGCGGCATGGTGTAGTCAAATGTGGTGCTTCTGCCGTCGGCGGCATGAGCGAAACGCTCGACCTTTTCCACGCCGCACTCAATCATCTTTTCCATGCAGTATTTGGTGGAGGCATCGAAATCATCGTAAGAACTGCGTCTTTCCATGGCATTCAGGGCACAGGCGGTACGCTGTACCCGGTGAATATCAAAAAGTTCCCTGAATTTTTCAACGGTATTCTGCATCATATTTCATTCTCCTTTATGTTTTTAATATGGCAGTGTAATATAGTACCTGCCGGATGGCAATGCAAGCATAAAAAACAGTATTTTTCCGGATTGCGTTTTTTTGTCATTATCAATCCGGTTTTTATCCATCCGCAAAAACGTTTGACGGTGTATAATATCTGAGTGGCTTGAAACACACAATATCAACCATTTCAGGAGGAAAATCATGTTGCGTAAATTTTTTGCAGCAGTGGCGGCCGTGGCCGCACTTACCGCATCCGCCGGGGAGGCATATCAGCCGCCGGAATTGCATGATCAGAATTCATGGAGCATGATCATCGTGCCGGATACCCAGACCTATATCCAGAAAGATGTCAATCACGGCATTCTGCATCTGATGTTTTCATGGATCACTTACAACCGGGAAAAACTCAATATCCGGCAGGTGCTTTTTACCGGTGATCTGGTCAATAACAACGACCGGGCCTATCCCATGCCCGGACATATCGAATTATTCGGCAGTGAGCAGTGGCAGGCATTTTCCGATTTGATGAAACTGCTTGACGGTCAGGTGCCGTATGTTCTGGCTACCGGGAACCATGATTACGACTGGAACCGCCGGGAAGACCCGTCGAACAGTCACTTCGCCCGTTATTTTCCCATCGACCGCAATCCGCTGACCCGCAGACAACTGCGCGGATGTTTCCAGGATAAAAAGC
The DNA here is from genome assembly GCA_045588835.1 of Victivallaceae bacterium. Lineage (GTDB taxonomy): Bacteria > Verrucomicrobiota > Lentisphaeria > Victivallales > Victivallaceae > UBA1784. Next base: position 19,345 of record JAZNEV010000035.1, read on the forward strand.
ATGAGACATCGCTGGATAATGCGGTATACGAATTTACCGCCCCGGCTCCGGACAACCGGAAATTTCTGGTCATTTCCCTGCGTTTTATGCCGTCGGATGAACAACTTACATGGGCGAAAAAGATCGTGGATGATCCGAAATATGCTGATCACTTCGTGATTCTGCTGACCCACTATTATTTGTACCGCGACGGTTCACTTAAAGCGGAAGATACTGCCGGCGGCAATTCCGGTCTGGCGATCTATCAGAAACTGGTCTATCCTGCCAAAAATATCCGTCTGGTAGTGTGCGGACATTGTGCCCAGCCGGATGTGTGGGAGGCGGGCGTACAGTTTGTCATGACGGAAAATTCCGCCGGAAAAAAGGTGGCACAGATGATGTTCAATACTCAGGCTATCGGCGGCGGTTACGCCGGAAGCGGCGGTGACGGCTGGCTGCGGTGGCTGGAGTTTCTGCCCGACCGGAAAACGATCCGGGTCAGAACGTTTTCTCCGCTCTTTGCCATTTCTCCCTCCACCCGGCATCTGGCGTGGAGAACGGAGCCATTCAACGAATTCACCTTTGTTCTGGAATGAAGCACTCCGTGGGGCAGTTGATCAGATGGTCAACTGCCCTTTTGATTTTTCATAATCAGCACCGGTGAGCCTGCTTGAAAAATTTTCGGTCAGAGAGTATATTATATAGTTTATTTATATGAAAATTTCAGGAGGTTTCTATTATGGCTGAAAACATCGAAAAAAACGAACCGTTGGATTTTATCCGTGAGATCATTTCCAACGATGTGAAAGCAGGCAAACACGGCGGCAAGGTCATCACCCGTTTCCCGCCGGAACCCAATGGCTATATCCATATCGGTCATGCCAAGGCACTCTGTCTGGACTTCGGTGTGGCACAGGAATTCGGCGGCAAATGCAATTTGCGTATGGATGATACCAACCCGACTAAAGAGGATACCGAATACGTCCAATCCATCATCAATGATGTCAGATGGCTGGGCTTTGAACCGGCGGCGGTCCTCTACGCCAGCGACTACTTTGACCGGATGTATGAGTGTGCAGTGGAATTGATCAAAAAGGGCAAAGCCTACGTCTGCACCTTGAGCAATGAAGAGTGGGAGCAGTACAAAGGCAATTTGCAGACTCCCGGTAAGGATTCCCCCGGCCGCAGCCGCTCCATAGAGGAAAACCTCGATCTTTTTGCCCGGATGAAAGCCGGTGAATTTGAGGATGGTGCAATGGTTCTGCGGGCAAAGATCGATATGGCTTCGCCCAATATCAATATGCGTGACCCGGTGATCTACCGTATCCGGCGGATCCACCACTTCCGTCACGGGGATAAATACTGCATCTATCCGATGTATGACTTCGCTCACCCGCTGGAAGATGCCTTTGAGGGGATCACCCATTCGCTCTGCACTCTGGAATTTGAGATCCACCGCCCGCTTTATGACTGGGTGCTGGAAAATCTCGACTTCCCCGAACCGCCGCACCAGTATGAATTTTCCCGGTTGAATCTCACTTATACCGTGATGAGCAAACGCAAACTGCTCCAGCTGGTCAAAGAGAACCATGTGGATAACTGGGATGATCCCCGTATGCCCACGATCTGCGGTATGCGCCGCCGGGGTGTGCCTGCCGCCGCCATCCGCAAAATGTGCAAGATCGTCGGTGTGACCAAATTTGACGGTGTTACCGATGCCGCCGTTTTGGAGCATTGCATCCGTGAAGAACTCAATGCCACGGCTTCCCGTTACATGGCGGTGCTTGATCCGTTGAAAGTGACCATCACCAACTTCCCCGATGAGGGAGTGGAGCCTCTGGATGCGGTAAATAACCCGGAAAATCCCGATGCCGGAAGCCGCAAGATCAATTTCAGTAAAAATCTCTATATCGACCGGGCCGACTTCATGCTTGAGCCGCCCAAAGGTTATTTCCGGCTCGCTCCGGGGGCGGAAGTGCGTTTGCGTTACGGTTACTTCATCCGCTGTACCGGTGTGGTCAAAGATGCCGACGGCAAGGTGACCGAAGTACTCTGCACCTTTGATCCGGATACCCGCGGCGGCAATTCACCTGACGGCCGCAAGGTCAAAGGTACGATCCACTGGGTTTCCGCCGATGATGCCGTGGAAACTGAATTCCGGCTTTATGACCGGCTTTTCACCGTGGAAAATCCCGGTGCCGATGCAGTGGATTTCCTTACCCAGCTTAATCCGGATTCCAAAAAGACCGTCAAAGGCTTTATCGAACCTGCCGCGGCATCGCTTGCTTCCGGTACGGCGATCCAGTTTGAGCGGGTCGGTTACTTTGCCGTTGACCCGGATTCTTCAGATAAATTGCCGGTTTTCAACCGGACAGTGACACTCAAGGATTCCTGGAGCAAACAGCAGAAAAAATAATCTGCACGAATAGAGGGAAATATTCTCATGTCCACCGTGATTTTGATTCCGGCTTACAATCCGGATGGGAAACTTTTAACTTTACTCAAAGAGTTGGTTTCAGGCGGATTTTCCGGTATCGTGGTGGTCGATGACGGCAGCAGGGCTGATTGTCAGGAAATTTTTACCGGAATTTCCGGCATGGATAATGTCACTTTGTGCCGTCATCCGGTGAATATGGGTAAAGGAGCGGCTCTCAAAACCGGATTATTGCACATATACAACCATTTTCCCAAGTGTACTGCGGTCATTACGGCCGATGCCGATGGTCAGCATACTCCGGCGGATATTGCCCGTTTGAGCAAGGCCGCCGGAAGTGAACCGGAAAAACTTTATCTCGGAGTCCGTTCTTTTGACAAAGATGTGCCGTTACGCAGTCTTATCGGCAATAAGTTGACGGCATTTTTCATGCGTGTGCTTTTGGGAATGAAAATTTCCGACACCCAGACCGGATTGCGGGCGATTCCCCGCAGTTTTATTCCCGATCTTCTGCAAATACCATACAACCGTTATGAGTTTGAGTTGGAAATGCTTCTGGCGTGCAAACGCAATGGCCGGGGCGTAGCGGAAATGACCATAGCCACAGTCTATATCGATAACAATGCTTCATCGCACTTCAATCCGTTGCGTGATTCATTTAAAATTTATGTCGTGCTTTTCCGTTATGTGCTGGTATCGCTCATTACCGCTCTGACGGACTATCTGATCTATGTGCCGGCTTTGTATCTGGCGGTCCGTTATTTGCCGTACCGTGCGGCGGTAACTACGGCGATCGCTGTGATCATCGGCCGGATCGCCGGAGCGGCGGTGCAGTATACACTGGTGAGAAAGGTGGTTTTTTATTCAAAATCTTCAGTGATAAGCACATTGCCGAAATTCATTTTTCTGGTGATCTGTTCCGGGTGTGCTTCCTATCTGATCATGCACGCGATCAACAGCAGTGTGCATTGGAATTTTTACTTTGCCAAACTGGCTGCCGAATTGGTCATTTATCTGGCCAACTTTCTGATCCAGCGGGACTTTATATTTCAGAAAGAGGAACGCTGAAAAACTGGAGTTCAAACGATGTTGTTCATCAGAGAGATCGTTGCATTTCTGCAACTTGTACTCATGCCCGGCTTGCTGCTGATGGCGGTCGTGCGTCCGCAACTGGGTAAATTCCGTTCATTTCTGCCGGTTCCGGTATTGAGTTTACTGCTCAATTATGTTTTCGTATCGCTGACCTTTGTTTTGGGAATATTCAATTGGTGGATGTGCTGGATATATACGGCGGCGGTCTGGGCGGCGGTTTTTTATCTGTGGCGTAAAGAGATTTCCGGGTTGTTAAAATGCCGTTTAAGTGACACTCTTACCAATGTTTCCGGGCAAATTTGTGAAGCGTACCGGGCAATGAGTTGCGGCAGCCGGGAACGCCGGGTGATCACGGCGATCGCCTTTGCCGGGGCGGCGGCCGGAGTGATCTGCGGAATCAATTTTTTGTGGCAGTCGGTCAATGGAGTTTTCATCTATTGGGATTCGGCTTTGTCATGGAACTTCTGGGCGGAAGCCTGGAGCCGGAATGAGTATCCGCAGGATGTCAGTTTTTATCCGCAATTGGTTCCGGAAAATTGGGCATTGGTCTATAAATTGCTCGGTTGTACGATCTGTTTTGTACCTAAAACGGCAATATCGGTTTTCCCTCTGCTGACGAGTTTGATGTTTCTGGAATACGGCATACGCAAACGCCGGATCGATATGCTGCTGGCAATTGCGATCTACTCATTTTATTTCCATAATGTCGGTTATATTGAGCATGGCGGCGAATTGGATCTGCTGATGGCTTTCTGCGGTACGGCGGTATTTTTTCTGATAAATTATGCCGCAGAAGCGGAAAATTCCGGAATGTTTTTCCGCAGATTGTATCTGACGGTGATGGTGATCGCCGCGGCCGGATTGACCAAACAGGCTGGATTGTATCTGATTTTGGCTTTTGCGGTTTTTACCGGTGTGCTTCTGCGCCGGGAATTTATCCGGTTGCAAATATCCCGCAGCCGGATCATCCGGCAATTTGCGGCAATGACACTGCTGCTGATATTGCTGGTCGCTCCGTCCTATATCATTGCGGCCAAACGTATTGAATCAGGTTTGGATTATTCCAATACGCAATTGGTCACGGAAACGATCTACGGCGGGAAAAATTATTTTGAGCGTTTTGTATGCAGTGTGCGGTTATTCACTTTGAGATTGCAATGCGGGTTGCCGTGGATACGCAGTGCCAGATATGCGGTATTTGATCTTGAGAACGGCTGGTGGATTTCTCTCTTGCAACTTTACCGGTTGCAGCTGCCGCTTGGAATAATTATGATCGCATTGAATATTTTTCTGCTGTACGGCTGTTTGAAAAAACGCAATATGTTTGCTGTCAGTGCGGTGGTTCTGGTATTCTTTCTGATTTGGAGTATGCTGTTTTGTTATGATTTACGCAATTTATCACTGGTCATGCCGCTGTTGGCATTGTTGAGTGCCGGCGGCATCGAGTATTTCAGCGATACCGGTTGTTTACGCAAAGTGTATTCCTGGCAATTGTGGCAGGCGGTACCGGTGGCAGTTGTCATCTTTCTGCTGGGGTATGCCGGTGAATTTTTTCCCCGTCAGCGGGTCAGCCGTTATGTCGAAGAAATCAGAAACACCGGAGAATCGGAACTTAATTTCAAATTGATGCAGTATCATCAGGAATATACCGGAAAACGTGAAGTTGCCGGATTGCCGGAAAAAACGCCGGTGGTATTGACCGATTATGCTTATATAAAGTTGCTGGCACCTTACCGGAATAACTGGCGGAGTTGTAATTTTTCCATTCAGAGTGATGAGATTTTCCGTGATTTCTGTGCCCGGATCGACGAACCGGAAATAACGGCGGTGGTGCTGCCCTCTTACGCTTCAGAGAGTGTCAAAGAAGAGATCTCCCGTCGGGTGGCAAGCGGGAAATTGATCAAATATTTTGAGAGCAGAGATTATACGATGTATATCAAGCCGTTTTGAAAGGATCGGCTTGATTCAGATATTGGCATTGATGATATCGATGATCTCGGACACTTCGATCATTCTGCCTTTGCCGTCGGCACCGCAAGCCACACTGCCATCTGCCGGACCGGCGAAAATCACGCCCCGTTGTTCCAGAATGGCGGTATTGGCTTTACAGGCTTCATGTGACCACATTTTGGGGTTCATTGCCGGAGCGTAAAGGTGTTTGCCGTGGAATGTGGCGGCAAAGGTGCTCAATGCGTCATCGGCGATGCCGTTGGCAGCTTTGGCCAGAAAGTTGGCCGTAGCCGGCACGACCGCAAAAAGGTCGGCTTCATCGGCCAATTCCACATGGCGCGGCCGCCACTGTGACTCATCCTCCCACAAGGTGGTGATCACCGGGCGGCGGGAAAGGGTGCGGAAAGTCACCGGAGTGACGAAGCGGCAGGCATTTTCAGTCATGATGACCTGCACTTCAAATTTTTTAGCCAGTTTACTGCACAAATCGGCCGCTTTGAATGCGGCGATGCTGCCGGTGACACCGAGGACGATGAGTTTGCCGTTGTTCATTGAAAAAGTTCCTCCCGGATATTGGCGGTACGCAGACGGATGCTTTTAAGGATATTGATCAATTCGCAACCGGCGGTTTCCAGATCGTCATTGATCACCAGATAATCGTAGATGCGGAATGAACGCAACTCATCGGCCGCACCGTCGATACGGATTTTGAGCTGTTCCGCGGTCTCGCTGTTGCGTTTGGTCAGCCGGTCGGTCAGCACTTCCAGTGACGGCGGAGCGATCATGATGAATACGGCGGCATTGCGGATGACCGGATCATTTTCGGCGGCCTGCCGGATCTGTTTTGCCCCCTGCGAATCGATATCCAGCAATACTTCTTCGCCGTTGGCGATACGGTTGACCACTTCACTTTTCAGTGTGCCGTAGCGGTGTTTGTAAACTCCGGCGTGTTCGAGGAATTCGCCGTTTTCCAGTTTCCGGGAAAATTCCTCATCGCTTAAAAAGTAGTAGGATACTCCGTCGGCTTCACCTTCGCGGGGGGTGCGGGTGGTGCATGAAACCGAGAACCGCAAATCGGGCAATTCGGCCATGGCACGCCGGACTAAAGTGGATTTGCCGACCCCGCTGGGACCGGAAATGACGATCAGATTACCGTATTTATTCATAATTTTTCATACTTTCCGGCACATTTGGTTTGCCAGCCGGGGAAGTTCCATTTTTCGGGAAATTCCCGGCACTGCCGGGGTTTGGCTTTTTCGATCAGACAAGCCGGGAGCCCCTGACTGTCTGTTGACAAATATTCACATTCACCATTGTCTTTTTCGCACAGTGAAAGGTGTTGACGGTCGGGGGTGATCCGGGTGTGTTCCGCAAGAAATTCATCAACGGAAATGCCGAGGAGTTCAGCAATGTCATCCACCTCGGCATCTTCCAGTTTCACTGCTCCGGGCCAGCGGCAGCATTCTCCGCACCGGGTGCAGACAAATTTTTCCATGATCCGGATCTGCTCAACGCTCAAAAGAGTCAAAGGTCAGATCGTCTTCACGGATGTCGAGCATGAAAAAGCCCAACGCAAAGTCGGCCCATTCGACCGGGTGGATATAGACTCCGGCATCGATGATCAGACCCAGAGAACCGCCGATCGCCCAGAAGTCACGCGGACCGATGAAGTAATCATACACCCGCATTTCAACAGTGGGGATACCGCGGCGGGATTCGACATATTTATCCACCAGCAGAGATCCTTCACGCAGGGCGTATTCCTCTTCGCCGACCACGATGAATGACCAGTACCAGCCATCTTCCACGCCGATACCGTACTGGCGGTTGTAATCTTTGTAGAGTTTGTAAGTACCGGCACTGTAACCGGCACCGATATCAGCCAGCCGGGTCCCCATCAGACGGGCCTCGGCCACCGGGCCGACACCGAGGGTCAAACTGAACATATCCAGTGCATCCAGAATGCGGTTGGGCAGATAGAGTGCGATCTTCTCGCCCCAGTTGGTTCTTTCATCGGGGACCATTTCGGCGGCACAGACTCCGGAAACGGCAAAACAGACTGCCATGATTGCAAAAAACTTTTTCATCGATTTTCTCCTTTGGTTTGATATTCAAGTTTTGTGTGTGCAATACAACGTTTTTAATTTAGCCCGCGTATGGATTTTTTCAAGTCATTTTCTGTAAAAATTACTGAATCTTTTTTATATAATGCGGATAATTATTGATTTTAGGCCGGAGAGGATTGAAAATTTTTCACACCGGGGTTATATTAAGCAACGAGTGTATGAATATTTCGATAATTTATATATAGAAAGGGAGTTTTTCGGTTATGAAATTCAAAAATGTTTCCAATCAGGTCAACTTTCCGGAAATGGAAAAGGAGATACTGAAACTCTGGGAAGCCAACGATACTTTCAAGAAATCGCTCGATCAGCGTAAGAATGGTAAAGAATTCGTCTTTTACGACGGCCCTCCGTTTGCCACCGGTCTGCCGCACTACGGTCACTTGCTGGCCGGAACCATCAAAGACGTGGTGCCCCGTTATCAGACCATGTGCGGTAAATATGTTGAACGCCGCTTCGGCTGGGATACCCACGGTCTGCCGATCGAAGCTCTCGCTCAGGATGCACTCAAGATCAATGGAGCCTATGAGATCCGTGAATTCGGCGTGGATAAATTCAATGAGCAGTGCCGTTCCATGGTGTTGCGTTACGTCGATGACTGGCGTAAAACCGTTACCCGTATGGGCCGCTGGGTGGATTTTGACCACGATTACAAGACGATGAATCCGCAATTCATGGAAACGATCTGGTGGATCTTCAAACAACTCTGGAACCAGGGCCGGGTCTATAAAAGTTACCGGATCATGCCCTATTCGTGGAAACTTTCCACGCCGCTTTCCAACTTCGAGGCCGGAAGCAACTACAAAGATGTGCAGGATCCGGCGGTGACGGTGCGGGCTAAAGTCGTTTCCGGAGCCGATGCCGCATGGGGAGAAACCTATTTGCTCATCTGGACGACGACTCCGTGGACTCTGCCTGAAAACCTCGCCATCTGTGCCGGGGCGGATCTGGATTACTGCGTGGTGCGGGATCTGACCGATGAGAAAAAGGCCTGCTATGTGATGGCCAAAGCCCGGATATCCACCCTTTTCCGCAAGGAGGAGGAATTCGAGATCGTAACTGAATTGAAAGGCAGTGATCTTAAAGGCTGGACTTATGAACCGCTTTTCCCGTATTTTACGGAATTTGCCGCCGAAGGAGCCTTCCGGGTACTCAATGATGATTATGTGAGCATCGATGACGGTGTGGGGCTGGTGCATATCGCTCCGGCTTACGGTGAAGACGACTTCCGGGTCAGCCGGGAGGCCGGAATCATGGCCATCGCCGATCCTCTGGATGCTTCCTGCAACTTTACGGATAAGGTTCCCGAATATGCCGGCAGATTCTGCAAAGATTGCGATAAAGATATCATCCGCCGCCTCAAAGAGGAGGGCAAACTGGTTCATCAGGCGACCATCACCCACAGTTATCCATTCTGCGACCGTACCGATACTCCGCTGATCTACCGGGCGATCGAAGCATGGTATGTCAAAGTCGAGGATCTGCATGAGAAACTGGCCGCTGCCAATGAACCGGTACGCTGGCAGCCGGATTATGTCGGCGGCAAACGCTTCACCAACTGGCTGCTCAATGCCCGTGACTGGAATATCAGCCGCAACCGCTTCTGGGGATCATGTATTCCCGTGTGGATCAATGATGAAGACCCGGAAGACCGCATTTGCGTCGGCAGTGTCGCTGAATTGGAGGAACTTTCCGGCGAAAAAGTGACCGATTTGCATAAACACTTCATCGATAAGATCGTTATCCGCAAAGACGGCAAGACCTATCACCGCACTCCGGAAGTGCTGGATTGCTGGTTTGAATCCGGTGCCATGCCCTATGCCCAGGAACATTATCCCTTTGAGAATAAAGATCGTTTCGAGCAGAACTTCCCTGCGGACTTCATCGCCGAAGGTCTTGACCAGACCCGCGGCTGGTTCTATACGCTGATGGTGCTGGGTGTCTGTCTTTTCGGCAAATCACCTTACCGTAATGTGGTGGTCAATGGTTTGATTCTGGCCGAAGACGGTCAGAAAATGTCCAAACGCAAAAAGAACTATCCCGACCCCAACGAAGTCATCGACCGTTGCGGTGCGGATGCTCTGCGTCTTTTCATGCTGGGCAGTCAGGTGGTGCGGGCCGAAGATCTCAAATTTTCCGAAGCCGGTGTCCGTGAAATCCTGCGCGGCGTGATGATCCCGATGTGGAATGCTCTCTCATTTTTCACCACCTACGCCAATGTGGATGGTTACGATCCGGGAACCGGTGAGGTCAAAGCCCCGGTCAATCCGGCCAACGTGCTTGACCGCTGGATCTTGAGTTCGGCATCCCAGATGGTCGGTGAGATCCGGCAGGAAATGGATGTTTACAATCTGCAGAAAGCGGCCAACCGCTTTGCCAAATTCATCGACGATCTGACCAATTGGTACATCCGTCGCAGCCGCCGCCGCTTCTGGAAAAGCGATTCAGATGCCGATAAGCAGGAAGCGTATCAGACATTGCATTATGTCCTTCTGCTCTTTGCCAAGACTGCCGCACCTTTTATTCCGTTTACTACCGAAGCGATCTATCAGGCGATCAAGACTCCGGGAATGCCCGATTCAGTGCATCTGTGCGACTATCCCGAACCGGATGACTGCCGTGACGAGTATCTGGAAGAGCAGATGGCTCTGACGATGCTGGCTGTTTCGCAGGGCCGTTTTCTGCGTACTGCCAACAATCTTAAAGTCCGTCAGCCGCTGGCCCGGGCCATTCTGGCTCTGGGCAGTGAAAAGAGCCGGGAAATGCTTTCCGGTACGGCGAAGATCATCGCCGAGGAACTCAATGTGAAAAATGTGGAGTTCTGCGATGATGAGGAGCAGTTGGTCAAACGTTCATGCAAGGCCAACTTCAAAGCCCTCGGTGCCCGTCTGGGTAAGGAAATGAAACTGGCTGCGGCCAAGATCGCTCAATTGAGTGCCGCTGAAATCACGGCGATTTTGGGTGGAGAACCGTTGGAAATCACCCTTTCCGACGGTTCCAAAGCGGCGATCTGTGCCGATGATCTGGTGATCAGGCGTGAGGAGCGTCCCGGTCTGGTCGCCGCCAGTGAAAGCGGCGTGACCATCGCTCTGGAAACTGCTCTTACTCCGGAATTGGAAGCCGAAGGTATGGCCCGTGAGTTGGTCAGCAAATTGCAGAATCTGCGTAAAGAACTCGGTCTGGAAGTTACCGACCGGATCATGGTCACTTATTCTGCGGATGCTCCGGTCGCCGCCATGCTGGAAAAATACAAAGAGTACATCGTCAGCGAAGTGCTTGCTCTGGAATTTTCCGCAGGTCCAGGTGAAACGGTGTTGGATGTAAATGGAGCCGAAGTGAAAGTCAATGTCAGAAAAGCCTGAAATCAACGAAATCGAAGCCATTGCGGAAGACGAAGCATGGGAAAATGATGTGAGCATTCCGGCGTTGCGTCTGCGTAAAGCCTTGAGGATTTGTGCTTTGACGTTTGCGGCGGTTTTGTTGCTGACGGTTCTGATCTGGGGGATCGCCGGATGGATTTTTCCGGTGAAAACCGGAATTTACCAGAATGAGTTTCCGGCAATGGGTACGGTGGCTAAAGTTTCAGTCTACACTTCCGGTGACGATTTGCGTAAGGCCAATGAAATTTGCCAGCGGGAGTTCGCCGCAGTGGTGAAGGTCTGTTCGCTTTTCGATCCGCAAAGTGAATTATCCCGGCTCAATGCGTCCGCCGCCGGCAGACCCTTTGTCTGTTCGGATATGATGTGGGAATTGCTGATGCGGGCCAAAGTTGCCTATGAGGACAGTGACGGGTATTTTGATATTACCGTTAAACCGCTGATGGATCTCTGGGGATTTTACCGTCATCGCGGTACAATGCCGAGCGATCTGGAGATCAGTCAGGCCTTGCAGTTGGTCGGATTTGACAAACTTGAATTCAATGAAAAAGATCACAGTATCCGTTTTACGGTGCCGGGTATGGCATTGGATCTGGGCGGATTGGCCAAAGGCTATGCCGCTGACCGGGCGGCAGAAGCGATCTGTCAGGCCGGAATCTCTGCCGGAGTGATCGATCTGGGCGGCAATTTACGGATGTTGCCCGATGCTCCTCCGGGCAAAGATTTCTACCGGGTGGCGATCCGTGATCCGCATCATGCCGGGGAAGTGCTGGATGAACAACTCAATGTCCGCCCCGGCATGGCCGTATCATCATCCGGTGATTACGAGCGTTTTGTCGTTTATGACGGTCAGCGTTACGGACACATCATTTCGCCTAAGACCGGCCGTCCGGCGATCATTTCAGCGGTGACGGTCATCGCTCAAAGTGCCATGGATGCCGATGTTTTTTCCACCAGCTGCTGTCTGGGCGGCGAAGCGGTCGCCGACCGGATCAGGGCACGTTATCCCGGAACCCAAATCCACTTTACGAGGTAAAATATGTTCAGCATTTACCGGATAGCCGCAGTGTCCCCCGATTTGCGGGCCGCTGATGTCGATTTCAATATCCAAAGTTTGACCGGTGCTTATGAATCGGCGGTTGCTGAAGGTGTCGGCTTGGTACTGTTTCCGGCGATGGCGGTGACCGGTAAAAGTTGCGGAGTTCTGCTGGATCAACCTTATTTGCTGGCGGCGGCACAGCGTGGTGCGGAAAGATTGGCCGCCGTTACCGGTGCGGTTCCGGCGGTATTCGGAATGCCGCTGGTCATTGATTCCCGGCGTTATGAAGCGATTGCCGTGGCTCAAAATGGTAAAATCGTTGCTTATGCGGTCAAAAATGCTCCGGCGGGTACTCCGGCAGTTGAAGTCGGAATGGTCTTTGACGCTGGATTGAGATTTTCGGTGAATTTCGCCGGTGATATGCCGGTCGCTTCATCGGCCCATATCCACTTATTCTGCGGTGCAGAGGCGGAAGTGCCGGGCTCCTGGCACGGCCGTAAAGAGTTTTACCGGGCGGTCAGCCGGGAGTTTGACGGTGCGGTGGCTGCTGCATTTGCCGGCAGTGGCGAATCTACCGGAGATCAGCTTTACGGCGGAGCATTGCTGATTTGTTCACACGGTGAAGTCCTCTCTGCCCGACCCTCTCCGGCCCGCGGAGCAGGGGCGGTTTATGCTGATATCGACCGGGAAAGGATCGATGCGGCGTTGTTGCGTGATCCCCGGAATGAGAATTCGGGCAGATCAATGCTTGATACGCTTCCGGAAGCCGGTGATCTGCGTTATCTGGCCAATCCGGTGCATCCTTTTCTGCCGGATGATCCGGAGGTCAGGAAGGAATTCTGCCGGGAAACCTTTGCTTTGCAGACGATCGGTCTGGGGGAAAGGTTCCTGCGTTGCGGAGCGAAAAAACTGGTATTGGGCATTTCCGGCGGATTGGATTCCACATTGGCATTGACGGCACTGGCATTGATGTGCAGAGAGTACGGATTGCCGATGGATACGGTTCTGGCGGTGACCATGCCCGGATTCGGCACGACCGGCCGGACCAGAAACAATGCGGTGAAACTGGCCGAACTTCTGGGTGCGGAAGTCCGGGAAATCCCCATTGCCAAGGCTTGTTTGCAGCATTTTTTCGATATCGGTCATGATCCGCAGCATACCAACAGTGTTTATGAAAACAGTCAGGCCCGTGAACGCACTCAAATACTGATGGATCTGGCCAATGCTGTCAACGGCATCGTCATCGGCACGGGGGATCTGTCGGAGATCGCTTTGGGCTGGTCGACATTCAATGGTGATCAGATGGCGATGTATTCGGTAAATTCTTCGATCCCCAAAAGCAACATTGCCGCATTGCTGGAGTATGCTTCCGGAGTTTTGCCCGGTTCAGCGGAAATTTTACAGGATGTGATCGACACTCCGGTCAGCCCGGAACTTCTGCCATTGGATGAAAATGGTGAGATCGCCCAGAAGACTGAAAATATCCTCGGTGCTTACGAACTTCACGATTACTATCTCTGGCATTTCGCACACGGCGTATCCGCTCCGGAAAAACTCTTTGCTCTGGCCAAAGATGCCTTTGACGGAAAGTATCCGGATGAGGAACTGCTCCGGGTGCGGGATCTGTTTATCAGACGCTTTTTCACCCAGCAATTCAAACGCACTGCCGGGCCGGATGGTATTCAGGCGGGCGTGGTCTCACTTTCTGCCCGGGGAGCGTGGGCGATGCCCTCTGATATCAACGGCAACTTGTGGCGGCGGTGAAAAAATCAGCCACCGGATGAGTAATCCGGTGGCGTTCGTTTATCCGTTATTGTCCGTTTGTTACATTGCTAAAGTCTTTTCAACTCTGCCGGTTCAATGGTCACATTTTGAAATCTGACCGGGAAATCATTGGAGTTTTCCAGATAGATCCTGCCGTTTCCGGCCGGATGCACCCGCAACTCAAAAGGAAATGGTTCAATGCCGTCATCCGGTATTTCAAAACTTTCCTCTGCGGTAAGAGCAGTGATACTGTGCCACGCTTCATGGGCTTTGGCGACCGAAAATTTTTCCGGTTGGATAAAGAGCGAGTAGTGGAAGGTTTCCAATACCTGCTGCCAGGCCGGAGCATCGGTGTTGCAGATGTTGTTATACAAGAGGCCGTAGATGTGATTGTTGCTGAATTTCAACGGCAGATCTTTACGCCATTGAGCAGTGTGCATACCGTCAAATTCGATCACCGGAGCATCCGGACAGCAGAGCAGAGCGGTGTTGCCGCCATTTTCCAGTGCGGTATACCTTGAGCAGTAAAACAGATCAAGCATCGAACCGGGCAGCAGCATATCCGGCCGGGCAATGCCGATATTCTGATCAAAACAGATCTTTCCGTCACGGCCGGCAAAGGGGAAGTGGACATAACAGCACCGTTTTTCCGGATTTTCCGGCAGATCGAGCCGGATGTCGAAGTCGATCCGGGGCAGGGACTTCCAGATGCGGCAGGTCAGTTGAGCCTCCCCGCCGGGGAAGGTGCCGGATTGGCAGACATCCGTAAACAATTCTCCGTCGGCGATCATCTTGCCGGAAGTGATTTTCAACCGGTATACTTCCCGTTCGATTGCCGGTTTCAAACCGCAATTTTCCCCGCCGCAACCGGAATCGAGCAGTTTTTCGCACCATAATGTCACCGGTTCGGCGGTGATGCTTTGACCGCCGGCAGTGGTGATGGAGCAAAGCGAGCCGTCGGCGGCAAAATTTACCCGCAGAGAACCGGTGGTGATCTGCGGCGGGATATCCGCATTGACCGCCGCCGGGATGTCATCATATTCGCCGGAAAAAATCGGGATCAACCGCTTGGAACCGAGAGCCGGAATGTCGCAGACATAGAGCATCCAGCGGTTCTGCCCGATCAACTGCCGGGGGACTTCCTTACCGTTTTCATCGGTCAGCGATATAAGTTTTCTGGCGTATGATCCCAGATACAACTCCGCATTGCCGGATACAGTATGCGGTAAAGCATTGCGGATGATGACCGCTTTTTCATTGCCGAATCCGGCTTTGACCGGCAGCGAAGCCAACTGCTTGACCGCCAGAAGTCCGGCGGTTTCTGCATAACGGGTTTTATCGTGCCAGCTTTTCCGGAAACGGTCGAAACATCCGGCATGAAGAGAGCGACCGTTATTCTCATAAAGTTGTTGCCAGCCCCAGGTATTCAAACCGAGGGTGTGGTCGCCGGTAAGCATGAGATTTTCCAGGATCGCTTCATTGCTCAAATCGTGCATGAGCAAAGTTTCATTGATCCGCTGGGCCTGCCGGTAGGTTTTCAGCACTGACGGCACGGCATTGATCCGCAAATTCCACGGGTCGGTGAGGATACCGGAAATTTCAGGGATGACTGCGGCATATTTTTCTTCCATCCGGTGAAAAAATTCTGACGGAGTGCAGAATTTGATTTCCGGATAGTTGCCGGTGGCATTGAGTTTTTTGACCAGAGCGGATAATTCCGGAGCAGGATTGCGGTTGTCGCCGCCGTATTGCAGCAGGATTTCGCTGTAAGGATAATTTTCTTTATCCAGCCGGTCGGTAAGGAGCCGGAAAACTTCCAAAGCACTTAATTTCTCTTCCGGAGTATCGCCTTTCATCGGCATATTCACCCCGATATCCGGATGACCGAAAATTTCCGGAAATGCCCGGTATCCCAGATAAATGCTGCCCATGCCGTAAACCGGGAAAGGATAGGATGACTCCCAGGAACTTTCGTGGCGGTCGTTGCCCAGATTCCAGACGAGTATTCTGCCGCCGCAACGGCTTTTCAGGTAGAAAAGGTGCGGCAGATCAGCCCAGGGCAATTCGGTTTGAAATGCTCCGCAACCGGCGATCAGATAGCGGATGCCCGCTTCATTCATGAGCCGGGGCAGTTCCCCGGTGAATCCGCCGATATCATCAAGGATGGCGCATTCCACCGGGAAACCGTATTTTTTTCCCAGTTCCGCAGGTCGGGAAACATTGGCCAGCAATTCTGCAAATGAGACGGTTTCGGTCAGCATTTGCATATCCAGTGCGGCGACTTCCAGTTGACCGTTTTTCAGGAGTTTCAGCAACCGTTGTTTCTGTGCTTCCGGGCGACGGTCGAAATAGTTGCGCAGGAGTGCGCCGCTTTCGACAGTCCACCGGTAATCCGGATCGTTTTCCGCCAGTTCGACGGCTTCATCCAGATAGGTCAACTGTTGTTTTTCCACCTCATCCGGCAGATCGGTGAAACCGATGTCGTAGTGGGTGTGGTGGATCAAAAAGATTTCTTTCAACATAAATGATTACCTGCGGGAACTGATGATTTTATTTCCAATTAGTCTGTGAAAAATATTCCGGATCGCTTTCGAAAACTTTTTCCATCAACAGCCAGATCTTCCGGCGGTGGATATCGGCGACATCCCGTTTTTTGGGAGTGATCCACAGCGAAGTATCGTTGGTTGCGGTACTCAACTCATGGATGAGATCCTGCCGGATATCGGCGGCCAGTTTTCCGGCTTCAAAAGCCAGCGGATGGTTGTCGGCGATAAGTTTTCCGGTGATGATCTTGAGCAGATTCAAATATTCGTAATCCTCCCGCCCCTCCCAGATCGCTTCATACTGGCGGCTGACGAAAATATCGTTGCCCCGGAAGTACCACGGTGAGAAGTAACGGCCGGAATAACTGAAGTCACAGACATCCCGCGGGGCGGTGGCCAGATTCCAGAAACTTGAACCGACATAGTTCTCAAAGAGGAACCCCAGACGGAAGGTGCCGCCGCAGTAGATGTAAGCATCTCTTTCCGTGAAGCGGTTGGCACAGGAATAAAGGCCGAATTCGCCATTGCTGCGGCGCACGGAATTGATGCTCATCAACTGCATGATCACATCCCGGCTGCAGGCACTGTTGCTGGGCTGATACATATCGATTTCCGGATAGGCGTAAAGTTCATGCCGGGCGGGGAAAGGATTGCCGTAGGAGATGAAATGTTTGCCGGAGGGCGAGGCGGCACGGGTGATCGCCAAAGTCCAGGTGGCAAGAATGGCTTTCTGCTCCGGGGTGCTGGCTTCATCGATGAAGTGGAGCATGAATTTACTCACATCCATATTGAGGTCATTTTCGATATGGGCGGCAATGGCGTTGAGGTAGTTGGTCAAACGGGCCATGAAACGCTCCCGGTTTTGCAGAGGTTCAAAACCGGTATTGAGCCGGGATTTGAGATTGCCGCCGCCGAAAAGGGCGTAACGGCGGAAACCGGGCATGCTGTGCAGCCATTGATCTAATTTGGTGAAATCCAGCGGTTTGATCAATGAATCATCATCACCGAACATATCCGGCGTGACTTTGGGGAGGGCCGCTTCGTGTCCCCAGGAAAGATTCATCTGATAATCCCGTATGAGCTGCATGGCGCGGGCGAGATTGCTCTGATCGACGACCTGCCCGTGACAGCGCAGAGAATTCAGATAATCCCAAGTGCCGTAAAGCGTACTTAATTCAGCGGGGAATTTGAGATGTCCGAGGGTGATTTTGTACTCTTTTTTCGTGCCGTTATCCAGCGTGGCAATTACGGTGTAAGAGCCGGGAGCCGCGGTGGCAGGCACAGCTGCTTTGAGGAATATCTGCACGCTTTCGCCGGGGAGTAATTCAAAAGAGTAGTAACCATTTTGAATTGTGAGTTCTTCGAGCCGGTTGGAGTTGAAAAAGTTTCGGGCATCAGCCATGGAAAATCCGCGCATGACAGTCACCGGGAATGGTGAATCCACCTTGAAACGGACAACTTTTTTTCCGGGATCGGCATTGGTGAAATTCAACGCCATATTGCGGCTTTCTCCGGCGGACATCGCCAGATCGTAACAGGATGGATCATCCTGCGGGTATTGGAACGAAGTGAAAACATCCCATCTTACCGCACTCCACATGACGATACCGCTCAAACCGGCCTGGTGCATGATCTGCTGATTGGCTTTGGCCAATTCGATCTGGGCCTGATTGATGGGGAAGTCGGTGTTGTCTTTGAGCAGAGCAAGATTCTGATGGTTGCGGCTGATTTGATCGACCAGCCGGGCAACGTTGAAATTGCTGTGGGCCAGAGCGGCATTCTGCCGGATCTGGGCGGCATCCAGATTCAGACGCTCCTCCAGACGCATGAAGTTGATAAAACCGGCAGTATTGCCCTGAAATGCCCGGTCGGTAAAAAGAGTCGGGGCATTGGCCGGGCCGGAAAGGATTTCGATCTCATCGGTGAAAAAGTAGGTGCTGTCCTGCTCCGGAAAGACGATGAATTTTACGTAACGGGCTTTGAATGCCCGGTGATTTTTGCTTTCCAGCCACATCCGGTGGCGGCCGTTTTCGTAAGGCGGAATGATATCCCGGTTGACGGCGATCATATCGCAGACGACGGTCATTTTATCCGGGCGGTGTCCGGCGAGCATCAGCAATCTTACCGGGTAATGCACACTGCCGTGACCCTGGGCCATATGGATGCGGACTTTGTCGATGGAAACTCTTTCTCCCAGATCGATATGAAATGAGTAGTACGCTCCACCGTACCAGCCGACGGATTCTTTGTAGAACCAGATATCATCATTTTTGAATTTGCCATCGGTCAGATCCAGCGGATCGTTGGCATCGGTGGTCAGGTGGTAGGTCGGCCGCTGTTCATAGACGAAACGTTTTCCGGCGGCGAGGTTTCCGCCGTAAAGGATGGTGGATGCGGCACATACGGCAGCAAGAGATAAAAATTTATATAACTTCATAAAAATCAGATCATGGTTGTTGGTTGTTGATTGTTGAAAAGCCGGTGGAAAGCCTGACAGATATCTTTGACCGGTATCCGGTTGCGTAACGGAACTACTTCGCTTTGGATACACTTTAATTTCGGTGCTTTTTTCAGCAGAGCTGCCACCTTCTGCCAGTCGGTATTGCCGTCACCGATATTGATGTGGGTATCATATTGACCATCGTTGTCGTGCAGATGGCAATTTACGGTATACGGGAGCATTTTTTCCTGAATATGATCATCGTATTCAGGCAGGGCATCGACCAGTATATAACTGTCGTATGCACTGTTGCGTTCGTATAACCGCCCCTTATCCATCTGATTGGCGTGACCGGCATCGAAGCAGAACCCCAGAGCATCGGTCGGGAACCGTCTTTTCAACTCCAGCAATACTTCCGGGGTGTTGCTCCGGCACCAGATGTTTTCGATACATACCGTAACCCGGTTATCTTCGGCGACCGGCAGGATCTCATCGAGAGCTTCTGCCATCAGCGCAATGTGTTTATCCAGCGGCAAATGCGGATAGTAGTAATCGTTGCCGACATGGATGGTGAGGGTATTTACCCCCATGTCGGCAGCAATTTTCAGATGCAGTTTGTGGCGCATGAGCAACTGGCTGCGGAATGGTTCTTCCGGGCAATTCAAGTCCATGAATTGCCCGAAAGGAGCATGGGCATCGACAAAGGAGAGCCGGGCATCACCCATCTCTTTATCCAGCGTTTCAGCCATGGTGATATCCGCCATGATCATATTTATCAGGTCATGGGTCAATACCAGATGCCTGGCACCGTTGGCGGCAAATTCCGCCATTACGCATTGCCGCTGACCGGCATCAAGCGTTTTGAAGTCGTAATAAAATGTGATCGGCACCGGAAACATAGTTCATCAATTTCCGGCCAGCCACGGGCCGCTGGCGGTTTGGTCATCAATAATGCCGTCAGTTTCCGCGATCGTGCCGACGTGTCCGTCGCCGTAACCGATATTGGCGTTGCCCTGATGGCGGGAGAAGTTCGGACGGCAGGGATCGAGGCAATTCAGCTCCGGACCGTTGTTGGCGTAGGTATCGGCATAGACGAAAAAGCGGGAGGGATTGGCGATTTTGGTGTACTTCAGCAGCCGGACATTGGCGGCGATACCATTCCAGTTGAGGTTTTTGGTCATGACACTCTGACCGTAGTTGGTTCCTTTGTATGAGTGGTACTGACTGCGGTCATAACGGCAACCCTGGCCGGGATAAGCGGGGTCAAGTTCGCCTTGTGATGAGGGACAGAGGAATGCGCCTTTGACCGGTTCATTGGTGTATTCCACGCTGTATGCTTCACCGGGCATCAGGCCGAGCGTGACCATCAGTTTGGCGTAACCGTATTGTGCACCGACAGCTGCATCTTTATTGGGCAGACAGTAGTCGTTGAAGTCATTGGCATACTGCAAAGCGGCACTGCTGATCTGTTTGAGATTGTTGATGCAACTGGCAGTGCGTCCGCGTTCACGGGCGGAATTGAGTGCCGGAAGCAGGATAGCCGCAAGGATAGCAATGATGGCAATGACGACCAGCAATTCAATCAAGGTAAAGCCCATGGGCTTTGTTCCTGACTTCAGGAACAAATGTTGTTGTCTTCGGTTCATTTTTCTTCCTTCCTTTGTTGGTGGATTTTGCTCCAAGGACACTCCATTTTCCTGAGTGACTTACGGTACAGCATTCTTTTCCGTTCAACCTCGAAGAAAGTATTTTTATAGTTTCCTCCCCGATCGTCGGGGAAAATTTATAAGCATTGAAACCGGGGATCAGAGAGTGATCATCGGTGGGAGATTCGATGACGAACACATTTTTCCGGTTATATTCTCCGGAATTTTCCAGAATATCTTTCAACAGCAGCGCGGTGCGGTGGTCACTGCATACCAGTGCGGTATTTTCCGGCAGATTTTGCAGTATTTCTGCCTGTGATGGCAGGGAGAGCCGGACAAATTTATTTTCGGGCTTCCACATGGAAAGGAAACCTTCCCGGCGGTCGATTTCCGAAGGTACGGATTCTTTACCGTCCTCTTCCAGATAACAGCATGAAGTGATCTTGCGCCGGTTGAGTGAAGTGGCAATGGCCGCTCCGCAGGCAAAATTGGGATAGGTCACGGCATCGTGGTCGAAGCCCTCATAATGTTTATCCATAAATATAAGCGGATAGCACCGGGGACGCAGACGGATGATCTTTGCGGCCTGTTCCGGGGAAAGGATCGACCAGACCAGACAGCCGGAAATGGAAAAGTCATTGAGGATCTCTTCCAGAATGGACATCTGTTTGGCCGGATCGTCATCGGCGGAAAAAAAGCAAAGTGAGCAATTCAACTGGTTCAACCCCTGATACAGTTGCAGAAACAACTGCTGCTGGAAGGTCTGTTCTGAAGCAAAGTCGAATACCACGGCGATCTTTTTCCGGCTTTTGCTGGCTTCCGGCAGTATTTGATGCTCCGGTACGGTCGTGCCGGATGCCCGGCGGCGGTCGAGGATGTTGCGGCGGCGCAATTCATTGAGGGCTTTGGCCAGAGTGATGTGGCTGATACCCAGCTCGATGGCGAGTTTTTTATCCGGCGGGAATTTGGTTCCCGGCGGCAATTCGCCGCTTTTGATCATTTCTGTCAAGGTGACGATGACCGTCTCGTAGATGGGACGGTTGAAGCATTGTAAATTATCTTTTATTTTACTGAATGCACTTTCTTTCATCATCAAAATCCCTGGTAATGGTGCGTGTGAAGTATACCATAATATACCATTGGTTTTTTAATTTGCAAATCAGCAATGCAAAAAAAATGAAATAAATAAAAATATCACCGTGAATTGCAACACCATTGTTAATATCGTTGTCAGGCGTTGTAAAATACTTGAAAAATAATAAAAAAGGTGTATATTAAAGGAACGTTCAATTTTAACCTCCTTATTATATAAGGAATAAATAGAAAGAAGGAGCAACAATGGGCAAGAAGATGCAAACCATTGACGGCAATCATGCCGCGTCGTACGTCGCCTACGCATTCAGCGAAGTGGCGGCGATCTACCCCATCACCCCGTCCTCCAACATGGCGGAATACGCCGATGCCTGGGCGGCCAAAGGACTCAAAAATATGTTCGGTGAACCGCTTCAGGTCGTCGAAATGCAGTCCGAAGCCGGTGCGGCCGGTGCCGTTCACGGTTCACTTTCCGGCGGTGCTTTGACCACCACTTATACCGCCAGTCAGGGTCTTTTGCTGATGATCCCGAATATGTACAAGATCGCCGGTGAAATGCTCCCGACCGTCTTCCACGTTTCCGCCCGTGCGCTGGCCGCCCAGTCACTCTCCATTTTCGGTGACCACTCCGACGTGATGGCCTGCCGTGCCACCGGTTTTGCCATGACCAGTGCCGCCAGTATCCAGGAAACCCACGACCTCGCTCTGGTTGCTCACCTGGCCACTTTGGAAAGCGAAATTCCTTTCGTCGCTTTCTTCGACGGTTTCCGTACCTCCCACGAATATCAGAAAGTCGAATTGCTCGACTATGCCGATATGAAAGAATTGGTCGATATGAAATACGTTGAGAAGTTCCGTGCCCGTGCTCTGCGTCCGGAAGCTCCGTATGCCAAAATGGCCGCCCAGAACCCGGATGTCTACTTCCAGGGCCGCGAAACCACCAACAATCAGTATGCCGCTCTGCCGGGCATCGTCCAGAAATACATGGATAAAGTTGCCGCCGTCACCGGCCGTCAGCTGCACCTTTTCGACTATGTCGGTGCCGCTGATGCTGACAAAGTTATCGTTGCCATGGGTTCCGGTTGCGAAACCATTGAGGAAGCCATCAACTATCTGACCGCTGAAAAAGGCATGAAGATCGGTTTGGTCAAAGTCCGTCTTTATCGTCCTTTCGACGTGAATGCTCTGGCTGCCGCTCTGCCGGCCACGGTCAAAAAGATCGCCGTTCTCGACCGCACCAAAGAACCCGGATGCCTCGGCGAACCGCTCTATCTGGATGTCAAAGCCGCTCTGGCTGACCGTAAAGATCTTACCATTGTCGGCGGCCGTTACGGTCTGGCCAGCAAGGAATTCACCCCCTCCATGGTCTATGCCATCTACAAACATCTCGACGGTAAATGCTTCCATAACTTCACCGTCGGTATCAACGACGATGTTTCCAACTTGTCTCTGCCGATCGATGAGACCATCGTTACCGAACCTGCCGGCACCACCAGCTGCTGCTTCTGGGGTCTGGGTTCCGACGGTACGGTCGGTTCCAACAAGAACTCCGTGGCGATCATCGGTGACAATACCGATAAATATGTGCAGGCTTACTTCAGCTATGACTCCAAGAAATCCGGCGGTATCACCATCAGCCACCTGCGTTTCGGTGACAAACCGATCACCAGTGAATATCTGATCACTGCTCCGGACTTTGTCGCCTGCCACAATCAGGCGTACATCGGTATGTACGACATGATCTCCGGCATCAAAGAAAACGGTACTTTCCTTTTCAATACCAATGCTCCGGCGGATAAGGCTTTTGCCACTCTGACCCGCGAAAAGCAGGAAACCATCGTTGCCAAGAATATCAAATTCTACGTCGTCGATGCTCTGAAAGTCGCTCTGGAAGTCGGCAGTCCGAAATATATTTCCACGATTATGCAGACCTGCTTCTTCAAGTTGGCCGGCATCATTCCGGAAGAAAAAGCCATCGGCTACATCAAAGCCGGTATCGAAAAGAAATTCGCCAAAAAAGGTCAGGAAGTCGTCGATCAGAATAAACTCTGCGTTGACAAAGCCCTCGATGGTCTGACCCAGGTCGCCGTGCCGGCCAGCCTTGACGGTGTTGCCTGCTACACCCCGGCGGAGAAATTCACTGCTGAAATGGGCGAATTCGCCACCAAATTGATGAAACCTGTGTTGGCTCAGAAAGGTGATACCGTTCCGGTTTCCGCCATGAGTTATGACGGTTCCATGCCCACTGGTACTGCCCGTTTTGAGAAACGCGGTGTCGCTCCGAAAGTTCCGCAGTGGGATGCTGCCAAATGTATCCAGTGCAACCAGTGCGTCATGGCCTGTCCGCACGCTGCGATCCGTGCCAAACTGATCAATCCGGCCAACCTCGCCGGCGCACCGGAATCATTCACCACCGTCGATGCCAAACCGCCGGTCAAGAAAGAACTCGGTCTGAAATACCGTCTGCAGGTCTTTGTGGATGACTGTCTGGGTTGCGGAGTTTGCGTCGAAACCTGTATCGCCAAAGAAAAAGCTCTGGTCATGGCCAGTGCCGCCGGCGAACGTGCCGCCAACCAGCAGGCCAATGCTGAAGTATTCATGGCTCTGCCGGATGATGAAATGGGCGGTCTGACTGAAGCCAACGTCAAAGGTCTGGGCTTCAAACTGCCGTACTTTGAATTCAACGGTGCCTGTGCCGGTTGCGGTGAAGCCCCGTATGTCAAAATGGTCAGTCAGCTTTTCGGCCGCCGCATGATCGTGGCCAACGCCACCGGCTGTTCTTCGATCTACTCCGGCAGTTTCCCGAGTTTGCCCTATTGCAAAGACAAAGACGGCCGCGGTCCGGCCTGGGCCAACAGCCTCTTTGAGGACAATGCGGAATACGGTTTCGGTATGCGTGTCGCTGTCGATGCCAACCGCAAACAGCTCCTCGATCTGGTCAAACGCATTCAGGAACTCGGCGTCTGCTGCGACGAAATGAAAGCCGCTCTGGACTACGCCGTGGCCAACTGGACCAACACCAGTGAAGAAGCGATCGCCAACCAGAATAAACTCGGCAAACTTCTGCCCGTCGCCATTGAGAAATCCGAAGGCGAGAAGAAAGAAGTCTACGCCAAGATGCTGGAACTCAAAGATTACTTCGTTGACAAATCCGTCTGGATCCTCGGCGGTGACGGCTGGGCCTACGATATCGGTTACAGCGGTCTGGATCACGTCGTCGCCCAGAACCGCAACGTCAATATCCTCGTGCTGGATACCGAAGTCTACTCCAACACCGGCGGTCAGGCTTCCAAATCCACTCCGATCGGTGCGGTCGCTCTCTTTGCCGCCAATGGTATGCGTATGACCAAGAAAAACCTCGGTCTGATGTGCATGAGTTACGGAAACGTCTACGTTGCCAGTATCTCCATGGGTGCCAACCGTCAGCAGGCTTTGACCGCCATCCGTGAGGCCGAAGCCCACAATGGTCCTTCCATCATCATCGCTTATGCTCCCTGTATGCTCCATGGTATCAACATGGCCAAGAGCCAGGTCGAGCAGAAACGTGCGGTGGATGCCGGTTACTGGCCGCTGTACCGTTACAATCCGAACCTCGACAAACCTTTCATTTGGGAAACCAAAGATGCCACCGAGGCTTATCAGGATTTCGTCCGCAGTGAGAACCGTTACAAACAGCTGCTTAAAGCTGCTCCGGCTGAAGCCGAAGCCCTCTTTGCCCAGGCTGAAAAAGATGCGGCTCACCGTATGGACTTCTTCAAGAAGATCGGTGAGATCCTCTGACAGATCTTTGAAATAAAAGATCGCGGGGCTGTTGCAAAACCTTGAAAAGGTAAGCAGCAGCCCCGCTGTTTTTATGCGTTGTACCCGCTCCGGATCGTTGATGGGAAAGCGGCAGACGGCAGGTCAGAGTTTCTGACCGTTGACGGAAACATTGTCAAAGGCAAATGCTTCGGCACCGGAAAAGCCGGAAACCGGATGGTTTTTGGCGGTAAGTGTGCAATTGCACATTACGATATTTTCCAGTGTGAATTCTTCTGAATCAGCGATATTGAAAACGTTTTCGCACTCAATGTCGATATTTTTCAGGGTGATATTTTTTCCGTAAGAGGGGAAAAGTTCCGGTGAGCGGCGGAATTGAGTCCACGAATAGGCATAGAAAAATTCCCGGCAGTTGCCGGAAATATTTTCCAGCCGGATAAATTCATTGATCTGTGGTGTATCCGGACGCATTTTCAAAAAGAAAAATGAACCGACCTGATCGATTGTGCAGTTCCGCATAAGAATATTGTGGTTGAAAACAGTTTCACTGCCACAGGTCAGTGCGCTGTGACTGCGGCCGAAGCGGCAGTTTTCGATCAGGACATCATAATTGCCGCCGTTTTCCGGTGCGGTATCGGCATTGGGGCCTTTGCCGCCTTTGAGCGTGATGGCATCATCATTGACAGAAAAGAAACAGTCGCGGATCAGCACTTCGCTGCAGGCATCCAGATCCACGGCATCGGTGCTTGGCGAGGGGACCGGTGCCGCCGGAGCGGTAATATTCAGCCCGGTGAGTTTGAGTCTGCGGCATTTATAATAGTGACTGCTCCAAAAGGGGGAATCTTTCAAACTTATTCCGGAAATGTGAACATCGCTGCTGTTGGAAATGTAGAGCAGTCTCGGCCGCATTTCATCCATATTGGTACATTCCGGATTGAATTTCCTCCGCAGCCAGAAGTGCCGCCAATAGGGATTGCCGTTGCCGTTGAGCGTACCTTTGCCGCTGATGGTAAAGTTGTCGCATTTATCGGCGTTGATCAAGGCGGCGAAATAGTTGACATTTTCGCCCTCCATCCGGGTCGGTACAATGGCAAAATCTTCGATCTCGGTACTGCCGCTGACGGTGGCATTTTCCGCTAAATAAAGCGATGTGCCGGGTTTGAAAAACAGAGAACCGGTCAGATATTCTCCGGCAGGAAAACTGATCACTCCGCCGCCGTTGGCTGCCGCCAGATCGATCACCTGTTGAATGGCGGCGGTTTGCAGCAGATCGGGCCGGGTATTTTTCACTCCGTGATCGGTCACCTGGTAAATGACGGGATTTTCAGGGAAATTTTCCGCAGAATCCCGGAACCACGGGGAGATGGTTTTTCCATCCGGAAATGTGTTGACAGACATATTCAAACTCCTTGTTTTTCGATTTTATGCTTATTTTAAGTAATATACTGTGCAGAATATTCTTTTTCAATATCAGATGAATATTTTTCTGCACTTGACAAGTGAGATTTGCGGTGTTATATTCTTAAAATTGTATGTTTTTTTAAAACATCGACAAAAAGGGAAAGAAATTATGCAGTGGACTTGTAAATCATGTGGAGCCACAGGTGAGATCGGGGAGATCACAACTTCAGTGACCTGTTCGGAGTGCGATTCTTATATTGTGTGGGAGGATGATTGCCCGTGTGCCTGCTGGTATACTGCGGCACTGGATGAATTGGAAAGCATCCACAACAGTTCCAGAGGGTTGAAGATCATCAGCTGTCTGCTGGCGGTCTTTGCCGCGGTGATGGCGGTGATCAATTTCCG
This sequence comes from Victivallaceae bacterium, assembly GCA_045588835.1. Taxonomy (GTDB): domain Bacteria; phylum Verrucomicrobiota; class Lentisphaeria; order Victivallales; family Victivallaceae; genus UBA1784. The sequence goes on from JAZNEV010000035.1 coordinate 46,389, forward strand.
GTTGTTTGACGGCGAGTTATTCTTTTTCAACTGGGGTATTTGCGGTTTGGCCGGTCTGCTGGCCTTGCTGATCGAACTGGGCCGCAAAGAGTGGTGTCAGAGTGCAGTTACGGGATTGGCTGCCGCCGGAGCATTGCTGACGTTGTACGGTTATTTCAAAGAAATGAGCAGTTTGCCGTCGCTTTTCGGAGTGGTGTTGTTTATCGGGGTATTGATTTTTGCCCGCCGCAAGGAACTTTTCAAAGAGGAGGCTCCGACCTTTGCCCAGTTCGCCTATCTGCTGAAGAACCGCAAAGAACGCAAAGCCGTTACGGTGGAAAAATATGAATCAATTAATGATGAGCGTAAAAAATTATTTACGGTGCCGATGCTTCTGTTTTATGTATTTGCCCTTGTCGCTGCCGGTACCGGGGCTTATAAGGCGGTTTATTACCAGCCGTCAGCACCGGTATCTCCGGGTGATCTGGCGGCACAGGCGGCCGGAGAGACCCCGGATATGAATGATCCGCAGGCCGTTTTTGAGTATTGCCTTGCCGGTGCGGAATCAGGCAATGTGGATGCGATGATGAATCTGGGCGGTATGTATATTGCCGGTCATGGTACGGAAAAGGACTTCGATCAGGGCGTGATGTGGTTGCGCCGGGCGGCGGAACAGGGAAGTGTGGAAGCCGCTCTGGCACTGGCTCAGTGCTATTCCGGAGCGATTGAACCGGAAAAGGCCGATCCGCAGGAATTTTTCAATTGGAGCAAAAAGGCCGCCGATGCCGGTAATATTGTGGGAAAAGCGAATTTGGCGGTCTGTTATTTCCGGGGCCTGGGCTGTGAAAAAGATACGGCCGCCGGAGCAAGATATGCCGAAGAGTCTGCCGGTCAGGTGTCGCAGTTGATGTTGTGGCTGGCAAAATATTATCTCGGTCAATTCGATGACTTCAAAGTTATCGATCCGGCCAAGGCCTTCAGGTACAGTATGCAAACTTCACAGAACCGCGAATTGGCTCCCGGCGGCAAATTCTGTCTGGCGATCTGCTATGCTTCCGGTTACGGTTGTACGCAGAACTCCGAAATGGCGATCCGTTTGGCTCTGGAAGCGGCAGTCGCCGGTGATCAGGATGCCGTGTCGATGGTCAGACTGCTTTTCCAACGGCCACCGTCGCTGTATAACTGAAAAAAATACCGGCCGGAGATCGTCAGATGTTGATCCCCGGCCGGTTTTTTGTAAAGGGCAGTTATTTTTCTTGATTAAGTCGGCGAGCTTATTCAGAATCCTTATCAAGTTTATCTTGCATACGTTGAGCTGCACTATTGCATTCAGCCGCAGCAATAAGCATTCCGGCAACAACAATTCCAAAAAGAATCATTACCGGTGCAGAACTTGACAGAATCAGCAGTACAGTCATAAAAACTGCTCCTATACAACACATTACCGTTGAAGATTTTTTATCTTGAATTCGTTTTACAAGAGTATCTCGTTCAGCCTTTGTTAATTTGCCCATTTTTATTTATTCTCCTCATTTAATGCAATGATGCTGCCATCTGCTCCGGTGTTGCCGCAATTTGGACAAGCAGGATGCCCGGTTTCTTTGTCCGCATTTTTCACTCCGCACTGAAAGCAAAAAACAGCTTCACATTTTTTGCACCGGAAAGCATTGTTCACAAAATGTTTTCCCCATACACATTCATACGACATATAACCACCCTTTTCGTTTTTACTGTCGCAGAAAAACGGCAAAGAAATTCAAAGGACAAAACCGGTTTAATAATGTGGAATAATGGCGTAAATCGGGGCAATAAAAAAGCCGAACACTCCAGAATTGCACTTCGTCCGGGGCCCGACCAAGAGCCTGTCAACCACAATGCAAATAGGAGTGCCCGGCAAGATCATGCAAAAAGACACAATCTCACTGGACACAATTCACCTGCGTGGTTGACAAAAACGTTTTTTACTTGGTCGGTTTCGGACGAATTTGCCGTAAAATGCGAACAGTTTTCAATTAGCCGCTGCCATTTTCGGCAGCATTATTAATATATAACAGTAAAAGAAAAAAAGCAAGTCGGAAAAAGAAAAACATCCGAATCAGAGGTCTGACTCGGATGTTATAAAAGTTATTTTATATTACCTTTGGCGGTGTTGATGGAAGCAATCAATGTAATGCGCAGTTCACGGCATAATGACTCCAAGCGGTCATATTCAGCCGGATCGATATAATTAGTTTTTCAATTGTTAATATAACAATTCAAGGTATGTCTGCATTACAATAACTTTATGTTTAAGACTTCCTGTTGATAAAAAATAAAAAATTCTCTTGACAATATTATGCAACTAAGTTATATTACAACGGATAACTGAAGAATTTATGAAGAGGGGACGCTATGTTTCAATGACTTTCAGTTGCTTTATTGGCACTGCCCTTTACTGTTTCAATCTCCGGTGAAAGGAATGCGATTCAAAGGAAAAATAATAACGAAAAAAAACGCATCAGAGAACGGCTGTTGGAATAAAAAATATATAACTGGAAGGTGATTTTTAATGAAAGTAATCATTATCGGTGGAGTTGCCGCAGGCGCAAGTGCGGCAGCAAGGTTGCGCAGACTTGATGAAAATTGCAGGATCCTGCTTTTGGAAAAAGGCCGCTTTATCTCCTATGCCAACTGTGGACTGCCTTATCATCTGGGGGGCGTGATCCCCGAAAAAGAGGATCTTCTGGTCATGGAGCCGGAGAAATTTGCCTCCTGGTTCAATGTTGAAGTGCGTACCGGGTGCGAAGTCATCCGTATTGACCGGGCGAAGAAATGCGCAGTCTGCCGTGCAAACGGTCAGGAGTACGAAGAATCCTACGATAAACTTTTGATCGCCACTGGCGCAACTCCCAATGAAAAAAGCGATGTTGAAAATGTTTTCAACCTCTGGACATTCAAAAATATGGAAGATGTCAGCACCCGTCTG
>JAZNEV010000036.1:0-20337 GCA_045588835.1 Victivallaceae bacterium
AAGAGGAGGTCGATGAGGAGGATATCGCCCGGATCATCAGCCGCTGGACCCACATCCCCGTGACCAAACTGGTTCAAAGCGAAAAGGAAAAACTGCTCGCTCTGGCCGATACGCTCCACCACAGTGTGATCGGTCAGAATGAGGCGGTCAATGCCGTCAGCGATGCTGTTCTGCGGGCCAGAGCCGGACTTCACGACCCGGATCGGCCGATCGCCAGTTTCATTTTCCTCGGCCCGACCGGGGTAGGTAAAACGGAATTGGCCCGCACGCTGGCCCGGCAGTTATTCGATGATGAAAGGGCCATGATCCGGATCGATATGTCTGAATATATGGAAAAATTCAGCGTGTCCCGGCTCATCGGCGCTCCTCCGGGATATGTCGGTTATGAGGAAGGCGGCCAACTTACTGAAGCTGTCCGCCGCCGTCCGTATGCCGTGGTGCTTTTTGATGAGATCGAAAAGGCCCACAGTGACGTTTTCAATATTTTGCTGCAAATCCTTGAAGACGGCCGGGTGACTGATTCGCAGGGACGCACGGTGAACTTCAAAAACACCATCATCATCATGACCAGCAATCTGGGCAGTTCGATGATCCTGGAAAACTCCGGCCGCAGTGAGGAGGAACTTAAAACCGCCCTCAATGCGGAGTTGCGCCGGCACTTCCGGCCGGAATTTCTCAACCGGATCGATGAAACGCTCATTTTTCACACGCTTACCAAAGAGGAGTTGCGGGAGATCGCCAAAATCCAGATCGGCAAATTGAGTGCCAGACTGCTGGAAAACGGCATAACCCTGAACATAAGTGATGAAGCATGTGACTTTATCGTTTCGGCCGGTTACGATCCGGATTTCGGGGCACGTCCCTTGAAACGGGCAGTGATCCGATTGCTGGAAACCCCGCTGTCGGTCAAGATCATTTCAGGTGAGATCACCGCCGGAAATGATCTTGAGGTCACGGTCGGTAACGGCGGTCTGGTGTTCCGGGAAAAAGTTCGGCAGTGATCGACTGTGCGGCGGCGGTCACCATTCCGGTCATTTCGGCGAGCCGGTCTTTCAGATACAATTCAGAGCCTGAAATGCTGATACCGGCAATCGCCGATCCCATCGGATCAATGATCGGTGCGGCAACACAGAAAACGCCGTACTCATGTTCACAATTATCTATGGCACAACCGTTTTCAACGATTTGTGCCAATTCTTTTTTCAACTCATCCACCGAAGTGATGGTATTGGGGGTGAATCTTTCCAAAACTGCATTCCGGAAAAACTCTTCCTGTATTTTTGCTTCCTGAAATGCCAGCAGTGCCTTGCCCACCCCGGTGCAGTAGACCGGAGAAAAACTGCCGGTCAGACTGCTCATGCGTAATGACCGTGTGCCCTCGACTTTATCGATGTAAAATACTTTACTGCCCCGTAAAACCGCCAGATGCACCGTTTCGGTGGTCGAATCGGCGAGTTTTTCCAGAAAAGGATGGGCGATATGCTGCAAAAGGTTCTGATTCTGGGCACAGTTGCCCAACCGGATCAGGGCGGGACCGAGGATGTACCGCCGGTCAATATTCAACAGCCAGCCGTTATCTGTCAAAAACTTCAGCATCCGGAAAACCGTACTGCCGGCAATGCCGGTCGACCGGGCGATCTCGCGCCCGGATAAACCGCCGCTCCGTCCGGAGATAACTTCAATTATATCAAAAAGTTTGGCAAAACTCTTATCGCCGTTTTTCGCTTTATTTTCCACATTCATAACCATTTGTTGATATCTTGGATTTTGTGAAACTACGATGTCCAAATTTATGACAACTTTTTACCGTCACCTACAAAATATATCATATTCCATGTGATTTGTCAATGCGGTACCGGAAATACTGCGGCAACCGGCAGATGTACCGCAGATATTATTTTTATGGGATAACTGTAAAACTTTAACTTGATTTTATCCGGAATAAATGCTATCTTAATCATAAACAAAGATTGCATTCTTACAATATGAGAAAGGATTTAAAATGAATGATTTCTGCATTGCCGGATTCGGCGAAGTGATGCTCCGTCTGTCTCCGCCGGGGAAAAAACGTTTCCAGCAAACTTTACCCGGAATATTGGAAGCGACTTTCGGCGGCGGCGAAGCCAATGTATGTGCTTCAATTGCCATGCTTGGCGGCAGGAGCCGTTATCTGACTGCTCTTCCGGATAATCCGGTGGCACGGAGTTTTGCCACGCAGTTGCGCGGATTGGGGTGCGATGTTTCCCGCATCAAATATACTGACGGCGGCCGTATGGGGGTATATTATGCGGAACACGGTTCAAACATGCGTGGTTCAAATGTGATTTACGACCGGGAAAATTCCGTGATCTCTCTGCTCAAAGCGACAGATTATGATTTTATCTCCATGCTCGATCAGGTCACGCATCTGCACCTTACCGGGATCACTCCGGCATTGAGTGCCAGGGCTTTTGAAGTTACCAGGGAACTCGCAGCTTACGCTTCACGATCCGGGATCACCGTTTCCATCGACTTGAACTACCGGAAAAAACTCTGGAACTGGGAACCGGGCACACCGAAAAATGAACTTGCCCGCCGCTGTATGCTGCAAATCGTGCCGTTTGCCGATATCATTATCGGTAATGAGGATGATGCCGCTGATATTTTCGGTATCGCTCCGGAAAATAATGCCGTGGAAAGCGGTGTGCTGAATGTCGGCGGTTACCGGACAGTGGCAATGGCTCTGAGCGAACTTTTCCCCAAAGCCAAATATATTGCCACCACTCTGCGCCAGAGCATCAGTGCAGATCACAACAATTGGGGCGGAATGCTTTTTGAATGTACTTCCGGCAGGATCCATCTTGCACCGCTGGATGAAAACGGAAATTACGCACCGTATGAATTGCACGATATCGTCGATCGTTTCGGCGGCGGCGATTCCTTTGCTGCCGGATTGCTCTTTGCCCTCAATACCCCGGAACTTGCCGAACCGGCAACTGCAGTAAGATTTGCCGTGGCGGCAAGTGCATTGAAGCACACTGTTGCGGCAGATTACAACTGCGTTTCCCGCAAAGAAGTGGAAAGTTTGATGACCGGTTCAGTATCCGGGAGGGTACAGAGATGAAAGAACTTTTTGAAAAATTCCGCCGGGAATGTCCGCTGATCGCTATCTTACGCGGCATCACTCCCGGCGAAGTGCCGGCAGTATGTGACACCCTTTATCAGGCCGGGTTCCGGCTGCTGGAAATCCCGCTTAATACTCCGGATGCCATAACTTGCATCGCTTTGGCGGTGGAGCATTGCGGTGACCGGATGATGATCGGAGCCGGAACAGTTCTCACTCCCGGTGAGGTCGGCCGGGTCAACGACGCCGGAGGGAAATTCATCATTTCGCCCAATACAGATGTCGATGTCATCCGCCGCACCAAAAAGTGCGGTATGCTCTCAATGCCCGGATTTTTCACCCCGTCCGAAGGATTCACCGCCCTGAAAGCCGGAGCTGATTATCTGAAACTTTTTCCGGCACTTCCCGGTGTATCTTATATCAAGGCTCTGCAGGCTGTCATCAAAGCACCGATTTTCGCCGTCGGCGGAGTAAATTCCGGTAATTTGAGAGACTTTCTGAAAGTTTGTGCCGGAGCCGGTATCGGCAGTGCTTTGTATAAACCGGGAAAAAGTCTGGATTCGATCGCAAAGGATGCTGTCGAATCAGTCAGAGAAACGATAATGTAAACATGGGCGGATCGCCCGTATCTGATCATTTACAATTTGAACAGGAGAATGGATCATCATGAAAATCACCAGAATCGAATTATTCAAAGTTGCCCCCCGCTGGCTCTTTCTCAAAACTTACACCGACGAAGGTATCTGCGGCTGGGGAGAACCGGTGATCGAGGGCAGAGCGGAAACTGTTGCCGCCGCCGTCCGGGAGTTGTCAGATTACATTATCGGACGTGACCCGGCGGAAATCGAGGATATCTTTCAGGTATTGTACCGGGGCGGATTTTACCGGGGCGGCCCGGTGCTTTCCAGTGCGATTTCGGGTATTGAACAATCTCTGTGGGATATCCGGGGCAAAGCTCTCAATGTGCCGGTCTACGATCTGCTCGGCGGGGCAGTCAGAAACAAGATCCAGGTCTACTGCTGGATCGGTGGTGACCGGCCGGAGGATACTGCCGCCGCCGCCAGAGAAAAAGCCGCTCAGGGCTATCACGCCATCAAAATGAATGGTACTGCGGAAATGGATTATATTGACTCATGGGATAAAGTTGAAGCCGCAGTCGGCCGGGTGGCGGCGATCCGTGAGGCACTGGGCAAAAACTTCGGCATTGCCGTGGACTTCCACGGCCGGGTGCATCAGGCAATGGCCCGGGTACTGCTCAAAGAACTTGAACCGTTTCATTTGATGTTCGTCGAAGAACCGGTGCTGATCGAAAATATCGAGGCTTTCGCTGAATTGCGCCGCCACACTTCCACCCCGCTTGCCACCGGTGAACGCAATTTCACCCGCTGGGGATTCAAAGAGATCCTCACCCGCGGCGTGGCGGATATCATCCAGCCGGATCTCTGCCATGCCGGCGGTATCCTTGAAGTCCGGAAAATTGCCGCCATGGCCGAGTGTTTCGACGTAGCCGTTGCACCGCATTGCCCCCTGGGACCGATCGCATTTGCCGCCAGTTTGCAGCTTGATTACGGCACTCCCAATGCGATAATTCAGGAACAAAGTCTGGGTATCCACTACAATCAGGGGGCGGATCTGCTGGATTACCTCGCTGACCGGCAGGTTTTCAATTACTCTGACGGCAGCGTTTACCGCTCCAATGCTCCGGGACTGGGCATCGAAATCAACGAAGAGGTTGTCCGCAAGGCGGCTGAAACCGGACATGACTGGAAAAATCCGGTATGGCGTACAGCAGACGGTTCAGTTGCTGAATGGTGAAAGGGCCATCTTGCCGGCGGTTATTTATTTGATTTGTCTGCCGGACAGGGAGATCAGAGTGCTGATCTCCTTTGACCAAAGTGATTCATCCGGGGTTTCGAGGATCAGCGGAATATTCTCAAAACGTTCGTCCTGAGCGATTTTCTCAAATACCGCCATGCCCAGTGTCCCCTGCCCCAGCGGGGCGTGGCGGTCAAGGTGACCGGATAGCACACCTTTGGAATCGTTGAGGTGCATACCACGCAAAAACTTCATTCCGATAAGGCGGTCAAATTCCTCAAAACACTTGTCAAAACTTTCTGCGGTGGATAAGTCATATCCGGCGGCAAATGCGTGACAGGTATCGATGCACACCCCGGTACGCTCCGGCATATCCACCAGTGAAATCATTTCGGCCAACTGTTCAAAAGAGTAGCCCAGATTACTGCCCTGACCGGCAGTATTTTCAAATACCGCACACACATCGGGCACTTCATCAAGTGCCTGCCGGACACTTTGGGCGATAAGTCGGCAGCCCTCACTTTCTGAAACCAGTTTCAAATGACTGCCGGGGTGAAAATTGAGCATGGTCAATCCCAGCGTGCGGCACCGCTGTAATTCATCAATAAAGGCCTTGACGGCATTGGCCCGTTTTACCGGATCGGGCTGGCCGAGATTGATCAGATAACTGTCATGCGGCAAAATCATTTCCGGAGTGAAACCATGTTTGCGGCAGTTTTCCTTGAATTCGGCGGCCGCTTCCGCCGTGATCGGCGGGGCACTCCACTGCCTCTGATTCTTGGTGAACATGGCAAAACCGGTGGCCTGTAATTTTGCGGCATTCAAAGGGGCGTTTTCCACGCCGCCGGAAATGGAAACGTGCGGTCCGATAAATTTCATTTATTTTTCCAGGGCTCCGATGGTAAGAAGTTTTTGAATTTCCGGCAGGATAGCCGCTTCCACATCGGCAAATTCCGGCAGATCGATGGTGCATCCGGCGGCCATGGCATGACCGCCGCCGCCGAATTTCATGGCGACCGGCCGCACCGGATAGTTGGAATCCTTACTCCGCAATGAAACTCTCCAACCATCCGGACGCTTATGAGCCAGCATGGCGACGGTCACGCCTTCCAAACTGCGTAGAATATCGATAAGTCCCTCATCCTCACGCAGATCGAAATCGTATTTTGCCAGCAATTCTTCAGAAATGCAAGCGTAGGCAAATTGTCCGCTGCATTCGATACGCAAGGCATTTTTGACCAGATCGGCTTCAAATTCAAGTTGTTTGAGCGGCTTATTGAAAAACACCTGATTGGCGATCAATTCGATATCGGCTCCGTAATCGGCGGCCAGAGCGGCGGACCGCAAGGCATTGCCGGAAGTATTGGAAAAACAGAAGCATCCGGTATCAGTCATCATGCCGGTCAGCAGATAGGTCGCTCCGGCCGGATTGATCGGCTGATTGAGGAAATCGATCAACTCCATGACCATCTGGCAGGTGCTGCCGCAGGTGCTGTCGATCCACGATTCATCGGCTTCCAGAGTATTGCCGCCGTGGTGGTCGATACAGATGAAATTTCTGCCCCGCAGATCATTGGCGGAAAATTCCTCGCCGCTGCCCAGCCGGGCGGCATTGGCACAATCCAATGCACAAAAAAGGTCATATTGTTCAAGTTCGCTGTGAAAGACCCGGGTCAACCGCTCTTTGCACAGCATCTCGTAACGGTGGGGGATCGCGCCGGGTATGAGGACATCTGCGGCAATATTGTTGGCCCGGAGAAATTCTCTCATGCCGAAAGTACTGCCCAAAGCATCACCATCCGGCCGCTGATGGGTCAGCAGCAGAACTTTTTGAGCCATCATCAGTTTGGCGGCGATCGGGGCACACGAATTGTTACTGCTCATGCTTTGCTCACTTCGGATCATTCAACAAAGCCAGCACCCGGTCGCCCATTTCCAGACGGTGATCCGGTTTGAAAGCCAGCACCGGTGTATGCTTGAATGCGAGTGTTTTAGCCAGAACTCTCTGCATATCGCTTCTTTTGGAATTCAATTCTTTGAAAATTTCCGCACGATCGCTGCTTTTGCCGCCGAAAATACTGATCGACACCGTAGCATTACGCAGATCCACGCTGGTATTCACTTCCGTAATGGATACCAGCATATTTTCTGCTGCTTCGACGGGGAATTTTTCCAGATAGTTGGCCAATTCCCGTTTGATTAATTCGTTGACTCTGGTCAACCGGTCTACTTTTTCAGCCATTCAGAGAGTCGCTTTCCTGTATTCGATTTCGTAAATCTCGATTTCGTCACCCTCGATGAAATCGGCGAAGTTATCCAGACGGATACCGCATTCCAGACCGGCTTTGACTTCCCGGACATCATCTTTGAAGCGTTTGAGACTGATGACTTCACCGTTGTAGATAAGTTCACGGTTACGCCAGACCCGGGCTTTGGCACCGACTTTGACCAGACCGCTGTCGACGCGGCAACCGCAGATTTTCGGTCCTTTGCTCAATTCAAAGATCTGGAGTATTCTGGCTTCGCCGGTGACTTTTTCTTTGCGTTCCGGTTCAAGTTTACCGGCCAGAGCATCGGTGATATCTTCAAGAAGTTCGTAGATGATACTGTAAAGGCGGATCTCCACGCCGCGTTTTTTGGCCAGATCATTCACGCCCGGATTGACCCTGACGTGGAAACCGACCACCAGAGAATTGGTGGCGGCGGCCAGATCGATATCGCTTTCGCTGATCGGTCCGACACCGTTGGCCACGACGGAAGCCTTGATCTTTTCGCTGGGCAACTGCTCAAGTGACTGGGCGATGGCCTCACCGGAACCGCGTACATCGGATTTGATGATGATATTGAGCGAATTGACCTCCTCTTTATTGAGTTTGCTGAAAAGGTCTTCTGCGGAATTGATCGCACTGCTGGCCAGCGTTTCCTGCCGTTTGACGGCCAATCTTTCAGCGGCGATCTGGCGGGCTTCTTTATCTGATGAACAGATTTCCAGCCGGTCACCGGCTTCCGGAATACCGGAAAGACCGACGATTTTGACCGGGAAACCCGGCGGTACGGATTTGACTCTTTCGCCCTTGTCATTGATCAAAGTGCGGATACGGCCGTAGTACTCGCCGCAGAGGGCGATATCACCGATTTTGAGCGTACCATCCTGAATAAGTACATGGGCGGTGGGGCCGAAGCCCTGTTCCAACTGGGCCTCAAGCACCACGCCGTCGGCGGGGCCTTTGGGATTGGCTTTGAGTTCAAGCATCTGGGCCTCAAGCAGAATACGCTCCAGCAGATCCGGGATGCCTTCGCCGGTTTTGGCGGAAACCCGCACCGTACCGACATCGCCGCCCCAGTCTTCACTGGTCAGGCCGTTCTGCTGCATATGGAGCAGGATTTTATCCGGATCGGCATCGGGCAGGTCGATTTTATTGATCGCCACGATGATCGGCACTTTGGCCCCCAGAGCATGATTCATCGCTTCGACGGTCTGGGGTTTGAAACCTTCAGCGGCGGAAACGACCAGCACCACGATATCAGTGCAGTCGGCACCGCGGGCCCGCATTTTGGAAAAGGCCGCGTGTCCCGGAGTGTCGATAAAGGTGATATCTTTTTCATTGAATCTGACTGAAGATGCACCGATATGCTGGGTAATGGCACCGGCTTCACCGGCTGTGACGTTGGTGTGCCGCACCTTATCCTGCAATGAAGTTTTGCCGTGATCGACGTGGCCCATGAAGGTCACCACCGGGGGACGCTCTTTGAGCATGGCCGGATCGACGGGCTTGACTTTTTTGACCGGAGCGGCAGCCGGGGCGGCTTTGGGGGCCGCACCGAAAGTGAGTTCCACGCCCATAGCTGTGCAGATTTTTTTGGCATTGGCATCGCTGATGGCCTGATTGATACCGGCCAATTCGCCGAGTTTGATCAATTCGGTGATGATCTCATTGGGGCGTTTGCCGAGGGCTTCGGCCAGATCTTTGACGATCACCGGAGAGGGCAGTGTGATGCTGCCGGGAGTTTCGGTACTTGATCCCTGACGGCGTGAATCGTTGCTTTTGGGCATACTTTTTTCCTGCCCTTTGCTGCGTTGATTCTTATTGTTGCCGCCCCGTTTGCTTTTGGGGGCGGCGATCTCTTCGGTGTCGTAGAGGTCATTGAAGTAAGATTCCACCAATTCGATGGAATCTTCCGGAATGATATCATTCACGTCAGCGATATCATCGAAACCCTGATCGTTGAGTTCCCGGATGATATCTCTGGCGGAAACGCCATATTTTTTAGCCAGACTTTTTACTGAAATATCCATAATTATCCTGCCCTTTCTGCTTTATCAGTCGATATTCTCCAGAGCGGCGGTCAGGGCATCGAGGTCGATTCCTTCCACGGCGGCCAGAGCGTCGCCGGCGGCGGCTTTGAGGCCATCGACAGTGACGAAACCATTGGCTACGAGTTTGGCGGCATCACCGGCGGAAATACCGAGCGTTTCGCTCAACTTACCGGCGGCGATCTGCATTTGTTCCTCGATGGATGGACCTCTTTCCTTTTTGGTTTCATCGCAGAGTTTGATGGTCCAGCCGACCAGTTTACCGGCCAAACGGACATTCTGTGCTTTGCGGCCGAAAGCGACTTTGGATTGATCTTCATCGACGACGACCAGCAGAGCATGATTGGCTTCATCGACGGTCACGCTCTGCACTTTGGCCGGGAGCAGGGCATTGGAAACGTAGGTGGCCAGATCTTCGCTGTACGGCACGATATCGACTCTTTCATTGCCGAGTTCATCGGTGATGCGTTTGACTCTGGTACCGCGTACGCCGACACAGGCACCGACGGGATCGACTCTGGGATCGGTGGAAGCCACGGCGATCTTACTGCGTTTTCCGGCTTCACGGGCTATACCTTTTACGGAAACCACGCCGTCATGGATCTCGCTGACCTCTCTTTCAAAGAGCCGGGTGACGAATTCCGGAGCGGTGCGGGAAACGATCAGGGACGGTCCGGAAGAATTGATATCGATTTTGGTCAGCAGGGCATTGATACGGTCACCGTTGGTATATCTTTCCTCGCGGATCTGTTCACGCACGGGGAGGATACCTTCGGCTTTCTGGAAATCGATGATGATATTTCCGTCATTGATCTTTGAAACAGTGCCGTAAATGATCTTGCCGACTTTATCGTTGAATTCATCCAGAACGTTTTCCTTTTCAGCCCGGTGGAGCTGCTGGATAAGGTTCTGTCTTGCGGCCTGGGCGGCGATACGGCCGAAGTTGCTGGGGGTAACTTCCCATTCGATGCGGTCGCCGACTTTGGCATCGGGGAAGCGTTCCAGCACGCGGTCGATGACGATCTGGTCGTTATTCTGCGGCAGGTGATCGACGACTTCCAGCACGGCCCATGCCTGGATTTTTCCGGTCGGCGGATCGATTTTGATTTTCACTTCGCTGGCCGGGTGGATGCTCTTTTTGGAAGCGGAAATAATGGCATTTTCCAAGGCACGGATAATGCTTTCCCGGCTGATACTGCGGTTTTGGCTCAAGTATTCAATGACAGTCAGTAATTCGTTGCTCATCGGCTTGTTCCTTTCTCATTTCGTCATTTCAAGGGACTAAAAAAGCGGGCAGACCGTCCCGCTTGGCATCAAAAAAACAATTTTTGTCCGGTCTGAAACCTTCACAATCTATAATATATATGTGGAACTGACGAATGTCAAGCCTTTGAGCGTAAAATATGTTATTCAGTTGCAGCCGGGTCATTCTTCAAACACGGCAAATATCCGCAGTACGGCTTTGGAGTAATTCTTTCCGCTTTGGGAAAAGGTCCAGTCGGTATGACTGCCCGGGGCGTTGCCGATGCCGATATCATTTCCGGCGGAGTGAAAGTTATTGAAAGCAAATATGACCTGTTTATCAGCAAAATTATGTATTTGCATCGAACCGTAACCGGCGGTTCCCGGATTGACCGTCACATCACCGAAGTCATAAACTGCCGGATCGGCACCGGGGACATCGTATCCGTTGCCCGGCAGGTAATCACAGCCCCAGAATTCGATATTGCCTCCCGGAATATTTCCGGTTTTCAGATTTGCGGCGTTGCTGTAAACGGTGAGATTGGTCACCGGAACCGCGAAACGCACTCCGGTACGCTGTACCGGAATGCCGGTTTGGCTCACATCGTCAGTAAAGGCATCCATAGCGATAACGGCCCATGTTTCATTGGCATGGTTATCGAGCAATTCCACGACATAGATGATGCGTTTGAGTTTCAAATCTCTGAAACTCGGACTGTTATCGACCAGATAACCGGGCATCCCGTTGGGGGCGATCGCTTTTTTCAGGTCAAGCTGGTATATCAGATGGGCATTGCCGGTCATCCGGTCGATGACATCGTTTTTGGTCACAAAATTGCCGCAGCGGAATGCTCCCAGCGGCAGACCGGCCTCGTTGAAAAGCACTCCGGATAAAGTGTGGTACCACAAGTAACGCAACTGTACCGCTTCGGAAATCTGCGGAGCATGGACGATCAGATCTCTGCCGGAAATTGCCACTTGGGCTTTGACCCATTTGCCATCCGGACCGGCAATTTCAAAGTGGTCGGCAGTTCCCTGCCATCTTTCCACATTTTTGAATGAGAGGATGAATCTGTCCCCCTGAATTTTCCACGAATCCAACCGGGGTGGATCGGCTTGGATATCCTGACCGTAAGTGTGACGCAAAGCGAGCCGGGCAAGCCGGTTGCCGACGGTGCGTTTATCCGCCGGGTGGATGTCATTGATATCTCCGGCATCGTTGATGACGGCCATGCCGACATGGTCATTTTCCGAAGCGAAGACCGATTGGGCCTCCCAGATGACCGGCAGATCGTAAGGGCCGCGGGAAAATGCCGTATAATCCCACGGAGCCAACTGGACGAAGTAAAAGGGCATTTCCGGATCGTTGAAAACCTCTCTGAAGCCATTGAGCAAGGCCTGCATTTTGTAACGGTAAAGCAGACCGTCATGCAGATTTGAGCATCCCTGATACCAGATCATTCCTTTGAATTTGAATGGCACAAGCGGATGGATCATCGAATTGTAGATCACCGCCGGATGCTGATGATTATCCGCCGGACGCAGCAGTGCCGGATAATCCGGCGGCAGCGGCAGCGGCAGATCATTTTGCAATGCGTGATTGAATTCATTGAGCCAATTCTGATATGATCCGGCGACCTGACTGCCGGTCTGCCGGTACAAAGAAGTGCCGGGAAGTTTGATATTGACCACATCGGCCAGCGGTTTGAGTTGCGGCACTGAATCAAATCCGCAAGGCGGGATGAATGGTTTGATCACACTGCCCGGCCAGGATGAAACCACCAGACCGACCGGCACATTCAAGGCTTTGAACAGTTCCTGACCGAAGTAAAATGCCACTGCGGAAAAGGGTTTGCCGCTGTTTTCATCCAGAAGTTTCCACTCCACAGCCGCAGTGGTCTGCGGTACATCTGACCATTGCGGAGCGATGGTGACGAGGCGGATGGAGTTGTTGACACCGGCTCTCACATCCTCATTGCCGTTTTTTGCCCGCCAGCGGGGGTTATCGCTCCACATCGGCATTGCCATATTGGATTGACCGCTGCACAGCCACACTTCACCTACCAGAATGTTATTGACCGTGACAGTATTGTTTTTACCGGAAACCGTCATAGTGCGATTTTCGAAACTTGCCGCCATCGGGGAGAGCCGGAGCATCCAGCAGCCGGTACTTGAGGCCGTAGTGGAAACCTTTTGTCCGGCAAAAGTTACAGTAATTTCCTCACCGGCATCTGCAGTGCCCCAGACCGGAATGACTGCCTCCCGCTGCAATACCATATTGTCAGAGAAAACATCTGCCACTTTTACTTGAGCAAATAAGGCCGCTGAAACAAGAAAAACGAAAACTGCCATAATTTTTTTATACATCTGCCATGCTCCTGATCTGACGGTTGATTTATGTTGTAAATATACACGGCACACTATTGGATGACAAATCTGAAAATGCTTTTATCTTTGCACTTTCTGTTTTTCTTTTATTGACCGGTGGATAACGAAAACGGAAGTAAAGATTTTTCACTTTTAATCGTAAAAAGAGGGAATTGCTTTTATTGGTCACAATAAAAGCAATTCAACAAAAAGTTTTGGAAAGGGGTGCGGGGAAAAAACTTTTGTCCAAAAGGTTTTTCCCCGCAAAACAGTTTTGCAACGGCCCCGTTACGGATCGATCCGGATCAGTTGGTACGCAGGGTGTATTCGTTGTAGACAGAACCGCGGTTGACGATCCGGATGGTGAATTTGCCGGTCCATTTCGGGGTCCAGGTGCAGATGCAGTAGTCGGTATTATCATCATCTTTGGTGATGAGGTTGTTGTTCTCATCGTAGATGTAGAGATCGAGGTCGGTGTCACCGTCACCGTCAACCACGATGCGGGCCTCTTCGCCGCCGCGGAATGTGATTTCGTAACGGTCAGTGCTGTTGGCGTTGACTCTTTCATCGGCAGACTGCGGACCGGGGACGGCTCCGGCGAAAGCGGCTGAACCGGCGAGGATCATGGCGAGAGTTGCGAACATTTTTTTCATTTTCTTTTTCTCCTTTTTTTCTTTTTTTGTTTTTTTGTTTGCCTGTCACATCGTCTTGATGTTTCCGCTGATAATAGTGCTGTGCCAAACGCACTTCTGACACTGAATTTTTAAAAAATCAATTTTTCCACGATTATGCCTGTATATATGTAAAATAATGCAACTTTTTCCTCCGTTATGCAGATATATGGCTGATCTTATCATTTCTTAATATATAATACAAGGGGAGTATTTATGAAATATTCATGGTTGTTGGCCGGAGTGCTGTTTCTGGCCGCCGGATGTGAGAAAAAAGAGGTAAAAACTGAAGAAAAAGTCACCCGGGTCACGCTTTCACAATTGGAAAGAAGAACTTTTCAACAGCGTATTCCGGTGCAGGGCACGGTCCAGCCGGTCGAGTTCGCCACCATTTCCGCCAAGATCAGCGGCACATTGGAGCATCTGCGGGTCAGTGAAGGCGATGTGGTCAAAAAGGGCGCAGTCCTCTTTGAGATCGACCGCCAGGTGTTGAGAAATCAGGTGGTGGTCAAAGAAGATGAGATCAAAGTCCGCGAGGCCGCTCTGGCCAGTGCCCAAAGTGCATTGAATATCGCCAAAATCGCTAAAGATGTCGCCAAAATCGCTCTTGAACAGGCCCTGCGCAACTATAACCGGGCCAAAAATCTGCGGGATAACAATGCGATAAGCACCGCTGATTTTGAGATCATGGAAACCGAATTCAAAAAGGCCGAAATGGATGTCGCTTCTGCGGAAGCCGCTGTTTCTTCTGCGGAAGCCGCCGTCAACAATGCCGAATCCCAGCTGCAGCAGGCCCGCAGCAATCTGGAGATCGCCCGGAAAAATCTGGCCGATTCCGTCATCACCGCCCCCTTTGACTGTGTTATCACTGAAACCATGGTCGAGGAAAATGAGTTCGTTTCCACCGGTAAAACGATCCTGCGTCTGGAAAATCCCGGTCAGTTGGAGGTCATCTGTTACTTGAGTGCCGTTTATTATGAGCAGATCGTGGCCGGTGAGACCGCCGTGGACTTCACCGGCCGTGACGGTCAGGCTTTCGCCCGCAGCAGGATCACCTACAAAGCTCCGGCCATCGACCCGGAAAGCCGTACATTCAAAGTGAAAATTTCCGTGCCGCAAAATACCGGGCTGGTCAGCGGTATGCTCTGCGAATTGAATATCATTCTGGTGGAGCGTGAGGGGTACGGTCTGCCCGAATCTGCCGTGCTGCTCCGGGCCAACAATATTCTTATCGCCTACACCGCCAACGCAGAGAACCGGGCACAGAGCGTGGAGATCAGACGGGGCATCGTCGATCGGGGATATGCCGAGATCCTCAATGCCGATGAGTTGCTCTCACACCGGTTTGTCATTACCGGACAAACCTTTATCAATAACGGTTCACTGCTGGTCGAAACCACTGCCGCTGCGGAGGATTGAGTATGAATATCGCTTCATTATCCGTCCGCCGTCCGATCGCAATGACCGCACTGATCATCGTGCTGGTCATGATCGGAGCATCACTTTACGAGCGGATCAGCGTGGATCTTCTGCCGAGTATGGAAATACCGACCGTTCTGGTGCGCTGTGAATATCAGGGGGCCAGTCCGGAGGAGATCGAAGCCGAGATCATCCGCCGTATCGAGGATGCAGTTTCCAGTATCGACGGTATCCGGCACATCACCAGTGTCGCTATGGAAGATCAGGCCCAGATCCAGTTGGAATTTGTCATGGGAACCGATGTCGACGTGGCTGCCACCGACATCCGGGAGGCTCTCAACCGCATCCGGGAAGATCTGCCTGACGGAGCCAAAGAACCGATGATCCGTAAGATCGATACCAATGCCACGACGGTTATTCAGGCCTTTCTGGTCGGTGACCGCACGCAGGATGATCTCTACGACTATGCCGATGATGTGATCGCTGACCGGATCGCTTCGGTGCCGGGGGTCGGTGAAGTGCGGGTCTACGGGGCCAATGAAATGCAGATACACGTTCTGCTTGACCGGGCCAAACTGGCGGCGATGAATATCGACATCAACCACATCGTCAGTTGTTTGCAGCAGAATAACGTCCGCCGTCCGCTGGGCCGCATCCAGGTGGATAATGTGGAAAAGAATGTGACCTTTTCCGGCGACTACCGCGATCTGGATGAGATCCGCAATCTGGAAATCGGCACTTTTGAGGGCAAACGGGTCTATTTGCGGGATATTGCCGAAGTGACTTTGCAGAGCCGTGAAGTGCGGAGCAAGGCCTTTGTCAACGGCCGTCCGGCGGCGACATTCAACATTGTCAAAAAAGGTGATGCCAATGCTCTGGAAGTGATCGCCGGAGTACGCCGCAAATTTGAGGAAATGAAGCGTAAAGGTGAGTTGCCGACCGGCATGGAACTGGTCTGGTTCAAAGATTCCGGCGAATTCATTCAGGCTTCAGTGGATGATGCGTGGAGCAGTATTCTGACCGGTATCATCCTTACTGCGGTGTTGCTTTTCCTCTTTTTGCACGATCCCAGATCGACCTTTATCGTGATGATATCCATGCCGATCTCGGTGATAGTGACCTTTGCGGCGATGGCTTATCTGGATTATTCATTCAATATCATGACTTTGCTTTCGCTGGGCTGTTCAGTGGGCGTGCTGGTGACCAACTCCATCGTAGTCATCGAAAATATTTTCCGTCATCTCAAGCAGAAAGAGGATATCAAAACCGCCGCCGAAAAGGGGACCGGAGAAGTTATTGCTGCGGTATCGGCCAGTGCTTTGACCAACGTGGTGGTATTCGTGCCGGTGATGATGATGACCTCGCGTATCGGCAGTATGATGGTGCCTTTTGCCGGAGTGATGGTGGCCGCCACGCTGGTTTCGCTTTTCATCAGTTTCACCCTGACCCCGATTTTATCCTGTGTGATGCTCAAAAGTGAACAGGGCGGGGAGAAGAAGAAAAAATCTCTGCTGGATAAATTGTTTATCCCATGGGATGCCGGGTATGATTGGATCTGCCGGATATTCAACAGAAGTGTAAAATTTGTTTCCCGTCACGCATTCGGATTTCTGCTGGTGATCGTGATCGCTTCGGCGGCGGTGTATAAACTGGTGATCCCGCAGGTGGGACTCTCCTTTCTGCCTTACTGCGATCAGGGCGAGATCCGGATCAAATTTGAGTTCCCGACTTCATACAATCTGGAAACCACCGAAAGACTCATCCGGGAAGCCGCAGGCAGACTTGAAGAAAAATTCGGTCATGAAAACGGCGGATTCATTACCGGTATGTCCGTTTCAGCAGGCACATCCAACTCCAGCCGCGGTCAGGTCGGTACGGCAGTTTATCTGGGGCAGATCAATATCAAGACCACCGGTAAAAATGAACGTACCCAAACCATTTACGATTTGCAGGCGTTGATCCGGGAGGAATTGAATTATCTGGATAACTGTCTGATAACGCTCTCGATCCCGGCCACATTCGGCGGCAGCGGTGCGGAGATCCGCTGTGTGATCAACGGTCCGGAGCTGGAAGTGCTGGAATCGGCCGAACAGAGAGTTATGGAAACTTTGCCGGCAACCGGTATGGTGCGTGACCTTGACTCGTCGCGGCGTGAACGCAAAACCAATATCAGTATCATTCCCGACCGGACGATTTTGCAGAATCTCGGTATGACCTCCGAGGATTTGTACCGCTATATGCTCGGTTCGCTGGACGGTATCGAAGTCGGTGACTTCCGCATGGGCTCACGCACCTTTGACATCCGTTTGCGTAACCGTAAAGAGTACGGCGAAGCTCAGTTGCGTCAGACGGCGGCGGCAACCAAAGACAATAATCCGCTGGGTACGGAAGTGCTGGCAGAGATCGTCGAAGAGGCCCGTCCGGTGGTGATCAACCGTTACGATAAAGTGCGTACCATGTGGCTTTATGCCAATACTGCTCCGGGTCATGCTCTGGGAGATGTTTCCCGCCGCATCGAACAGGAAGTTTTGAGCGTATTGCCGCCGGGTTATTCGGTCCGTATGAGCGGCAGTGTGGAAATGATGAATGAAACATCCAAAGAGTTTATCCGAGTGATCGCTCTGGCGGCACTGCTCACTTATTTGCTGATCGCCGGTATCATGGAATCGTGGGTCAAGCCGTTTTTGATCATGTTCACGGTGCCGCTGGGCTTTATCGGTATGTATCTGACGCTTTACTGTCTGGGAATGTCGATGTCGATGATGGGTCTGCTCGGCGGCGTGATGATGATCGGTATCGTGGTGAATAACGCCATTCTGATCCTTGACGAGTGCGGGATACGGCAGAAAAACGGTATGGATGCCCACGGGGCGATGCTGGCGGCGGTGCAGGAAAAATTCCGGCCGATCGTGATGACCAGTATTGCGGCGGTGGCCGGTATGCTGCCGATGGCTTTCGGAACGGGGCTGGGTTCGGAATTGCGTTCCAGTTGCGGTGTCGGTGTGGTTGGCGGTCTGGCCTTTTCCTCATTGCTCACGCTCTATGTGATCCCGGCACTTTACTTCCTGTTTGTGCCGCCGGAAGGAAAAAAGAATATTTTTCAGAAGTTCGCCGGGATATTCAAAAAGGATGCTTGATTTTATATCAGTATCAGTGTATCTTATCTGACATGGCAATCTGAGTATTTCAGATTGCCGTGTCTGTGTTTTCCGGGAGAGGGGGAAATCAAAAATGGCAGAAGTTACCGGTTTTTCCGACAGAGATTCCAAACAGGTGGATATGTGTCACGGCCCTTTGCTGTGGCAGATAATCCGTTTTTCCATACCGTTGATCATTTCCGGTATATTGCAAATGCTTTTCCATTCGGCAGATCTGATCGTGATCGGCCGGCTGGCTTCGCACAAGGCTCTGGCGGCGGTCGGGGCCACCGGTTCACTGACGATGCTGTTGATCAATCTTTTCATCGGCCTGTCGGTCGGAACCAATGTGCTGGTCGCCCGTTATCTGGGTGAACAGAGCCGCAAAGATACTTCACGCACTGTACACACTGCCATTATGACCAGTCTGGGCGGCGGAGCATTTCTGGCCGGAGTGGGCATCGCCTTTGCCAAACCGATCTTGAAGTTGATGGATACTCCGGATGACATTCTGGATATGGCGGCACTTTATATGTGGATATACTTCGGCGGTATGCCGATGGTCATGCTCTACAATTTCGGCAGTGCGGTATTGCGGGCGATGGGTGATACTGTCAGACCGTTTTATTTTCTGCTGTTCGCCGGGGTCATCAACGTTTTGCTCAATCTCTTTTTCGTGGTCGTTTTTCATTGGGACGTCGCCGGAGTGGCGGCAGCCACGGTGATTTCTCAAGCCATTGCCGGTGTACTGGTTTTGCGGGTGCTTCACAATATGCGCGGTCCGTGCCGTTTCAAGTGGCAGAATCTGCGTTTCAAGTGGAAAAATATGCGTGAATTGCTCTGGATCGGAGTACCGGCCGGATTTCAGGCATCATGTTTTTCGCTTTCCAATATCCTTATCCAGTCATCGATCAATACATTCGGCAGTGTGGCCATTGCCGGGATGACTGCCGGAGGCACTTTGGAAATGCTCAGTTATGTTGCCCAGAATGCCATCAGTCAGACGGTGGTAAGTTTTGTCGGTCAGAATCACGGCGGCAAACAGTTTGACCGGATCAAAAGAAGTACGGTCATCTGTCTGGTGCTGGCTGTTTGCTGTACCGCAAGTGTAAGTATTTCATTGCTGACATTCGGCAGGCCGCTTTTGAGCATATTCAATACAAATCCGGAAGTTATTGCGTGGGGCATGCGGCGTTTCTGGTGTACTTTGCCTTTACTTTTTGTGTGTGCTTCAATGGAGGTGCTGACCGGTTCACTGCGTGGTATGGGATATTCGGCGACGCCGACGGCGATCACGCTTTTCTTTGTTTGTGTTTTGCGGGTGGTTTGGATCTACACGGTATTTGCCTGGTTCCCGACGATGGAAGTGCTGCTGATCAGTTATCCGGTCACCTGGGTACTCAATGCCACCGGCATCGGAATATTGCTGATCTACTCATTCCGCAAGGAAAAGAACATTTATCTGAAAACGGTTGTTTCAACGGCGGCCAAAGCGTGAGGTCTGTTCATGCCGGATGGATTGCACAGCAGGATATTGCCCGCAAGAGGCCGTTTCAGGTATGATTTTTACGGGACGACTGTGATTTTTTTGAAAAAATTCTGAATCATACTTGAAAAAGCAATATTCCGGTTTTACATTATAGAGAACAGGTCAGGAAAATTTTTATTGAATCATGAAAACTTTTAACAGCATCCGATTTTACTTTAGCAACAGCTTCGCTTTCGACTTTAGAAAGCGGGGCGGGATGTCTGTTGCCGTGAACCGTTAGTTTTCCGACAAAATTTCAAAGATATTTCCGAACCCCGCTGTAATAAAGTTACTGCGGGGTTTTTTATGTCGCAGAAAAGAGTTAATAAAAATACCGGCCTTGAGTTGCCGCATTGAAACAAAAATTTTCAACTGAAATAAATAAACAAAAGGAAAAACAGAAAATGGTAATCATCCTCAAAGAAAATCCGGAATCCAGTCAACTGGAAAATCTCATCTCATGGATCAAAGATCAGGGTGTCACCCCCCATATCACTCAAGGTATGCACCAGACGATCATGGGTCTGGTCGGTGACACCGCCAGTATCGATATCGAGTTGCTCTTGCAAATGGAGATCGTCGAAGCGGTCAAACGGGTGCAGGAGCCTTTCAAAAACGCCAACCGTAAATTTCACCCGCTGGATACGGTGGTCAGGATCAAAGATGCAGAGATCGGGGCCAATTCGATGACGGTGATCGCCGGGCCTTGTTCTGTGGAAAGCGATGAGCAGATCATCACC
>JAZNEV010000037.1:0-43645 GCA_045588835.1 Victivallaceae bacterium
GTAGTGGGGATTTGTCTTCCCTAAGACCGCTTGGCCTCCGACTTCCGGTGATGGCGGCCAGTTCCACGCCGAGGCGTTTGGCCGGAGTGAGTACGACGAGCAATTCTTCAGTTTCACCGCTATAACTTAAAGCGATGAGCAGATCATTTTTCTGAAGCAGTCCCAGATCACCGTGGCGTGCTTCCACCGGGTGCATGAATACCGCCGGATTACCGACACTGGAAAGTGTGGCGGCGATCTTTTTGCCGATATAACCGGATTTGCCGACACCGGTCAGCACGATTTTGCCGCCGGCATTGATCGCTGTTGCACACCGGTCGACCAGAGTTTCAAAACTGCTGCCCAGATTGTTGCGGAGCGTGGTTACGCCATCGATCTCGATATCGAATACTTCGCGGGCGATATCCAGGGTACTGCTCATAATATAATCCTTTCCGGCGTGTCACAGGCGGCACGCGCTGAGTTCTGTGATGATGATGCCCCGCCCGCCCAATTCGTAAAGCTGATCCATGACGGCGTTGGCTTCTTTGCGTTTGACCATGGATTTGACGGCGATCCAGTCGGGATTGCTCAAAGGAGCGATCGTGGGGGATTCGATTCCCGGAGTGATCTTACAGGCCTCATCCAGTTTACTGCGTTCGATATTGTACTCGACCATCACATATTCGGCGGCACGCATGATACCGCGCAGACGGGCGATGAGCAGAGCCATTTCGGGGCGGTCGGTGACGGCTTTGGTACCGATGACGACGGCCTGACTGTAAAGCATGGGATCGCCGACGATCTCCAGACCGGCTTCTTTCATGGTGGCGCCGGATTCGACCACATCGGCGATGGCATCGGCCACGCCGAGGGCGATGGAAATTTCCACGGCGCCGTCAAGTTTGACGACTTTGCAATCCAGATTGCGTTTGGCCAATTCGCCTTTGAGCAAATTGGGATAACTGGTGGCGATCCGCAGTCCGTTGAATTGTTCCACGGTCATTTTTTTCTCTTTGGGTGCGGCGAAGCAGAAGCGGGATTTTCCGAAACCGAGTTCAAAGATGGTTTCGACCTCCGCGCCGCTGTCCACTGCCAGATCGATACCGGTGATACCGGCATCGATGATACCGCTGCCGACATAAAGAGCGATATCTCTGGGACGCAGGAAAACGAAATCGATTTTGTTTTCCGGATCCTGAATGACCAGTTCCCGGCCGCTTCTTTTGCAGCGGTAACCGGCTTTGCTCAAAAGATTCACTGCACCCTCGCTGAGTGCGCCTTTGTTGGGCAGAGCCAACTTCAAATTTCCACTGAAGTCATTCATAAGTACTTGTAAATATCCTCAAGTTCCAGTTTGCGGTCGATCATCATGACCAGCAGGTGATAGATCAACTGACTGATCTCCTCGGAAGCACGGTCATTGCCCTCATATTCGCTGGCCATCCACACTTCGGCAGCTTCTTCAACGATCTTTTTGCCGATGAAGTGGGTACCTTTGGCCAATTCTTTGACCGTGCCGGAGTTGGGATCGGCGGCGGCAGCTTTGGCTTTCAATTCGGCGAAAAGTTCTTCAACAGTTTTCATTTTTCTTATTTCCTGAATTTTCAAAATTGAAAAATACACTTTGATGTATATAATATAACTCCGGTAATTGATAATTGCAATACCATTTATTGTGCTTAAAAGCAATAGTTGCCGTACTTTATTGCACCTTTTCCATTTTTTTTGTGGAAAAATGTGTTCGCGCGTGCTACATTAAATACGCGTATAAAGTATTTTGGCAAATTTCAGGAGGAATTTTATGCGGATCGAATTGCGGAATCATCCGGAAGCCGTTCCCGGCGGTTGTCCGGCGGATGAATTTGCACCTTATATCGACACTTTTCTGCTCCGGTCGACGGCCAATCCGCTGGGCGGGGTATTGGTGCTGCCCGGCGGCGGGTATCATCACCGGGCTTATCATGAGGGCAATCCGGTGGCGGAAAAATTCAATGCCATGGGGTATCATGCTTTTGTTCTGCAATACCGGGTGGCGCCTTACCGTTATCCGGCTCCGCAGCGGGATGTATTGCGGGCGGTGAAGATCATCCGCAGTCATGCTGCCCAATGGCGGCTGGATAAACTGGCGGTACTGGGATTTTCTGCCGGGGGACATCTGGCGGCTTCTTCGGCGATGCTGTCAGACCGGATCGATGCTGATGAGAATGATTATTTTGATCAGTTTTCTGCGGCATTGGATGCGATGATCCTCTGTTATCCGGTGATTTCGCTGACGGATGAATTCGGACATATCGGCAGTGGGGTCAATCTTTTCGGAGAAGATTCTGCGATTGAGGAGAGGGCCGTGGCGGATATGCAGAAATTGGTCGATGCTTCCACGCCGCCGTCCTTTCTCTGGCATACGGCGACGGATCAGGGGGTGGATGTGGCCAATTCGGTGGAATTTGCCCGGAAGATGTGGCAGTGTGGAAACACTTGTGAATTGCACGTTTTCCCGCAAGGTCCGCATGGCAGGGGATTGGGAGACGGGATGCCGGATGTCAGTCAGTGGGCGGAATTGGCCGGAAATTTTCTGGAACTGAATGCCGGATTCACAAGGAGATAAAAATCTGCCGCCGGGTGCTTACCCGGACGTGGTCCAGCGGCGGAACGCTGGCCGCCGTCATAAACGGCGGAAGTAAGCGGAGCGTATGAAGTCGGCGGAAGGCCGACCCCACCTGCCGTGAGCGAAGTCACGCAAAAGTTTGCGTGACACTTGAGCGTAAGGCAGTACGGATAAATAAAAAAAATCTGCCGCCGGGTGCTTACCCGGATGGGACGGTGCCGGTACGATTCGGCCCGGCATGGCAGAGTGCGGGAAATTATGTAACGGACATAAGTGAAAAAATAAGGATAGAATGTTTTAACATGATGAAAAAAGCTGTAAAAACATCAGAAGCACTCCTCAAGTTTGAGGGCAAAGAGGTGGTATTGCCGGTCATCAGCGGTACCGAGGGCGAAAAAGCGGTGGATATTTCCGGCTTGCGTAAATCCACCGGCTTGATCACCATTGACCCGGGATTTGCCAACACGGCCAATTGCTGCAGTCAGATCACCTATATCGACGGGGAAAAAGGGATTTTGCGTTACCGGGGGATCCCCATTACCGAATTGGCCGCCAAGGTTTCCTTTGTGGATGTGGCCTATTTGCTGGTGCATGGCACTCTGCCCACGGAAAATGAGCGGATCGATTTTTCCAATCTGCTCAACTACAATTCTTTGCTCCATGAGGATATGCGTCACTTTTTCGATCACTTTCCCAAAGGGGCGCACCCGATGCACATCCTTTCGACGATGGTCAATGCGATGGCGGCTTTTTATCCGACCGTGGATGTGACCACTACGGCCCGGAATATTGAGCGTTCCTGTGCCCGGGTGATCTCCATTGTGCGTACGATCGCAGCATTTGCCTATAAAAAATCCATCGGCGAACCGATCGTCTATCCCCGTCACGATCTGTCATATTGTGCGAACTCCCTCAATATGATGTTCGATTCTCCGGTGAAACCCTACCGGATCAGTCCGGAAGCTGTGAGATTGCTCAATGTGCTTTTCATCATCCACGCCGACCATGAGCAGAATTGTTCCACCACGGCAGTCCGGGCCATCGGCAGTGCCCAGGCCAACTTGTATTCCACGATCGCCGCCGGAGTTTCCGCTCTTTCCGGTCCGCTCCACGGCGGAGCCAATCAGGCGGTCATCGAGCAGTTGCGGATGATCCAGGCCGACGGTGATGTGGCCAAATTCATCAAAAAGGCCAAAGACAAGAGTGATCCATTCCGTCTGATGGGCTTCGGGCACCGGGTTTACAAGACCTACGACCCCAGGGCGGAGATCGTGCGAAAAGAGTGTGAGAACTATCTTAAAAACTCCGGTATCAATGATCCGTTGCTGGATATTGCCCACAAGATCGAGGAGATCGCCAAAAATGACAGTTACTTTGTCGATCGCGGCCTTTATCCCAATGTGGATTTTTACACCGGTATTCTCTACCGGGCCATGGGTATTCCGGAAAATATGTTCACGGTGATGTTTGCGCTGGCCCGTCTGCCCGGATGGGTGGCTCACTGGCGGGAAATGATCGGCGATGAAACCAAAATTGTGCGTCCCCGTCAGATCTATACCGGCCGCACGCTCTCTGAAGTCAGTGCTGAAGTGGCCGATTTTGAACCGCCTTCGCTGATCATTTGAGGCGGTGAAATATGGTTGAATGGCTGATAATCATCCTTTTGCTGATCGTATTGTCACTGTTGGTCGTATTGCTGAATCAACGCAGAAGTGACGGCAGTGCCGAAGTGTGCGAAAAGGGTTTTGCCGCCAGCCGCAGTGATCTGAATGAGAATTTTTCCCGCAGCCGCATGGAGTTGCAGCAGCACTTCAATATGCAGCAGGAGATGGTCAAAAGTTCATTTGCGGAATTTATGAGGTTTTTGCAGGAATTCCGGGATGCTGTGCG
The DNA here is from genome assembly GCA_045588835.1 of Victivallaceae bacterium. Lineage (GTDB taxonomy): Bacteria > Verrucomicrobiota > Lentisphaeria > Victivallales > Victivallaceae > UBA1784. The sequence goes on from JAZNEV010000037.1 coordinate 4,478, forward strand.
GATGGCTGATTCGCAAAGTGCCGATAAACTGGCCGGAGCGTTGCAGAATTACGGCGACCGCACCGAGAAAAAAAGTGCTGAATTGATCAAAACTCTGGATGAAAAGATCCGGATCTTTGAGGAAAGTACCGCCATTCAATTGAAAAACAACCGGGAAATGATCGACGAAAGGTTGAAAAATATTCAGGATGAGAACCGCTCCAAACTTGATGAGATGAAAAAAACCGTCGATGACAAACTTCAGGAATCGATGGAAAAGCACTTCAATGAGTCATTCAAACTTATCAGTCAGCGTCTGGAAGAGGTCCACAAGGGGCTGGGCGAAATGCAGAGTCTGGCCACCGGGGTAGGCGATTTGAAAAAAGTGCTGACCAACGTCAAGACCCGGGGCAATATCGGAGAGATCCAGTTGTCGGCCATTTTGGAACAGTATCTGGCCGCCGACCAGTATGCGGTAAATGTGGCCACTGTACCCAACAGCTGTGAGATCGTTGAATTTGCCATCAAACTGCCCGGAAGCAAAGACGATGAACCGGTATATCTGCCCGTAGACAGCAAATTCCCGGTGGAAGATTACCAGAGATTGATCGAGTGTTACGAGCAATTCCCCCGGATGTCGCCGGAGGTCAAAAAGGCTCAGGAAGCCTTTGCCCGCACCGTGAAAAAGAGTGCTTCAGAGATCAGAGAAAAGTATATTTATCCGCCTAATACCACCGCATTCGGCCTGATGTTCGTGCCCAGTGAGGGAATTTATGCGGAAATCCTGCGAATTCCCGGACTTTTTGAGAAGCTGCAGAGCGATATGCACATTTCCGTGGTCGGTCCATCCAATCTGGTGGCGTTCCTCAATTCATTGCAAATGGGCTTCAAGACCCTGGCTATCGAACAGCGTTCCAATGAGGTGTGGCAGATCCTCGGTGCGGTCAAAACGGAATTCAACAAATTCGGCAATGAGATGGATGCCACCAGAAAAAGTCTGGAAAGCGTGGTCAACCATATGGAAAAGATCGGCACCCGTTCGAGGGCATTGGAACGCAAATTGCGTACCGTTCAGGAACTTGGCAGTGAAGAAAGTATCGGTTTGCTTGAGGAGTGATCACCGGGGGCCGAAAATGGCTGCCGGAGCGATTTTTCCCAAAACTTTGCGGAATTTTTCCATCGTTTCCGCCGGAGCCGGGGAGAGGTTTTCAATCACGCCCGGCCGGTCGAGAGTATTCAGCTGAATAGCATCCGGAGCGATTTTTTCTACGATCCCGGCGAAGCGGGCAAGGCTTGCATCAGAATCATTGATGCCGGGGGCCACGAAAATTTCCAGAGCGATCTTCATGGTGGAATTCTGCCGGAAAGAGACTATACCGGCGACCAGTTTTTCCAGAGTTTCACCGGGAACGGGGCGGTTGACCGCCTGATATTCCGCTTCATTTGAAGCATCCAGTGAGGGTATGACCATATCCGCCAACGCCACATCTTTCTGCACTTGGGCATCACCCAGCAGCATCCCGTTGGTCAAAAGGCACACTTTACACTCCGGATAACGGGTTTTGATAAAGGTGATGACCTTGCCGATATCCGCATTGAGGGTCGGTTCACCGGCTCCGGAAAAGGTGATGAAATCCGGTTTGACAGTTTTCAAAGTTTCATCAAGTTCATTCAGTACCCGGTGGATATCGACGTAGGATCTGCGTTCAATGGTGTGACAGGTGGTGGCCTTGGCCTCACAATAGATGCAATCCTGACAGCAGGTTTTGGCGGGAACCAGATCCACACCGAGCGAAACGCCCAGCCGCCGGGAGGCGACAGGGCCGAAAACGTATTTTCTGATCATAGTTCTTGGTCGAGGCTTTCCAGTGAATATTGGGGATTTTTGGGAAAGAGGGCTTGTGCGGATAACTGGTACTTTTCGGCCTGTGCCCGGTTGCCGCGCAGAAGTTCGATTCGGGCGAGCCGGGAATATGCTCCCGGACGGCGGGGATCGAGTTCCAGAGCCTTGCGGTAGTACTTTTCAGCAGCAATCAGATTTTTCCGTTGTAAATACCAGTCACCGGCGTACATATATATTACTGCCGAACCGGGACGGTATCCGGCGGCATTGGCGATCAACTCCTCCACCGTGTACCGGGCCATGGCAGTTTCGATCTCTCTGGTGGCCGGAGCGACCTTATCCTGAAGCATGGACAGGGCTTTATCCCCGGCAATATAGCAGTAAGAAGTTACGGATGCAGTCAGTGCGGCAAGGCCCAGCACCGGGCAGCAGAGAACCGGACCGGCATTCCCGGAAAGCCCGCCGTATATTTGAGCAATGGCACATCCGTAGAGAATACCCATGACGGCGATCATCGCCGGAGTCTGCCAGTCGCAGTCGATCAGGCTGTGCAGTGTGAAAAGCACCCCGCACCAGAAAACGACCCCCGTCACACCCTTTTCAAAACGGTATTTCCACAGAATAACCAGCGGATAAAGCATCAATGCCAGCATCAGCAATCCCGCCGGAATACCGCACTGGGCGGCAAATGAAGCGACTATATTGTGGGGATCTCTTGCTGATTCACCGATATCGGAAAGTTTTATTTGCATGTGTGTATGGAAAAATTCTCCCCAACCCGCTCCGGCCAGAGGGTGATCCTTGCATAATATTGCACAGGTACGCCAGTAATCAATTCTTTCTCCCATTGAGGCCATACTGCGGCCTTCCTGACCGGAAATCCAGATGATCCCGGCGGCGGCCAGCAGAATCCCGGCGGCGGCTCCGGCGATCTTCCAGCGTTTTTTGACCGCCGGATGAGAGAAAAGGGCCAATATTGCCGCTCCTGCCGGACAGGCGATCATACTGCGTGAACGGGTCAGATACAATACGGAAATGAATAATCCGGTGAATAGTATGCTCAAAAATATTTTGCCGTGTTTGGGCGGATTGATGAATCTGCTCCACTTTTCCGCACAGAAAAGGCCGATGGGGATCATGATCATCAGCAGTGAAGCCAGAATGTTGCTCGATGCCATAGTCGAATAGATCCGCATGTCAGAGAGTTTCAGACGCAACCCCTCGGAAAGCGGGATCCCGGCGGCCTCCTGTTCGGCGGCGAATTGCCGCATTTCATCCAGCACCACCAGATGCTGATACCAGCCGTAAACCGCCGTGAATACTCCGCCGATAAGCAATGCTCCGGTGTAAAAAGCGGCCTTTTCCGGCTCTTTATTGACCAGAAGCGTGACGGCGGCAATAACCGTGCCGCACCCGGATAAGAGCGATATTTCCCCCAGAGCGATCAGATGATCGCCATTGATCATGCCCGGCAGAACCAGTAAAGTCGGCAATATGCACCAGGCGAAAAGAAATATAAAAGTGTATTTATGGAGTTTTTCCCGGCAGTTGATCACGGCCATGATCAATAGTATCACTCCGGCAAAAGCGATCGCATGAGGCGGCCAGTTGGCAATGAAAAACCAGTCAATGAAGTTTTCCGGATAGTAGCCGCCGGATTCCGGCATGACTGCCAGAGTACCGAATTTCAATGGCAGTAAAACCAGCAGTAAAGCGGTGAAATACTCCGTAAATTTCTTCATATTCAGATCCGGTCACTTGGAAAATACGATCGTGCGGTGGCCGGAAATGATCACCCGGTGTTCCAGATGGGCCCGGACGGCTCTGGTCAGCACCCGCCGTTCGATATCCCGGCCCCGGTCACGGAGATCTTCCGGCAGGCTCTCGTGGGTGATGCGTTCGACATCCTGCTCGATAATGGGACCCTCATCCAGATCGGCCGTGGCGTAATGGGCGGTGGCTCCGATCATTTTCACGCCCCTTTCCCATGCTCTCTGATAAGGATTGCCGCCCATGAATGCCGGCAGGAATGCATGGTGGATATTGATGATACGGGCCGGGAAACGGTTGATGAAGTCATTGGATAAAATTCTCATATAACGGGCCAGCACGACCAGATCGATCTTCTGTTTTTCCAGCAGATCGATGATCTGCTGTTCCTGTTCCGGATCTCCGCTGCGGGTGACGGGGAAACAGTAAAAAGGAATGCGGAATTTTTCGGCGGCCTCCTCCAATTCCGGGTGGTTGCCGATGACCAGTTTCACTTTGCCCGGACCGAGCAGATTTTCCTCGGAATTGGTGAGCAGATCGTACAGACAGTGGGTGGTTTTGGAAACCATCACCGCGACATTCTGCGTTTCCCCGGAGTAGTGGATGGAAAAGTGCAACTCCAACTCATCGGCGAGTTTTTTGAATTCCGCTTCGATGGCGGCTCTGGTCAATTCCGGCGGGAGTTCCACGGCGGCACGCATATAGTAGAGCTTTTCCAACACATCAGTATACTGACTGCAGGAGAGGATATTGAGATTCATTCCGGCGAAAAATCCGGTGATACGGGCGACCAGACCTTTGCGGTCGGCCGTGGTGATGAGAAAAACAGCAGTCCGGTTCATGGTTTCATATCCTTTAATCAATGAGAGTTATCAATCCTTTGAGGTAAAAAGTTTCCGGCACGCTGAGCAGAGTCGGGTGATCCGGTGATTGCTCCAGACGGCTGACGATCCGGGCATTCACTCCGGCTTCGATGGCACCGTCGGCGGTTATTTTCTGGAAAAGGGCACTTTCCATCGCTCCGGAACAGGAAAAGTTGCACAGCATACCGCCCGGAGCAAGCAGTTTATACCCCAGCCGGGCCAGATCCTGATAGGCCCGGCATCCCCGGAGCATCGCTCCCTTATGGGGAATAAGTTTGGGCGGATCGAGGATGACCATATCGAATTTTTCACCGTTGCGGTCAAGTTCCCGGAGGATTTCAAAAACATCGCCGCACCGGTGCTGATGATTTCGCTCAAATCCGTTAAGTGAAAGATTCCTTTTGCTCTGCTCCAGAGCCGGGGCCGATGAATCGACTGAAAAGACCGACTCCGCTCCGCCTGCCAGTGCGGCACAGGCGAAACCGCCGGTATATGAAAACATATTCAAAACCCGTTTGCCGCCGGCGAAACGGCGTATTTCCTGACGGGCGGTACGCAAATCGAAGTAAAATCCGGTCTTTTGTCCATTGATCAGATCGATCTCAAAAGACAGGCCGTTTTCCCGGATGATGATTTTCTCCGGAATGGTTTGTCCGGCAAGGTATCCGCACCGCTCCGGCAGATTTTCCTTGTGTCGCACTGAAGCATCCGAACGCTCATAAACCCCGTCGATAAAGGGCAGTTCCATCAGGCATCCGGCAATGGTCTGGCGGTGCAGTTCCGCTCCGGCACTTAAAAATTGCACCGCCGCAAAGTTGGCGTAACGGTCAACGATCACTCCGGGCAGACCGTCACTTTCCGAATAGATCAACCGGCAGCCGCCGTCAGGATCAAGAACTCCGAGTTTTTCCCGTACTGCCACTGCCTGAGCGATCTTTTTGCGGAAAAATCCGGCATCGATACTCTCCGACGGATCAAAACTCCACACCCTGATCCGCAACTGCGAAGCCGGTGACCACGCTCCGACGGCCAGCGGATGATCCTGGGCATCGCAGAGCAGAATCGTTCCGCCTTTCTCAACGGCGGCATTTTTTTCTTTCAATGCTCCCTCAAACACCCACGGATGGCGGCGGAGCAGTGCTTTTTCCCTGCCGGGCAGAAGGTGGATCCGGGTCACTTTTTAAGCTCCTTGATCTCCTGGATAAAGTCGGCGGCATCGGTGAATTTACGGTAAACCGAAGCAAAACGGACAAAAGCCACTTCATCGACTTTACGCAATACAGTCATTACCCGGTTGCCGATTTCGGCACTGGGCACTTCCTTGTCGAAATCCTGCTGGATCGATGAGGCGATCTCACCGGCCATACGGTCGATTTCCGCCGAGGAAACGTTGCGTTTATAACAGGCACGGTCGATGCCCCGGCGTAATTTGGCCAGATCGAATTCTTCACGGGAGCCGTCGAGTTTGACGACTTTCAACTCCTCCGGACTGACACTTTCCAGAGTGGTGAAACGGTAATTGCATTGGATACATTCCCGGCGGCGGCGTACACCGTAGCCGTCTTTGACACTGCGTGAATCGATCACTTTGTCATCACTGCATCCGCATTTGGGACAACGCATAAACTATTTCTCCTGACGTAAATACTCCACCACTGCAAAGGGGGAAATGATGATACCATGAAATGCCGGATTGGAAACAGATTGTCTTACCAGATGATCGATAGTCCGCTGGAAATCCTGCCAGTTTCTCCGGCGCAGACGGTCGCTGTCAAGTGAAGTATGAGCGGCCAGCGGCACGGCGGCGATCAATTTGATATCGCCGGATGATTCACTCAACTCCTGCCGGATGCTTTCGTGGACTTTGCTGGGCAGATTGGCCGATGAAATGACGATCACTTTATCGGCATAACGGGCAAAATCGGAAATTTTACCGCAGGATAATTCACCGGCGGCGGCTTTCTCGTGGTAGAAGTCGCTCACTGCCACGGTCAACGGCGGCAGAGATCCGATGGCGGCGATCTTTTGAAGATACTCCATGGCCTCCCGCATAAGCATATCGTTATCCTGACCGATGCCGTAACGGTTGTCGGCCCAGCGGTAGAGGTGTCCGCGGATCCGCTGGGTGTTGTCTCCGTTGAAAAGGTGCGGAGTGAGGATGACTGTGATACCGGCAATGCGGATATTTTCCGGCAGTTCCGAATTGAATTCCACTGCTTCGGTGACTGCTCCGGCCAGATCGGGGTACTGGATAAAGAGATTGCGGATCAAGCGGTTGCCCCGGTAGCGGCGGTAGAAATCCTGCTGACTGAAAACGAGTTCGACCGGAATATCGCGTGCGGCAGCGGCAGTGAGAAAAGCGGTCAGATCGTCATTGAGTTCCTGTTCGCTGGTCAACTGGCAGTAAATGCGGTTGAATCCGGTTTCTACGATGGCATCAAGCACCTGTTCATTGGTGAATCGGCCGTGGAATGCGGCCGGGAAGATCCCGATGCCCCGGACTTTGAGCGGAGCAAGGATATTTTTCAAACCATCCGAGCGTGCGGCAACTGTTTGAGCATCAGCGGTGTATGGCGGTACGGCAGCCGGGAGATTTTCCCGGATGGGGGTATGTCCGCAACCGCAGATAAAGACCGTACTGCATACGGCGGCAGCGGTATATAAAAACTTTTTCATCGTAATTGCCTCTTTACAGTTATAACTTTATCATAATATATCACATAAACCGGTCAATTGCAAAAGTTTTTCAAAGACCTTGTCAAACTATTTGTTCCCGGAATGTTTCACTCAAACCAGGCATACCGGCGCCGGATGGAGAACCGGTGCAGAATACGGCAAAAAAGTGCCGGTACAACTTCCCGGAAAATAAACCGCAGATGAAGTTCAACGGCCTTCGATAATGAATTTGCCGCGTTTATTCAGATTGAATTTGTACGGTTCGTAACAGGCTTTGACGATCTCTGCCAATGGAGCTTCGGCCATACAGATACAACTGTCTGCCGCCCCGTAGTAAATTTTGATCATATCATCGTCATCGAGGATCGCATTGCAGGTGAAAACCACATTTCTCACCCGGCCGCGCTGCTCGTAACCGGTTTCGGGGAAAAGGATCGGGTATTTGGTACGGGCGAGGACTTTCCACGGCTCTTTGTAGTCCAGAATTGCGGCACAGAGCATATACATCGATCCGTCACATGAGGGATTCACGCCGTGATAGATCTCCAGCCAGCCCTCTTTGATGCGGATGGGCGGGGCACCGGCACCGATCTTCTGGGCATCCCAGTGACCGGGCTGGGGTTTGAGAGATTCCCGGTGTCTGCCCCAGAATTCCAGATCTTTGGAAAAAGACATCCACATATAGCACGGTGAAAATTCATCCCCGTGGAACGGCCGCTCAAAACGGCAGTACATACCGTTGATCTTCTCCGGGAAAAGGGCGGCATTGCGGTTGTTGACTTCGCTGGTCAGGGCGACGTGTTCAAATTTGACGAAATCTCTGGTTTTAGCCAAAGCGATACGGGTGCCGCACTGGTTGTTGTGACTGCCGTAAAAGATGTAATATTCATCTTCAAATCTGGTGATCCGGGGATCGTAAACGCCGTCTTCGATCCAGCCGGTATCCTCCGGCATGGCGGGCCAGTTGACCGGTTCGGGATCGAATTTGAAGTTGTAACCGTCTTTACTGCGGGCCAGCCAGAAAATAATACTGCCCTCGCGGTGGAACACATCAGCCAGAATCAGATATTCGCCATTGAATTTGACTGCTCCGGGATTGAATACATAGTATCCGATGCCCTTTTCCGGCAGATCGTCAATGGTCAGAATGGGATTGCTTTCATAACGTTTCATCAGTGAATTCATAGTATTATTTTCTCCTTTTATCAAATTGATTCAACTCCGGCCCCGGTTGGCGGTTCCGTTACCGGTCAGTAACGGATGAATTCGGCCCGGATGATTCTGGTAAAGTTATTGCTGCTGCCGCCGGTGGTCGTGGAAAAATTACGGTACGGATTGACGAAGTTGCGATCCACGTCGGCGTAGATCTGCCGCCAGTCGCCGCCGTCGGTGTCATCATAATCAAGCGAGGTCATGAATGCCGGGCTGTTCACCACCGGCAGATCCGGATCGGCCACCACCCGGTGATCGGTGATCAAAATGGCATTGGCCCCGCATTCAGCGGCTTTTTCCCGCAATTTATCAAGCATGGTTTGAGTGCTGACCTCCCGGTAATTGCCGCTGGCTGTGGCATTGCCCAGCACGGTATAGGGACGGGTGATCCTGGCCGGATCGGTGAATACGGCGATCCGGGCATCGGTTTCCTGCCGGGGGGCGGTCTGCCCGGTATATTCGATATCGACACAGCCGCAGAAAAGTGCGGCAAACACGGCAACGGCAAAAATCTTATCCATAACAACTCCCTGAAGTACTCTTTTATTTATAAAATAATATGCAGAACGCATTTTTTCAAGTTATCTTATTTGATTTTGACCATTGATGGTTGTATTTTATATATAAGTATGATTTTTCACAACTCATTCAGGAAAATTTATTATGAATCTGCAAGGAGTCTACACTGCGTTGGTAACACCTTTCCGCAATGGAAAGGTCGATTATGAGGCATTCAGGGAATTACTGGAACGGCAGATCGCCGGTAAAGTGGCCGGAGTGGTTCCGGTCGGTACCACCGGGGAATCCCCGACCCTTTCCATGGAAGAACATACCGAGGTGATCGCCCGTGCGGTCGAGATCATCAACGGCCGCTGTCAGGTCATCGCCGGAAGCGGTGCGAATTCCACGGAAGAAGCCATCCATCTGACCATGGAGGCCAAAGCCGCCGGTGCCGATGCTTCTTTGCAAGTCACCCCGTACTACAACAAGCCCACCCAGGAGGGCATCTACCGGCACTTCTCGGTGATCGCTGAAAAAAGCCAATTGCCGGTGGTGCTTTACAACGTACCGGGCCGGGCCGGAGTGCCGATCGCCGTGGAAACCATCGCCCGTCTGGCCGCCAATCCGCTGATGGTCGCCGTGAAAGAGGCCGGCGGCAGTGTCGATCGGGTGTCTGCAATCAAAAATCTGTGTGATATCACGGTCTTAAGCGGTGATGATTCACTGACTCTGCCGATGATGTCCGTGGGTGCTTCAGGTATCATCAGTGTGGCTTCCAACATCATTCCCGGCGAATTGTCTGAAATGGTCGCTCTGGCTCTCAAAGGTGATTTCGCCGCGGCATTGGAGTATCACAAAAAATATTATGCACTTTTCCGTGATCTTTTTATTGAGAGCAACCCCATCCCGGTCAAAGCCGCCATGGCTCTGCGTAACGAGATCGCCGGTGAATACCGGTTGCCGCTTTGCGAAATGAGTGCGGCTCATTTGGAAACTTTGACCGCCACTTTGAAAAAATGCGGTGTACTGTGATTCTTTGAAATTTGCTGACGGTTTGACACATTTTTGCGGTCAAACCGTTGTCTTTGCAGGGGGTATTGTCTATGTTGATCCGGATCCTGACCTATTTTGTGCCGTTTGCCATCAACTTTCTTTCCGGCGGATTTTTCTTCATTTCCGCCTACCGCTTTTCGCAGGCAGGCTGTTCCGGGGCGGTGATCGGCAGTTCGGTGGCCGCATGGGGGGCGGCGTATTGTCTGCTGACCACGGTCATCGGCCGTTTCGTGAATACCGCCAATGCTCTGCGGTGGATCCTTACCGGCGGTTTGTGTCTGATGATCACCTCGCTGGGCTTCATCATCTTTGATGCACTTTATCTGCAATTTCTCTGGATGGTGACTGCCGGATTCGGGGCGGCTCTCTTTTGCACACCGTTTCAACTTTTTGCCAAATCCATTGAATCCGGCAGTAAAAAAGAGGTTTCCGGCACAGTTGCGGCCACTTCATTTTACACTCTGACCTGGAGTACCGGTTTTGCCACCGGGCCTCTGGCCTTTGCCAGATTGTCGGTCAAACAGGGTTTTCTGGTGACTTTGCTGCTGGCCACGCTGGTCACTGTGAGTGTGCTGCTGATCGCTCTGATCTGCAAAAAAAGTGAAAAAACCGGGGAGGTTGAGGAAAAAGCCGCACTGCTGCCCGAAAAACGGCGTTTCACGCTCTCCACTTATACCAAACTGGCCGTTCTGGGCTGGATCGTCGGCGGTCTGGGGACGACTACGGTGTGCCAGATCCGCACGATGTGGCCGAAAATGGGCAGTGAATTGTCATTGCCCATGGAACACATCATTTACATTACGGCGATCGTCAGTTATGTTCAGGGGCTTACGGCACTGGCTCTCTGCCGGGGCAAGGAGTGGATGTTCCGCAGGGTTCCGGCTCTGCTGATGAGTGTTTGCGGTGTTTCCGGTCTGCTGATATTCACTTTTGCCCATTCGCTGATATACTTTTACACGGCGGCGGTGCTGTGCGGTATCTATGCCGGATGTCTCTACTTTTATCTGGTCTATCACTCTCTGGCCCATCCGAGAAGCAGTTTCTTTGTGGCGGCCAATGAGGTGATCGTCGGCGTGGTAAGTCTGGCGGCGACCATGATCGGCGGAGTTGTTGCGGATATATTCGATTCCACCGGAGCGGCATTTATTTTTGCGGTGATAATGGTCATTGCGGCCTTTACCGCCCAGATGATCATGCTCGCTCCCGGAAAATTGCAGGAGGAAGTATGAAACCAGGTGCATTGCTTGAAAGACTTCAGGAAAATATCCTGATATTTGACGGCGGATTCGGCACGGAACTTTACCGCCGCAACTTTTTCGTCAACAACTCCTACGATGACCTCTGTCTGAATTCTCCGGAAGTGGTCACTTCCATCCATCAGGCTTATGTTGATGCCGGAGCAGAAGTTTTGACCACCAATACCTATAACGCCAATGCGGTGGCTCTGCGTCAATTCGGCATTGCCGACCGGGCGGAGAAGATCAATCATGCCGCCGTGGCCGTGGCCCGTAAAGCCGCCGCCGGCAAAACGGGTATGCTCATCGCCGGTTCGATCGGGCCCGCTCCGGAAAATCCCGGTGATGCCATTGCCGCTCAAGTACAGTATTTGATCGACGGCGGAGCGGATTTCATCATCTTTGAATCCATTTCCTCGTGCAGGGAATTGCAAACGGCACTTGAGGCGGTGAATGGCAAAGATATTGCCTTTGTGACCAGTTTCACTTTTGACGGAAACGGGAAGATCGCGGATGGTACTGATTTTGCGGAGATCGGGGATATCCTGAAATCTTCTGCAATGCTTCCGGATGCCGTGGGTTTGAATTGCGGTACCGGGCCGGAAACCACATTGAATGCTTTGGAAAAGATCGCTCATGTCACAACTTTTCCCCTGATCGTCCAGCCCGGTTCGGGAGTTCCCAAAAGTGTGGACAACCGCTTTATGCAGATGACCACCCCGGAATACTTCACCACCTACTCCATGCGGTATTTGAATCTCGGGGCCAAAGGTCTGGGCGGTTGTTGCGGAATCACTCCGGAACACATTGCCGATATGGTCCGTTCGCTCAAACCGCTGGCCGCCGGAGCGAAAAAAAGTATGCCCCCGGTGGAAGTTAAAGAGATCATTGAATTGCCCCCGGTGGCACTGGCAGAAAAAAGTTCACTCGGCCGGAAACTTGCTGAAGGCAAGTTCGTCAAACTTATCGAAATGACTCCGCCCAAAGGCTTCGATTTGAGTGCCACGGTCGAAAAGGCGAAAATTTGTGCTGCGGCCGGGATCGATGCCATAAATATTCCTGACGGTCCCCGGGCCAGCTGCCGTATATCCCAGATCATCACCGCGATCGAAATCCAGGAGAAAGCCGGTATTGAAACGGTCGTGCATTGTTGTGCCCGTGACCGCAACCTCATAAGTCTGCAATCAATGATCCTCGGCTGTATGGCCAAAAATCTGCGTAATATCCTCTTTGTGACCGGTGATCCGCCGAAACTGGGGGATTATCCATTCAGTTCCGGGGTGTTCGATGTGGATTCGATCGGCATGGTCAAATTGCAGAACCGTCTCAACCGCGGCGTGGATGTCGGCGGTCAGGCTCTGGGCAGCAATATCCAAACTGCCATCGTTTCCGGTGTCGGTGCCGATCCCAACGCTGTCGATATGACCAGAGAGTACCGCCGTCTGGAAGAGAAAGTATCCGCCGGTGCGGAATTCGTCATCACCCAGCCGGTCTTTGATCCGCCGACTCTGCTGAAGTTCCTCCGCAATGTACGGCAGAATTTCGGGATCCCGGTCATCGCCGGGGTGTGGCCCTTTGCCAGTTACCGCAATGCTCTTTTCATGAAAAATGAGGTCCCCGGCGTGATCGTGCCGGAATGGATCATGAATGCCATGGAAAACGCCGGTGATAAAGAGGCCCAGAGGCTTGAAGGAATCCGTATCGCCCGGCAGATACTTGAGGAGATCCGCAGTGAGATCAATGGAGTGGCTACCAGTGCCCCATTCGGAAATGTGAATACCGCTCTGGCTCTCTTTGAGTGACAGTAGTTAATGTGAGGAAAAATATTATGATCAACCAAGCCAAATGGATCGCCCCGGCCGGGGTGGAAGATATGAAACCGTGTCACTTTCTGGCACTTAAAGAATTTGAGATAAAAGAGATCCCCGATTCATTGATCATGCAACTTACCTGTGACGGCAACTATCTGCTGGAGATCAATGATCAGATCATCGGCCGCGGTCCGGCCCGCGGCACCCGCAGTGTGGCCTTTTACGATGAATACGATATTGCCGGATATCTCCACTGCGGTATCAACAAGGCGGCGGTGCTGGTCAACTGCATGAATATCGATGCTCAGGCCACCTGGCCCATAACTCCGGCTCTCCGGGCGGCCATCGGTGAAACATATTTGAGTGATGGATCGTGGGCGACCTTTGTCTGTGCGGATGAATTTCCGGCCGGCGGCCCCATGTATACCGGTCAATCCGGTTTTGCCCAGTACCGCAATTTGAATTTTGATTATCACCGTGGTTTGCCGGAAAAGGCCCGGACGGTCACGGTGCCGGAAACTTCACCTCTGGTGAAAAAAGAGTTGCGTAAACGGGATATCCCGATGACTCTGGAAACTGCGGTGCTTCCGGCGGATATCCCTGCCGCCGCCGAAGTGCCGCCGTGTGATCTTGAGTGCATGGAATTTGCCCGGATCAATACTTCTGAAGTCCATATGCCTCTGCCGGAAACAGCCGAAGCCGTTTTGAGCAATCTCACTTTGCCCGGCCGCGGCCCGGTAACTCTGCCCGATGTGAAAAATATTTCCATGGTCATCGACTTTGCCAAAGAGGTCAGCGGCCGGGTGGAGATCATTCTCGATGCTCCGGCCGGCAGTGTGGCGGATATCGTTTATGAGGAGGAACTCTATCAGGGCGACCGTCTGCGGGCCGATCACACGCACACCAACCCGACCTATCAATTCTGCGACCGCTGTGTATTGCGTGAGGGTAAGCAGAATATCGGCAATCTCATCATGGAACGCGGCTTCCGCATGGTGCAGCTTACCTTGCGTAATTTGAGCCGTCCGGCGAAAATTTACAGCATCAAGGCCTTTGATGTGCGTTATCCGTTTGCTCCCAGGGCACAATTTTTCAGCAGCGACTATCAGCTCAACCGCCTCTGGGAAACGGCCGCGGAGACCATTTCTGCCTGTACGACCGATATTTTCACCGACTGTCCGTGGCGTGAAAGACTTTTTTACTGCAATGATATGGTGATCGAAAACCGGGTGGCTCTGAAACTTTTCGGCGATCCGGCCATCCACAAACGGGCGTTGCGTATGGTCTTTTCGCAAAGACGCAAAGACGGTCTTTTCACCAGTACCAGTCCATCGATGATCGATGAGATCCCGGAGGGTAAGACCAATTTCCATGTGATCCTTTCCGGCAACCTCACTTTGAGTATTTCGGTGCTTGACTATTATTTGCACACCGGTGATAAAGAGATGGTCAAAGAGTGTTTCGGACAGCTCCGGAAAATGCTGGAAACTTTCAAATCATGGAAAGATGAAAGGGGCATCATCACGCCGCCTCTGAAGTATTGGAACTTCGTTGACTGGTCCTTTGAACTCAACGGTATGGAACTCAACGGCAAACCGACTTCACTGCTCAATTTCCTCTACGTCATTTCGGCACGGGCATTTTTGCTTCTGGCAGAGGCCATCGGTGAAACTCCGGTGGAAAGTGCCGGGGAATTGGAGCGTATCTGCCGCAACAGTGTGGAAACTTTTTATTCGGAAAAAGATGAATTTTTCCTCAATTCCACCCAAGATATCACTGCGGCGGATGCCTATCTGAGTGCCCTGGGCGTGCCTCCGGAAAAGAACTTCAAGATCGACCGCAGCAGCCGTCTGGCTCACGCTCTGGCTCTGCTGGCCGGGGCCGATCCTGCTCTGTGCGGCAGGATCGCCGATGAATCTCTGCTGCCCCCCGAACTTTACTACGGCATATTCCTGCTGGATGGTTACGAAAAATCCGGCGATGTGCAGTCCGCTTTGCACTATATCCGCACCCACTGGGGCAAGATGCTTGACAGCGGCACTCCGACTCTGTGGGAAAACGGTGTCCATAAGACCGGCAAAGCCGGTTTCGGCGGTTCAGCCAGTCTGTGTCACGGATTCAGTTCCTCTCCGGCGGCCTTTTTGCAGACGGTGATCCTCGGAGTTTCGCCGCTGGCACCTGGTTTCAGCCGCTTCAAATTTGCTCCGCAGAGTGCGGATCTGAGTTTTGCCAAAGGCGTGATCCCGACTTCCTGCGGTTCGATCCGGGTGGAGTGGAAAAAATCCGGCAGTCAACTTGAAGCATCGCTCCATGTGCCGCAGAATTGTATTGCCGAAACTCCGCAGGGGGTCCTTTCTGCCGGAGATCATAAATTGATCATGTGATCCGGCTGCCGTACTTATCCGTACCGGCCGTACACCGGGGAAGCGGACCGCAGGGCAAACATTTGCGGTTTTATCTTTGGGTATTGCTTGCATTTATCCGGCGTTATGGGTATATTATACTCTGTGAGTATAACTTTTACCGAAAGGAACATTTGTGATGTTGGAAAATCTGCAACTTACCCGCCCTCTGGCGTTTTTTGATATTGAAAGTACCGGTGTGGTTCCCCAGCGTGACCGGATCGTGGAGATCGCAGTGATGAAGATCATGCCTGACGGCACTTCCCGCACCACGGTGCGGCGGTTGAATCCGGGGATGCCTATTCCGCCGGGAGCGACGGCGATCCACGGCATTACAGATGCAGATGTGGCTGATTGTCCGCAATTTGCCGATATCGCCGATAAACTGCTCTCTTATCTTGACGGCTGTGATCTGGCCGGATACAATATCATGGGGTTTGATGTGCCGCTTCTGGAAGCGGAATTCAAAAGAGTCGGTCTTGACTTCGATACATCCGACCGCAAGATCATTGATGCGTACAACATTTTCTGCAAACTTTATCCGCGTACACTGACTGCGGCTTACAAATTTTTCTGCGGCAAAGATCTGGAAGGGGCCCACGGTGCGGCCGCCGATACTGAAGCGACCTTTGAAGTTCTGCTCGGCCAGCTGGCCAAACACCCGGAATTGCCCCGGGATACCGCCGCTCTGGCCGAGTGGTCGGATAACAGTGATCCCGATGCGATCGACCGCAACCGCCGTTTCAAATTCAATGGCGATGAAGCGGTGGTGAATTTCGGCAAATATGCCGGCCGCACTTTGAAAGACATTGCCGAAAATGAACCCGGATTCCTGCGCTGGATCATCAAAAGCGACTTTCCCGATGATGTGCGTTCCATTGCGGAAAAGGCCCTTGTCGGAATATTCCCGGAGCGTAAAAAGCAATGACCCTTTCCCCGGAAACCTGGCAGCTTGCTTCCATGCTCGACGATCAGAATCATGATGTCGGGCTCAATGTGCTTGCCCGGTTGCTGAATAAGGAAAGTGAAGCAGGTGAACTCTCAAGGCTGTTGCAGGAGCATCCGGATCCGCTGGTACGCCGCCGGATACATATGCTGCAAAATGCTTTTGCCATGCGCCGGTGCCGCCGCGAATTGTGTACCATGCTCCGTGAGCAGAATGTTCCGGATATCATCGGCACGCTGACTTTGCTGCATTTGCTGTGGTTTGATAAAGATAATTCCGCTGATATCAAACGGGATGTGGAAAAATTTTTTGAATCAGCGGAAAAGTTTCAGCTCAATTCTCTGGAAGATCTGGAAATATTCATGCGGCAAAACCGATTTCTGCCGGAAAATGAAACTACCATCCGGCCGGAAAGTTACTGCATCGGTACGGTGATCTTTCACCATCTGGGGGCGACTTCGACTCTGATGGCGATCGGTCTGGCTTTGCTTGATGATGATAAAAAATTTCAACCGGTACGGGTGCTGGGGGAATTCGGCATCCGGGATGATGCCGGTATGGTTCTGCTGGGGCACGGTTCGTGGCGGCTGACCGCACTGCCGGAGGGGAAAGGCGTGGAAATCTGGAGCCGGAGCAAATTGTTGCGTTATATCGCCATTACTTTATTGTCATGTGCCGTAAACAGTGACAGTTACCGTTATGTGATGAGTTTGACCCGGGCGTTGACCGGAGATGAGAGTTCTCACGTCTTTGACAACTTTCCTTATCCGTATTGTGCCGGGCCGGAAAACAATGGTGAACAATTATTTTGAAAAAGGAGATATATCATGAGTACTGCAATCGATTGGAAACGGGTGGATACATTGATCGCTCTGGCTTTGGAAGAGGACCTCGGTGACCGCGGTGATACCACCACTTTGGCCTGCGTGCCGGAAACGGCCCGATCCCGGGCGGTTTTACTTTGCAAAGAAGATGAGATGATCCTGGCCGGTATCGACGTGGCCAAAAGAGTCTTCGAAACCATCGACCCGTCGCTGGAATTCACCGCCTTGAAACAGGATGGTGAGCGTTGTGTACGCGGCGAAAAGCTGGCCGTCATCAATGGTTCGGCCCGGGCGATCCTCACCGGTGAACGTACCGCTTTGAATTTCATTCAGCGGCTCTGCGGTGTGGCCACGATGTCCTTTTTCTACGCCAGAGAGTTGAGCGGTTCATCCTGTGTCGTGCTGGATACCCGCAAGACCACTCCCGGCTACCGCAATCTGGAAAAATACGCCGTGGCCGTCGGCGGTGCCGGAAATCACCGGATCGGTCTTTACGACCGCATCATGATCAAAGACAACCACCGGGAATTGGCCGCCCTGGAAGGTGACGGAGCCATTGCAAGAGCCGTCCGGCGGGCCAGAAATGCCTATCCTGATCTGGAAATCGAGGTCGAGGCCGACACTCTTGACGAAGTGGCCGAAGCTGCCGGCTGCGGTGTGGAACACATCATGCTGGATAATATGTCCAATGACGAAATGCAAAAGGCGGTCGCTATCGTCGCCGGCCGGGCCAAACTGGAAGCCTCCGGCGGTATCACCATCAAACGTCTGGCATCCATCGGTCAGATCGGGGTGGATTTCGTCTCTTCCGGGGCCCTGACCCATTCGGTGCGTTCCATGGATATTTCTCTGGATATCGAGGTGTTGAAATGATCGGACTGCTTTCGGGCAAACTGATCGACAAGGATTTTTCCGGTTGTCTGCTGGATGTCAACGGGGTCGGCTATGAAGTGCAGATCCCCTTATCCACCTTCGATGTTCTGCCGCTGGAAAATGAACCGGTCACGCTCTATATCCATACTGCGGTGCGGGAAGATGCCATTACCCTTTACGGTTTTGCCGGTCCGGAGGAGAAAAAACTTTTTCAGCAGTTGATCAATGTTTCCGGAGTCGGCGGCAAACTGGCATTGAATGTTTTAAGTGCCATGCCTGCGGCCAATTTCTGTGCGGCCGTCGCTTCCGGGGATGTTAAAAGTCTTTCCCGGATCAGCGGGGTCGGCAAACGTACCGCCGAAAGACTTATCGTGGAACTCAAAGGCAAACTTGATGGTATCGATCCGTCTGCCGCTCCCCCGGAAGCCAACAGCGATGCCGCTGACGCCGCCGCCGCTCTGGAGCAGCTGGGCTACCGCAAGGATGCGGTCAATAAGATCATCAATGCTCTGGTCGCCGAATTACCGCAAAATGAGTGTACCACCGAAAATCTGATCCGGTCCGCTTTGATGCGGTTGAATTTCTGACTTTCACGAGGATATCTATGCTCAATAATGATGATAATATCCGTCAGGCGATGCTGCTGGGCGTGGGGCTGGATAATAAAGACGGCCATAAACGCATCACCAGAGGCGACAACTTCTATCTGGCCGGCGGTTCAGAGGAAACTCATGAACGCATGACCGAAACCGTGATCAAATTCAATGAGAAACTGGCCAGAAAAGGCAAGCATCTGCAGGAACTTTCCCGAGAGGAGTTTCACGATATGATGCGTGAGGCCGAAGGAAAGTGATCCAGCCATGATCGCCAGGGTCATCACCGATATTTCGCTTGACCGCGAATTTGATTACATCGTACCGGAAACACTGGAAAATTCGGTGCGTACCGGCAGTGCGGTCGTGGTGCCATTCGGTAAAAGTGTGCGTACCGGATACGTTCTGGGATTGAGTGAAAACAGTTCTTACGATCCGGCCAAACTGCGGCCTTTGACCGGCCTTGCCGCCGACCGCCCGGCCATTCCGGAAAATCTGATCAAACTGGGCAAATGGATCGCTGAATATTACTGTGCTTCGGGCGAACATGCCATACGCACCTTGCTTCCGGCGGCCGTCCGCAGCGGCCGGGTCAGGGAAAAAAAGATCCGTATGTTCTCCATTGCCGATCTGGCTTCGGCGGAAAAATATATCATCGACCACGCCAAAGAGAGCCGTCTGGCCAAAAGGATCAAAGTTTTGCAGATGCTCATCCGCAAAGGCGAGGGACCCAAAGCGGAATTTTCCACGGAAGCAGACTTTTCCAATTCGGCATTTGAGGCTCTTTGCAAAGAGGGATTGATCAAAATGCGTGAAGAAGCGGCGGCCAATGATTTTGATAACGGCGTGGAAACTCTGCCGGATACCCCGCTGCCGCCGACCGTGGATCAGCAAAAAGCCCTCGATCAGATCGATCTGATGCTTGAGGGCAAAACCTCTTCCCATGTGCAACTGCTTTTCGGCACGACCAACAGCGGCAAGACCGAAGTCTATTTGCAGGCGATCAGCAAGGTACTGCAAATGGGCAGATCGGCGATCGTGCTGGTGCCGGAAATTTCCCTTACACCTCAGACCGTCCGCCGTTTCCGGGCCCGTTTCGGCCGCAAATTGAGCGTACTGCACAGCCGCTTGAGTGACCGGGAGCGTTTCGATGAGTGGAACCGGATCAATTCCGGCAAAGTTCAGATCGCCGTCGGTGCCAGGTCGGCCCTTTTCGCTCCCTTTGACAATCTGGGGCTGATCGTGGTCGATGAGGAGCATGACAGCAGTTACAAACAATCCGAATCTCCCCGGTATCACGCCAGAGATGTGGCCGTGGTACGGGGAAAACTGGAAAATGCCTGTGTCATCCTCGGTTCGGCCACGCCCTCGGCTGAATCACTTTACAATGCCCGGCAGGGCAAATTTCTGATGTGCCGTATGGCCGCCCAGGTGGATAACAAACCGGCTCCTTTGATCCATATCGTTGACCGCCGCCGGGATCCGGCTCCGGAGGAGGGGATGAACAACCTCTTTTCCCCCATTCTCATCCACTGCGTCGAAGAACGCCTCGAAAGAGGCGAACAGGCTATTTTGTTCCTCAACCGCCGCGGCTATGCCCGCACGCTGTGCTGTCCGCAATGCGGTTACGAAGCACGCTGCCCGGAGTGTTCAGTGAACTACAATTACACTTACAGCCGCCGCCGGGAAGTTTTGAGTTGTCACCTCTGCGGCGGAGTTGTGCCTGCTCCCGCCTCCTGCCCGGAGTGCGGATTTCAGGAGATCCGCTACTTCGGCAGCGGCACGGAAAAACTTGAAAGTTGTGCCAGAGCCGTTTTCCCCGGAGCCAGGATCGGCCGGATGGATTCTGATCTGATGCGTTCGGCGGATGATTACGAAGTGGTGCTGGATAAATTCCGCCGCGGGAAACTTGATATATTGGTCGGGACCCAGATGATCGCCAAAGGACTGCACTTCCCCGGAGTGACTCTGGTGGGCGTGATCAATGCCGATTTGGGCCTTTCCATGCCCGATTTCCGGGCTCAGGAGAGAACGTTTCAAATGCTTACCCAGGTCGCCGGACGGGCCGGTCGCGGTGAAAGACGCGGCGAAGTGATCTTCCAAACCACCCGTGACAGCGATGTACTGCGTTTCGCCGCCGATCTGGATTTTGAGGGATTTTCCAAATTTGATCTCGAATTCCGGGAAATGCTCAATTATCCGCCTTTTTCCCGGCTGATCGCCATATTTTTCAAGGGCGAAAGAGAATCCGCCGTCGCCGATTACGCTGCATTTTTTGCAGAGAAACTGGCCGCTTATCAACACGATAAATTGCGGATCACGCCACCTGCTCCGGCCCCCGTGGAAAAGATCCGCAACCAATTCCGTTATATGATGACCGTCAGAGGCAACGGATTGAAAACCATCCGTGAAGCCATCCGGGTACTGGCTCTGCACCATACCCCGCCCAACGGCGTGACCGTCGCTGTGGATGTCGATGCCCAGCATTTGATGTGAATCCATGGGGTGAAGCGGGGGGAATAAGTACGGAGTAATACAAAGCGGAAAATCACTTGATAAAACACCCTTTCTGTGGTATATTAACAAAATATTTTCTGTGGAGGATACATATCATTATGGAACTGGCATTATTTTATACTTTCTGTTGTCTGGGTTGTTCGGCATTGAATGATCTTTGTTTCAAATTTTTTGCCCGCAAAGAGCGTTCGCGGGGATTATTCGTGGCCGTAGTGGGTGTGGTCGGCACGGTATTATTCAGTTTTCTGCCGGATAAGATCGGGGAAAACTGGCAGATGACTCTGCTCTGGGGGGTGATCTGCGGTATTTTTTCTGCGATCGGCAATATTCTGCTGATCGAGAGCATGACCAATTTGAGTGCCGGAGTGTGTTCGACGATCTACCGCCTCAATCTGGCTCTGGTGGTGCCTTTGAGTATGTTGTTTTTCAATGAAACTCTGTCGGTGAGCAAGTGGGCCGGAGTGGTGCTGGCGATCATGGCAGTTTTGGCATTTCTGCCGGTTTCAGACCGGACAGATCACCCGGGAACGGCAAAAAAATCTCCCGTTTTACCGGTGGTGATGATCATTACTGCCAGTATTTTCCGGGCCGGATTGGGCATATCGTGCAAATACGGCCCCATGACCGGGGCTTCTTTGAATGGCATCAACCTGATCATTGAGATCATCTGGATCATCAGCGGTCTGGTCTATTTTTTCACCAAAGAAAAAGGTAAATATAAACTGGATGCCAAATTGATCCGTTACGGAGCAGGTTCCGGAGTGATGGTCGCCGGGATCCTGTTATTCATGATGCTGGCTTTGCATTACGGCAAGGCCAGTGTGGTTCTGCCGGTGGCCCAGATGAGTTTTCTGGCGACCTTTATTTTAAGCGTGATATTTCTCAAGGAAAAGATCACCTGGCTCAAAGTGGTTGCCCTGCTCTGCGGTGCCGGTGCCATGCTGCTTTTAAGTTGCAATTGGTGAGGAAAGCAGTTCCGCGGGATCCGGGATGAAAGATCCGGTTGGCTGGCTATGTTTTTGCTTATCTGTGACTTATAAAAGCATCATTACGGCTTGACAAAGGCATTTTCAGCGGTTACATTATCAGCAGTCAACCTAAAAAACAGGAGGATCTCATGCGTAAAATCTGGAGTATTTTGCCGGCGATTGCGGTAATGGTTCTTAATCTGGCGGCAGAAGAACCGATCGTCTGGGAGTTTCCGGCAGCCCTGGCGGAGTGGAGCCGCTTCAATAATTCCCGGATCGAGGAGTTGGATGATGCGATCAAGGTCGTGCCGCTCAAAGCGGATCACGGTATCATCAATCCGGCCGTGGATGTCGATCCGGCGGTCTACAACTGTCTGCGTATAACTTACCGGGCCGGCGGTTTCAAAAGCCATACCACCGGAGATCTTTTTTTCACCACTTCGACCTCCCGCCGTTTTACTGCGGCGAATAAGGTGCGTCTTCCCTCGCTGATAACTGACGGCAAATTGCGTACAGTTGTGGTCAAACTGACTGCTCCGGTGTGGGCCAATGCCGGTAAGATCACCTCTTTGCGGCTGGATATCACCGATCAGATGCCCGGTGATGTGGAAATTTTGAAAATCGAATTGCTCGCCCGCAACGCCGGTTTGGTCGATCCGGTCTGGAATTTCGCTGACGGTCAGGGTGCATGGGATGAAACTGAAAGAGTCGAACTTTCCATGGAAGACGGTTGGCTCAAACTCAATGTCACCGGTATCGACTGCCACTTGAATAATCCTTTTGAGCGTTTTGACGGCAGTCAGGTGAGCAAATTGCGGATCGTTTACAAAGCCGGCGGCTTCACCCGCCGCACTACCGGCGGATTATTCTTCTGCACTCCGCAATCTCCCCGTCACAATCCGGGCAACTTTGTGCGTTTTCCGGCTTTGATCTGCGACGGTGCGGAACACGAATTTACGGTGCCGGTGGATTTCAAAGGTCAGGAAATCTCCTATCTGCGTCTGGATATCGTCGATCAATTTCCCGGTACGGTATGGATCAAGAGTATTGAATTTCTGCCGTAAAATCCGGAGTATGAATGGGGCTGTTGCAAAGGCTGAAATTTTTGCAACGGCCCCGTTTTATATCGGAATGACAGCCGGAACTGCCGGAGAAATTTTCTGAAATTCCCCGGTATGCGGCCGGTCATCTGCCTGCGGAAAGCCGTATGGCACTTGCCAGACCGGTCGTTTCACTGCTCAAATGCTGCTGCCGGGAAAGCGTGATATCCGGCACATACGTTTGCACTGCCGCTCCGGGTTGAGGTTCAAGCATAACTTTGACTTCCACTGCCGGATCAAGGATACCGGCAACTTTTTGTGCCAGTTGGGCAATGGATATTGCCTGATCGCTGCCTACATTGTATGCCGTACCGGGAATGCCGTTATTCAGCAGATTAAAGAGCCAGATGACCAGATCGTCAGCATAAAGATAAGAACGCAGCGGCGTACCGTCGCCATTGACCGTGATCTTTCTGCCGCAGAGTGCATCCCGGATAAAATTGCCGATGGCAAAGTGGGCATCGCGGTCAAGATATTTGCCGGTAAAGGCGAAACAGCGGGCGGCAACCGCCGGAATACCGCTGGCAAAGCAGAAGTCTTCGGCTTCTTTTTTGGCGATACCGTAAGCCGTTACCGGGCGGCATTCCGCAGATTCGGGTACTTGCGGCACGCTCTGTCGGCCGTAAACCGCCCCGGAACTTAAAAAGAGCAGTTTTTCCACGCCCGATTTCCGGGCGATTTCCAGAGAATGCAAAGTCCCGTCGATAATGATGGAAGGCATCTCATCATCCGGAATCAATGTGGAAGCCGGGGTCGCACCGAGGATCATCGCATCAAAAGAGCCGGAAACAGTAAAATCACGCACGTCACCGGCGATGAATCTTACTTGCGGCAAATTGGCAAATTCCGGGCAATTCTGTAAAAATTTTTCCGGGTCCCGGGAAAGAATGGTAAGATCATATCCGGAAAGTTTGCCCCTTTTGAGCATATCCAGAATCGATTTACCGAAAAAGCCGGTTCCACCGGTAAGCAGAATTTTTTTCATTGCCAGGAAAATATCAATGTACAGAAACAAATTATTAATGTGATTACTGCCAGCAAATAAGCCACAAGAGACAGAAAATGATTTCTGATGTCTGTACAATATTGATATTTTGTATTGAGAGAATCAGAGCCTCGCGAGAGAAACTCGTCAAAAGAAGTTTTCTCATCCCCCGGTGGCAGACAACGTGAGGAAAAAGAGTTTGCATAAATCAGCTCACCGCGGTAATTTACCATGTATGCCAGATTTTTATTGCATCGTTTGGAAAATACATAGAGCCAATTTATTTTTTCATTGAATGCAACTATCTCAGAGACATATTTTTTGAAATCAATAAATTTATTTCTGTATTGCTCCTTGATCTTTTCAATAATCAAGTCATCGCTCAATTCAGTATCGTTAATAACAGGTTCCAAACATGAATCCGCACTGGCGGAGTGATAAAAATGCATATGAAATAAATCCCTGACCAATGCCAGAATCAATATTGCAATGGAACGCAGTTGGTGATCATCTATATCCTGTTGTGAAGAACTGCTTATTTTAAAAATGCCGGTCTTTTCATTGTAAGAAACTTCTGATTTTATCGTTGCCGACAGAGATGAATAATACCGCGTATAAATTTCTTCTCTTTTCTTTACATCAGAATTTTTATGAAAATTGATAGAAAATTTTTCAGAAAAACTTAAATCATCACGGTAACAGATTTCCAAGCCGGTTAATATTGATGAAAAAGAGTCCGCAAATGAAAATCTGTAGGCGACATAACATTTTCCCCGGTCAGCGGTTTGAGTAAAATTCCATCCCTCTTTTTTCTCGCGTAAAACCAGTTTGTCTGTCAAAACAGGCAACCATCCGGCGATAAAAAAACGTCTCATAACTGATTAAAAAATAGACTCAATGATTGCAGTGGCAACACGGGAAATTTTGCTCCGGCGTTGTTTTTTATCCAATTTCAGAAAAAATTTTCCAGAATCAGTCAATTTGGCTTGTGGAATGATTTCCCCGTTTCTGACAGTGAAACCGAAACGAACATTGCCAACAGATGCTGCATTACGAAGAATTTCAAAATCAGCAGGAGCGATATCCCCGCCATTTTTATATTTCTTCATAACCTTGTAATCATTGTTCATAATTCCATCAACCTTTCAAAAAGACATGACTTTAATATAATATCACATTTGTCAATATTCAAGTTCTGTACAGCAAAAAAGTTACTCATCAAAATTGATCCGTTCTTCTTCAATTACCAGCGGTTTGTTTTTGACCTGCGTATAGATCGCACCGATGTATTCGCCTAAAATACCGATAAAGATCAGCTGGATGGCGGAAAAGAAGAACAACCCGATGACCAATGGGGCCATACCGACCTGAAAACTGTGCCAGTTGCACAGTTTGTAAATGAAGTATCCCAGCGCGACGAGCAGACTTAAAAAGGCGATAAAAAAGCCGGAAAAGACCGC
Organism: Victivallaceae bacterium; assembly: GCA_045588835.1. Classification (GTDB taxonomy): domain Bacteria; phylum Verrucomicrobiota; class Lentisphaeria; order Victivallales; family Victivallaceae; genus UBA1784. The sequence continues at coordinate 30,089 of JAZNEV010000037.1, forward strand.
CAGACGCAGCGGCAGTTTGGTATGGTTGACAAAGCCGGTCATAGCCATATCGTAGAGGGTGAAAAAGTTGTTCTTGGTTTTGCCGTATGTGCGTTTTTCCTGAATGAAAGGTACTTCACAGCGTTTGAAGCCGATCTCCGCAACCAAGCCCCGGAAGTAGGGATAGGGGTCATGGAATTTTTTGAGAGCATCGATCACTGCTTTATCGTAAAGTCCGAAGCCGGTAAATTTTGGAATTACACAGTTGCCGCCGGAAGCTTTGGCTAAAAGGGCATAATAGCCTTTACGCATGAGTTCCATCAACCACGAGGCTCTGGTGCCGCTGCGGACACCGGCGACGACTTTGAAACCGGCCTGCCATTGCCTGAAGAATTGCTCAATGACCTCCGGCGGCTCCTGCAGATCGGAACACATCCACACCACGGCATCTCCGGAAGCATTGAGCAAAGCATTGAATGGCGAACGGATATGGCCGAAGTTATTGGCATTGAGGATAACTTTGAATTTCGGGTCTTTGGCGGCGATTTCCCGCAAAATTTCTCTGGTGCCGTCGGTGGAAAGATTATCGGAAATAACGAATTCGTAATCGTATTCCGGAAATTTTTTCAACACCTCCAGACAGCGGCGGTAAAGTTCGGGGATATTTCCCGCCTCATTCCAGCAACCCGTGGCAATTGAAATAACTTTTTTACACTCCATCAAAAATCCTCCGGCAAAGGTTCTATAAGCATATTTTTCCGGAATTCCTCCCGGTCAAGAAAAGGGTACATATCTTCCAGAGGCATGGATTTCATTCTGCCGTCTGCCAGACGTTTGGAAGCAACTGACGGGATGATCTCCTGGGCCGGATTGCACATGATTTCACATATCACCGGGGAATCATCACTCATTATCAACTCCAGTTTTCCGGTCAATTCACTGCTGTCGCTTATCCGGATAAAAGGTAATCCGTAAGCATCGGCAATTTTGGCAAGATCCGGAAATGACACACCATGTTTCTCATCTGTGCCGATCAATCTTGAGTTGAAAAATTTCTGCTGGGTCGTGCGTATGGATAAGTAACCGTTATTGTTCCACACGAAAAGTTTGACCGGCAACCGGTAGTGTTTTAACGTTTGCAATTCCTGAATATTCATTTGTAAAGAACCATCGCCGGTGATTGCCGCCACCCGGGCAAAACCTTTGGCCGCCGCTCCGATCGCCGCCGGCAGAGAAAATCCCATTTCCGCCTGACCGCCGGAAGTTATATATCGTTGAGAATCATTAAGCACCAGAGCTTGAGTTGTCGCATAAAAAGATGAACCGGCATCGGAAATCGCCGCAACATCCGGATAGCTGGTCAATACGTCAGAGAGTTTTTCCAGAAAGCAGTAAAGGTCAATGCCGTTATCATTATTCTGATAACCGGTATTAAAGAAAGAATATTGTTTTTTCCAGTGTTGCGTTTGCTCATACCATTTTTCCGGACACCGGTAATAAAAGTCGATCGCTTGCAGAAAATCTTTCAAATCTGCCTGACAGAAGTGATCTGTTTTTACGGTGTTTTTCTGATTGACCGTCGGATCGATATCAACGACCATTACTTTGGCCGCTCTGGCGAAAGTATCAAATTCATGTCCGGTGGTACTGACACTCAACCGGCAACCAAGTACCAGTAACAAATCAGCATTTTGCACCGCCAGATTACCGGACCGGTTGCCTTTGGTGCCGATCCTGCCGGTATACAACGGATGGCTTGAGGCAATGGAATTGCCGCCGAGAAAACTGGTGACCACCGGAATATTCCACCGGCCGATCAGTTGGTAAAAATCATTTTTTGCTCCGGCAAGATCGATTCCCTGACCGGCTAAAATTACCGGCCGCTCCGAATGGTCAAGTAAAGACTTAAGCAGATCGATTTCAGTTGTCAGATCAGTTTTTTCAACTTTTTCCGGTTCAAAGTGAACCAGTTGATTTTCATCGATGACTGCTCCCTGCACATCCAGCGGGATATCCAGCCACACCGGGCCGGGATGGCCGGATTCTGCAAGATATTTGGCTTTTTCCAGATGAAAAGCGATCATTTCCGGTTCGTTTACCATTACGGCATATTTGGTCAATGGCGATACGATGGAAACGATATCCGCCTCCTGCACGCCGAATTGCCGCAGCGGTAAACCGGAATTCCGTATAGTTTGCGATCTTTTCACCTGACCGGAAATAAAAAACGCTTTGGCTCCATCCTGCCAGGCATTCAGCAACCCGGTCACCGCATTGGTTCCGCCGCACCCGGTCGTGACCATCGCACAGCCGAAGCCGTTATCCGCTTTGGCGTAGGCTGTGGCGGCCATTGCAGAGGCTTGTTCGTGATGGTTGCAAATTGCAGAAATTTTATCTGAACAGGCAACCGCATCACTCAAAAACATCATACCGCCGCCGGTAACCATGAATATATGATCGCATTTCAATTGCCCGGCAACAAAATCAACTATGTAGTCTGCCACTCTCATTTTTTTCTCCTCAATGCTGAATTGAGATTGGAAACTGCCTTTTCGATCGCATCCATGCTTGAAACGCAACTTAATCTTACAAAGCCGTCGCCGTACTTGCCGAAATTGGTTCCGGGGAGCAGAGCAACCGATGCCTCATTTAAGGCAAAATCACAAAATTCCTCTGAATCCATCCCCGTATTACGGATATCAGGAAATACATATATCGCTCCTCCCGGCCGGCAGCAGGATATTCCGGGTAATTTATTCAATTCATCAGCCAGAAAGAAACATCTGCGTTTATATTCGTCACACATGGTTCTGATACTTTGCTGATCTCCCTGAATAGCTTCGATCCCGGCGTGCTGGATAAATGGCGGGACACATGAAACTATTGTTTCATTGAGCAAAGCCATTTTTTCGATGATCGCTTGGGGACCTACGGCCACTCCCAAACGCCATCCGGTCATGGCAAAGGCTTTGCTGAAGCCATTGGCTACGATCGTCCGTTCCCGGCAGTGATCCAGCATTGCCGGACTGAAAAAACGGTCTCCGGTGAATATCAGTCTGGCATATATTTCATCACTCAACAAATACAGATCATATTTTTCGGCGACGGCATATATTTTACGCATTTCTTCCGGTGGGATCACGGCTCCGGTCGGGTTGCCGGGTGAATTGATTATCAGAAGTTTGCTTTTGGTCGTGACGGCTTTTTCCACATCTTCGGCTTGCATGATCATATTTTTTTCCGGACGCAGACGGATGCTTACCGGATTGCCTCCGCAAGCGGCAATGGCGGAAAAATAACTGGAAAATCCGGGATTGGGAATCAATACATCCTCTCCCGGATCGACCAGACATTTTATCGTATAGTAAATGATCGAATTGGCTCCGGGAGTTACCAGTATCTGTTCGATATCCGGGGTGAAGTGTCTGGAGTGCATCGTAGTTTGACGCACGGCCTGACGGAATTCAAACAACCCGCGACTGCTGGTATAATGCGTCATGCCGTTACGCAATCCGGCACAACCGGCATCCACAATGTTTTCCGGAGTGGCGAAATCCGGTTCTCCAAGTTCAAAGTGTAAAATTTTCCGGCCTTCACGCTCAAGTTTCTGTATTTTTTCCAGAACTTTGAACATTGGTTGTCCGGAAATTTTTCCGGAGATTACAGACAATGGTTTCATAAGTGATCCGCCACTCTCATTTTTTACAAAACTTCCGGATTTTACCGATCATATAATCCAATTTTTCTTTGGTCATGCCCGGATAGAGGCCGATCCAGAAACTGTTATTCATGATCTTTTCCGTAACTTCCAGTGAACCGCACACCCGGTAATCCACCCCCTCTTTCAACGTTTCAAAACAAGGATGACGGAGTATATTGCCCGCAAAAAGATTGCGGGTCTGGATCAAATTCTTTTCCAGATATTCCGTCAATTCAGTGCGGGTGAATCCGGCATTATCCGTCACCGTCATCAGAAAACCGAACCACGACGGTTCAGCCTGCGGCAAGGCCTCAAAGATCTGCAAACAACTCAAATCATGCAGATTTTCATACAAATAACGGTAATTTTCTTTGCGTCTGGCAGTGAAATCATCCACCTTATCCAGCTGGGCGACCCCGATCGCCGCCTGCAAATCAGTGCCTTTGAGGTTGTAACCGAAGTGGCTGTAAACGTATTTGTGGTCATAACCCACCGGCAATGAACCGAATTGTTTGCTGAAACGGCAGCCGCAGGAGTTATCCACCCCGGAATTGCACCAGCATTCCCGTCCCCAATCCCTGATGGAAAGCATGATCTTTTTCAACAGCGGATCATCGGTATACACCGCTCCGCCCTCGCCCATGGTCAGATGGTGCGGCGGATAGAAACTGGATGTGCCGATGTCACCCCAGGTGCCGGTGAATCTGCCGTCAAATTTTGATCCCAGAGCATCGCAGTTATCCTCAATGAGAAAGAGTCCGTGTCTGTCGCAGAATTCTTTGACCGCTTTGAGATCAAAGGGATTGCCCAGCGTATGAGCGATCATCACCGCTTTGGTTTTCGGCGAATATGCTTTTTCCAATTGCGTCACATCGATATTCGCCCCCGGCAGAGCCACATCGACAAAGACCGGCACCGCCCCATATTGGATGATCGGGGCAATGGTCGTCGGGAACGCACACGCCACCGTGATAACTTCATCGCCCCGTTTGATACGTCTGTCACCTAAAAGCGGTGAAGTCAGTGCGGCAAATGCCAGCAGATTGGCCGATGAACCGCTGTTGACCATCAAAGCGAACCGGATACCGAGATAATTTGCCAGTTTCTCTTCAAATTCTGCCGTGTAACGGCCGCCGGTCAGCCAGAATTCCAGTGCGGCATCAGTCAGATTGAGCATCTCTTTTTCATCGAAAACCCTGCCGGCATAATTCACTTTGCTTTTGCCGGGGATAAATTCGCTTTGCTGTGCCGGAGCATGAGCCAGACGGTAATATTCCGCGGTCATTTCCAAAATCTTATCGTGCAATTCTTTTATTCTGTCCATGAGAGATCCCGTTTCTCCGCCAGAGAAATATATTCATTGAGTTGTTGGCGGCTGATGACTTTATTTTCCTGATAAAATGCTTTGTACCAATCGGCGGTAAAGCGGAACATCTCTTCATTGGAAAGCACACCGTGCCAGTGAAGTTTTTCTGCGGCTTTGGTGCAATCCAGTTTCAGCAAAGTCGCTTCGTGAGGTTGTTCCGGCGGCGGATCGATGACATACTGCACATCGCTCCACTCACGGGCAAGCATTTTTACGGCAGTGCCGACATCGATGATACCGTCACCGGCCGGGCCGAAATTCCACGCTCCGGCCGCCGCCGTGTCACCCTGACAGAGTCCGGCCCCCAAAAGCAGATAGCCGCTCAATGGCTCCAGCACATGCTGGAATGGCCGGGTGGCGTGCGGATTGCGGATCCGGGCCGGAACTCCGGCTGCCGCCGCTTTCATGATATCCGGTACCAGCCGGTCGGCCGCCCAGTCACCACCGCCGATGACATTGCCTGCTCGGGCTGTGGCCAGAAGCGTATGATGTTTTTTACCGTATTCAGCTGGGTTGAAAAATGAACGGGCAAAGGAGTTGGCGACCAATTCGGCACAGCCTTTGGAAGCACTGTAAGGATCGTAACCGCCCATGGGGTCACTTTCGGTATAACCTTCGGTTTTTTCCACATTTTCGTAACATTTATCACTGGTGATGACCACGATGGCACGCACACCCGGCTGTTGACGGCAGATATCAAGGATATTGACTGTACCCATGACATTGACTTCAAAAGTTTCTTTCGGTATCAGATATGAGGTCCGCACGATGGGCTGGGCGGCCAGATGAAAGACGATCTCCGGCTGAAATGAATCAACGATTTTTTTCACCCGGTCAAAATCCCGGATATCGCAGATCTCCGAACGCATTTCCAGATCCAGCAGTGGCCAGTGGGCAGGCACAGTTTCCGGCTCCAGAGCGATACCGCAAAGTTCACAGCCGAGGCTTTGGAGCCACAAGGCAAGAAATGAACCTTTGAAGCCGGTGTGTCCGGTGATCAGAACCCTTTTTCCCTGATAAACTGAAGCAAACATGACTATTTATTCCGATCCCAGTATTTGGTCCACGGGGCTTGGTGTTTTTTCCAGAGATCGTTGAGCAGCTGATATTCCCGCTGGTTATCCATGCACTGCCAGAAACCATCATGGCGGTAAACTCCCATATTGCCGTCAGCGGCGGCACTGCTTAAAGGAGTTCTTTCCAGAAATATTTTGGGGTCACCGGTCAAATACCGGCCGATGAATTCTTTCTGGATGACCATGAATCCGCCGTTTATATAACCGTCGCCCCGGGGCGGTTTTTCCTCAAAACCGGTAATTGAATCACCATCGATCACCATCCGGCCGAAACGGGCTTCCGGATGCACTGCCGTCATCGTGACCAGTTTGCCATTTTGACAGTGGGTGCGGTAAAGTTTGTCGATATTCACATCGCTTACGCCGTCACCGTAGGTGAGAAAGAAGCAGTCATCGTCGCTTTGGAGATATCGCGAGGCTTTCCACACCCGGTAGGCGGTCATGGAATCTTCTCCGGTACCGGCGAGGGTCACTTCCCAGTCGGCCTCATCGGATTCGCCGTGAAAAGTGATATCCGGAGTATGCCCCAGTTTGACTGTGGCATCGGAAGTACGCAAATGGTAGTTGACAAAGTAATCGACAAAGGCCTCACGTTTGTAACCCAGACAGAGTATGAAACGGCGTACTCCGAATGCGGCATAACTTTTCATAATGTGCCAGATGATGGGCTGTTCACCGATGGCGACCATCGGCTTGGGGAGCAATTCAGTCACATCACGCAATCTGGTTCCTTTGCCGCCGCAGAGGATCATCAGAGGAACATCGCAAATATTTTTCACTGTATTTTCTCCTGTTTTTCACAGCCGGGCATCGGCTGTGCCTCTGGGCAATACTGATTTGATATCAAAGACGATCGACTGCGGATTTTTGAATTTGCCGATATCCAGATCGGCAAATTGCCGGTGGGCCACCGCCAGAATGATCACATCGTACTTTTTGTCTGCGATCCCGGCCGGATCCTGAATAGAGTCAAGACCGTACTCTTTACGGATCTCATCCGGGGCGGCCCACGGGTCGAAAATATCGACCCGGCAACCGAAATCCGCCAGATTTTTCACCACATCCACCGCCCGGGAATTGCGGCAATCCGGACAATTTTCCTTGAACGTTATTCCCAGTTGCAGGATTTTGGCATCCAGCACTTTGATACTGCGTTTGATCATCATTTTGACGATTTCCGAAGCGACATATTCGCCCATGCCGTCATTGATCCGCCGTCCGGCAAGGATCACTTCGGGGTGGTAGCCGAGTGACTGGGCCTTGTGGGTGAGGTAGTAGGGGTCCACTCCGATGCAGTGGCCGCCGACCAGACCGGGCTGGAACTTGAGGAAGTTCCATTTGGTTCCGGCCGCTTCGAGTACTTCCCCGGTGTCGATGCCGATAAGGTGGAATATTTTGGCCAATTCATTGACAAAGGCGATATTGATATCACGCTGGCTGTTTTCGATGACTTTGGCCGCTTCAGCGACTTTGATGGATGAGGCCCGGTGAGTACCATTGTGAAGGATCGAATTATAAAGATCATCGACGAATCGTGCCGCTTCCGGGGTCGATCCGGAAGTTATTTTGACCGTTTTAAGCAGATTGTGCGTCCTGTCACCGGGGTTGATCCTTTCCGGTGAGTAGCCGCAGAAGAAATCTTTATTGTATTTGAGTCCGCTGAATTTTTCCAGTACCGGCACGCAGTCTTCTTCAGTACATCCGGGGTAGACGGTACTTTCATAAATGACCACGGAACCGGCTTTCAAGGCTTTACCGGCAGTTTCGCTGGCCCGGTAAAGCGGAGTGAGGTCGGGCCGGTTGTACTTATCCACCGGAGTCGGTACAGTGATGATGAAAACGTCACTGCCGCTGATATCTGCCGGATCACTGCTGAATGTGAGCATTCCGGCTGCGGCCAGCTCCTCTTTGGAAGTTTCACAGGTCTCATCGATACCGGCACGCAGTTTTTCCAGTCTTTCCTGTTTGACATCGAAACCGCAAGTGCGGTATTTTTTGCCGAATTCCACTGCCAGCGGCAAACCGACATATCCCATGCCGATAATGGCTATTTTAAGATCATCTGTCAGAGTTTTCATCACGCACCCTTTATATATTATATATAATCGTCCTGATTATTATAATGCTGTTTTGCTCAAATTACAAGTCGATCGCTTGAGAATATTTGCATTTTGCGTGCAGAAATAGTTGAAATCCGGCCGGAAAGTCTGTAAAACAAGGATAAATGGCATGTTACAGAGGTAATTTCAAAACTTTTTGAAATCACTTCTGCAAAATTCGCCGGAGACTTATATTTTGGCCAGCAGTGCAGTCAAACCGCTGTCGATATCATCCCAGGTCTGCCGGAAATCTCCCGAATACCACGGGTCGGAAACCTCTCCGGGCCGGTCGGTGAAATCCAGCAGACGGTACATTTTATTTTCCGGGTCGCCGCCGCAGATCCGTTGCATATTACGCATATTGGAGTTATCCATGCAAATAAGCATATCGTAATATCCGTAATCTTTGCGGTTCATCTGCCGGGCATATTTGCCCCGGCAGTCGATGCCGTGGGCCTTGAGGATGTTTGCGGCCGGTGGATAGACCGGATTGCCCAGTTCCTCACTGCTGACTGCGGCTGAAGCGATTTCAAAATTTCCGGCGGTACCGGCATCGGAAACCATTTTTTTCATCATGAATTCAGCCATCGGACTGCGGCAGATGTTGCCGTGACAGACAAAAAGTATTTTGATCATGATTTTTCCATTATTGACAAACTTACTGCGTCCCTGATCCGGGACCGGCGGGGATCAGGGACTTGATTGCGGATGTCAGCGGTATATTCACTTTTCAAAGAAGTTATTGACAAAATTGCTGATGACCAATGATTTTTCCGCTTTCAATGCTTCATAGATATCCGGCAGATCGGTATATTTGAGAATGCCTCTCAACATAACTGCCTGCGGCCACATGGTGACATATTCTCTTACCATGCTGTCAAATGATTCCGGGGCATCGGTCAACTTGACTGCCGTTATATCATCGCATAAAATGGCGGCCATCACCGCCGGGATCGCTCCCAGACCGTGACCGTGGATCTTGAACTTTTTCACGCCCCGGCTTCCGGCATAAGCGATCGCCCCCAGGATCTCACCGACCCGGCGGTTGAGCATGGATGAACCGAACATGATCTCGCAACTGTTGAAGTGGTAATCACAACCGTAAGGATTGAAGAAAAGTTCTTCCGGATCCTGCAAGTCGCAGTTGCGGGAAAGAGCCGCACCGATACCTTGCATATCCACGCCGAGTACCGGGCCGTCAAAGGCGAAATCGCTGATCTCTTCTGCTGCGGAAAGGTGCGGGATATAGAGCGTGAGCGATTCCATTTCGGGGAAGTGGAAAAACTCTTTGGTTTCCGTTGTACGCAAAATCACCGGAGTGATCAAGCCGGGGGTGGTTTCCAGAGCGAAGCGGGAACCGTAAATACATTTCGGTTCAAACGTCCGCAAATATTCCGGACGCAGCGAACGGCAGTAGGGAACCGGAACTCCGGTATTGAATCCGTAATGTGTGGAGAGCAATTCTTTGAGTTGGTTCAGATCCATTTTCTGCCGTTGGGCCGCCAGATCATCCAGTTTATCCGTGAGCAGGTCATGCACACTCTTTTTATCCGGCAGATCGGCCACCTGCCCGGTGGGCGTGCAGAGCAACTCCCGGGCTTCGGGATTCGGATATGCCGCCTCATCGCCGGCCGGGTCGATCCCGGATAATCCGCCGAAAAAGCGGTACATTTCCTGCCGGTGCAGTGCGGAATATCCGTGACTGTCCGGGCCGATGAAACATTGCAGATTGTTTTCCGCACCCAAAAGGGCATAAACTTTGCGGCATTCTTCAAATGTTTCCTGCAATCCGCGGGGATCGAAAAAGTCGTTTTTCTGACCTAAAAGCAGTACCGGCCGGGGGGCATACGCAAGAATGAAGTCGCCCATTTCGCATCCGGCGGCCAGGATCCCCGGCGGGATCTGTTCGGCATCGGCGGGCAATTCATTCTCGATATTCCGCTGCCAGCTGGTCACATAGCAGCTGGGGGCGGCCATGGTCAAACGCGGATCAAGGGCATGGACAAAGGTACTCAATGTGCCGCCGCCGGAGGTGCCGGTGACACCGACTTTGGTGCGGTCGACTTCCGGCCGGGAAAGCAGATAATCCAAGCCGCACAGTGCATCATTGACCCGCCATGAACCGAAAAAATCACCGGTCAGCCACAACTGTTTGCCCATCATATTGTGTTCCCAGGTACACAAGCCATTGACCCGGAAAGCTCTGGGGGCTTTGGTGAATTGGTATCTTTCGCCCTGACTTACCGGATCGACCAGCAAAGTTACGAAACCTTTTTTGGCCAGTGTATACGCTCCGGTATGATAGGGCTGGATAAGTTTGCCGTTATGTGAGTGGCCGCAGAGAAAAAGCACCGCCGGGGCGGGGGCGGTCAGATTGTGCGGCACAAAAAGATGGGCCGTTACCGGAAAATCTTTGCGGCTGTCAAAAATGATTTTTTCGATTTTACAATCACTTGTTTCGATAACTCCGGTAACTTGAGTATTGAGATCCGCCGGACGCTCCGGCAGATCAAAGATCGACGCGATCTTTGACCGGACTCCGGCGACGTAGGCTTCGGCATCGGCTTTGCTCTGCAATGCGGCGATCCTTGCTGAACGCTCGCGGTTGACCTGACGGACTCTGGCGACATTGAATTCCTGTAATAACGCACCGTAAACAGCTGTGTCAAGTGTTGGCATAATATAAAATTCCTTATAATAACACGTTTGTTAAAAATTTTTAATACGGAGGGGATTCATGGCTTTGCTCCCCTTTCGTTACCGTTTGTTGCCGTTAATTGGCCGATATAGCGTTTATATGCTCTTGTGCGTAGTGGGGAGGGACACGCTTCGCCTTTCCCTCCCCACACCCTACCTTTTGCAGGGGCCTTTCCCGTGACAAAGAGTGGCTATTGGCGTGATTTCCCCACGGAAGTAACGCCGTCGACTTCGTGGGGCGGCCGCCAGACCGGCTTTGCCGGTCGTCAAACGGCTTCGCCTTACGGCTCGCCTGGGCGACCTTTCCACTGCGCATGCCGGCTAATGCTCGACCGCTTGCTCATCCTCGCAACTATTGTTGCGTCGGCTTTTGCTCTTAACGGGCAAAAGTGCATTCGACTGCGGTCTGCGCGGTTTCCCGTGACAAATACGACCATCTGCGGCTTACAACTTATTTTTTGTGCAGTTCATACCTTTCTTTTGACATCAAAACGGCGGCCCCGGCCAGCATGGCGGTGGCCAGCAGATAAACGATCAGGTTTTCAAAACGTACTGCCCAGGTCAATTCCGGATTTTTCTCCACTTCCACTGTGACCACTCCGGCGGCCTTTTCCCGGAGCAATTCCGGACGGTCGGCTTCACTGCCGATGTACCGGGTGAATTCGCCGAAAACATTCACCACGCCGGAGCCGCCGTTATTTCCGCAACGCACCATCGGCAGACCGGTTTCCACGCAACGCATGACGGCATTGGCCAGATGCTGTTCCGGTTCACTGCTCGCCGGATACCACACATCGTTGGAAACTGCCGCCAGCACATTGGCATTATTTCTGGCAAATGCCGCACTCAAATAGGAAAACACCCCCTCGTAACAAACTGCAGTACCGGCTCTGATATCATCGTTTATCTGCAATGGTTCGATCGTCGTCCCGGCGGTCAGATCGCGGCCCATGTCAAATGCATTGATCCACGATTCGGGCAGAAAATTTCTGAATGGCACATATTCCCCGAATGGCACCCGGTGGAATTTGTCATATTTACCGGCGTATTTCCCGCCGGGATTGATCAATAATGCACTGTTGGTCATCGAACCGTCTTCCGCGAAATCCAGAGAACCTATCAGCATCTGCCGGTTCAGATTGGCCACCATCCGCTGATAATATATACCGGCATAACTCCGGCGGCGGAGAGCGACCGGAATGGCACACTCCGGCCAGATGACCGTATCCACATCGTTGTTTTTGCACACTTCGCGCGACAAATCGCAGTAGAGGATTATTGAATCACGTACCGCCCGGGAAGAGGCAAAACGCTGTTGAGGCAGATTCCCCTGGATCAAAGCACACTTCCAGACCGCTTTATCCCGGAATACGATCGGGGTATTCACCCGGATGATACCGTAAATGATACATATTGCCGGATAGATCGCCAGCACTGCCGGAGCAGGAAGTTTCCGCCGGAAAAAGATCAGGGCAAAGAGTGCCGCATTGATCATGGTGATCATGAAACTTGCACCGTAACGGCCGGTGATCCGGGCGATCTGCATGAGTTCCGGGATACGCCAGAGGGTCACGCTCAAATCGTTCCAGACAAAAAGATAGTATCTGGTCCACTCCAAAATGGTGAATAACGCCGCACACCCGGAAGCATAAACCATTATTTTCCAGGGTTTTTCATCCCATTGCCAGAATTTGCCCGCAGTTGTTTCCTTTCCGATGACCAGTTTGCCCCACCAGCCGGATGCCAGCATGAATACCATCGGCCACAATGAAATCACCGGAGCAAGCATCCACGGCACTGCCGGATGGATCTCCCTTAAAAACCAGTAGGCGAAAATCGACCATCCCCCCCCCCCGCACCAACCGCAGAGCATCCGCCAGTACCACTTCAAAAACAAAGCAAAGTACATCAGCGGTATCAGGCAGATGAAAACGGCAAAAGTCCAATTCAATGGCGGCAGAGCCGCCGCATAACAGCATCCGCCGGCAAAGGAGATCAGAGGGCAGAGCCATTTGACCCTCAATGGCAGAACGGATGATTTTTCCGGAATGTTTTTATGATTTTTTTTCATGCTTCCTCCACTGACGCTCCGATGGCCCGCAGTTTATCCACCAGATGTTCATACCCCCGGTAGATCACATCGGCCCGGTCGATACGGCTTTCACCGCCGGCACAGAATGCGGCGATCACCATCGCCATTCCGGCCCGGATATCCGGACTGGAAAGCGACACCCCGTGAAGTTGCGTTTTGCCGGTTATCACCACCCGGTGCGGATCGCAGACGATCGCATTGGCCCCCATGCTTATCAGGCGGTCAACGAAGTAGATGCGGCTCTCAAACATCTTTTCAAAGAACATCACCGTACCCTGGCTCTGGGTCGCCGCCACGATGGTACAACTCATCATATCCGAGGGATATTGCGGCCAGGTGCCGTCGGATATCTGCGGTATATAGCCGCCGAAATCCCTTTCCACACACGGATCTTGACCGCCGGGCATGATGATCCGGTCTTTCTGCAAAGTCATCTGCCAGCCGAGCCTTTCAAATACCCGCCGGAGCATCCAGTAGTGCCGGGGGGTGGTGCCATGCAGCGTCACCGGGGTATTGGTGGCGGCGGCCAGTGCGAGGAAACTGCAAGG
>JAZNEV010000038.1:0-24007 GCA_045588835.1 Victivallaceae bacterium
CCCGTACCCCCCGGTAGAGCAGTCCGCCGGGGTTGTTTTGTATCTGCGAGCCACTAAAGGTCGTATTTGTCACGGGAAAGGTCTTTGCCCAAACTCCGCTCCGCACGAATTATTAATAGAAGTTTCTTTGCCTGCTTTCTTTTCAAAGAAAGTAGGGAATTCCGCTTTTCTTTGGTTACTTTCTTTTCTCGTGAAAACAAACGGGGGTACGGGGGCGGAGCCCCTGTAAAGGCCGTCAGGCCGTCCGACCAAGCCGCGACAACGGAGCGGCGCGACACCCCGCTTTTCTTTGGTTACTTTCTTTTCTCGTGAAAAGAAAGTAACGGCCAGGAGTGTTTGGGGTAACGGGCACGCATTTCGGCACGGACAAGTTCCCATGAACCGGCCCAGAAACCGGGCAGGTCACTGGTGATTTGAACCGGGCGGCGGGCCGGGGAAAGCAATTCGATACGCAAAGGTATGCGGTTTTTGCCGACGGTGGGGTGGGTATTTACTGTATAGAGTTCCTGAATGATGATCCCGGCTGACGGTTGGGGACCGGAATAATCGATGGGAAATTTACGGCCGGATGGAGCAATGTAGAATTCGGGGCAGAGGCGATCCAATTCGGTAAAGGTGCGGTAATCGATGGCTGCGTGGAGGATATTGAACCAGTCGGCTTTTTTCAAGTCGTTGAGAGTGTTGATGTTATCCGGGAAAAATCCGGCGATGGATGTAAAATAGGCGTATTCATCGGTCAGATCGGGCAACTCATCCATGCCGCAGGATTTGGCAAAGCGGAGCCGTTGTAAAAGTGCAAAGGCCCGTTTGTCATCGGCCGGGGGCAGCGGGATGCTGCGGCGTGCGGCTTCTTTGAGCAGGGCCGGGATGACGGCACTCCGGGGGACGGGGGAAGTGTGCCGTGACAGGGGTAATTCGCCGAGGCATTTTTCGGTAAAAGAAACGGGTTTTCCGGTATTGGGGTCAAAGTTGGTGACTACTCTTTCCGAGATCCGGCCGGCAAAAAAGTTTTCGATGGTCGACCGTTCGATGGGGATGGCGAGCCGGATCGGGGGATTGGCTGAAGTTGTGCCGTCGATACGGGCGACGGCGAGGAACTCTTCTTTACGCAGAAAATCATCATCTTTGAGAGTCGCTCCGCTGCCGTTGGCCAGTTGGAATGCGGTACTGCAATCAGAGCGGTTGCGGGCGATCCATTCGGGGAAGGCGATGGCGATGGGCAGGCCGGGGTCATCATCCGGAAGTTCCGGAGCCGGCGGAAATTCTTTGAGCAGACGGGATATCACGGTTTGGCGGATGCGATTGCCGGGCCGGGAGAGTCTTTCCCGCAGATCAGCGGTATTGAAGCGTAAAAAGTCATCCTTTTCCTCTAATATTGCCGCCAGTCCGGCGGCGGTGCGGTGCAATGAGGAAGGTGTGAAGATCATCATGGCGGCCAGGCGTGGGGATAAAGGCAGTTTGGCGGCCTGTTTGCCGGCGGCAGTCGGGAATCCATCCGGATCGAGCAAGGATAATTGCCGGAGCAGTTCTGCGGCACTTTTGATGGCCGGCGGCGGCGGCGGATCGAGCCAGCGCAGGGTGTCAGTTTGAGCCCCCCACACCCGGATGGCGAGGTATAAACCGGATAATTCGGAAACGAGTATTTCGGGGGAAGGAAATTCGGAAAATTGTTCAAAAGTCAGTCGGCTGTAACATCTTACGGCTTGGCCGGGGGCGGTTCTGCCGGCCCTGCCGGAGCGTTGGATGGCGGAAGCTCTGGTGATACGCCGGGTTTCCAGAAAGGTCATTTTGGCTCCGGGGTGATAGACGGCCTGTTTTTCCCAGCCGGAATCCACGACACAGGTGATATTTTCGAGGGTCAGACTGCTTTCAGCGACATTGGTTGCCAGAATGATATTGCGGATGCCATCCGGCGGCACGGCCATGGCGGTACGTTGTTCGGCAAGGGTGAGTGAACCGTGGAGGATACGGGTTTGGAAATTTTTCTCAAGAGCATTATCCAGAATCATCTGACACTGTCTTATTTCCTCTGCACCGGGGAGGAATACAAGGATGTTTCCACTGGAAGTGTGTAAATTTTCCAATACGGCCCGGGCGGTCTGCCGGGGGATTTCCCGGAGATCAGACGGGGTGTCACGGTAGGTGATATCCACCGGAAAACTGCGGCCGGGCACGCTGATCAATGGAGCATGGATAAAGTCGGCAGTACGCCGGGAGTCCAACGTGGCGGACATGATGACCAGAGTCAGGTCGTCACGCAGGGAATCACGGATATCCAGAGTGAGGGTCAATGCCAGATCGGCATCGGCGGAGCGTTCATGGAATTCATCGAAAACAATGGCATTGATCCCTTCCAGAGATGGGTCATGCTGAAGCATTTGCAGTAAAATTCCCGGGGTGACGGCAAGAATTCCGGATTTGCCGCAGCGGCATGATTCTCCCCGGACGGCGAAACCGGTCTCTTTGCCGACGGTAAAACCGTGGAGTTTGGCGATACCGTAAGCGGCGGAACGTGCGGCGATCCGGCGCGGTTCGACGAGGATGGTCATGCCGCCGGGGGATGATTCATTGACCAGCACCGGTACGAGCATCGTCTTTCCGGCACCGGGTTCAGCGGAAATGACTGCCGCCCGATGGGCGGAAACCGCCTGACGGATTTCCTCAAGTTTTTGAAATACAGTTAGTTGAGTAAATGATCTCATGATCGCTTTTTCCCCGTGGCCAATGGGTGGGCATCGGAATAGACTTTTTTGAGTCTTTCGGTGCTGACATGGGTGTAGATCTGGGTGGTGGAAAGGTTCTCATGGCCGAGCATTTCCTGAACACTCCGCAGATCTGCTCCGGCATCAAGCAGATGGGTGGCAAAAGAGTGACGCAGTTTGTGCGGAGTCAGATCGGGGGGCAATCCGGCGGTGAGCAGATAATTTTTCAGATTCCGCTGAAAAGAGCGTGGCGTGATCCGTGAACCCTGCTGATTGAGGAATAACGGGGCGTTGGGCAGCCGGCTGCCGCCGGCGGCATTGCGGTAACGCAGATACTCCCGGAGAGCATTTCTGGCCGGAGTACCGAAAACGGCGAGGCGTTCTTTTTTGCCTTTGCCCCGGACTTTGACAATGCCGCTGGAAATATCCGCATCGGCGTAATTGAGATTGAGTGCTTCGCTGATACGCAGACCGCCGGAGTAGATGGCTTCGATGATGGCCCGGTCACGGGATGAGGAAAACAAGGCACCGCCTTCGGTACGGATGGTTCCGGCGGCAGCGGCATTTCCCCAATAGGTCGAAACGGCGGATATGAGCAATTCGATCTGGTTGATGCTCATGACTTTGGGCAGAGGTTTATCCGCTTTGATCTGCGGCAGGGCGGAGAAGGGATTTTCTGCCAGATATCCGGCGGTCATCAGATAACGGAAAAATGAACGCAGTGCGGAAAGTTTCCGTTGGATGGAGCGTTTGGAATTCCCCGCTTCATACAGGGCCATGACGAATGAACGGGCCTGATCACGGTCGACGGTTGCCCAATCGTCAAAGGAGGCATCGGAATTGCGGATTTTGACGGCAAATTCCACAACTCCGGAGAAGTAGGCATCGATGGTATGCACCGAAGAATTCTTCTCATTTTGAAGGTGTTTGATGAATCCGGCAAGTAAATTTCCGGATTTGACAGATTTTTTTTTGATTTTCATTTGCACCACGCATATTTGTCAAGTATATTAAAATACTGTATAATTGTAAAAATGCAATCCAAAAGGAGAAAGTTTTGTTATGAATAGAGTTATTTCCGGTGTTTTTCTGGCTTTGATCAGTGTGGTAACGGCATTGGCGGCACCTGCGGCCCGTCCGTCAGTCAAAGGTGTGGTCAACGCCGATGTGCTTAATTTGCGTCAGGGGCCCGGGTTGCAGCAGCCGGTGGTTGGCCGGGTCACTGAAAAAACGGAAGTTGAAATTTACCGGGTGGTCGGCAACTGGCTGGAGATCAAAGCCCCCTCAACTCTGGCGGTCTATGTTTCCGAAGCCCGGATCGGCCGTGACGGTGTTTTGACCGGCGAATTGAATATGCGTACTGCGATGAGTACCAAAGCTCCGATTCTGGGAACTCTGCCCAAAGGTACCAAAGTCACCAGAATCGGGGAGTCCCGTAACGGCTGGGTGCGTATCGAATTGCCGGCGGAAGCGAATGTGACAGTTTATGCTGCATCATTTCTGGTGACATTTGATTCGGCCAAATTTGACAGCAACGGCAATGTTGCCGGTACGGCACCGGCTGAAACCCCGGCGGCACCGGCCGAAACCCCGGCGGCACCGGCCGAAACCCCGGCGGCACCGGCTGAAACCCCGGCGGCACCGGCAGAAACCCCGGCGGCTCCGGCAGAAACCCCGGCGGCACCGGCAGAAACCCCGGCGGCACCGGCAAAAACCCCGGCAACTCCGGCCGCAGATAAAGTTGAGTTGAGCGGTTATGTTTACAAATGGAAGTACAGTGCATCAAGAGAGTGTGATTACACCCTGCTGGATGAACCGAATGGATTCAATCTGGCCTTTATTTTCAGCGAAGATCCGGCTGAACTGGCCGCATTTGAGGGCAAGAAGGTCAAAGTTTCCGGAACTGATGCCGGCAGATTCGGTAATAACGGCGTAATTATCATCAAAGTTGAGAGCATCACTGAATTATAAAGTATAATAAAGATTATTTTACCGTCAAACTCTTGAAAAAGAGCCTCTGACGGTGTAATAGTATATATGTTGACAGTGGATTTATAACACCGTAAAGAAAGGTAAAAAATTGGAAAACAGAGAAGATTTCAAACGGACGGATGACCGGGCCCGTCTGCTGACCAAGTTGTCAGCGATCGGCGGAGCCGGGGCATTGGTGTTGCTGATATCGGTATTGATATTGGCGGCGAAACGCGGCGGAGATGTGCTGGCTTTGGCCGCGATTCCTTACGCTTTGGCATTGCTGTTTGCCGGTATGGCACTGGTATACGGCATCCTGTACGGGGCGGTGCAGCGTGAAGATGAAGAAAAACGGCTGTTGGCCAAACGCATGGAAAGCCGGGCACTCAATGTGGATGAAGATGTCCGTTTTACTGCCGGCAGAAGTTTTGCCAACTACACCAGATTTGCTCCATTTGTGATTTCGCTTGCGGCGGTGACTGTGATCGGTTTGATGCTGTGGCGGAACGTGAATATGTGGAACTTGCGCGAGGGCGTGGGTGTGGCCATGGAAGGATCTCCGATCCACACTGCATTGATTGCCGCGGTGTTGATGATGGTAAGCGCTCTGGCCGGAGCATTCATGGTCGGTCAGTCGCGTATGCCCGGTTTCCGCTGGCTCCGCCCGGTAGGTGCATGGTTCATGATGGGATTTCTGACGCTCTGTGCGGCGGCAGTTTCCGCACTTTTCTTCGGCAATAACATTGTCGAAGCCGATCCGGTGATCGCCAAAGTCTGTTTCTGGATCTTCGTCGTGCTGGGAGGCGAATTCATCGTCAATTTCGTGATCGAATTTTACCGGCCCCGTACTCTCGGTGAGAGCCGTCCGGTATTTGAGAGCCAGTTGCTTGCACTCTTTACCGAGCCGGGCGGTGTGCTGCGCAACATCGCTTCCGCACTGGATTACCAGTTCGGCTTCAAAGTTTCCGGCACCTGGATCTACGGATTCATTGAAAGATCATTTTTTCCGGTACTGCTGTTGTGGGCGGTGCTGTTGTGGGGATTTTCGGCGATCCATGAGGTCGGTCCCAACAATGTGGGTATCCGTGAACAATTCGGCCGGGCAATGACTGAAGAAGTTTTGCAACCGGGTATCTACTTCACTTTGCCGTATCCTTTCGGTACGGTGCGTCAATTCAGTTGCACCGAGGTCAAAACCCTGATCATCGGTGAAACGCCGGAGAGTGCGGAGGAACGCTCTTCCTCACCGGTGGTGTTGTGGACCAATGCCCACGGCGGAGCCAAAGATCCTTTCCTGGTGGCCGTCAGAGAAGATGGTGAATCCGGCAGTTCCGCAGAGAGCCGGGAAAATGCCAGCGTTTCCTTTATCAATATGGCGATCCCGATCGAGTACCGTATCCGGGAAGACGGAGTTATCCAGTACGCTTACGGCAATGCTTCACCAGAAGATGTGTTGAGAAAACTCGGCGAACAGGTGGTCGTTGAATATCTGGCCGGTGTCACCATGGAAGAATTCATGGGCGAGGGCCGGGGCCATGCCGAAAGAATTTTGAAAGAAAAACTGCAAGTGCTGGCCGACCAGAATGAGCTGGGCGTGGAAATCATCCGGATCGCAGTGATGGATGCTCACCCACCGGTGGAACAGGTCGCTCCGGCCTATCAGGAATATGTCGCTTCGATCGAGCAGAAAGACACCGAGATCCTCCGGGCTCTGGCCTATTGGCAAACGGTGGTGCTGGCCGCCGAAGCTGAAGCATTCCGCATCGAAGAAGAGGCCCGCAGCCGCATGACAAATGCCGCCGTGGTGGCCGAGGCTGAAAGTCAACGCTTTGAACAGCAGTTGGCGGCATTCCGCAGTATGCGTTCGATGTTCATGCTCAATGCCCGTATGGAAGTTTGGGAAAATGAGGGTCAGGCGGCCCGCAAATTCATTGTCCCGGCTGAGTTGAGAGATCTCGTGTACCAGATGAATTTCGAGGAAAATGAAAGATTGGATCTGGGCGATATCGATGTGTCTGATTTGAGTGACAGTCAATAACAAATAAAAACAAATTTACTGGAGGCTGAATAAAATTATGGCAAACGGAAACTTTTTCAAACATTGGCCGACAATGTTGCTCGGTCTGATTGTGGCGTTGATCCTGCTGACGGCAGTATTTTCGTTCCAACTCAATCAGACGGAAGTCGCAGTGGTTACAACTTTCGGCAGACCGTCGGTCGTCGGAGAACCCGGATTGCACTTCCGCTGGCCCTATCCTTTCCAGAAAGTCTACCGCTTCGACAAGCGTATCCGCTGTTATGAAGGCAGCAGCGGCCGTCTGGAAGAGACTGTGACCAAAGACGGTCACAACATCATCGTCGGTATCTATGTCAACTACCGTATCAGCGATGTGGAGTTGTTCTTCAGCAAACTTCAGGATATTTCCGGTGCCGAAGAGGTACTCAATACCCTGATGCGCAGTGCCAAAAATGCCGCATTCGGAAAACGGGATTTCAAACAGATCATCGTTTACGCCGGTCAGGAAACTGAACAGGGCGTCCGTGATGCCGCCCAACAGGATCAAAGCGCAGATGCCGCCCAACAGGATCAGAGTGCCGCAGACACACCGGAACGCAGTGTTACCGATCTCAATGAGATCGCCGCTGATATCAAAGCAACGCTCGTGGCTGACACCAGAGATTTCGGTATCGAGATCGTCGATGTCGGCATCAGCAGTCTCGGAGTGCCGGAAACCGTTACGGAAAAGGTCTTTGAACGCATGATCGCTGAACGCCGCCGCTTCGTCGAACAGAATTTGGCCCGCGGCCGCAGTGAAGCCGAAAAAATCCGCGTCGGAGCCAATTTGTTCCGGGATAAACAGATTGCCGAAGCTCAGGCCGAGGCTTTGAGATTGCGTGCCCAGGGCGATGCCGCCGCCGCTCAATTCTACAAAGAATTTGCCAAAGATCCTGAATTGGCCGAATTTCTCCGCAAGATCGAAGCATTGCGTCTGATGCTCCGTGAACGCACCACGCTGATCCTCGATCCGAGTATGCCGCCGTTTGATATCCTCAGCCCCGGAACGGTCATCCCCGGTCGCGGTGCCGCCACTCCGGCCGCTGATACTCCGGCCGCCGGCGCAGCTAACTGAGAGGCACGATCATGGCAGAAAATAAAAGCGTAATAACCAATGAATTCGACCGCAGCGGCCGTTATGACGCCGGTCTGAAGTCATTGGCCAAAAGTCTGAGGGTGGCATTTTTGCTGCTGCTGATCGGCATTATTGCCACATTGATCTACTTTGTCAGTGGTGCCGGTTACTTTTCAGTTGAACCGCAGGAAGCGGTCATCGTGACCCGTTTCGGCCGGATCGTCGGCACTTACACTTCCGGCGGGCACTGGTTTTTACCCTATCCGGTCAATCAATTCATCCGCATCAAGACCAGTCAGCAGCTGCTGGAGGTCGATTTTGCGGCAGTAGAGAGTCAGGCCGGGGAAAACGGTTCTCTGCAACCGGGTCGTGACAATTACATCATCACCGGTGATGCGAATATCGTTCACAGTTCATGGACCGTTGCTTACCGGGTGGATAATCCGGAAAAGTATTATCTGCGTCTGCTCACTCCGCAGTTTCCGGTGGAAAACGGCCGGGTGACACCCGATGATGAATTCACCGATGCCGACGGCATGGTCGGTACCCGCGGTCCGGCTACGTTTCTGCGGAATCTTTTCCGTCAGGCGGTGATCACAGTCACAGCTGAATCCAGAGTCAATGACATCCTCTACGCCGGTCAGAGTAATTACAGCGAAGAGGTCCGCCGGGAATTCACCCGTCTGATCACAGAAAGTGACTGCGGTATCGTGATCGAGAATGTCGGTTTGAACCGCATTTATCCGCCGGTCAGGACTAAAGCCGCTTTTGAGGAGGTGACTTCGGCGATCAACGCCAGTTCGGCAATGCGTAACGAGGCACTGGCCTACCGGGTCGCTCAGGAAAACGAAGCCGTTTCCAGAAGTGCGGCGATCACAGCCGAGGCTGAAGCGTACAAACAGCGCATCATTGCCCAACTCGGAGCCCAGAGTGCTTACTTCAATCAAATCTATGAACAACACGTTCTCAATCCGGGTACGCTTACCATGGCACTTTATACTGATATGCTCCGTGAAGTGGCGGCGGCGATCCAGGGAGATAAATTCCTGCTTGACGGCCCCGGCAGAGCGTTGTGGTTGAGAATCAATCCGGAACGCAGAAGATCTTCTGATGCCTCCGGCAATGGCGAAACCGGTTCAACTTCCGGTCAGGCCGCTTCCCAGGAGGGCAGATAATTATGAGCGAACATATCCATAATCACCAGGGCGATTGCTGTTGCGGCCACGATCATGCTCACGATCACGGCAAGTGCAGTCATGATCACGGCAAGCAGGACAGCACCTGTATTTGCGGTCACGATCACAAAGCCGAGGGCGGTGTCGGTCACGATCGCAGCATGGGCCGGGTGTTTTTTGCCTTGGTCGGCGGTATTCTCACTGCCAATTCATTTATTCTCAATGCGTGGCTGCCGGAACAGGAATTTGCGGCCAATATGTCGGCACTTTTCGGTGCATTCATCCTTGCTTTGCCGATCATTATCACGGCAATCAAAGATCTGGTTCGCGGCAAGGTCTATATGAATGAGCTGGTCGCTCTGGCGATTTTGGCCGCTTTGGTCAAAGCCGACTTCCAGACGGCCGGTATCATCGCATTTTTCCTGCTGGTCACGATCATTATCGAAACCCGTACCGCCAGCGGTGCCCAGCGGTCGATCGAGGAATTGATCAAACTGACGCCGAATACGGCCAATCTGATCGATGAAAACGGCAACGAACGTGAAGTTGCCGCTCATGATCTCAAAGTGGGTGACCGCATCCGGATCCGTCCGGGTGAGAACTTCCCGGTGGATGGCCGGATCGCTTCCGGTGAGAGTACGGTCAATCAGGCATCGATCACCGGTGAATCTGTGCCGGTGGAGAAAGGGGCCGGTGAGGATGTCTTTGCCGGTACGCAGAACCTGACCGGTGCGGTGGATGTCATCGTGACCAAAGTCGGCGGCGATACCACTTTGGGCAAGGTCAAAGAGATGATCATGCAGGCCGAAGCCAGCCGTACCCCCGTAGTGCGGATCATTGACCGTTATGCCGGTTACTACACTCCGACAGTGCTGATGATCGCCTGGATCACCTGGTGGTTCAGCCGGGATATGAATTCTGTGATCGCATTTCTGGTGATCGCCTGTCCGTGTGCGGTGGTGTTGGCCACTCCGACGGCGGTGGTTGCGGCGGTGGCGGCGGCGGCCCGTTTGGGTATCTTTATCAAAAATATCAGCCATTTGGAATTGGCCAGCCGCATTTCCGCGTTTGTATTCGATAAAACCGGTACTTTGACTGACGGTTTGCTTTCAGTAGTCAAATTGCAGGGTGCTGATGGTGTGACTCCGGCAGAATTGTTGAGTTGTGCCGCTTCGGTGGAGCGTTTCAGTAACCACCCGACCGCTCTGGCGATCATCAAACTGGCTGAAGAAGCCGAATTGGAACTGGATGAAGTTACCGGATTTACAGAGGTTCACGGCCGGGGTGTTACCGGTACGGCCAATGGGTCGATTTGCCGGGTGGGGCGTGCCAACTGGATGCGTGAAGCCGGTTTGAGTGTGCCGGAAAGCGATCCGGAAGAAGCCGCCGGTATGAGTGTGGTTTACGTCAGCAAAGATGATAAATTGCTCGGCTGGATCGGTTTCCGGGATAAGATCCGTAAAGAATCCCAGGTGTTGCTCTCTGACTTGCGCCGTTTGGGCGTGCGTTACTGTGCGATGGTCACCGGTGACCGTCAGTCGGTGGCCGAAGAGGTCGCCGGACAACTCAATATCGATGAATTCAAAAGCGGATGTCTGCCGGAAACCAAGGTGGAATTCGTGGAAAATGTCAAACGTGATCATACCGTGGCCGTGGTCGGTGACGGTGTGAATGACGCCCCGGCTCTGGCCGCCGGTGATCTGGGTATCGCCATGGGAGCCATCGGTAGTGATATTGCGATCAACAGTGCTTCTGTGGCATTGATGACCAATGATTTGCGTCGTATTGCCATGTTGATTTTCCTGGCGAAAAAATCCCAGGTGGTGATCAATCAGAATCTGATTTTCGGTATGCTCTTTGTATTCGGCGGTATGATCCTTTCCATCGTCGGTCTGATGACTCCGATCTGGGCCGCTGTGATCCACGCCGGAAGTACGCTGGTGATCGTTTTCAACAGTGCCCGTCTGGTGCGTACCGGTGAAGAGTTGACTCTGGCAGATAAAACCGATTCAAATAAACAAGTTTCGTAAGAGGTATTTTTAATGGAACGCAATTATGAACCGGTGGTACAGGCGGTCGGCCTGACCAAAATGTTCCGGGATTTCTGGCATCGCCCCAAAGCCCGGGCGGTGAACGGTATCGATTTTGAGATCAAGCCCGGTGAAGTGGTCGGTCTGCTCGGCCCCAACGGTTCGGGCAAATCCACCACCGTCAAAATGCTTTTGGGATTGCTCTATCCTACGGGCGGCAAGATTTCGGTTTTCGGTAAATCGCCCCGGGCGGTGGAAACTAAAAAAGAGATCGGTTATCTGCCGGAAGAATCTTACTTGTATAAGTTTCTGACTGCCGAAGAAACACTGAACTTTTTCGGTTCACTTTTCAATATTTCCGCGGCAGACCGCAAACGCCGTATCGATCAGCTGCTGGATATGGTCGGTCTGGCTCACGCCCGTTACCGCAGAGTCGGGGAATTTTCCAAAGGCATGGCCCGGCGTATCGGTCTGGCTCAGGCGATGATCAATGACCCGGCATTTCTGATCCTGGATGAGCCGACCAGCGGTCTGGATCCTCTGGGGTGCCGCGAGGTCAAAGATTTGATCCTCGCTCTGAAAAAACGCGGTAAGACCGTGTTGATCACCAGCCATTTATTGAGCGATGTGGAAGATATCTGTGACCGGGTGATCATTCTTTACGGCGGTCAGGTGCGGGCCGAGGGTGCATTGGATAAACTGCTCACGGTCAGTGATCAGACCCGCATACTCACTCCGCAATTGCCCAAAGAGGTGATGGATAAAGTTCTGGAACTGCTCCGGACAAATCTGGATGGGGAGGAATTCAGGATCGATCATCCCCGCCGTACTCTGGAAGAATTCTTCCTCGACGTTATCGAACAGGCCCGCCGTGAGAGCGTGGAAACTGCCGGTGTGGCCGGCAGCGGCGGTATTGCTGAATATCTTTCCGGCAGTGAGGAGGAGGATGAAAAGAGTGCCTTGCTCAATGCACTGATGAAAGAGCCGGTCGCTCCGGAAGTCAAACAGAGTGAAGTTGTTACGGAAACTGAAATGGAAACGGAAAAAGCGGTGGAACTTTCTGCGGATGATAAGATCGCTTCAGCGCTGGCGGAATCCGCTCCGGTTAAACAAGACAATCCTCCGGCAGAGGATGATGGCAAAAAGGCGGAAAGTATGCGCCGGGCCAACAGTAAACTGGATTCTCTGCTCGGTGATAAATCAGGTGAATGATGAAAGCATTTCGTGCCATCGTAGCTTTGACTTTCCGCAATGCGGTGCGGTCACACATCTTTCAGCTGCTGCTGCTGTTGCTGCTGTTGTGTGTGACTTTGATCCCGTTTTCGGTATCGACCGGCAAAATCGATGACCTGATCAGGGTGTCACTGCTTTACAGTTTGTGGTCAGTCAGTATTGTTTTGACATTATCCTCGCTGTGGCTGGGGTGTTATGTCATGTCGCATGATATTGACAGTTATCAGATCCACATGGTGGTTTCCAAACCGGTTCCCCGCAGTGTGATCTGGCTGGGCAAATGGGTGGGGATCAATCTGATCAATGTGGTTTTACTGCTGCTTTCCGGGCTGGTGGTTTACGGCGTGGTGATGCTGCGTTACAACGAAGCCGGTGAAGCCGCCGCCCGTTTTGCCGACCGGGAAGTCGCCCGGCAGAATGCGGAAGCCGAAAGAGCCCGTATCAGGGCCCAGATTCTGGTCGGCCGCCGGGTATTCATGCCCGAATTGCCCGATCCGGCGACCGTTGCTGAAGCCGCAGTAAATCAGAGGCTTCAGGAGTTGGCTCAGGAGGGGCGTCAATTTACCGATGCCGAGATCGCCCAGTTGCGTGATGAGATCAAGCGTGATATCAGTACCCGGCCGATCGAAGTATTGCCGGCCCGGTTGAGTGCGGATGGTATGCCGCTGACTGCGGCCACGGCTCACACCTGGGTTTTCCGGGATTTGCCGACGGATTTGAGTGATGCCCAGTTGATCTTGCGTTTCCGGCCCTATCTGAATAAGGTGGCCAGTGAAGATCAGCGTGAGAGCAGTATGTGGTGGGCGGTACAGAATCCGCAGACGGTGGAAAGTGCCGGTCAGAGCGGTTCATTCATTGCCATTACGCCCCGTCCGCAATCTTATTTTACCGGTGAATTTCATGAACACTATCTGCCATCAGGAGTCATTGCACCGGATGGCACGGTCAAAATCCAGGTGATCAATACCGATGCTCAAGATGGCAAACACTACTATCAGATCGCTGACGGTCCGCAGCTGCTGATACCGGTCTGTTCTTTTGAGGTGAACTATCTGCGGGCGATGCTGGTGATGACGATCCAGTTGTTGCTGCTTTCCGGTCTGGCGTGTGCATTCGGCGGCTGTCTGACGATGCCGACTGCGATTTTCATGGTGGTCAGTTATTTGCTTTTCGGTTCATTGTCGATGATCCTGACCGATACATCATTTTTCATTTCCACGGCGTGGGACAAACTTGGCAATATTCTGGCCACGGTGTTGCTGACCGTGGTGATCCCGTTGCAGAATTTTGATGTCACGGATATGTTGTCCGGCGGGGAATTGATTGAATTTTCTTTCATTTGGAAACTCTTTTTTGAATATTTCATCCTGCGTGGCTTGCCGGTATTTCTGCTTGGCATCTGGCTCTACCGGCGGCGTGAAATGGGATCGGCGGTGAGAAAATGAATAGATTCCGCAATATGACTTTGATTCTGGTGCTGCTGATGGTGACCCTCGGGGCCCTTTTCGGTGTGCGTCAGATGGAATACAAACTTGACCGCACGATCAATGAAGAGCGTTTACGCTTCACCGGAGCGGTCACTGATGCTCCGCCGGCGATGGTTTTCACCACGGTGGCATTGGGCAGTTTCCGCGGATTGCTGGCAGATATCCTCTGGCTGCGTTCCGAATCGCTCAAAAGCAAAAAAAACTATTTTGAAATGGTTCAACTGGCCCGCTGGATCACCGATCTGCAACCAAATTACTCCGGCGGTACGGTCTATCTGGCATGGAATCTGGCTTACAATATTTCAGTGACCAGTTCCGACTGGGAGGATCGCTGGTACTGGGTCAACGAGGGGATCAAACTGATCCGGGACAAGGCTCTGGTCTACAATCCGGATGATCCGATGCTCTACCGGGAATTGTCGTGGATCTATCTGCACAAACTGGGCAATCTGATGGATGATGCTCACTTGTATTACAAAAATCAGATGGCGACCCAGATGACCAATGTGCTTGGCCGCAATCTTTTTGATTTGAAACCGCTGGCCGATGCTCCGGTGGGTAAAGAGGAATTCATGCGGATCTATCCGGAAGATCATCCGCTGTGGGAAGAGGTCCGCAAAGCCGGATACCGGGATTATGACCAGCTGGCCGCTTTATTCCGGGAACCGGTACAGGCCGCATTGCCGGAAAATCTCAAGATCCGTCAGGAGTATTACCAGGCTCTGGATGCCCACTTCCGGGCGGAATTGCTCCGGGAACGCTTCAAACTGGATCCCAAACGGATGGTCGCACTTGATGAGAAGTACGGCCGCATGGATTGGCGGGTGCCGGAATCACAGGCCGTCTACTGGGCCGAACAGGGAGTGGAAAAGAGCATTGCCAACGGCCGCAAGCCGGATGTGAATTGTATGCGTATCGTTACTCACGGTTTGCAGGCGGCATTCCGCAATGGCCGGGTGTTGATGATCGATGGTGATGCAAGAACATTTCAGGCGATCCCCAACTTGAATCTGGCTGATTCGGCCTTTGCCGCATTCGAGGCGGCCGAGGATGAGTTTGTCGCTTCAGGTGCCGGAGAAAGTTTCCGCAGTGCCAAGATCAACTATCTTAAAGATGCCATTCCGCTGATCTATATCTACGGCAACCGTACCAAAGCTCAGGAATTTTTTGAGAAACTTGTGGCGATCGACGGACCGCAAAGACAGCGGACTCTGGATGAATTTGTGCGGAACCACTTCGTTGAGGATGTGCGTGATGCCGATGTGGAAAAGGCCCAGTCGGTCATCGCCGGACTTATCCAGCGGGCATTGTGGGAGTTGCTTCTGGGCAACCGGGAAGTGGCGGTCTACAACGAAAGTATGGCCCGTACCATCCATCAATTGTATACGCAGAAAAATAAAGATGTCCGGCGTAATCAGTTGCCGGCATACGACCAGATCAAATATTATGTGGTCAGCAATATGCTTCGCAACCTGCCCGAAGCCGCCCAGCGCCGCCTGATCGAGGAGATCCGGGCTGAACAGGCCGAAGATGCTGCCGGAGGACAAAGAGGAGACAACTGAAATGTGATTTGGTAAAATCGGTTCGTTGTCTTGTCAACTGCCGGAGCAAAGAGGCTGAATATTGTTCCGGCAGAAAAGTTCTTTTCAGCATAAATGGTGTACGCAAAGTAATTTTTCAGAGGTGCGTACTGAATTACCGGGGTCGAAAGTGGAGGATTATTTTTTTCTGGGTGCATTATCCGGCCGGGCCGGAGAGTGGCTGATTTTGTGTGTGAGCCTTGGCTGTGCATTATTCATTTCGCATATATGCTCATTGATGGAAGCGGCGGTATTGAGTGTGACGCCGAGTCAGTTGGCTGAATTGCGGCAGAAACATCCGGGAATCGGCGATCTGGCATTGAATTTCAAACGGGATATCGATAAACCGCTGGCGGTGATATTGATTTTGAATACGGCCGCTCATACGATCGGTGCGGCGCTGGCGGGAGCCAGTTTTGCCGAGCTGGGTTACAGCAGATATATGGGACTTTTTTCACTGGCATTTACGCTGGTGATGGTGCAGTATACTGAATTGCTGCCCAAAACTCTGGGGGTCAGATTCAATGTGGCGATCCTGCGGTGGGCGGTGCATCCGTTGCACATAGCAACGATCGTGCTGGCTCCATTGATCAAATTGACCAAGTTGATCAACCGTCCGTTTGAGGGAAGGGCTCCGGCCAGACCGACTCCGGCGGAGGAGATTTCCGCATTGGCCGCCATGGCCCGCAGTAATCAGGTGATCTCCAGCCGTCAGGAGCGGATAATCCGTATGGTTCCGTCGCTGTCGGAAAAGAGTGCCGCAGAAGTGATGATCGCTCTGGAAGATGTCTCATTTCTGGATGCGGATATGTCGCTGGATGATGCGATCAATGCCACCGGGGATGATTTCCATACCCGTTATCCGTTGTGTATTGAGGGCGACCGCAGCCGGGTGCCGGGGTATGTGAATATCAAGGAGATCATTTTGGCGGTACAGCATGGCAAGGGTGATATGAAAGTGTCGGATATTATGCGTCCGATCTCATTTGCCGATTCAGATGACAGTGCGTCGAAACTTCTGGAAATGTTCGCCGCTCAGCATTGCCACATGACGATCGTGCGTGATGCGGTTTCCGGCAAGACCTGCGGATTGGTCACTTTGGAAGATATCGTCGAGGAATTGATCGGCGATCTGGATGATGAATTTGATCCGCTGCCCCGGACATTTTATGCTCCGGGCGACAATCTCTGGGTGGTCGGCGGCGGTGTGTCTCTGACCCAGCTGGCCAGAGATACCCGGTTGGATCTGCCCCGCCGGACGGAATCGGTTTCTTCGTGGTTCGGCCGGGAATTGGGCAAGAATGTTAAGGTCGGTGATACATTGACGTGGAAAAATGCGGTACTGTTCGTCCGCAAAGTACGTCGCCGTCAGGCGTGGGAATTTCACCTGAAACGCCGCAAGCTGCTTTAAAAAATAAAAATCTGCCACCGGGTGCAACCCGGACGTGATCCAACGGCGGAACGTTGGTCGCCGCCATAAGCGGCGAAAATAAGCGTAAGTGCATAAAGCCGGCGCAAGCCAACACCGCCTGCCTGAAGCGAAGTCATGCGACAGCATGACATTTGAGTGCAAGGCAGCAAAACTGGGTTGTTGAAAAATAAAAATCTGCCGCCGGGTGCAACTCGGAGGTGATCCAACGGCGGAACGTTGGTCGCCGCCATAAGCGGCGAAAAAGTTGAGATATTATATAAATTTTAAGATACAGAATTTTTCAGAAAGGAATATGATCATGCCGCAGGATATCAGCAAATTGGCACAGAATAAAATATTGGTTTCACCGTCGATTCTGGCCGCCGACTTCTGTGAATTGGGCAGAGAGTGTGATGAAGTGGTCAAAGCCGGAGCGGAAATGCTGCATCTGGATGTGATGGATGGCAAAATGGTGCCGAATATCTCATTCGGTGTGCCGGTGATAACTTCTCTGCGTAAAAAGAATGATGCTTTGTTTGATGTGCATTTGATGATCGACCGTCCGCTGTTTTACACTCCGGCCTTTGTCAAAGCCGGTGCGGATCATATCACATTCCATGTGGAAAGTTCTGATGATCCGCTCAAAACGATCGAGTGCATCCACAGTCACGGTTGTACGGCGGGAATGTCACTGCGTCCGGGGACTCCGGCTGAAGCGTTGTTCCCCTATCTTGACCACTTGGAAATGGTATTGGTGATGACTGTCGAACCGGGCTTCGGCGGTCAGAGTTTCATGGCCGATCAATTGCCGAAGATCGCCGCATTCCGTAAAGAGATCATCAAACGGAATTTGAAGTGTCACATCGAGGTCGATGGCGGTATCGGTGAAAAGAATGTGGATCTGGTCGTTTCCCATGGAGCCAATGTGCTGGTGGCCGGAACTTCCGTTTTCCGTCATCCTTCCGGTATGGCTGCCGGAGTCAAAGTTCTGCATGATGCTCAGGATAAATTTGACACTGCACTTTAAGGCAGTTGCGGAGAATAAATCATGGTTGAATTGGATTTTCAGAAAAGCGGCGGCCTGATTCCGGCTGTTGCTCAGGATCATCAAAGTGGTGAAGTGCTGATGCTCGCTTATATTTCCCCTGAATCGTGGGAGGAAACTCTCCGTTCCGGGTATGCCACATATTTTTCCCGCAGTCGCAATAAACTCTGGAAGAAAGGGGAATCCAGCGGCCATTTGCAAAAAATCCATGAAATTCTGGTCGATTGCGATCTGGATACCGTGGTTTTCAAAGTTGAACAGGCCGGTCCGGGAGCCTGTCATACCGGACATCGCAGTTGTTTTTACCGGGCAGTTGACGGGGAAACATTGCGTGAAGTGGAAAAACCGGTTTTTGATGCCGGAAAAGTCTATCAGGTGAAAAAATGAATCCGGTAGTGAATATTTTACGCAGTGAATGTCCGGAATTGAAAATTTACAATGACGTTTCATTCCGGGAATTGACCTCTCTGGGCGTCGGCAACGGTCTGCTGCCGGTGCTGATCGAGCCGGAAAATGAGGAACAACTGGTTTGTGTGCTGAAAATCCTGCACCGGAAAGAGGTGGGATTTTTCCTTTTCGGTGCCGGAACCAATCTGGTCGGTTGTGATGACGGGGAAGGATTGGTCGGTTTGCGGCTTTCCGGGAAGCATTTTTCCAAAGTTTCGATCGACGGTCTGGATGTCAGAGTGGGGGCTTATGCCCGTTTGCCGCTGCTGGCGGCGTTATGCGGCAAAGCCGGTCTGGGCGGCCTGGCTCCGTTGTCGGGTATCCCCGGATCGATCGGCGGAGCGTTGCGGATGAATGCCGGAGCCAACGGCGTGGAGATCGGCAAATTCGTAAGCCGGATCAACGGATTTTATCCGGATGGCAAAAAATATTCGGCCAAAGGTGAAGATATCCAGTGGTTCTACCGGGGCAGCAGTATTCCCCAGGAGGTGATCATCACCGGGGCGGTATTCACTCTGACTGAAAGCAACGTGGTGCTGGAGGAGGAGGAGATCTGTCTGGAAAATGAAAGACGCAGAAAACGCGAACCTGCCGGAAGGACCGCCGGATGTGCATTCCGCAATGTTTCCGATCTTGATCCGGCGGGCAAATTGATCGACATGTGTGGTCTGCGCGGTTTGCGGGTCGGTGATTTGATCGTCAGCGAGAAGCATGCCAATTATATCATGAATCTGGGCAATGCTTCGGAAAAAGATTATCTGGATTTAGTGCGTATATTGCGCCGGGCCGTGGCCGGAAAACATGGATTCTATCTGATGCCGGAGATCATTCCGGTAAATGAAAAACTGTCAATGCTGATCAGCGGGGATACCCCTGCACCCAGGGTCAATCTGCTTTGCGGCGGCACCAGCAGTGAAAGAGAAGTTTCGCTGAAAAGCGGCAGTGCCGTGGCCCAAGCGTTGCGCAATGCCGGATTCAAAGTGGAAAACAGTGACATCCGCAGTTGTGAACTTACTGCGGAAATGAGAGAGTGCGACGTGGTTTATCCGGTACTTCACGGCGGTTTCGGTGAGGATGGCACGTTGCAGCGGATGCTGGAAAAAGCCGGGATCCGTTTTGTCGGTTCCGGTTCGGCGGCCAGTCAACTGGTGATGGATAAGATCGCCACCAAAAAACTGCTTGACCGCATCGCTCTGCCGACTGCTCCTTGGGCGGTCGTGACCCGGCAGAACCGGAAATTTCCGGAAAATCTGAAGTTCCCGGTGATGGTCAAAGCTCCGTGGGAAGGTTCGACCGTGGGCATTGTCAAAGTCGATTCCATTGAAAAGTGGGAAAGTGCATTGGATGATGAATTCAAATATTCAGACGAATTGCTGGTCGAAGAATTCATCAAGGGGGTGGAGATCACGGTGCCGGTACTCAATGCCGGAGTGCTTGAGGCGATCGAGATCGTCAGTCCCACTGGATTTTACGACTGGGATGCCAAATATGTTTACAACAACGGCGAAACGCAGTATATCATCCCCCCGAAATCCCTGCCGCAAAATGTGATCAATCTGGCTAAAGAGTATGCCTTGAAATTTTATCACGCTTCCGGATGCCGGGATATCCTGCGGGTGGACTTCATCGTGGATCCCGACGGCGTGCCGCGGATACTTGAGGGCAACAATCTGCCCGGCAATACCGATCACAGTCTGGTTCCCAAAGCGGCCCGTCACGCCGGAGTTTCCATGGAAAGGATGTCGGCTCTGATGGTCTACTGTGCCATGAAGCGTTCCGGGGATATGCCGGTTGTCGTGGCGGAGAATCGTACGCAAAAGGCGGGCGGATTTTTTGACCGTTTCATCCGCACGCTCTGCAATTTGTCTGCACTTTGTGCCGGACTTCTGCTGATCTATGCCGGAGTTATGCGTGATGAGTGGGGCAGTAAAGCTACGACCGCCTTGCTGGCCGGAGGTATAATCACGGTGATATTCGCGGTTTGCCGCCAGTTTGACCGTATCAGAAAATGTTGAGGCCGGAATATGGCGGAAAATACCTTTTTCGGAGAGATCCACAAAGAACTTGATGCCAAAATGGTTCCCTGCGGCAAGTGGAATATGCCTTTGTTTTACCCGGGCGGCAGTGTCGCCGAACACCGCCACTGTTGCAGCGGGGCAGCGGTTTTTGACCGCAGTATGGTGCGTTGTTTCCAGATTTCCGGAGAAAAGTGTGCCGCATTGCTGGATGGCCGGTTCCTGCGTCCGGTATCGGATATGCCGGTTGGCAGTTGCAAAGAAAATTGTCTGCTTCACGGGGATGGTACGGTGTCGGTGGTTTTCACTCTGTGCCGGATGCAGGAGGATGACTTCATGCTTCTCGGTCAGAGCGGTACTCCGGATAAGGAATTCGACCATTTGCTTCAGGTGATAAGCGGCACGCTTGCGATCCGTGAATTGTCAGAGGCAATGGCACAATTGGCCGTTTCGGGCAGGAAAAGTGCGGAAATATTGCAGCAGGCCGGGGCGGAAACGCTGCCGGAAAAAGGTTTCTGGCAGAGTGTTACGCTCAAAGATGATGAGGGCGATGAATTCCGTTGTATCGTCATTCACGGTGAAAGAGCCGGTATGGATAACTTCCATCTGTGCTTCAATGCCCGGTATGCACTGGAAGTTTACGGTGCTGTATACAGCATTCCCGGAGTCGCTCCGGCCGGGTTGGGAGCATGGAAAAGTTTGCGTATCGAAAGCGGTGAAGCGGCCGCTCCGGATGAGATCAGAAGTGACTTCTTTCCGGCAGAGTGCGGACTTGAAAACTGGGTCGATATGAACCGGGAATTTACCGGTAAAGCGGCTTTGGGCCGATCGGAAGTCCGTTTCATTTTGCACCGGATCAAACTTGAGCGTCACCCGGCTCAACCCGGAGCGGTGGTCAAACTGCCCGGCGGTGTTGCCGCCGGAGTGGTGACATCAAGTGCTTTCTGTCCGGTCGCCGGTTGTGCATTGGCCATCTGCCGGATGGATAAGGAAAGCGGTGTGAGAACCGGCGACACGGTGATTTGCCCGGTGAATGACCGGGAGGTCAGCTGTACAATTTTATGACATCGGAATTTTTTTGCGGGAAGATCGCATAAAAGTTTGACAAACAGCACTTTTGGTGCTATATTAAGACAGTTTACGAATAATAGTTTTGGAATCTTGATCTGCATTTGATCCAGATCTCGGCAAAGGTTTTTCCGTTCCGCCGAACCGCGAGTTTCCGGGACTGTGCTTTTTCGGGAAAATGATAACCTGCTTACGGGTAGATGGTTGCATTTTTCTGACGGCCGGTTTCGTCCCCGTTGGTTTTGCGGTATGCAAATAAAAAATTGACAGGGTGGAAAATGAAATTGGCAGAAGCAACACACATTTGTCTGTACTCCGGTTGCGGACATCCGGAACTCTCGCAGAATATCGCGAATTATCTCGGCGTTGGGCTCGGCAAGGTTCATATCAATCACTTTCCTGACAGCGAGATCTTTGTGCAGTTTGAGGAAAACGTCCGCCGTGCGGATGCGTTTCTGATCCAGCCGACCTGCACTCCTTCCAATGAAAATCTGATGGAATTGCTCATTATGATCGATGCTGCCAAACGTGCCAGTGCGGCCCGGATCACCGCCGTTCTGCCGTATTTCGGCTATGCCCGTCAGGATCGCAAAGATAAGCCGCGGGTCCCGATCACTGCCAAACTGGTGGCTAATCTGCTCACCTGTGCCGGTGCCGACCGTATTCTTACGGTGGATCTTCACGCTCAGCAGATCCAGGGATTTTTTGATATTCCGGTGGATCACCTTTATGCCCGTCCGGTGCTGGTGCCTTACCTTAAAGAACTTATCGGCGACAATGGGGTGGTGGTCGCTCCGGATTCCGGCAGTACCAAAATGGCAATGGCCTACGGCGATATGCTTTCGGCCGGATTTGCGGTGGTCTGCAAACGGCGTATCAATGCTACGACCGTTGCTTCCAGCCACCTGGTCGGTGATGTGAAAGACCGCATCTGTGTCATCACCGATGACATGACCAGTACCGCCGGTACGCTCTGTGCCGCCGCCAAGATCCTCAAGGCCAACGGTGCCGCTAAAGTTTATGCCGCCGTTTCCCACTGCCTTTTGAGCGGGATCGGCAAAGAAAAACTGCTCAATACTCCGGAGATCGAGCAGTTGATAACCACTGATGCCGTGCCGAATATCGACACGCTCAACGGCAAGATCCGCGTGGTCAGTGTCGCACCGCTGATCGGTGAAGCGATCCGCCGTATCCACGAAGGTAAATCGGTTTCCCCGTTGTTCTATCTGGGGCACTGATATTAAATCAAGTAAAAAGAAATCAACAATTCTCCAAAAATAAAGCGAAAGGAAATCCATGAGCAAAGCAGAGAATGTGATCGCGGCACAGCCGCGGAGCGAATTCGGAGATAATGCCTCCCGGCGTCTCCGGAAATCGGGATTCATCCCGGCTGTCATTTACAGCCGCGGTAAGGAATCCATTGCGGTTACGCTGAAAGCCGAAGAGTGGCAGGTCGCTTACGCCAGGAAAGCCAGTCTCTACACCATCGCCGTCGATGGCAAAGAGATCCCCGCCATCGTCAAGGAAGTTCAGTTCAACCACCTGAAAAACTATGTCTACCACGTCGATTTCATGGCTGTTGACATGACCGCCGAGGTCCATGCCAGCGTCAAACTTCATGCTTTCGGCGACTGCTATGGTGCTTCCCATGGCGGCGTGCTGGAGCAGGAAGTCCACGAGCTGCCGGTTTCCTGCACTCCGGATGCTCTGCCTGACATGATCAAAGTCGATGTCACCAACTTGAAAGTCGGTGATGTTCTGACCGTGGCTGATCTGGTTCTCCCCGAAGGCGTCAAAGTCCGTGGCCTCGATGCCGCTGAGATCGTCTTCCATGTGGTTCTGCCGACTGAAGATACCGCTTCTGCCGAAGGTGCCGCTGAACCGGAAGCCATCAACGAGAAAAAAGCCGAAGCCCGTGCTGCGGAAAAGGCTAAAAAGTAAGTTCCGTAACCGGAGAGTCTTCTCCGCAGAGTTGTTTGACAAAAGGATTTTCTTATGGCAGGAGCCGGCAACAGCATAAAATTGATCGTGGGATTGGGAAATCCCGGATCGGAATATGCCAACAGCCGGCATAATGCGGGATTCATGGTGATCGAAAAACTCCTTGCCGGATTTCCGGAAGGGCGGTTCACCGAAAATCACCTGGCTGAAAGCCGGGTTTTCACCGGGCGTTACCGGGGAAAGCCGCTGATCCTGCAAATGCCGCTTACTTATATGAATGTGAGCGGCGCCGCAGTGGCTCCTTTGAGCCGCCGGCTGGGGATCGAACCGCAGGAGATCATCGTGATCTCCGACGATCTTGATCTTGCACCGGGCAGACTGCGGTTGCGTCAGGGCGGTTCCGACGGCGGACATAACGGCTTGAAATCGATCATTGCCGAATTGGGCAGTGCCAATTTCAAACGGGTCCGGATCGGGATCGGCCGCCCGGAAAAGGGCAAGACCGCCGACTACGTTTTGAGCGGTTTTGAGGGCGATGAAGAAAAGATTTTTGCGACGGCGATCGACCGGGCGGCCGAGGCGGTATTGACCATCCTCGGTGCCGGTATGACAACGGCGATGAATAAATTCAACGCCGCAGAGAAGACTGAAACTGAAAACAAGTAAAAAAAGCCATCAAAGAAAAGAGGTTTATTTTGAAAAAATACGAATCTGTATTCATTCTGGACATCCGCAAGACGGATGACAACGGTGCTGCTTTCTGCAATGGTT
>JAZNEV010000039.1:0-50336 GCA_045588835.1 Victivallaceae bacterium
CCTGCAGCCATATTGTCGGGATGGAGGGTACGGCCGGTACCGCCGCCGGAGGCGACGCTGAAATATTTGCGGCCGTTTTCGATAGCCCATTTTTTATAGGTACCGGCAACAGGATGCTGGAAACGGGACGGATTGGTGGAGTTACCGGTGATGGAAACATCGACACCTTCTTTGATCATGATTGCGACACCTTCGCTCACATCATCGGCACCATAGCATTTGACAGCGGCTTTGGGACCGTTGGAAAAAGCTTTTTCTTCGATGATATTGAGTTCGCCGGTGTAGTAGTCATATTCGGTTTCAACAAAGGTAAAACCATTGATACGCCTGATGATGTAAGCAGCATCTTTGCCCAGACCGTTGAGGATGACGCGAAGCGGCTCTTTACGGACTTTGTTGGCAGTTTTGGCAATACCGATAGCACCTTCGGCGGCGGCGAAAGATTCGTGACCGGCGAGGAAGCAGAAACATTTGGTCTCTTCACGCAGCAGCATGGCAGCGAGGTTGCCG
This sequence comes from Victivallaceae bacterium, assembly GCA_045588835.1. Lineage (GTDB taxonomy): Bacteria > Verrucomicrobiota > Lentisphaeria > Victivallales > Victivallaceae > UBA1784. The sequence goes on from JAZNEV010000039.1 coordinate 511, forward strand.
TGACCGATACCGACTTCGCGGCTGTCAGCCACAGAACCGGGGATACAGAATGCCTGAAGACCCAGACCGATTTTTTCGGCAGCTTCGGCAGCAGTTTTGGTTCCGGCTTTGATGGCGATGGCAGCACCGAGGGTGTAAGCCCAGACAGCGTTTTCAAACGCGATCGGCTGAACACCGCGGACAATGGCTTCCACATCCACGCCTTTGCTCAGGCAGAGGTCGCGGGCGGCTTCGAGAGATTCGATGCCGAATTCTTTCAACGCTTTTTCGATCTTGGCGATACGGCGTTCGTAACCTTCAAATTTCACACTCATGGTCTGAACTCCTTATTCTTTACGCGGATCGATGGTTTTGACCGCTTCATCAAAACGGCCGTAGGTCTTGACATTTTTCTCGAAAGCTTCGCCGGGGCAGATGCCGTTGCGGATAGCTTCCATCATTTTGCCAAGGTGGACGAATTTGTAGCCGATGATCTCATCGTTGGCATCCAGACCGATTTCAAGCACATAGCCTTCAGCCATTTCCAGATAACGGGGACCTTTTTCGGCAGTTGAGAACATGGTTCCGACCTGGGAACGCAGACCTTTGCCGAGGTCTTCAAGACCGGCACCGATGGGCAGACCGCCTTCGCTGAATGCAGTCTGGGTACGGCCGTAAACGATCTGTTTGAAAAGTTCACGCATAGCCACGTTGATCGCATCGCAGACGAGGTCGCTGTTGAGAGCTTCGAGAATGGTTTTGCCGGGCAGGATCTCTGATGCCATAGCGGCACTGTGAGTCATACCGGAGCAACCGAGAGTCTCAACGAGAGCTTCCTGAATAACACCGTCTTTGACATTCAGCGTCAGTTTGCAGCAGCCCTGCTGCGGAGCACACCAGCCGATACCGTGGGTCAGACCGGAAATATCGCTGATCTGTTTGGATTTTACCCATTTGCCCTCTTCGGGGATGGGTGCCGGACCGTGTTTGACGCCTTTGGCGACACGGCACATCTGCTCGACTTCATGCGAGCACTGATACGGACAACTCATTTGTGGTTTCTCCAATTGGTTGATTGATTGTATTCTGGAAAAAATCCATATAACCATACCTATAATATAACACAGAACAGCGTTTTTTTCAAGCGGGCAGAGAGCGAATAATCCGGCGTGATTTGAAAAAGTTTTTGTATGGCTGTATATTACTGTAATGATTAAAAAAACTTACGAATTAAAGGACTTGATTATGGCTGAATTTATGATGGATTGTCCTGGATGCGGATGCCGGTTGGAGTTGCTCGATCAGTGGCGCGGAATGGTTGTGGATTGTCCGGAATGCGGTAAATCATTCAAAGTGCCGTTGGCATTTGATGCCGGTGCGGATCAGGATATTCCGCTGGTTGCCGCTTCGCCGTCAGCTCCGGCAGACGAAGCGTATTCCAGCCCGCTTCCGATTTATATGCAGCCGTCGGAAAGTTCCAAAAAATATGCCAGACAGCGCAAACGTCAAAATGCGGCCAACCGGTTCATCCGTATCGTGATCTCGCTGGTGGTGCTTTGCGGTGTCGCTCTGGGATTGTGGTGGGCCGTGCGTTTCACTCTGTTCCGCAGTGCCGGATTTGCCATTTACCGCAAGGTTGACGGCGTGGTGATCAGCAAGTCGGGGCATGATCTTTTCTTCCGGGCGGAAAAAGACGGCAAATCTTTTTCCGGGGAAATTTCGGAAAACCATTACTACGACGGCATGCTCACCGGATTTACCAAATATACTTTTGACGGCGGATATCTGGTTTCAATGGAGCAATATTCTGTGAATGAAAACGGTGAAGAAACATTGCGAAAGAAGGTCACTGCCGACCGGGGAAGGGTCACCGAAGAAATAACCTGTCATGGTAATAACGGTGAGGAAAACAGCAGGATTACCTACCAGTATGATTGGCTCGGACGGGTGAAATCCGGGGTGATGCAAATGGAGTTGGGTGGAAATAAGGTGGAAATCCCGGTCGAATTTACCTATAACTGGTACGGTGTACCGGAATCAATGCTGATTGATTACGAAAAGGACGATATCAAATTTTATGTGTCGTTAATATTCAATTCCGATGGCAGGGTCGATACTGGAGTTTTTGAATCAGAAGGTGAGTACCAGAGAATCGTTTACGAATACAGCACCAAAGAGGATGAGACCAAGGGTATGCTTACCGGTTATTCTATCTACAATGAGAACGGCCGCAAGATCGGTAAATGCACGATCTCTTACGACAGCAATTATAATCCGAGTCACTCCATAGAATGAGCAGACCGCAACGGAATAATGAAAGAAAACTGCTGCCCGGTCGTCATAGTGCCGGACAGCAGTTTTTGGTCTGTTGCTTGAAAATGGGAAATTCTGTTTATTGACCGGCCGGGGTGAACCGTTGCACTTCGCACCATTTGCCGGATTCACAGGCGGCGTAGACCGCATGGACAAAGGCCGCTGATCCGGCGGCTTCCGCCAGCGTGACTTCCGGAGAAGTTTGGTTTTCGATCGCCCGGATGAAGTCGGTTAACTGCGCGGTGTGTCCGGTGCCGTAGTAGGCTTTGCCGTGGATCTCATCTGCCGAAACGGCATTTCCCAGAATTTCCCGTACTTCCGAAACGGCTTGATCGTCATTGCCGTTGAGGTAGGAAAGTTTTTCATCGATGAATTCGACCTGCATTTCCGTACCGCAAATGGTCAGGGCACTGCGCCACTTCGCCGAGGCGGAATTGGTGGCATTGACGGTGATGAAAAGGCCGTTGACAAATTCTGCCACAAATGAAACGGTATCTTCCACCTCGATCACTCCCTGATGGGTCAGATTGGCACTGGTTGCCGCCACCTTTTTTACATCGCCGAAAAGAAAACGCAACTGATCGAGAAAGTGGATCGCCTGATTGATCAATACGCCGCCGCCTTCACCGGCGACCGTGCCGCGCCATACATCCTGTTTATAGTATTCATTGGTTCGCAGACAGGCGAAATTCAAATTGGCCGTCAGCAGTTTGCCGAAGCGGTTTTGAGCGATAAGTTCTTTTAGTGCGATATTATTCCGGTTGAAACGGTGCTGGAAAATTCCTGAAGCGACCACTTCCGGATGGGAACCGGCGGCGGCGAGCATGGCGGTCAGGTCTTCACCCACCCGGCCGGGGACCTTTTCACAGATGATATGTTTTCCGGCATTGATGGCGGCACAGACGATCTCTGCATGACTGGCGTGATCGGTACAGATGCTTACGGCCGACAATTCCGGATCTTTGAGCATTTCCCGGTAGTCGGTGAAAATTTTGGCTCCGGGGATGTTTTCAGCCAGTTTTTCTGCTTTTTCTCTGATCAGATCACAAAAATATTCCACCTTTGCTCCGGATATTTGCTGATAACCAGCCAGATGGGTCGGGGCAATGACACCGCATCCGATAATACCGCATTTTATCATGATCACTTTTCCTGAATAGAATCCTTTTCCTGTCGGTTACATAATATATACCGCTTTGCCGGTGAAATCAACAATAATTCAGCAATCCGGTGGCGTTGAGCAATACGATCAGCAGACACGGGATCACGATCACCAGCATACAGAAGCGGTAGAGGTATTCCCGATACCACTTTTTCCCTTCCGGACGGATCTGGTCACAGACGTTTTTCAATCCGACGATGAAAATTACCAGCAAGGTGGTGAATATCGCACCGACCGGCATCAGAATACTGTTGCTGATGAAGTCGAGCGTATCCAGAATGTCTTTGTTTTGCAATTCTTCAATGAATGCCAGCGGATGCACATTGCTCAAAAGGTTGTAACCCAGTACCGTGACCGTGCCGATGATGAGTACTTCCCAAATACAGAGAATGATCGCTTTTTTCCGGGGCAGATTCATTTCCTGCATGAGAGTATGTACATTGGTTTCCAGCAGAGAAACCGCACTGGTCGCCGCCGCAAATAAAACCAGGGTGAAAAATACAAATCCGACGAATTGACCGCCGGGGAAACTGGCGAATACCTGCGGCATGATCACAAAGATCAAGCCCGGTCCGGCATTGGCGGCGGCTTCTTCACCGCCGAACGCCACCACCGCCGGAATGATCATCAATCCGGCCAGAAAAGAAACTGCCGTATCAAAAAGTTCCACATGGTTCACACAGGAAACCAGATTGTCTTCTTTACGCATATATGAGCCGTAAGTGATCATGATACCCATGGCGATCGACAGTGAGAAAAAGAGTTGTCCCATCGCTTCGACCACGGTGCGGTAACTGAATTTGCTCCAATCCGGTTTCAGATAGTAGGCAAAACCGGCTTGGGCATTGGGCAGAAACATACAGTAAATGCAGATGGAAATGATCAGCAGTATCAGGGTCGGCATCAGAATTTTATTGAATCTTTCAATGCCTTTTTCCACTCCGCAGCAGACTACCAGCGATGTGATGACCACAAAGAAAATGAAAAAGAGCAGTGAACTGCCGGCAGAAGTGATGAATCCGGTGAAATATTCTCCGGAAAATCCTCCGTCGGCAAATTTCCCGACCGGCGTTGAACACATCGTGAATACATATCTGCTCACCCAGCCGCCGATCACACAGTAATACGGCAGAATGATCATCGGCACCATCGCATTGATCCAGCCGCCGTGTCTGACCAGTTTGCCGACATTGCCTTTATTCTGACAGAGCTTGCGGAATGCCCCGATGGGACTGCATCCGGTCATCCGGCCGATACAGTTTTCTGAAAGCAAAAGTGCATAGCCGAAGGTCAGCATCAGTACCAGATAGGTCAACAGAAATATTCCACCGCCGTATTGCGCCGCCAGATAGGGAAAACGCCAGATATTGCCCAGACCGACCGCAGAACCGGCGGCGGCGAGAATGAAGCCGATACGGCTGGAAAAACCCTCTTTTTTCATGTATGTTCCTTTCAGAATTTCTTATCCATCAATCGCAGAATACCCTCAAGCAGAGTTGCCGGGTGCGGCGGACAGCCGGGAACATAAAGATCGGGCTTGAGGATCGTTTCCACCCCGTTGTGACATACCGGACTATCCTGATAAATGCCGCCGGATACGGCACAACTGCCGCAAGCGATCACCCAGACCGGTTTCGGGGCGGCATCGTAACTTTTTTTCAGAGCCAGCAGCATATTTTCACTCACCGGCCCGGTGACCAAAATGCAGTCGGCATGACGGGGAGAGGCGACGACCTGGATACCGAAGCGGCCCATATCCCATGCCAGAGTATTCAATACATTGAAATCCAGTTCGCAGGCGGCACATCCCCCGGCGGAAACCTGACGTATTTTCAGCGATTTGCCGCAAAATTTGAGAAATTCCCGGTCAGTGGGGCGTTCCGGTTCGTAAATGCCGCCGGTAACCAGCAGTTTTTCTCTGCTCATGGCCGCCAGACGGTACTCTTTGCTCATATCCACGGCTTTTTCCGGACATACTTCCGCACATTTGGAACAGAAAATACATTTGCCGGTATCGATTCGCAGTGAATGGTCATCCAGAGTCACGGCATCGGTCGGACAGACCGCCGCACATCGGCCGCATCGGGTGCATTTTTCCGGAAAAACTTCCGGTCTTCCGGCGAAACGTTCCGGTAATACCGGGGCAACTTTCGGGAATTTTCCGGTGCGGTATCCCTGAAACAATCTGGCTTTAAGCGAATTCCACATATTTTACAGTCTCCTTAAAGATCGTGTCCGCAGTAGGAGAGGTTGAAACTTTTATTGCAGATCGGGAAGTGCGAGATCTCCTCATCCCGCAGAGCCATGGCCAATCCTTCCCAGTTGTGCATGGATGGATCGGTGATCTTCACCACTTTGAATTTTCCGTCACCGCCGGTTATGACCGTGTGACACAATTCACCGCGCCACGCTTCCGTGGCCGATACGCAAATGGTGTCGCCGGGCAGCGGAAACTCCACCGGAACTGCCGGGGCGGTCCTGCAACTCAAACGATCCAGTGCGGCAAGCAGAAATTCATGGGATTTTTTCAACTCCTCATAACGGACTTTGGCTCTGGATAACACATCACCGCTGAAGTTGCCCACATCGATCTTCTGCGGCATATCACGTTTTTCAGCCGGCAGGTCAAAGGCCGAATTGATATCCAGACCGCAGGCTCTGCCCGCCACACCGACCAATCCGAGGGATAAGGCGGTCTCCCGGCTTACCGTACCGGTATTCTCAAAACGGTCAAGCACAGTCGGAGAATCGAACATCAAGTCAAGTGCATTCCACAACTCCGGCATCACGGTACGCAGCTTGCCGGCGATCTTCCCGGTCACAGAGGCATCCATGCCGTAACGCACTCCGCCGGGGATCAGGAAGTTCCGGCCGAAACGGTTGCCCGCCATATCGGCACTCATATTGAGATATTCGCCGCGGATACGGCCGCAGAAAGCGGCGGTCGGCAAAAAGGCCACGTCACCGGCCAATGCCCCCAGATCCCCGATATGATTGGCACAACGCTCCAATTCCAAAGCACACTGCCGCAGTAAACTTACTTCATCACTGACTTTGATATTGCCGAGAGATTCCATGATCCGGCAGATATTCCATGCCGCCGCAACGGATGAATCTCCTGCGGCGGTTTCGATCAGGTGCATCAGCCGTTTATCCGGAGTGCCGGTCAGCAGTTTTTCCACGCCCCGGTGCTGATAGCCCAGAGAGATTTCCAGATGATAGACCTTTTCCCCCATACATTCAAAGCGGAAGTGTCCCGGTTCGATGACCCCGGCGTGGACCGGGCCGACGGCCACTTCATGCACCGCTTTGCCCTGCATGGCAAAGAAATCCATCTCTCCGATCCTGCCGTCAGTAAATCGCAGAGGCTTCAAAGCAGGATGACCTTCCGGTAAAAGACCGCAGGATTCAAAAATATCCCTCTCAAAGCGGTTGAATCCGGGATATGATCCGGTCAGTGATGTGAATTTTCCGGAAACTGCTGTTTGCATCACCCGGAATTTTTTTGCTTCCGGATCGGCCAGCACCGCCGTCAGACGGTGGACATCCCCGTTATCCGGCATGGCGAAAAAGGCACTGATACGGCAGTTCTCCTCCCGGATCGCCCGCAGGCAGCTGTCATCAAAATCCGCTTCACTTATCACCGGAATATCTTTGATCCCGGCACTCTGACCATTGGCCAGCAAAAGAAATTTGTTATCCGTCATCGTCTTACCCCGCTGTAATCCATGCCGCCCCGATGGCAATGCCAAGCAGAGATACCAGCACCATCGCCAGTATCGGGACATCGGTCAATTTTTCCACTTCCCGATCTGCACTTAACTTTTCCGGATGGGAAGAACACATTCCAAGCATAAGTTGCGACATGCCGCAGAAGATCACCAGCAGCAGGAATAAGATCACCGCTCCGGGAATCAGTCCGGCTGAAGTGACCAGTGCCAGTTCCGTGAAAAACAACGGCGACGGCGGTGTGCCGCAGATCATCAGCATGCCGGATATCCATACGGCGGCATTGCACGGCATCCGGTCAAAAAGACCTTTTACCGCCGCCACCGATCTGGTGCGGTAACTCAAAAGAATATTGCCCGCTGTCAGAAAGAGGGCCATTTTGGTCAGTGAGTGGGCAATCGTATGGAGCATTCCGATATGTTCCATGCCATAAACGATCAGCAAGGTGATCAATCCCATATGTTCCACACTGGAGTAGGCCAGCATCCGTTTGAAATCCTTTTGGCGGATGATGAAAAGTGCCGCAACTGCCAAGGAAAAGAAACCGGAAAACTTCATGAAACCGCCGCAGAAAGTCTGCATGCTTTCCGGAGTGATGTGCCATAAGCGGATGATGGCCAGTAAAGCACAGTTGAGCAAACTGCCCGACAGCAGTGCCGATACCGGAGCGGGGGCTTCGCTGTGGGCATCCGGCAGCCAAGTGTGAAAGGGAGCCAGACCGGTTTTCAGAGCGTATCCGGCAAAGCAGAGGACAAAGCCGGTCCGGAAGTAGACCGGATCGAATGCTCCGGCGGTACCGAGTTTTTGCAATGTATCAAAGGATAATCCGGCATGGGGATCATTCAGCGAAGCCGCGATCAGCATCGTGCCGAAAAGGGCCAGACCGATGCCGATGGAACAGATCAGCAGATACTTCCACATCGCTTCCAGCGAGGTTTTGCTTCTGTGACAGTTGATCAATGGTGCACTGGCCAGGGTGGTCGCTTCCACCGCCACCCAGAGCATTCCGAAATCTCTGGCCAGAGCGGTGAGCGTCATCGTGAATAGAAAGAGCAGTAAAAACGCTGAAAAGGCCGGAGTACCCATCGAAACGTGCCCCTCTGATCTCCGGGAATCCAGCGGTTGCCAGAAGGTGATGAATAACGAGGTGAGCAAAAAGAGGGCACTGGTCACTCCGAGGATCACCAGACCATCGGCATCCGGAGCCAGATAAATACCGCCGCCGAGATGCAGAGTTTCATGATGAGTCATCAGCATACCGCAAAGCACCGCATGGGCGGCGGCCACCGGTACCGGCAGATAACGGCTGAATTTTTCACTGCGGCTCAAATATGCTGCCAGTGCCGCTGCCGGCGGAACCAGTAAAATCAATGCAATGATCATCCGTGCACCTCCTCTTTTTCCGGCATGTCATCAAGTTGATTGAGTTGATCCGAATCGATGTGGGAAAAGGCCCGGCTGATCTGATTGACGGTGATCCCCATGATGAATACCAGTACCAGCACATCCAGTAAAATGCCCAGTTCTACGATCCACGGGTGTTCCCGCATGGCGGCCGCACCGAAAAGGGTGATGCCATTTTCAAACACCAGAAAACCGATCACCTGGGTCAGGGCCTTTTTGCGGGCGATAACGATGAATAATCCGGTCATCACCAGCGTGAATGAGGTCGGAATGGCGATCGTGGCCACATCGGCACTGCCGCTGGGCATTCCCAGACGGCCGGCGATGAAGAAACTGAATATCGCCATCAGCAGTACGATCACCGCCGAGAGCGAATATCCGGTGACCGGTTCGAGTTCCCGTTTGATCTGCACTTTGATCATGGCCTTATAGAGCATATACGGCAGAATGATGCCTTTGAGCAGCAGATTGACCGCCGCCATGAAGGTTGAAGCACAACTTCCCTGGGCACAGGCCAGAGTCAGCGGCAGGATGCCGAGGATGATCCCCTGCATGGCCACGATCCTGATGCAGTGCAGCAACCGGCTGGAAACCGCCATCATCAGGCAGCTTAAAAGCATTGCCGCCAGCAGAAATTCATTGAAATTATTCATTGGATACCTCCGTCAAAGAAAAAGAGAAAGAGTATGGCCAGCAGCGGCATGACCGCTGCGGCGATCAGTAACGGCGGTACTTTCAGGAAACGGTAACGGGCCATCGCTGATTCCACGATACCGGTGATCACGGCACAGAGGATGATCCCGGCAAAACTTAAAATTATTTCGCCCCACACCGGGAAAATTCCCGGAGGCAGCAGCAAATTGGTGATGAATCCGGCAAAGATCCACAACTTCAAACTTGAGGCGTAGAGTATCGCCGCCAGATCCGGTCCGGCATAGTCGAGGATCATGGCTTCGTGGATCATGGTCAATTCGAGGTGGGTTTCCGGATCGTCGAAAGGTACACGGCAGTTTTCCGCCAGCAGAATGAGGAAAAGTGAAAGCACCGCCAGCGTCAGCGGCGTGATGTCAAGGTATGACTTCAAACCATCCCCGCAGAGCATCCCGCCCAGGGCGAGAGAGTCGGAGTAGATCGCCAGAAATGCCAGCACCGCAAAAAGTGCCGCTTCGGCCAGTGCTGAAAAGAGCATCTCTCTGCTGGCTCCCATGCCCTGGAAACTTGAACCGGTATCCAGTGCCGCTAAAACCGACATGATCCGGCACATTCCCAATAAGTAGCAGAAAACCAGCACGTCACCGGCAAAGCCCAGCGGAGAAGCGGTCAATCCGGCCGGAAGCAACGCCGCCGAAGCCACGGTGAAAACCAGTATCACCGACGGGGCAAAGCGGATGATGCCGCCGGAAGTTTTGGAAATGACACACTCTTTTTTCATGAGTTTGGCCAGATCGTAATACAACTGGGTCACTTTCGGACCGCGGCGGCCGGCGAAAAAGGCCTTGACTTTGTTGATGATCCCCGGCAGTAACGGTGCAAAGATCAAAGCGGCGGCAAAACAACTTAAGTAACGCATGGTAAGTCCACTCATTTTCCATTCCCCCCGGTTACAGCAAAGAACAGCATTCCGATCAGAGTCAGCACCATGATCAGCAGATAAAAGTGCAGACTGCCGGATTGCAACGCATGGATCTTTTCAGCGGATTTGCCGGTGACACGAAATATTTTCCGCCAGAAACAGCGGATGCCGCCGTCGTCCACAGATTCTTCCAGCGTCGCTTTTTCGGGGAAGATCCCCTGCGGCCGCCCGATTTTACGCTCCGGATGGAGCAACATCCGGAAAAAATCCACCGGATTTTGCGAGAATGAGGTGGCCGTATACTGCATTTTTGCACCGGGTACGGAGTAGCCGCAATCCCAAGTGAGGCTGATACGCTGACCGTTTTTCCGGATCAGCATCTGCCGCAGAGCGAAAACACCGAGTGTGATCACCGTCAGGGCGAAACAGATCAGGGCCACTTGGGCACATTGCAAAGCCAGCGGCATGATGGCAAAATCGTATGCGGTAAAGATGTTCTGTGCCGTATAATCAAGGATCAGGGGCAAGGTCAGAAGCAGTACCCAACTGGCCAGTTGCAGTATCATTACGGGCAGATTCATGAAAAACGGCACTTCTTCAGCACCGGCGGCCCCCCGGCTCCGGGGTTCGCCGCAGAATACCGCTCCGATAACTTTGGCAAATGCCGCCGCCGCCAGACCGCCGGTCAGGGCCAGGATGATCAAAGTTGATGCACTGGCGGCCACCACCGCCTGTGAAGTGCTGGCCAATCCGGTAAAGGCCGCCAGATAGATCAGAAATTCACCGGCAAAGCCCGAGCCCGGCGGCAGACCGCAGAGAGAGAGGGCGTGGAGTATGAAGTATGCTCCGGTGCGGGGCATCCGTTTCAAAAGGCCGCCCATTTCATCCATATCCAGCGTGCCGCAGGCTTTGTAGACTGAACCGGAACCCAGAAACAGTCCCCCTTTGAGCAGGGCATGGTTGAGCAGATGGATCGCTCCGCCGAGCAGACCGGCGGCCGTCATTTCCGGCAGTCCGTAGGCCGCTCCCAGAAAGCCCATTCCCAAAGCACAACTTAAGATCCCCATATTTTCAATACTGGAATAGGCCAGCAGTTTTTTCAGATTGCTCTGGGCAAGGGCAAAGATGATGCCGCAGGGGGCGGTGATCAGACCCAGGAGCAGAAAACTCCAGCCGTAAAGGGCATTGCTCCCATCCGGCGAGATCCCGAAAAGCAGAACCCCGAAAAATCCCAGTTCGATCATCGCTCCGGACATCAGAGCCGATACCGGTGCCGGAGCCGCCGGGTGGGCTTCCGGCAACCATACATGGAGCAGGGGAAAGCCGATTTTCAGGCCGAAACCGGTAACTGCCAGCAGAAACATCCATCCCGGAGTGTGGGGAAAGAAAAATAACAGCATCAGCAGGGCCGCTCCGGCATGACACGCCATCATGTAGACCCAGCCGGCCCGCCATGCGGCGTGGTTGTGCCGGTCAAAGATCACCAGACCGAAACTGGCCGCGCCCATGATCTCCCATGCCACCAGAAATCCCAACTGGGTAGTGGCGGTGGTCACGGAAAGCATCGCTGCCGCCGTCAGGTTGAATAACGCCCAGAAACTGCCGCTTCTTTCACTGCCGTGACCGGATAAGTAACCGATCGCATGGAGAGGACAGAGCAGGGCCAGCAGCAGTACCGGGATCGCAAAGAGGTTCTGGATCGCCGGCATCACACCGTGACAGTAATCCAGAGTCAGCAGGGTCAATCCGGCCGCCGCCGCACCGCTGCAACAGCCGGTGCCGAGTGTTGCCGCTGCTCCGGGCTTTTTACGCAGCAGCCAGGCCAGCACTGCCCCCGCAGTCATCAATGCTTCGGGCATAAATAAAATATTCACTTTGGTAGTCTCCTGAAGTTTTTTTGTGCAATCTTATAATATAGCCCGTGAAAGTGTTGTTTTCAATCGGTTTTTACTTGAATAAAGGCAGTTGTGATGGCATATTATTTAAATAAACATAACTGGGGGGACCATGAGTACGTTTTTTCTTTCTCACCGCGGCGAATCCGATGATGCTCCGGAAAATACAATGCACTCCTTTGCTCTGGCCATGGAACGGGATTCCGACGGCATTGAATTGGATATAAGACTTACTGTTGACGGTCAGGTGGTGTGCTGTCATGATGAAGATCTTGACCGCGTGGCCGGAGTACCGGTAAAAGTTGCTGAATCGACTTTGGATGAGTTGCGGAAATATTATCCGGTGCCGCTGTTGTCAGAGGCATTGAATGTGATTTTTGATCGCGGTTTGATGCAGATCGAATTGAAAGGCGATCCGTCACTTATTCCCTCCGCCCGTAAAATCATCGATGCTTTTCCCGGTCGTGACCGTTTGTCGGTCAGTTCTTTTGAAAGAGAAACCATCGCCCGGGCCGCTCTCGCATTTCCCGATCTGCCGCGGCTCCTGCTGATCGACCTGGCCCGGGAATTCGGTTCGTTCCCCGCGGCTGAAAAGGTCATTGAATTGCTTGCTCCTCTGCATTGCTCAATAAGTTTCAAAGCCGATTACGCCGCTGACCGCAATTTCGTCAGCACTTTGCACCGGGCAGGTTTGCGTGTGGTCGGCTGGGGAGTTGCCACTGATGAGTTGGGATTGCATCTGGCCGGGATCGGAGTCGATGCGATGACTTGCAATCATGCCGTCGCTTTGCGGGAAAAATACCGGAATATTCAAAACCGTTAAAATATAATGCGGCAACTGGTCGTTAATACAGTTAGGAATGCGTAATAATTTTTGAAAAAATATCAAGGATAAAGGATTTTTTATGAAACATGCACTCAAACTTCTTCTCCCGCTGTCAGTTGTGATCATTATCGGTTTGCTCTCATGGTGGGGGTACAAATCATTTTACAAAGATCAAGTGACTGTTTCATTCAAAACTGAAGAAGTTATCAGAGAGGATCTGACCAGTTCCATCAGTGCTTCCGGCACGGTCGAACCGGAAGAACTCATCAATGTCGGTGCCCAGGTTTCCGGCAAGATCATGCACTTCGGTACCGATGCAGACGGCAACCCGATCGATTACGGTTCATATGTCAAAGCCGGTACCTTGCTGGCCCAGATCGATGATGTGCTTTACCGGGCCGCTTTGAGCGAGGCTGAAGCCAAGAAACTTCAGGCCGAAGCGAATATCGTTTCCGCTCAGGCCAATATCACTTCTGCTGAAGCGAATATCACCTCTGCCGATGCGGCCATCAGTCAGGCTCAATCATCCATCACTTCTGCCGATGTTTCCATCCGTCAGGCTGACGTGGCCATCACCTCTTACCGGGCGGCGATCACTTCCGCTGAAGCCGACTGTGCTTCCGCCCAGGCTTCCGTGACCTCCGCCGAAGCGGCGGTCTCCTCGGCTGATGCTTCCATTACTTCCGCTGAAGCGGCGGTGCGTCAGAGCGAAGCCAAACTCAAACTTGCCACTAAGAATTTTGAGCGTACCCGGAGTTTGAGCCGTTCCAACGCGATCGCTCAAAGCGAATTTGACTCTGCTGAAGCGGAATACACCTCCGCCCAGGCCGAATATTCCGATGCTCAGGCTGCTTTGCTCCGGGCCAATGCTGAAAAAGCCCGGGCACAGGCCGATCTGGCCAGTTCACAGGCATCTCTGGCCAGAGCCTCTGCCGAACTTGAACGTGCCCGTGCCGATCTGGAGCGGGGCACTGCCGAACTTGAACGTGCCCGTGCCGACCGCCAGCGTGCCGTCGCCGAACTTGAACGTGCCCGTGCCGACCGCCAGCGTGCCGTCGCCGAACTTGAACGTGCCCGTGCCGATCTCAAACACTCACAGGCTCAACTTACCATTTGTGAAGCCGAATTGGTCAAGGCCCGCAGAAATCTGGATTACTGCCGCATCACCGCCCCGGTCGATGGCATCATCATCGACCGCCGGGTCAGTGTCGGTCAGACGGTGGTTTCCAGCATGAGTGCATCCAGCATTTTTCTGATGGCCAAAGATATGAAAAAGATGGAAGTCTGGGTTTCGGTCAATGAAGCCGATATCGGTCACATCAAAGCCGGTATGCCGGTGGAATTCACCATCGACACTTTCCCCGGTCAGGTTTTCCACGGTACGGTCAAACGGGTGCGGCTCAATGCCACCATGTCCCAGAATGTCGTGACCTACATCGTGGAAGTGACCACCGACAACTCCAATGGTCAATTGATCCCTTATCTGACTGCCAATGTGAAATTCATCCGGGAGCGTCACCACAATGTGCTGACGGTTTCCAATGCGGCATTCCGCTTCCAGCCGGATGCTTCCCTGATCGCTCCGGAATACCGGGATCAGACCTTTGCCGAGGGGGCAAGAGTCATCTATGTGCTTGAGGGTGAGTTCCTCCGTCCGGTCGAAGTGCGTACCGGTTTGAGTGCTGCCGGCCGGGTCGAATTGATCGATCCGCCGCTCAAAGAGGGTGACGTGATCGTCTACGGTGCTACGGAAGTATCCGAAAATGATGCTCCGGCTGACGGTCAGAAAAACAGTCCTTTCATGCCCAAGCCTGAACAGCGCGGCGTTTCCGGCGGCGGTTCGGCCGCCAACCGGGCCCGGGCACAAGGCAAGTGAGGTTCCGGTTATGGCACTTATCGAATTGCACAACATCACCAAAGATTATCCGTTGGGTGATCTTTCCATATCCGTTCTCAAAGGGGTCTCTTTATCCATTGACCGCGGCGAATATGTCGCTCTCATGGGGGCTTCCGGTTCCGGAAAGAGTACGCTGATGAATATTCTCGGTTGTCTGGACCGGCCCACCGGCGGAGATTACTTCTTTGACGGCAGGGAACTCGGAAGGGCCTCCGGAGATGAAAGAGCCAAAGTCCGCAATCAGCAGATCGGATTTGTCTTTCAGAGCTTCAATCTTCTGCCCCGTACTTCCGCTCTGGAAAATGTCATCATGCCGCTGGCCTATACCTCAAATTTGAGCAATTCCGAAAAAAAACGCCGGGGGTTGGCCGCTTTGCAGGAGGTCGGCATCGGTGACCGGGCCGGACATCACCCCTCGCAGCTTTCCGGCGGTCAGCAGCAGCGGGTCGCCATTGCCCGGGCTCTCATCAACCATCCGCCGGTCATATTTGCCGATGAACCGACCGGAAATCTTGACTCCAAAACCAGTGTCGAGGTGATGGATATGTTCAAAAAACTCAATGATGAAGGAATCACCGTCATCCTTGTAACTCATTCACAGGCCATTGCCAAATTTGCCAAACGCACTATCTGTATGAGCGACGGGCAGATCGTTTCCGGCCTTTTTGAAGGAGGCGTATCACAATGAAATTTTTCAGTACTGTCATTATGGCTCTGCGTTCACTTTTACGCAACCCGACCCGTACCATGCTGACCATGCTCGGTATCATCATCGGTATCGCCGCAGTTATCGCCATGATGGAGATAGGTGCCGGCTCATCTGCCAGCATCCGGGCCACTATCGAACAGATGGGAGCCGGTTCCGGTGTGGTTTATCCCGGTGTACGCCGGGTGGCCGGTATCAAGGTCGGAGTAAATACCTGGACCAGACTGCTGCCGTCGGATGCCGATGCCATTTTGCAGGAGTGTCCTCATGTTTCCCATGTTTCACCGGTGGTCACTTCCAGTTCCGCCCAGGCCATTTTCGGTTCGGAAAACTGGATCCCGGCCCAGATGCTCGGTGTTGCTCCGGCCTACTTCACCATCCGTGACTGGCAGTTGGATGAGGGCCGTTTTTTCTCCGACCGGGAAGTGGATGTCAATGCCCGGGTCTGTCTGGTCGGTGCTACCATTGTCAAAGAACTTTTCGGCGGAAATTCGCCCATTGACACTGAAATGCGTATCAATAATACCACTTTCCGGGTGATCGGAGTACTTAAAAGCAAAGGCTCCAATATGATGGGGCAGGATGAGGATGACGTCATCCTCATCCCGTGGACGACGATGCGTATGCGTATCACCGGTCTGCGTAACGGTTCTGCGACCAGCACTTCCAGTTCGCTGGCCAGCAGTCCCGGTGCGACTTTCCCGGTTTCCGGTGTGGCACTTTACCCGGAGCAGGATGCCTCTTTACGCAGTGATAAACTGGTCATTCCCAAATTCACCTACGTCGATCAAATCGCTTTCAGTGCGGTCGAACCGGAGAAAATGGAACAGGCCATCGCTGAAATCACCGCCGTTCTCCGGGAGCGTCACCAATTGGTCGCCGCCCAGGATGATGACTTCCGTATCCGTTCGGCGGCCGACTTTATGAAAATGATGGATAAGACCAGTTCGCTGATGAATAATCTGCTGCTCGGTGTCGCACTTCTGTCGCTGCTGGTCGGCGGCGTGGGCATCATGAATATCATGCTCGTTTCCGTTACTGAACGCACCAGAGAGATCGGTTTGCGTATGGCAGTCGGTGCCCGCAGTATCGATATCCTCAAACAATTTCTCATCGAATCGATCGTTATGTGTCTGGTCGGCGGTATCATCGGTATTCTGGTCGGCCACGGTGTATCACTTTTTATTGAAAGCCAGCTCCATTGGCCCATCGCCAGCAGTCCCGGTGCGGTGATCGCCGCCTTTGCTGTATCCGCCAGTATCGGTATGGTATTCGGCTTCTATCCGGCCTGGAAAGCCTCTCAACTGGATCCGATCGAAGCGTTGCGTTACGAATAAGGTGTTTGAAAACCGGCCGTGGCAAAACTTGAGTGTTGGCCACGGCCCGTTTTTTTCTCCGGAAAAAACAAAAAGCCGCATTTTGCAAATAACCTTCAATGGAATTATCTGCAAAATGCGGCTTCGCAATCGGGCCGTAAATTACTTGTTGGCCTGATCCCAGACAGCTTTGCTGACAAAAGCAGTCAGATTGCGGCCGTCAGCGGTTTTGCCTTTGAATGCGTAACTGGTGTGGCTGGCAGTTTTGAATGTAACGCATTCAAGAACTTCGGTTTCAACAGCGGATTTGGTTTTGACGTCATAGAATTTGTGTTTCATTGTTTGTCCTCCCTGACAATTTAGAGTTTTACACGTCATTTTTCAGTGACTGTTAATAAGTATACTCAAAAAAGTATAAATAATCAAGAGCAAAATCAAGAAATTTCAAAAATTTTTCAATTTTTTTTGATTTTTTTTGATTTTTCGGGGATTTTATCTGTTTTTTCCGGAAAAAAAAGTGTTTCGGGGAAGATTGACATTTTTCAGCGTTATGCTATAGTATAACTGATGTTATTACAGAAATCACCAACTGTCGGAAAGAGTTGTCATGGATAATAAAAAATTGACCGTTACCGGAACCGGGGATTCACTTTTTTTACAGGAGTTCCCTGCCGGATATGCCGCCGCATTGCAGGATATCGCAAATTTTATCGCCCAGTGCGATCTGAAAATGACCAATCTGGAAACCAACTTTTCCGATTTTGAATACTTCGCCGGAGCATACAGCGGCGGCACCTGGCTCAATACCCGCCGGGAGTGTCTGCGGGATTTGCAAAAATACGGATTCAATTGCTATGGCACGGCCAATAATCACTGCTTTGACTACTCCTTTGCCGGATTGACTTCCACGATCGACACCCTCGATGCCGCCGAGTTGGCCCATTGCGGTACCGGGTGCAGTTTCGATGAAGCCACTGCTCCGGCCATATTGAAGCATAACGGCGTGACCAGTGCGGTCTTTGCGGTCGATGCCTCCTTTGAAAATGCTTCCAGAGCCGGCAAGCCCACCGGTAAACTCAAACCCCGGCCCGGGGTGAACTATTTGCGGCACGATACCGTCTATTGTGTGGATGAATCACAGATGGCTGTTTTGCGTCAGGTCGCGGAATCCACCCGGATCAACTACAACCGTCAGAAGTTGATCGATACCGGATTTCTCACTCCCGATCCGGAAGGCTTCTTTTTTCTGGGCAATTTGAAGTACACCACCAGGCGGGATATCCCGTCCACCTCCTGTCATCCGGCGGATAAGGCCCGGTTGATCGATGCCGTAAAAGCCGCCAAAGCACAGTACGATTATGTCTTTATCATGGTTCACTGCCACGACAATGACAATATCCGGGAGGAAAATCCCCCGGAATATCTCAAAGAATTCTGCCATGCGTGTATCGATGCCGGAGTTTCCGCCGTATTCGGCGGCGGCTGTCACCGTCTGCGGCCGGTGGAAATTTATCGTAATTGCCCCATATTCTACTCTTTGGGCGACTTCATCTATCAGGGGTTGTGCATCGAATATCTGCCGGCGGACTTCATGGAAAAGTACGGCATCGATATCAATTCCACCGCTGAAGCGGCACTCTTTGCCCGTTCCAGAGGTAATAAAGTAGGGCTGCATTGCAATAAACTCAACTATCTGACCGTGCTGCCGAAACTGGAATTTGAAAACGGAGAAATGACCGGATTTTCACTGCTGCCGCTTCAACTCAATTTCGAACGCAGGGACAAGATGAATGGCCTGCCGGAGATCGCCACCGGAAGCGAGGCACAGGAGATCTGCGATCTGCTCAACTCATTGAGCGGATCTTACGGAGTGAAATTGCAACCGGTCGGCGGTCTGCTCAAACCGGTTGGCCGCTGACCTCTTTTTCAGATCAGAAGTTGCCGCAAGTTATTCACCGTTCCGCCGAAAAAGGCTAGTGCATCGTCGATCGGTTCGGGCCGGGTGAGATCCACTCCGGCATCTTTGAGGATATCCAGCACATCTTTGGAGCCTCCGGCTTTCAAAAAGGTCAGATAACGTTCCACAGCTCCGGATTCCCCGGCCAGAATACCTTGGGAAAGTTTCAGTGCCGCCGCCATGCCCGTGGCATATTTGTAGACGTAAAAGTTGTAGTAAAAGTGCGGTATGCGTGACCACTCCAATTCAATATCCTTATCCGCTTTGATAAAGCCGTGGTAGTCGGCATTGAGTGCATAATATTTTTCGCAGAGGTGATCTGCGGTCAGGGGGATACCGGCGGCGGAATCCTCATGGATGAGTTTCTCGAATTCGGCAAACATCGTCTGGCGGTAGACCGTTGCCCGGATATCATCGGCCAGCCGGGCGTAAATGGCGGCTTTGACCTTGGGATCACTCTCTTTTTGCAACAGATGATGTGACAAAAGCAATTCATTGCAGGTGCTGGCCACTTCGGCAACGAAAATTTCATAACCGGCATAATGATAGTGCTGATTGCTCCGGGAAAAGGCACTGTGCATGGAGTGCCCCAACTCATGAGCCAGCGTGAATGCATCACTCAAACGGTTGTCGAAACTCATCAGGATATACGGATAACTGTCGTAACATCCGCCGGAATATGCTCCGGAACGTTTACCTTTGCGGCAGGGAGCATCGATCCAGCGTTGGCTCCAGGCTTTTTTCAACAGTTCTGAATACTCCGGGCCGAGAACTTCCAGAGAATCCCGTACCATTTGCGAAGCCTCGTCAAAGGTGCATTTCCCGGCACTTTCCGGCAGCAGAGGTGCATAAAGATCATACATATTCAGATCATCGACTTTCAGCACTTCGGCCCGCAGATCGAAGTAATCGAATAACTGCGGCAGATTTTTTCTGACAGCGGAAATCAGATTGTTGTAGATGTTTTCGGGGATGTTTTCCGAAAAAAGTGCCGCTTGCAAGGGCGTGTCAAAGTGGCGGATTTTGGCCATGACCACATGACGTTTGACGGTCCCATCCAATGTGGATGCCAGTGTGTTTCGGTATTGACGGTACTGGCGGTAGAGTTGGTGAAATGCTTTTTTACGCACCGCACGTTGGGGGTCTTCCATGAAACTGCCCCAACTCCCGTGGGTAAGATCGGTCAGAATTCCCTCTGAATTGCGGAGTCTGCCGTAACTCATATCCGTATCATTGAGCGTGGAAAACGTTTCGTCGGAATTACCCAGCACATCGCCCAGAGTGCCGAGCAGTTTTTCTTCGGCTTCACTCAAAGTATGGGGTTTTTCCCGCAGGAGTTCTTCCAGACTGCGGCGGTAAAAGGCCAGTTCCGGAGCATTGAGCAACTCCTGCATCCGCTCATCGGGGATCGCCATTATTTCCGGATCGAACCAGCTTTCCATTTCAGACAGTGCAGATAATTTGGCCGAGATCCGGTCAACTCTGGCCCGGTTTTTGCCGATGGATGTGTTTTCATCGGAGAGCAAATGGGCGTAGGTGTAGAGTTTTTCGGCCAGCCGGTCAAATTCATCAGAAGTTTCGATGGCGGCTTTCAAAACTGCGGGGGATTCCGCCAAACGGCCTTTGAATGAGTAGAATTTTTCCGCCATGCTCTGCAAGGTGGAAAATTCTTTTTCCCAACTTTCTGAATCCGGATAGAGAACACTTAAATCCCAAGTGATAAGTTTTTCATTCATAGGTCAATATTCCTTTCACTCATACATTTCGATCGCCGCCCGGCGTAATGCGGAAACTTCTGAAGCCGAACCCAGAAGCGAGGCCACTTCTGCCATGCCGCTTTCCACCTCTTTGCGGCGCGGGCCGCCGGGCAGGATGGCTTCCACCGCCGGAAGTACCTCTTTTTTACAGAAATGCCACTGCAAAAACTCCTGATACACCTCTTTATTTGCAATGATATTGACCATGGTGAAAAATCCCCGGTAAAGTGTGACCAGAATTTTGGCCAGAGCCAGTGTCAACAGATTGAGTTTGTAACCGACCACCAGCGGTAATCCGGATAATGCACACTCCACTGTCACCGTACCGCTGGCGGCAATACCCGTACCGGCGGATTGCTGAAGTTTGCCGGTACTGCCGACCGCGATGGTGATTTCCGGCAGGCCGGGATGTTTTTTGCGGAATTTCCCGATCTTTTCCCGGCACAATCCGGCGATCTTCTCTCTGGGGGCGGCCAGAGTGAACTTTAATTCCGGATGTTTCTTATGCAATTCATCGACCACCTCAAGCATCGGGATGAGCAAACGCTCGATCTCATTTTTCCGGCTGCCGGGCAGCAGCAGGAAACTTGCCGGATCACGCTTGATTTCCGGATCACGTCTGCCGGAGATCACATCGACCAGCGGATGCCCGACAAATTTGGCCTGCAGTTGTGTTTTGGCATAAACTTCCACCTCAAAGGGAAAGATCACCAGCATTTTGGTGCAGATTTTCGCCAGTACCGGCAGCCGTTTTTTGCCCCATACCCACACCTGCGGACTGACATACCAGTAAACCGGAATGCCCAGTTTGTAAAGTTTTTTGGCGAACCGCAGATTGAATCCGGGATAATCGATCAGGATCACCGCATCCGGTTGCTCCTCTCTGGCGGCTTTGAGCAGTTGAAAAAATATTCTGATAAAGGTGAAAATGCTTTTAAGCACCTCAAAAATCCCGATGACTCCCAACTCCGTGGAATCCACTTTGATTTTGACTCCGGCCTTGATCATGGCTGCTCCGCCCATGCCGGAAATCTCAATACTTTCGCCTTTGGCCGCAGCCAATTGACGCAATTCCTCTGCCAGAGCGGCACCGTAAATGTCGCCGGAGGCTTCTCCGGCTATGATCCAGAATTTTTTCATACAATTTTGTGCCGGAGTTTCCCCGGCGGGATTTGATTTTGTTATAAACTTGAGTTATCTTATACAATGACACAGTACACTGCTTTATAAAATAGCTCAAAAACGGGCGCTTTGCAAGGATAAAGAGGATCTGTTTGATGAAAAAAAATGTAACTGACCCGGAGAAATTTCTGATCGCCGGAAAATTCTGTCCTCAATGCGAGGAACAGATCCATCCGGCGGATATCGAGATGTTTTCCCGTTGTCCGTATTGCAATCACCACTTTGGCGAATCCGCAGATAAAGAGGAATTTCTGCTGCGTAAACTGCTCAAAAACTGGATGATAAACAACTATCAGGGATTTATGCGGTGAATAAGGATTTTTTCTGACTGCCGCCGGAATTGTCGAATGAGGAGAAAACACATAATGAAAGACTACAACAACCGTCAAGTCGATTTTATGCCCATGGATTCATGGCGGGTCATGAGGATCATGTCTGAGTTTGTCCAATCATTTGAAACCATGCGTAACAAACCGAAAATGCTGGTGTCAGTATTCGGTTCGGCCCGCACTCCGCAGGATGATCCGGTTTATGCTTCTGCCCGGGAGTTGGGCAACCGTCTGGCCGATGCCGGTTACGGAGTTATCACCGGCGGCGGTCCCGGTGTCATGGAAGCCGCCGCCCGCGGTGCTTATGAGAAAAACGGCGTTTCCATCGGGTTGAATATCGAATTGCCCATGGAACAGCACCCCAATCCGTACCAGACCACTTCGATCAATTTCAATTACTTCTTTGTCCGCAAAGTGTCGTTTCTCAAATACTCCACTGCGGCGATCATTTATCCCGGCGGTTTCGGTACACTTGATGAGTTGTCGGAAGTGCTGACCATGGTGCAGACCGGCAAGATCAATTTGATCCCGATCATTTTCGTCAACCGTAAATTCTGGGGCGGATTGATCCGCTGGTTCAAAAATACCATGCTCACTGAAGGGATGATCTCCCCCGAAGATATGGAATTGATCGAAGTCGTCGATACCGCCGAAGAAGCCGTGGAATACCTCAAAGAGTGTCACCGTTACGGCAAACGGAGTTCTGTGATTACCGGTTTTCAGGAATAACATATATTTAGTGAAAGGAAAAAATTTATGGCAAAACTCGGAACAGCATTGACCAGAAGTGCAACTAAGATCCTGCTCTGCGGTTCAGGTGAATTGGGTAAAGAAGTGGCTATCGCCATGCAGCGGCTCGGCGTGGAAGTGGTCGCCGTTGACCGCTATAACAACGCCCCGGCAATGCAGGTGGCCCACCGCTCATATACTGTCAATATGCTTGACGGTGCCGCTTTGCGTGAAGTTATCGAAAAAGAAAAACCCGATTATATCGTCCCCGAAGTCGAGGCGATCGCCACTTCTGAACTGGTGAAACTTGAGAGCGAAGGCTATACCGTGATCCCCACCGCCAAAGCCGCCCAGTTGACCATGAACCGTGAAGGTATCCGCCGTCTGGCCGCCGAAGAACTCGGCCTGCCGACCAGCAAATACAAATTCGCCGCCAACCGTGAGGAATTCGATGCCGCGATCAAAGAAATCGGTCTGCCTTGCGTGGTCAAACCGATCATGAGCAGTTCCGGGCACGGCCAAAGCACCATCAAAAACGCCGATCAGATCGATGCTGCCTGGGAAGAATCCCAGAAAGGCGGCCGGGCCGGCGCCGGTAAAGTCATCGTGGAAGGTTTCGTCAAATTCGATTTCGAAATCACCCTGCTCACCGTCCGTCATATCGCCGGTACCAGTTTCCTTGAACCCGTTGGCCACCATCAGGTCGATGGCGACTATCAGGAGTCATGGCAACCCCAGAAAATGAGCGAAACCGCCATCGCCAAAGCCAGAGATATCGCCAAAAAAATCACCGATGCTCTCGGCGGCAGAGGTATTTTCGGTGTGGAACTCTTTATCTGCGGGGATGAGGTTATTTTCAGCGAAGTCAGCCCCCGTCCGCATGATACCGGTATGGTCACGATGATCTCCCAGGATCTTTCCGAATTCGATCTGCACGCCAGAGCGATCCTGGGACTGCCGATCCCCAATATCGCTTTCCACGGTCCCAGTGCCAGTAAAGCGATCAAAGTTGCCGGTAATTCCGATGCCGTAAGTTTCGGCAATCTGGCGGAAGTTCTGGCCGAACCGGATACTTCCATGCGGATTTTCGGCAAGGGCGAGTTGCGTGGTCACCGCCGCCTCGGTGTGTTGCTGGCCCGTGACAACAGTGTGGATGAGGCTCTGGCCAAAGTCGAACGCATGGCCGCAAAACTTACCACCGAACTTTAAAGGCGGCAGTTGCCTTTCCTTAATGGGTTTCGTTATACCCCGGCAGATTATGCAGTCTGCCGGGGTGTTTTTGTGGTATTGTGGCGTGTTTGGTTGCCGGTTATGAGCCGGTGGATAACGGACAATACGGACAATACGGACAATACGGACACAACGGACACAACGGACAATCAAAGCAGTCTGCCGAGGTATTTTAGTGGTATTAGGGCGTGTTGTTACCGGTTATGAGCCGGTAGAGCGTTTATTGGCTCTTGTTCGCTTGAGGGGAGGCAAAAAGGCTGATACCAGACCGGCTTTTGCCCTTATCGGGCAAAAGTGCATTCGACTGCGGTCTGCGCGGTTTCCCGTGACAAATACGACCTTGTGCAGACTGCTTTGATTGTCCGTATCGTCCGTTATGTCCGTTATGTCCGTTATCCACCGGCTCATAACCGGTAACAACACGCCCCAATACTACAAAAACACCCCTGTTCGGGGCGTGGGGCCGAGCCCCACATGGGGGTACGGGGGCGAAGCCCCTGTAAAGGCCGTCAGGCCGTCCGATCAAGCCCCGGATGAAATCCGGGGCGCGACATCTCGCTTTTCTTTTGGTTACTTTTCTTTTCTCGTGAAAAGAAAAGTAACTCAGTTGTCCATTTCTTTGAGGGCGGCTTTGCGGCTGAGGCGGATTTTGCCGGAGTTATCGATGTCGATGACTTTGACGGTGACGAAGTCGCCTTCATTGCAGATATCGGTAACTTTATTGACCCGGTAATCGGCCATTTCGGAGATGTGGAGCAAGCCATCCATGCCGGGCAGGATTTCGACGAAAGCACCGAAGTCACGGACCGTGACGACTTTACCGCGATAGATCTTGCCGACTTCCGCTTCAGCAGTGCAAGCCTGCACGCGTTCTTTGGCGGCATTGAGCTGATCGAGGTTGCAAGCCATGATTTTGACGGTACCGTCATCATCGATGTCGATGCTGGCACCGGTTTCGTCGGTGATGGAGCGGATATTTTTACCGCCGGGTCCGATGAGGGCACCGATTTTATCGGGGTTGATCTTGATTTCCTCAATACGCGGAGCCCGGGGACTGATGTCGGCACGGGGAGCGGAAATGCAGTTCTCAATGACATCGAGGATCTTCAGACGGGCGATGCGGTTGCGTTCCATGGCTTCGCAGAGCAGGTCGATGGGAATACCGGGAAGTTTGAGGTCGAGCTGGAATCCGGTGATGCCGTCACGGGTGCCGCAAACTTTGAAGTCCATATCGCCGAAGTGGTCTTCCGCACCGAGGATGTCGGTCAAAAGGAGTCTTTCACCATTGTCACCGGTGACCAGACCGCAGGAAATACCGGCGACCGGAGCGGTGATCGGCACACCGGCATCCATCAGAGCAAGAGTGGCACCGCATACGCTGGCCATGGAGGTCGAACCATTGGAACTCATGATTTCGGAAACGCAGCGCACCACATAGGGGAAACTGGCGGGAACGACTTTGGCAACGGATCTTTCCGCAAGGTTGCCGTGACCGATCTCGCGGCGGCCGGGGCCGGCGATACGGCCGACTTCACCGACACTGTAGTTGGGGAAGTTGTAGTGCAGATAGAAGCGTTTGACGGCGTTGCCGGTAACGCTGGTCAGGTCATCGAATTCCTGGGCATCTTTTTCGCTGCCCAAAGTGGCGATGACGAGAGCCTGGGTCTCACCGCGTGAGAAAAGGGCACTGCCGTGGACCACGGGCAGAACATCGACTTCCGCAGAAAGCGGGCGGATGTCGGTGACGGAACGGCCATCGGGACGGAAGTGCTTCTCAAGGATAAGTTTACGGGTGATATCCCGGACGTAGTCGTCAAAACCTTTGGCGGTTTCGAGGTTGAATTCGGCATCGCTCATATCGGCAAAGTTTTCACGCAGGGCGGCTCTGGCATTGGCGAGCAGCTCATTGAGAGCATTCTGACGGTTCTCTTTACCGGGGATGGTGCAAGTGCTTTCGATAGTGGGGGCACAGAAATCTTCCAGAGCTTTCTGGAGAGCTTCCGGCACGAGGTAGTAATGGTATTCTTTTTTGGTCCGGCCGGCGATTTTGGCCAGTTCGATCTGGGCGGCACACTGACGTTTGATCGCTTCGTTGGCACAATACATGGCCTCACGCATTTCGGTTTCGCTGACGAATTCGGCTTCACCTTCGATCATGATGACCTGATCGGGCAGACCGGCGTAGATCAATTCGAGAGTGCTTTTTTCCATCTGTTCGCGGGTGGGGTTGACGATGTACTGACCGTCGACCTTGCCGACGCGGACGGCGCCGATAGGACCTTCAAAAGGCAGATCGGAAAGCATCAGACTGGCTGAAGCACCGACCATGGCCAGCACGTCGGCATCATTGACACCGTCGGCACTCAGAAGCATGCACTGCACCTGGACTTCGTGGAAGAAGCCTTTGGGGAAGAGCGGCCGGATGGGACGGTCGATCATACGGCAGGTGAGGATCTCTTTGGTCGAGGGGCGGCCCTCACGTTTGATATAGCCGCCGGGGAATTTACCTGCGGCGGAATATTTTTCCCGGTAATCCACCTGCAGCGGGAAAAAATCACTGCCTTCGCGCGGTTCACCGGAACAGGCGGCGGCGATGATGATGGTATCTCCGAGACGGACAAGGCAGCTGCCGTTGGCCAGACCGGCCATTTTGCCGGTGGAGATTTCCATGGTTCTGGTGTCATCCAGTTGGAAAACGATCTTTTTTTCTTCACCCATGATATAAAATCCTTTTTATGAGTAGGGTTTTGCAGAGGGTTGAAGCGGGATGCTGCCACAAAAAAATTCCGGTTTTACCGGCGGAATCCCGGTGTCACATCCCCTGCCTGAAGTTGGCACAGAAGGTGAAACCGACCGAATTCCACGCATGGAAACCGGCAGATTTTCCGGAGTAAACCGCTTCTCTGCTCTGCCTTGCAATAGACATTACAAGGCAATATCCGTAAATTGCCTCACCATAATATAGTTCCAAAATATTATTTTTTCAAGTCCGGCAGGGAAATTGTCGGAGCAATCTCTTTCATTTTGGTATAATAAGTCAGTGCGGCCTGGGCTCTGGCCAGTTGTGAAGCATTATTTTTGAGGTCTTCGCAGGCTTGAGTGATGATGATCACGGCCAGATCGTTGCGTCCGATGGAGTGGAGGATGCTGGCGTAGTCCAAGGCATAAAGGCCGCGGTTTTCCGGAGAGGTGAATTCCTGACTCTGCCATCCGGTGGAAGCAAGATCGATAACGTACTGCAGATTGAGTTTATCCGGCGGCAACTGACACTCTGCCAGTGCAAAAGCGATCAGGATATTGGGCTTTTTGGCGAAAGCGGTTTTCACCCGGCTGAAAAAATCCGGCAATTTATCAACGAGGTCGAGTTCTCCGATCATTTTGTATTCCAGTTCATATACCCGGTAGTCGGTCGGGGTACGCTGCTGAACCTGATGGAGCAACTCAAAGGCTTCATCGATTTTCTGCAACCGGCCCAGAAGAGCGATCTGCATCTGGAGCAAATCGAATTTTTCCGGATGGCTGGTGTATTCGGTGCGGAGCAGATCGAGGGCATCTTCCAACTTGTTTTCGCTGATAGCGGTATTTACTGCGGCGGAAAAATCTTCGATCCGGATCTGTTCCTGCAAGTCGAATTTACCCTGTTGGCAGTTGTTGAGAACAGCTTGCAGATTCTGCAGTCTGCCCCGCCAGAGGATAACTCCGTTTTTATCCAGCAATACGGTCAGCGGCATGGGGTCGCCGGGGCGGAGAAAGAGGGCTTTGGCGGCTCCGCGGTGATCGGAATTGACCGGAAATCCGAGACGCACCGCACCGGGGAAGCGTTTGAGCCGGGCGTGCGGACCGATGCCGATACCGACGAAATTGGCCACATCCCGGTTGCGGATGGCGGCATTGCTGGCGGCATAAAATTCGCCGAGGGCGGCATTATTCATTTCCCAGATGAATAAGACGACATACTTTTCACCGAGGAATTCATTCAGAGTTTTATTGGAATCATCCAGATAAAGCGGTGACGGCAATGCACTTACCTGTGAACCGGTTTTGAGCGGATCTGCTGCAAGTTGAAACGTGAAAATCAGCAGTAAAACCGCCGTCAGCGGAAGTTTGATCCGACGCATGGCTTATTCTCCGGCATCTGCGGCGGGAATCTCCACCTGGGGGATCCGGTCACGGTTTTCCAGACGCCACCGGGCATAGAAATTGTTGCCCCAGCCGATAAGTTTGCCGTCTTTGAATACCAGCGGGAAACACTCCTCCTCGGTGATGAAACCGTCGAGCCAGTTGCAGTCAAAGTAGTAATACCAGAGATCGGGACGGTTGAAACTTTCTTCAGTCAGCGGTTCCCCCATGATCGCCAATACCTCATCTTTGGTCATGCCGACCCGGAGTTGTTTGGCATTGTTGATATTTTTTTCGGCGATTTTGTAAGGGTTGACCGATTCACAACCGCAAACAAAAATCAAAGTAAGCATGGCGGCCAGACAGAAACGTTTCATAATTGGTGATCTCCTTGGATATTTTTCAGTACGATAGATTTTGTCTTTAATATAATGCACGATAGCGGCTCTTTCAAGCCTGTTTGAAAAGGTTGTTGAAATCAAATTTTTCCGAGAGGATGGCCAGACACTCTTTTTCCCGGCGCCGCATCCGCCGCCGCGGTCCGGGTGAAAGATCATCTTCACCGGCACTGTGGAGCAGACCGTGGACGATATAGAGAGCCATTTCAAAGGCGTAACCGGTTTGCCGTTTTGTTCCTTCACGCATGGCGGCATCGGGATTGATGATCAATTCGATCATGGTGTCACCGGCTTCATAGAAGTCGCAACCGTCAAAGTAGGAAAAAGTGATGACATCGGTCGTTCCTTCATGGCCGACCAATTCGGCATTGTAAACGGCCATGCTGTGATCATTCACAAAGAGCAGATTCAAATCCCAGACCGGATCGGCCGGCAGACCGGCGGCGACGGCGGCTTCATGGGCGAACCGGCGTAAATCACTTTTTTTCGGGGCCGGAAGTTTGCTGTTCTTCCAGCGGCAATGCAGTTGGATCATCAGAAGTCTCCTTTTGGTAAGCGATACGGCCGTGATTGAAACTTATCAGGTCAGCGATGAAACATTCACGGACGATATTCAATTCACTGGTGGTCAATTCCGAGTTGCGTAATTGTCCGCCGCGCAACCGGCCGATGAAAATTTCATTGACCAGTGATTCAAGTTTGGCCGGTGTCGGTTTGTTGAGCGAACGGCTGGCTGCTTCACAGGCATCGGCCAGCGAAATGATAGTCAACTCCTTATTGACCGGCGGTTCGCCGTCGTAGCGGAATTGCGATTCGAGGACCGGCAGATTTTCGCCGTTGCTGTTTTCCAGAGCGCGCCGGTAGAAAAATGAGATGAGATCGTCGCCGTGGTGGGTGGCGATCGCTTCCCGGATAAAACTGCAAAGCCGGTATTCTCTGGCCAGGATCAATCCTTCTTTGACGTGGCCGCGGATGATGCCGCAACTGCGTTGGGGGGGCATCGTCAGATGTTCATTGGGGCTGTCAACATTATTTTCCACGAAATATTGCGGCATGGCAAGTTTGCCGATATCGTGGAATAACGCTCCGGCTTTGGCCCGGATGGGGTTGGCTTTGATGGCTCTGGCGGCATCTTCGGCCAGTGTGGCCACGGTCATGGAGTGAAACATGGTGCCGGGGGCTTCGCGTTTGAGTTTTTCCAGCAGCGGGTGGTTGTAATCGCTTAAAACCATCAACGACATGGAAGTATCGGTATTGAAGATCAATTCAAAGGCGAATACCGCCAGCAATGCCGCCATGGCACAGACGAAACTGTTGAGCAGGATCGTGATGGAAATAAATTTAAGTGTTTCCGGCTGATTGTAAAACGAGTAGATCACGTCACTGTTGATCACCGCTGTGAGCAATGCTCCGCAAATGAATACCCGGACAAAATAACTGCGGTAGTTGGTCAGATTGCGGGTGATCAAAGCCATCAGCAGAGCAATGGCAAACCAGCGTAATGCCAATTCAAATGAACGGTCAGGCAGGATCATCAGGGCAGAGATCGAGGTGATCAGAAAACTGGCGAAAACCGTCGTCCGGTTGCCCAGCAGAGCTGTGAGTAACGCCGCTCCGAATGGTATCGGGATCATGAACAGCATCAATTCATAACTGCCGGCTATCCCGTGGCGGAAAAAGTAGAAGAAAAGTTGAAATGCTCCGAAATTGGCCAGCAATGCCAGAATCACCGCAAATCCTCCGGTGGCAAAACGGCGCGGAGTTTTGAATATTTTGGGATATACCCGGTAGAGGAAAAACAAAGCCAGCATCAAAAGCAGACAACTCAATATCAACTGACTGCCCAGCAGGATAAGTCCGTAACTGTTGGGCAAAGCCTGTTTTTCCGCTTCGAACATATCCACTGTTTCCCGGGTGATGGGCTGGTGTCTTTCAATGAGCAATTCGCCGCGTTTACGCTCCTTGATGACCGGCTGGACCATGCTTGCTGCGGCCTCTGCTTTGTCTTCGGTGGCACTCGGATCGAAAATCAGGTTGCCCGGAGCGAGTAATTCTTGAATACCTTCGATTGCCGTACCGGCTTGCTCCGGCGGCAGATTCAGCAAACCGATCAATTTTTCCGCACTGCGTAAAGCGTTGTAAGGTTCACTGTAGTTGTAACTTGCTCCATCCGGGGCGATGACCTGCACCGGTTTGCCGTCAGGCAATCCGGCAAGAAGTTGATCATTCATTACACCGTTAAAGAGTATACCGTCGATATCTCTGGATAACTGCTCTTCACTCTGGCTTAAAGACATTCCGGTGCGGAAAAAATGGAGCAGTGAATTTTTAAGTTCTCCGCTGGCTTCGGGATCCACCCGGAAGATCTGCGGTTCTCCGGCTCTGGCCTGATCCCTCAATGCTTCAGTGGCGGCAGTATCCTCATAGGAAAAACGGGTTCTGGCCCATACGGAGAAGGGGGCTCGCTGGTTGCCTTCCC
The DNA here is from genome assembly GCA_045588835.1 of Victivallaceae bacterium. Classification (GTDB taxonomy): domain Bacteria; phylum Verrucomicrobiota; class Lentisphaeria; order Victivallales; family Victivallaceae; genus UBA1784. The sequence continues at coordinate 31,491 of JAZNEV010000039.1, forward strand.
AGACGGTCAGATCCCGCTGGCAATTTTCTGAAAGCAGCAGCAGTACCGAGGCCACCGCCCAGATCAGGACGATGACCATGATGATCGGCACCGGTGACGCTTCCAGACTTTCTTCGATATATTCCCGGTCGATCCATGATTTGCCGCCCCGGTTGCGGCGGTTGAAAAGACTGAATTTTTTCCAATCCATAAGTGTTTACTGCTCCTGCTCGTGATTGTATGCAGTTATGATCTTTTCCAGAAGATTGTGGCGTACCACATCTTTGGGCGTAAAAAATACAAAGCCGATCTCCCTGACCGTTTTCAGGGTATTCAAAGCCCGGTCAAGTCCGGATGATTCATGTCTGGCCAGGTCGGACTGGGTCGGATCACCGGTGATCACACAACGTGAACCGAAACCCATACGGGTGAGAAACATCAACATCTGTTCAACGGTGGTATTCTGTGCTTCATCAAGGATGATAAAGGCATTATTCAGCGTGCGGCCCCTCATGAATGCCAGAGGGGCGACTTCAATGATGTTGCGGGCGATCAGATTGGCGGCTTCCTCCTGCGGCATCATATCGAAAAGGGCATCGTAAAGCGGCCGCAGATAAGGGGAAACCTTGTCTTCCAGCGAACCGGGCAGAAAGCCCAGTTTTTCTCCGGATTCCCGGGCCGGACGGGTGAGGATGATCCTGGAAACTTCACCCCGTAAAAAGAGCGAAACGGCCATGGCCATCGCCAGATAAGTTTTGCCGGTACCGGCCGGGCCGATGCCGAAAACCACATCGTACTTGCCGATGGCTTCCAGATATGCTTTCTGCCGGGCGGAACGGGGCATGATCTCCCGGCGGCCCGGTGCGACAGATACTCTTGAATTCCAGAAGGACTGGAGTGAATCTTCTCCTGTTTTCCGCAGAATCGTTTCCACATCAGCCCGGTCAAGTTCCCGGTTGCGGAGTTTGAAAAGAGTCTGTAACTCATCGAGGGCATTCATTGCGTTATGCACACACTCCTGACTGCCGGATAATTCGACCCAGTTTTCCCGGGCGACGGTATTGACACTGAAAATGTTGCGGAAACGCTCAAGCAAACGGACTTCATCCCCGGTACCGGCGGCACGCAGGGAGAAGCCCGGTTCAAAATAGAATCGTTCAACGATTTCCATCAGGTCAATATCAGAGTTTCGGCACGATCAGTTTCATGCCGGGACGCAGTTTATTGGGGTCTTGCAGAATATCCGTATTAGCCCGGAAGATCACATTGCTGTAACGGGCATCACCATAGACACTCTGAGCAATGGAACCGAGCGTGTCACCGGCTTTGACTTCATAGACCGTGCTGTTGGTCGGATCGGGCGGAGTCTGGCCCGAAGGCGTCTGAACTGCGGGCTGTTCCGCCGGGGCGGCCGGGGCCTCAGTTGCGGGCTGTTCCGCCGGGGCGGCCGGAGTTTCCGCAGCGGGCTGTTCCGCCGGGGCGGCCGGAGTTTCAGCGGCCGGATCAGCCGGGATCTCGACTACTGCCGGGGCGGCCGGAGTTTCAGCGGCGGGCTGTTCCGCCGGGGCGGCCGGGGCCTCAGTTGCGGGCTGTTCTGCCGGCAATACTTCAGGAGCGGCGGGTTGTTCTGCCGGAATATCGGCCGGAGCCTGAACATCCATCGGTGCCGGCTGCCGGGGGGCCGGATTTTGTGACCGGACGACCCGCGTGGAGGTCGGCGGCGGAGTATAACCGGGATAACTTTCCAGAATGATCGCTTCCCAGTCCTGCATTTCACTGCTGGTTTCCGGTCTGGCGAGTCGGGTGTAATGGCAACCGCTTGCCAGAATAAGGATTGCACCGCTTGCGGCAGTAAGAAGATGTTTGCTCATAGTCTTTTCCTCCGGAGTTATATGTGATTAATTTTCAAATTTTTTGAAAAGCATCGTGCCATTGTGACCGCCGAATCCGAGGTTGCTGTTCATCGCATAGGTCACATCCCGCCTGCGGGCCGTGTTGGGGGTGATATCCAAATCACATTCCGGGTCGGGGGTTTCGTAGTTGATCGTCGGCGGAATGATGCCGGTACGGATGCTCTTGATACAGGCGATACACTCCAAACCGCCGGCGGCACCCAGTGCGTGTCCGGTAGTTCCTTTGGTACTGCTGACGGCCACTTTGCTGACGGCATCGCCGAGAGCGGCTTTGATTGCCAGCGTTTCGTATTTGTCGTTGAGTGAAGTACTCGTGCCGTGGGCATTGATGTAGTCCAACTGATCCGGAGTGATACCGGCGTGACGCATCGCCATTTGGATCGCTCTGGCACAGCCGTTGCCATCCGGAGCAGGGCTGGTGATGTGATAAGCATCGGCAGTGGCACCGTAGCCGACCACTTCAGCCAGGATGTCTGCACCGCGGCGCACCGCATGGCCGAGTTCCTCAAGTACCAGCACACCGGCACCCTCGGACATTACAAATCCGTCACGGTTGAGGTCAAACGGACGGCTGGCGTGCAACGGATCATCATTGCGGGTACTCAACGCCTTGAGGGCACAGAAACCGGCCAGACCCATGGGGACGATGCTGGCTTCAGCACCGCCGGCGACCATGATATCGGCATCATCGTGTTTGATCGTCCAGAATGCTTCTCCGATGGAGTGGCATCGGGTGGCACAGGCGGTGACCAGACCGAGGTTGGGACCGCGCAGATCGTAGGTCATGGCTGTTGCACCGGCGGCCATGTCGCTGATCATCATCGGGATCAGGAAAGGCGACACCCGGTCTGGACCGCGGCTGTCAAGCACCAGACACTCTTTACCCATGGTGGATAAACCGCCGACACCGCTGGAAACCATACATCCGCAACGGTTGCCGTCGGAGCGTTTTTCTCCGGCGTTACCGCCCAATCCGGCATTTTTCAAGGCCTGACCGGCGGCGACGATGGCATATTGGGTAAAGAGATCCATGCGGCGGGCCTCTTTGACGGAAATGAATTCAGTCGGGTCGAAATTTTTGATCTCACCGGCGATGCGGGTGCGGTAGGCACTGGTATCGAAACGGGTGATCTCCCCGATGCCGCAACGGCCGTTTACCAGAGAATCCCAAAAAGTTTCCACGTCGTTACCGACACAGGACAACACCCCGCAACCGGTAACCACTACTCTGCGTTTATCCATATTATTTCTGCCTCAATGCTTAAATTACGTTATTCCGAAAAATCCGGGCCGGATGATGAATGTACCGGAAAAATCCGCCCGTAATAAGTACAGTTATTCAAAAAACAAGAAAAAAGGGTCACCAATCGTATCCGATCAGCGACCCTTTCTGTAAACTGTTACGCAAGCTGTGCGCCAATCAGTTCGCTTTGCTCTCGACGTAAGCGATAGCGTCGCCGACGGTGGTCAGCTTTTCCGCTTCTTCGTCCGGAATGTCGGCACCGAAGGCCTCTTCCAGAGCCATGACCAGCTCGACCTGATCCAGAGAGTCAGCGCCGAGGTCCTCGACAAATTTGGCTTCCGGGGTGACCTGATCTTCAGCAACACCCAACTGCTCGACGACGATGCTTTTTACTTTATCAGCGATTTCGGACATCTTTCTTTCCCTTTCTTAATTGGTTTTAGAGTCCCAGTTCTTTACTGTTTTTCTGTAAGGTGCAACGATACAAAATTCTGCACCTCTTATAATATCGCTTGTCAATGACAAAAAGTCAAGCGATTTTTTTCTCCCGAATGAGGAAAAAGCGTAAAAAATATTCCTTTTTCGGGATAAATTTGATAAATTATTTGTTATTGTTTTATTTTTTGTGAAAAATCAAACCTGCGGTGGCACATTGCGGGCAATCTCTTGGCCTGTCTGCGGACGTTTTCGCAGTCGAGTACGGTTGTACACTCCTGCTCATCCGCCTTGACAGACCGGCGACCTTGCCTCGCACTGCATCCACCGGTTGGATCAAAACCGTGTGGGGCCGGAGTGGTATGAAACATTACCCCAAAAAATTAAAAATCTGCCACCGGGTGCTTACCCGTGCATAAAGTCGGCGCAGAAATGCGCCGGCTTATTTAAGATTGATATTCCGTTATTGTCCGTTATTATCCGTTAACATCCATTCAAAAAAGATTTTTTTACCATGCCCAGAAGTGAATGGCTCTTTCAATCCGTCCCCGGCAATCCCCGTAATTCCGAGGGTTCATTTGCCTCTCTCAGTGACGGCCGGATCCTCTTTGCCTACTCCCGTTACACCGGAGAATCCCGTGAAGATCATGCCGATTGCGAAATCGCCTGCTGTTATTCAAGTGATGACGGCGTAAGTTGGAGCGAACCGGAAACTTTATTCACCAATGAAACCGGCGGCAAAAATGTGATGTCGGTCTCATTTCTGCGTTTGAGATCCGGCCGGTTGCTCATTTCCTATCTGTCGGAAAAATTCATGCCCGATGAATCTTATTCAAGTTTGATCCCGGTGTGCCGCACCTCTGATGATGACGGCAAAACGTGGAGCGATATCAAACTGATGTCCACCTTTTCCAACCGGGCCGGAATGAATAATGACCGCATGATCCAGTTAAAAAGCGGCCGGATTCTTGCTCCGGTATGGCGTACCATGGTCGTCCAGACCCCTCAAGGGACTGACTGTCTGCCGCGGGTGGCTTCGATCATTTATTCCGATGATGACGGAGAAAACTGGTACGGTTTCCCCAGCGGAGTCTATCCGGTGGCCGGGAGTTCTACCGGGATGCAGGAGCCGGGAGTGGTCGAATTGGCCGACGGCAAAATCCTGATGTGGATGCGTACCGATCTGCTCTGCCAGTATTATGCGGTTTCAGAAGATCAGGGTGCGACCTGGAGCCAACCCCTGCCGTGGAAGTATTTCCCCTGCACCGTCACCCCCTTATCCATCAAACGTGACTCCGATGACCATAAACTTATCGGCATCTGGAGCGACGGAGATCCCAGATGGGGCGTGAAGATCGTGCCGGAAGATTCCTGGGACCGCACCCCGTTTGCCATGGCTGTCAGCCGCAATGAGGGCCGGACGTGGGGCGAAAAAGTGTTGATCGAGGATGACCCCCAAAGGGGATTTTGTTATACAGCGATCCACTTTACCAAAGAGGCAATACTGTTGGCGTACTGCTGCGGCGGTCACGGACACTGGCCGCTTCAGGATATGAAAATAACCCGTATTCCCAAAGGTGAAATATGAAACGCAATGAATTTTTCATCAATTCAGGCGAAGGCAATCCCCGTAATTCCGAGGGCAGTTTCATCGCACTCAAAGACGGCCGGATCATGTTCGTCTATTCCCGTTACGAGGGTAAATCCAGAGAGGATAACGCCGACTGCGACCTGGCCCGCACTTATTCCGCCGACGGCGGCAGAACCTGGAGCGAACCGGAAGTCATGATCCGGCACACTCCGGCAGAGGGCAATAACCTCATGTCAGTTTCGCTGTTGCGGATCGCTTCCGGAAGGATCCTCCTGCTTTACTGTGCCAAAAAGGAGATCCCCGGCGAAACATATCCGGCATTCATCACCATGTGCCGTTTTTCCGATGACGAGGGAGAAACGTGGACCGAAGCGAAAAAGCTGACCAGTGCGAGATACAATATGTGCGGCAACAATGACCGGCTGGTGCAGTTGAAAAACGGCCGGTTGCTGATGCCGGTATTTTTCGCTCAAATAGCCAATACGGCCAAAGGTCAATCTTTTTATCCGGTGCTTTCGACGGTGCTTTATTCTGACGATGAGGGAGAGAACTGGTTTGAATCGGCCTCTTATATTTTCCCGCCGCAAAATTGCCGTTCCGGTACGCAGGAACCGGGCATTATCGAATTGAATGACGGCCGGATTCTGATGTGGATGCGTACCGATCAACTCTGCCAGTATCACTGTTACTCTTACGACAACGGCGAAACGTGGAGTCCGGCCCTGCCATGGAAACACTTCCCCTGTACGGTCACACCGCTGTCGGTCAAACGTGACCAGGCCGATGGCAAACTGGTGGCCGTCTGGAGCGACGGAGATCCCAGATGGGGCGTGAAAATCGTGCCGGAAGATTCCTGGGACCGCACCCCGTTTGCTTTATCCATCAGCCGGGATGACGGCAAGACATGGGGCGAAAAAGTGCTGCTGGAAGATGACCCCCGGCGGGGATATTGTTACACGGCCATGCTTTTTACTGACGAAGCATTGCTTTTGGCGTACTGCTGCGGCGGTCACGGCAAATGGCCGCTTCAGGATATGAAGATAGTCCGGCTGCCCAGAACCAAGGATAATTTTGTTATTTGAGAAGTTCTTTTCAAGTCAAACGGTTTGATTTTACAACCGGCAGAGTGTATTTTAAAAGGTAAAACATAACCATCAAAAAATGTAAGGTATTTTATCATGTCCAAAATCAAATTCACCGGTATCATGCCGGCCATGCTCACTCCGTTGGATGCCAACGGCAAAGTCATCAAATCTGCGGTCAAAGATATGGCCGATTACATGATCGCCGCCGGAGTTGACGGCTTTTACACCGTCGGCGGCACCGGCGAAGGCGTGATGATCAATCTGGAACAGCGCAAAGCCATGGCCGAAGCCGCCATCGAAGCGGTCGCCGGTAGAGCCAAAGTGATCGTCCACACCGGAGCGGTCAACTCTCTGGAAGTGCTGGATTTCACCCGTTTCGCCACCGCCGCCGGAGCCGATGGTATTTCCTCGGTGCCGCCGTCGATCTACTTCAAAAGCAGTTTTGATCAGACGGTCAGATTCTATACTGATATGGCCAATAACACCAATTTGCCGATCCTGATCTACGCCAACCAGACCGGTGCGGGTATGGATATGAGCAAACTTCTGACCGAATTGCTAAAGGTCGATAACATCTGCGGTGCCAAAGACACCAGAGCCAACTACTATGCCATGTGGCAGCTCAAACAGATCAATAACGGCGATATCAACGTCATCAACGGACCGGATGAATCACTGCTCTGCGGCCTTTGCATGGGTGCTGACGGCGGTATCGGCGGCACTTATGCGGCCATGCCGGAACTTTTCGTGGCCCTTTACAAGGCATTCAAAGCCGGTGAATTGGATAAAGCCAGAGAACTTCAGAACCGGATCAACCGGATCATCAAAGTTCTGCTCCAGTTTGCCACCGGCAGCGTGATTCCGGCGATGAAAGAGTTGCTCAAACTTAAAGGCATCGATGCCGGTGCGCCGACCTATCCGGCAGTGGATTTCAGCGAAGACCGCAAAAAAGCCTTTATCGACGCTCTCAACGAAGCCGGTTACACTTGGTAAAAATCTTTTTCAAGGGCGGTATAACACGGATTATACCGCCTTTTTTGCCGCTGAAAATGGTAAAATGGCCATTTTTTCGCCATTTTACTGCATTTTCAGCTTGCAATCCCCCCTGCATAATGCTATTTTAGGTGTTTGCAAATATATGCCCCCTTTTTTGTCCGGTGGGGGTAATTTTTGATTGATTATTAACAAAAAAACGGAAGCGAGGTTCAATTCCGCAACCAAAAAGGGCCCATTGCAATGGCACTTAAGAATGATTTTCAGGACAATACCGCTGTCAAAGGCGGTCAGGCGGTAACTAATGCGGAGTACATGATCCGGCAGGAAAATACCGAATCCAATGCCAGAAGTTACCCCAGAAAATTTCCTTTCTCACTTGTCAGAGCCAAAGGCTCGTGGATCGAAGATGTCGAGGGCAACCGCTATCTGGATTTTCTCTGCGGTGCCGGTACACTCGCACTCGGCCACAATGACCCCGAAATCAATCAGGCGATGATCGATATGATCAGCAACGATGCTCCCTTGCATACGCTCGACCTGACCACCCCGGTCAAAGACCGTTTCGTCCATACTTTGATCTCCTTGCTTCCGGAAGAAATGCAGGGCAATGTCAAGATCCAGTTTTGCAGTCCCTCCGGCACCGATGCCACTGACGCGGCGATCAAACTCTGCAAAACCGCCACCGGCCGCAGTTCAGTAGTTGCCTTTTCCGGCGGTTATCACGGCATGGGGCACGGTGCCCTTTCGCTGACCGGCAATATCGGAGCCAAAGCCAAAGTCCATGCCCTGATGCCGGAAGTCAATTTCTTCCCCTATCCCTACGACTACCGCTGTCCTTTCGGTCTGGGCGGCGAAGCCGGTGTCAAAGCCTGCTGCAACTATTTTGAAAGAGTCCTCAAAGATCCGGAAAGCGGCATCACCAAACCGGCGGCAGTCATTCTTGAGCCGATCCAGGGTGAAGGCGGCGTGATCCCCGCCCCGGTCGAATTTCTGCAGACCATCCGCCGGGTCACCAGAGAACTGGACATCCCGATGATCGTGGATGAGATCCAGTGCGGCGTGGGCCGTTCCGGCAGATTTTTCGCCTTTGAATATGCTGACATCGTGCCGGATGTGATCTTGTGTTCCAAAGCCATCGGCGGCACTCAGCCGATGTCGGTGGTCATCTACAATAAAGAGTTGGATAAATGGACTCCCGGAGCCCATGCCGGTACATTCCGCGGCAACCAGTTGGCCATGCGGGCCGGCACGGTGGTCATGGAACGGGTTTCCAAACCGGAATTTCTCGCTGAAGTCCGGGAAAAAGGCGAATACCTGCGGAAAAAGATGACGGAATTGAAAAACAAAGTTTCCATCATCGGCGACATCCGCGGCAAAGGTTTGATGTCCGGTTGTGAATTTGTCGATCCCAAAGGCACGCCCGATGAATTGGGTTCACTGCCCGCTTCCGGGGAGATCGCCGCACTGGTTCAGAAAAAATGTTTTGAAAACAAACTTGTCATGGAAAAGGGCGGCCGCCACGGTTCAGTCATGCGTTGTCTGTGTGCCCTCAATGTGAGCAGAGAAGATCTGGATACCATGATCAGTATCTTTGAAAAGGTGGTTATTGAGGTCAATGATGAGTTCACAAAATGATCTTTTTCTGACCTCAAGCAACTCCGGCAAAAAAGCCTATATCGAAATGATGGAAGCGACGGTCCATGCGATCGCCGCTTCCATGAGTGATGAGCAGGCTTATGCCGGTATGCCGCCGTATGAGTTGCGCGATGCAGTGCATACCGATGAATTGCTCCCGGAAAAAGGTTGCGGCTTTGCGGCGGTACTCGATGAGGTCAAAAGTAAAATTCTCCCCAATCTGGTCCGTCCGGCTTCAACCAATTACATGGCCCATTTGCACAGTGCGGCATTGCTGGAAACGATCGCTGCTGAATTGATCATTTCCACATTCAATCAATCCATGGATTCCTGGGATCAGGCTCCGGTCGCCACGGAGATCGAAGTGGAAGTGATCCGCAACCTCTGCAAAATGTACGGTTATGATGAAAATGCCGACGGAGTATTCACTTCCGGCGGTTCGCAGTCGAATCTTTCCGGTCTGCTGCTGGCCCGTGACTGGTTCTGCAACGAGAAGCTGCATTACGATATCAAAAAACACGGTTTGCCGGAAAACTTCCGCAAATTCCGGATGTATTCTTCGGAAATTTCCCACTTTTCCATGGAAAAGAGCGCACATTTGATGGGTCTGGGCTACGAAGCCGTAGTCAAAGTGCCGGTCAACAGTGCAATGCAAATGGATATCGATGCACTGGAAAAATTGATCGAAAAAGACCTCGCCGACGGCAATCTGCCTTTCTGTATTGCCGCCACGGTGGGTACGACCGATTTCGGCAGTATCGATCCGCTGGAAAAATTGCGTGGATTGTGCGACCGTTACGGTTTGTGGCTCCATGCGGATGCCGCCTACGGCAGCGGGGTGGTGCTTTCCAGAAAGTATGCCGGCCGGGTGGCTGGATTGTCACTGGCGGATTCGATCACGGTGGACTTCCATAAGATGTTCCTGATGCCGATCAGTTGCAGTGCTTCATTGATCAAAGATAAACGTAATTTCGATGCTCTGACCATCCACGCCGATTATCTCAACCGGGAAGAGGATGAGGAAGACGGTTACATCAATCTGGTCAATAAATCCATGCAGACCACCCGCCGCTTTGATGCACTTAAAGTGTGGGTGTCATTCAAAATGCGTGGTGCCGACGGCTGGTCGGAATTGATCACCGGATGTATCGACAATGCCGCTTATTTCCACAGTTTGCTGGTCAATAACCGCGAAGTTGAAGTGGTAACTGCACCGGAGATCAGTTCTGTGGTGTTCCGGGTGTTGCCGCCGGCCGGAAGCACGGAAGATGCCGATACGATGAATAAACGTATCCGCAGGGCGCTGCTGCACCATCACGGCGTGGTCATCGGACAGACGGTCTGCAACGGCAATGTCTGTTTGAAATTCACGTTGCTCAATCCGATGCAAACTCACGAAAAACTTGATGAATTGCTCGCTCTCATCCTCTCTTTAAGATAATTTTGCTTTGCTGGACAAATCCGGGCCTTGCGGCGGCGAAAAAAGCGGGCGATCCATCTGCCGCTGTCTGGATCAATGCCGGATGGAAACGGGCGGCCTGACGGCCGTGATGGAGTTTTACCCCATGCCCCGGCTTGCCTGCTCCGTACCGGTTGCCTGTCGAGCGTAAGCGAGCCACATCCCTGTTTTCTTTTATTGAGATAATTTATCAAATCAATAAAACGGTAATGTCCAAAATTTTGTGATAATGTTATAAGCATTCGTAAAAAACATTATACGGAACCGTAATGAAATATATCTCTTGAGTCGTGATAGGCCAAACCGGCAAACGCCGGTCAGATCCAACCGGTGGATAACGAAGACGGAACGGACAATAACCAATAAAACAATTCAGCTATATTGCGTTGAAAAAGTTTTATCACTTTTAATCATAAAAAAAGGTACTGAGAAAAAACTTTTGTCCAAAAGTTTTTTCCCCGCAAAACGTGTTTGCAACGGCCTTTTATATCATTTTTCCGCGGTTCAGCGGTTGGCCAGCACCGTTTTTTCGTAATCTTTGATCTGCTGCATGATGCCGAAGTCATTGCCGACATTCCGGCTTTCGCAGTAATATTCCCAGACACTGGCCCACGGCAGAGTTTTGATCTCTTCCATCCGGGCCATCCGGGCCGAGAAATCAAAGGCATCTTCCTCTTTTTTGAGCAGTGCGGTCGGTTCGAGCAAAGCGATGAGCAGGGCTTTTTGCATATTGCGGGCACCGACGGCCATGGCGGCCACCCGGTTGATGCTGGCATCGAAGTAATCCAGACAGAAGAAGATCTTATCCAGATAACCGTAGACCGCTGCTTCGCGGGCGATGGAAAGCAACTCATCATTGAGCAGGATCACATGGTCACTGTCCCAGCGGACTCCGCGGGAAACGTGGAGCAGGATCCGGCCCTGCTGGGCCACGATGGAACTCAATTTATCCGCGATCGATTCCGTCGGATGGAAGTGACCGGAATCCAGACAGATGAGTTTGTTGTTTTTCGCCGCATACATCAGATAAAAGTCATGTGAACCGATGGTGCATGATTCCACACCGATACCGAAAAGTTTGGATTCCACGGCATCCAACTCATATTTTTCATCGATCTTTTCAGCGAAAATGGTATCCAGTGATTCGGCCAGACGCATCCGGGGAGCGTAGCGGTCGGCCGGAATATCTTTGAATCCGTCGGGCATCCAGAAGTTACAGACACTGGGAGTGCCGAGTGCCTTGCCGAATTCGGCTCCGATGCGGCGGATATTCAACCCGTGATCGATCCAGAATTTACGGATACCGGCATCGGGATGTGAAAGTGACAGACCGTGATCCAGTTTCGGGTGGGAGTAGAAACACGGGGCGATATCCATGCCGATCCTGCGTTCTTTGGCCCAATCCAGCCAGCCGGCAAAATTTTCGATCGTAAAACCGTCACGATCCACGCCGGGGATCATCTTATCGACCTGATGGCCCTGCAAACATACTCTGGAAGTGCCGGGAACCAGTTTCAGCACCTGATCCAGATCGTCCCGCAATTCATCGGCGGTACGGGCCCGGCCGGGGTAGTTGCCGGTGACCTGACAGCCGCCGGTAAGGGCAGTTTCAAAATTCTCAAAACCGACCACATCGTCGCCCTGCCAGGCATGGAGCGAAACCGGGATCGTTTCCAGAGTTTCGATCGCTTTGACCGGATCCACACCATGTTCACGGTAGATCTCACAGGCGATCTCAAAGGCTTTTTCCACTCTGCTCATAATCAATTTTCCTTTCTATGGGTTATTGGCAGAAATTTCAAACGGTGAAATAAGATTTCCGGAAACATCGGTGATATTGGCCCTCGCCGGATGATTGCTCCATGCGTAACGGGCCGATACCGGAATGGCGACCGCACCGGAGGTTATGTGCAGTTCCCGGCCGTTCACGATCACACCCGAGGCCGGATGATAAACTCCGTCGCTTCCGGCCAGCATCAGAGTGCGGATCTCCCCGTCACAGGCGATATCCCGGTCAAAAGTGACGATAAAATTATTCTTTACGGCAATGCAGATTTGCGGCATCGGCGGTTGATAAACCTGATCATTTTCCCAGTTGTGCATGGCCGCTTCGGCGGCTCTTTCACCTACCGGGCGTTTATTCCGGGGATGGATGTCATCCACCTCGCCGTCACGCAAAGTGACGATCAGCGAACTGCCGCTGATCACCGCCACAAATCTCTGGGCTTCACGGATGACCGCCCAGGTGCTGTGCTGTTGATAATCTCTGACCGGCTGATAGCCGGGCAACTGGATGATGATGAAGTCAAAATCTTTCTGCCCCCAGCGGGTACGCCAGTCGTCGATCAGAGCATAAAGCAACTCATCGTAGCATCCGGAATAACATAGAGCATCGGCTTCGCCCTGATACCAGACCGCACCACGCATGGCATAGGGAATGAGCGGATGGATCATATTGTCATAAAGCATATGCAGACTCTGCGGAGCTCCCGGACCGAGCATCTGCATAAAACTTACTCCGGTGGTGCCGAGGTCTTTTTCCATTTTGATCTTCCAGTTTCCCGCCAGTGTGACGGATTGGTCGCCGCAACTTATTTTCATTGCCGCTTCCGGACCGATCAGGCCGCCGTCAGTGGCGATCGAAGCCGAGGAGGATACTCTGACGGCGATCACGTTACGCCCGGCTTTGACCAGAGAACCGGGAATGGTGTAGTATCTGGGTGACATGAAATGATCAAATCTGCGGTAACATCCGGTAACTCCGACTTTCACGCCGTTGAAGTATGTTTCATCGGCTTTATCCGCCGCCCCGATACCGAGGACGATATCTTTGCCCGCCCATTGGGCCGGGATATCGACCGTTTTCCGGAACCAGAAAATTCCGGCATGGTTGAATCCGGCCACCGTCCAACTATCCGGCAGAGTGATATCCTGCCACGCCGAATCATCGAAATCCGCCCGGTGATATCCGCTTGCTTCGGGGGCGACCGGGATATACTCCAGCGGAAACAACTCATCCATTCCGGCAAACAGCATCTGATTGCCATCGGGCAATGTACTGTTATCCGGCAGACCGGAATAATGTTCCGGCCGATACATGAAAGTATCCAGCCGGGCGGTATCTCCGGCAAAACCGGGCAATTGCAAAAGTGTTTCACGGCTGATAAAGGTTTCAGCGGCCGCACCGCCGAGGTACGCTCCGATGATGCCCACGGGGATGTCGGGATGCTTTTCCCGTAATTTTCCGGCAAAATAGCAGGCCACTGCGGAAAATTCCCCGGATGATGCCGGATCATCCATCTGCCACCTACCCTGAACTTCGCTCTGCAAACCGGGATATTTGGTCACTGCCACCTGAAAAAAGCGGATCTGCGGATCGGGAGTTTTCTGCGAATAGGTTTCCCAGTCCGGAGTATGCCTGGCTTTGAAAGCCATATTGCTCTGACCGGCAAAGAGATAAACTTCACCGATACTGATATTCTGCGAAACGATCTTGCGTCCTGATCCGATTTCCTCCGCAGTCAAAGTGAGGTTGGTTCCGGCACTTTGCGGCGGCAGATACAATTTGAAATTACCGTTGCGGTCAGCCACGGTCACGGCACTTGTTCCGCCCAGAGTACAACTGACCACGGCCCCCGGAGCGGCCCTGCCCCATACCGGAAGCGGCATATTTCTCTGAAGCACCGCCCCGTCGGAAAACAGTACATTGAAGCGGAATTCATGGGTGTTGGCACAGCCGGAAAGAATCAAAACGGCGGTCAGAACGGTTGTAACGATCAGGAATTTTCTGAAAAACATCATATTCTCCATAACAAAAAAAGTGATACTGTGTTACTATATCACCGGAAAAGACAAATTTCCAGACGTTATCCTGATTTTTATAAATATAGCCGGTCAGATATCCGATTTTATGTAACTCCAGAGTCTGGCTGCCATGTCTTTGAGAAAAGCCGTATCCGTCTGGGCCCCGGCATGATCCCCGGTCGGATGGAGGATGAAGTGTTTATTCTCTGAAGCAAGGGCATTGAATACACACGCCACTCCGTTGGGCGGACAGACCAGATCGGTCAGGCCGGTGGTGATGAATGCTTCGCATCTGATACGCGAAGCAAAGTTGACCATATCGTAGTAGGAAGCGGTCCGCACCACCGCCTGATCACTTGCATCAGCACCGTAAAAGGTGGGCCAGCCGCACCGCCGGGGGAGCCGGGCCTTGAAGCCGTTGTGATCACTCATGGCCGGTACTTCGGCGATGAGCAGATCCACCTGCGGATCCATGGCCGCCGCCACGATCGCCTGGGCACCGCCCTGACTGCCGCCGCGGACGATGAGGATCTGACCATTCCACTGGGGCAGACTTTTCACATATTCCAAAGCCCGCATCACCCGCAGGAACATATCGTGAAAGTAGATTTTTTCCCGGTCGTTTTTATTGAAGTGGGCATAATTGCGTAAAGAACCGCCGGAAAATTCCTGATAGTATGATCTTTCCCGCAGATTGTCGATGCCGTGGGCATTGACCATAAAGGTCAGGGCGTGGCGGCCGAATCCGCCGTAAGATACCGCCGTGGCGACTCCCGCTCCCTGAAAGAAGACAAATGCCGGCAGTGAATGCTCCGGAGCATTGCGGGGCATGGTCAAAATTCCGGAAACCGGCCGGTTGCCGGGGCAGGAAACTTTTACATCGTAAACCGCCAGTTGGGAGCGGGGATCATTGCCGACTTCCCGTCTTTCCAGTTCCCGGATGGGGACAGTATCGAGCAGTGCCCGGCGGGAGTTCCAGAATTCATCGAAATCCGCCGGTCGGACTGACGATGCCGGGATATCCTGCGGATTGACCATCACTCCCCGGCCGCCTGAAACCGGTTTGCCGCCGATACGGATATCCCGGTTATTCTCATCGACCAGCCGTAATCTGACCATATACCAGCCCGGATTACGCATGGTACGCTCCAGGGTTATCTCCTCATCCAAAGCGATATGTCCCATGCGTTTGCGGATGCCATCAACGTATTCCTCATAGAATACTCTTACATTGCCGGGGATCTGGTCGCCATTGGTGATCTTACCGGAAAATCTGACCGCAGTGCCGGGCGTGACCACCGTTTCCGCCGGAGTCAGGTCGATAATGACCTGCGGCGGAGCGGATAAAAGAATGAAAGTGCAAAGTACGGCGATGAAACCAACGATTTTTTTCAACATGATCTTTTTTACCTTTCTTTGAAGTGAGCAAACATCCGGTTGACCCAGGTGCGGCGGAATGCAGCATCCCGTTGAGGCCCGACATGATCTCCGGTCGGGTGGATGAGAAAATGTTTATTTTCGACCGGTATCGCATTGAATACACACGTCACGCCGACCGGTGAGCAGATCATATCCGTCATGCCGGCGGTGATGAAACTTTCACAACGGATCCGGGAAGCGAAGTTGACCATATCGTAATAAGAGGCCGTTTCGATGACGGCCGGATTTTTATCGTCATAGTAGAGCCACGGCCAGCCCTGCCGCCGCCGGGGAGTCATCAGATAACCGTGGTGGTCACACATCGCCGGCACTTCCGCGATCATCAGTGTCACCTGCGGATCCATGGCCGCCGCCACGATCGCCTGGGCACCGCCCTGACTGCCGCCGGAAACGACGAGGATCCGGCCATTCCACTGGGGCAGACTTTTCACATAATCCAATGCCCGCATCACCCGCAGAAACATATCGTGGAAGTGGAATTTTTCCCGGTCGTGTTTATCTTTCTGCATATAGTTGCGTAATTCGCCGTTACGCAGGGCATCATAATACTCTTTTTCCCGGAGGTTCTCATTGCCGTTGGCATTGATCATAAAGGAGATCGCACCGAGAGCGTAATGGGCAGTCGGAGTGGCGGAGTGGACTCCGGCCCCTTGAAAGTGGACGATCGCCGGCAACGATTTTTCCGCGGCATCTTTGGGCATGGTCAGAATTCCGGAAACCGGTTTGCTCCCGGCACAGGAAACTTTCACATCACAGACCACGACCCGGTCGGCAAAATCGCCCCGGTAATCGATCTGACGTCTTTCCAGTTCCTGAATGGGGATGGTATCGAGCAATGCCCGGCGGGAGTTCCAGAACTCATCGAAATCCGCCGGTCGAACTGACGATGCCGGGATATCCTGCGGATCGATCATCATGCCCCGGCCGCCGGAAATATACCGGCCGCCGACCGTCAGAGGTTTATTGTCGATTGAGATAACGGATAATCTGACCATATACCAGCCCGCTTCGCCGGATTGGTATTCCAGAGTCACATTTTCGTCAAAGGCCAGATCGCCGGTGCGGGTACGTATACCATTGAAAAATTCTTCGTAAATGACTTTGGCATTTTCCGGCACACCGTCGCCCCGGGTGATCCTGCCGGTGAATCTGATCACGGTGCCGGAAGTGACAATGGTTTCATCCGGCGTAACGGAAGTTACCACCTGCGGCGGAGCGGCAAAGAGAAACAGGGTGAAAAGCGAGAACAGCAGTGCATAAAACTTTTTCATGTTTTTTGATTCTTTCAACTTGAAGCGATGCTCAACGGAAATATAGCACCGGTTTCCGGTTATTGCAAATCACTTTACTCCGATAAGCAGAAAATGATTGCCGGGAATGGTGACATTATTCAATTCGTTCAGGGTCAGCTGCCGGTTTTCCCAAAGATCGGTGAATACTGCACCGCCGTCGAATCCGGCCTTATTTGCATCTATCTGCAAACCGGGAACCGCACTATGCCGGTTGAAATTGGCGATGACGATCAACCTTTTATATTGCGTACCGCCCTTGAGTATATACCATGAAACCAGTACTCCGCTCTGACTTGATCTCAACGCATCATCGAACCAGTATCCCCGGAATTCCGCATTGCCCAGATCAAGCTGATCCCGGATCTGCCAGATTCTGGAACAGGTCGCCCAGTGGATCTGTTCGGCGGCGACATTGATATCATGGACCAGCATCGGGGTCCAGGTACGCAAGGCATATTCCGGGCCGTAAAGTTCTTCGTAACGCTCTTTGAGGTGGGCGAAGCCGATACGGCTGGAAACCCGGGCGTACTGGGGCAGAAAGATCACCGGAATACCCTTGATCACCGAATTGTACTCCGACTGGAATTCCTCAAGGGAAATGCCCTCACAGTAGTAATATTCGATATTTCGGGCCAGCGGAGCAAAGGTCTGTTCGCCCGGATACCAGAAGTCATTGAATGAGTGGGCAATGGGGTTGAAAAGATTGTGGGCGTGCATCAGGATCACCCGGTCATAACGCCGGGTAACTTTGTAAATGCGTTTCATGTATTCCCTCAAATTGAGGGCGATACTGCTCAAATACGGCTGGCCGAAAGCATCCGTGCCGCCGCAGCCGTGAAGCGGATTTTCGCAGAATCTCACATCGGAAAGGTCAAAATACAATCCGGCCAGATCGGGGAAACTCCGCAGAAGATCATCTGCCCGGTATGCTCCGAGGTCGGCGACTTGAGTGTGTCCGCACATCGGTTCATTGGTGATCCTCGCTCCGTTTTTGGTGATGGAGTGCAGATAAGTCGGAGTTTTGGCCCATTCGTGATAGAAAAAGTCATATTCGGCATCGTTGGTGGCGATCTGGGCGGGCATTCCGTAAAGCAGGGGCTTTACTCCGGCATTTTTCCAGCGGTCAAGAACCGTCTGGAATTGCTCCGGATGGGCAAGGAGCAATCCGGCCGCCGAGGTGCAGTCTTCGGCAGAGGATGAAGGTTGGAAAACACCCCAGCCCATCGGCTGATAACTTTGCCCCGGAGTTCTGCCCCAGCCGCTCATATTCTGCACCCGGCTGTTTTCCGGCAGCCGTTTGACCGGAGTGGCCATGAATACGCAGGTGTATTCGGCGGTCGTCCGCAGCATCACCGGGCGGGAAATGATGGCGATATCCACCTCGGCCCGACCGTCATGCCGCCGGATGGATATCTGTTTTTCGCCGGGGGCATTGACAAAGTTGGCGGTGCTTTTGGGCCACCAGATAAAGCCCTTTTCCAGACCGGTATTCCAGAGGAAAAAATCCCGGTTGCTGTTGGGCATACGGATCTCATACCGGGCGGAAATTTGGTCATTCTGCCACGGCAGCAGGGTCGGAGAAAGGATATACCGGGCATATTCAGATGGAACAGCGTAACTTAATTTAAGCGAATTTATCTGCGTTTGGCCATGGGCCGGAGCCATGCGGATAACCAGTTTGTATACACCGTCAAAGTGCAGTTCGCTTTCATAAGTGAAATTCAGCTCTCCGGCGCTGCCGGTGCCGCGGAATTTCACCACATCGTCATATTTTTCCGTGATCTGCGGGGCACTCCAGCGGATGATTTCGCCATTGACCTGCCATGCCGGTGGAGTTATGAGCATCGCACTGCCCCGGCTGGCAACTTGCACCGGGGCCGGAGAACTGCCGAATGTATATACCCGGTCAAGCACCTCAAATGCGGAACTCCCGCACTGCCGCACCGGTATCCACGGTGCAGGAACCGTGTGGTC
>JAZNEV010000040.1:0-32477 GCA_045588835.1 Victivallaceae bacterium
TGCGGCAGGACATTTGCCAATCAGATCGCCAATATCGAAAAATTTCCGGAATATGTTTTCGGAGCTTCCCAACCGCAGCATTATCAGTTTGTCAAGGATCATTATCCCGCACTTTACGAAAAAGTAAAACAGGCTGTAACCAACGGCCGTTGGGAATTGCAGGGGGGGATGTGGGTGGAAGCCGACTGTAATCTCATCAGCGGAGAATCCATGATCCGGCAATTTCTGCATGGCAAAAACTTCTATATGGATGAATTCGGTATTGAAGTGAAAAATCTCTGGCTGCCGGATGTTTTCGGATATTCAGGAATCATGCCTCAAATCATCAAAGGCTGTGGATGTGATTTTTTTCTGACGCAGAAAATTTCATGGAACCAATTCAATAAATTTCCGCACAATACATTTATCTGGCGGGGAATAGACGGTTCTGAAGTCATCACACACTTTCCTCCGGAGAATAACTACAATGCCATTGCTATGCCAGAAGCAGTAGCCAATGCCCAGAATAACTTCAAAGAGGCCGATCAACTGCCGGAATTCCTCTCGCTTTTCGGCATTGGTGACGGCGGCGGCGGTCCCACCGAAGATCATATAGAAAGAACCATCCGGATGAAAAATCTGGAAGGTTGCCCCAAGGTCACTATGGGCAAGGCGGAGGACTTCTTTGAGAGATTGAGAAAATATGCCGACAAACTCGAAATCTGGGAAGGCGAACTTTATCTTGAAAAACATCAGGGTACCCTGACCACCCAGGCGTGGATCAAAAAATCCAACCGCCAACTGGAATATCTGCTAAAAAATGTGGAATTGCTCTGGTCATGTCTATCGCTTGATGAATATCCGGCAGTCGAACTGGATAAATTGTGGAAAACACTTCTGGTACACCAGTTTCACGATATTATTCCCGGTTCTTCGATTACCAGAGTATACAGAGAAGCAAAGCAGAAACATTCTGAAATTTTTGAAGCTTGTCAGAAACTGCTGGACTGTGCTGCAGAAAAACTTTTTGTCCGCAAAGATGATTGCATCACTTTATTCAACGTGCTGTCAACCGCTTACAGCGGAAAATTCATCCTGCCAGCCGGATGGGAAAGTGCTTCGGTCGATGGCAGAATCCTGCCCGGTCAGAAAAATGGCGATCAGGTGGAAGTTTTTATCAACATCGCCCCGGGATCATTCATCGCTTTGGAAAAAACTTGCGGTAAAGTGCCGCAATGTATCCGCAACAGTGAGTTGATTCTGGAAAATGATCTGATCGTTTACGAATTCAACAAAGATGCCCAGATCGTCCGGATTTTTGACCGGGAAGCCGGCAGGGAAGTGCTTGACTGCGGAGCAAAAGCCAACGTATTGTCACTTTACTTCGATGATCCGGCAAATTACGATGCGTGGGATATCGACATCGGTTATGAAAATCAATTGCTCGAAACCGTCCACGGCGTGAATTTTGAGAAAATTTCCGGAGAAAACGGACAAACTCTTGTCTTTGAATTGGCTGTCGGCAATTCAATAGTGAAACAGGAAATATCCATCGGCAAAGAGAAAAAACTCGAATTCAAAACGGCAGTGACATGGAACGAAAACCACAAGATGCTCCGCACTTCATTTCCGGTGAATGTCCATGCGTCAGATGCCGCATTTGATTTGCAGTACGGCTTTATCAAACGCCCGACAGTTTGCAACACCAGCTGGGATATGGCACGTTATGAAGTTGTTGGTCATCGGTACGCTGATATATCTGATTCACAGTATGGTGTTGCTTTGCTGAATGATTGCAAATACGGTTACAAGGTACGGAATAATGTGCTGGATCTGAATTTGCTGCGTTCACCGAAGTATCCGGATTTCTCTGCCGATCTCGGAGAACACGAGTTTACTTACGCTCTTTTACCGCATACCGGAAATTTGTTGCAGTCTGATGTCATAAGTCATGCCGCCATGCTCAATCAGAAGCCATTGTGCTTTACAGGTTTCACTCCGGAAAAAGCGGCTCTGCCCTGCCGGATGGATTCAGAGGATATCTCTTTGGAAGTGATCAAAAAAGCGGAAAAAGAAAATTGTCTGGTTATCCGGCTGGTTGAAAACAAGGGTAAATATTCTTCAGCAGTGCTTGATTTCAATATTCCGGTTGGCAAACTGGTGGAAACCGATATGATCGAATGGGAGGAAAAATATGTCTGCGAAGTGAAAGACAGGCACTTCAGGGTGGAATTGAAACCATTTGAAATAAAGACATATAAATTATACTGACCGTCAGCCACTGTTGACCGGTAATTTTTACCGGACAGCAGTGGTATTTTCTTTGGGATAAGAGAAACTGTTAAATGAAAAAACTGATAAAAAATTTCTGTTCCCCCGGTGCGGAATTCAGGGGGATGCCTTTTTGGGCATGGAATGCAAAGTTGGATAAGGATGAGTTGATCCGTCAGATCCACACATTCAAAGCAATGGGATTGGGTGGATTTTTTATGCATGCCAGAGTAGGATTGAATACTCCATACCTTGGCAAAGAGTGGTTTGATTGTGTAAAAGCGTGTGTCAGTGAAGCAAAAAAGCTTGGTATGAAAGCCAATTTGTATGACGAAGACCGATGGCCGTCTGGCACTGCCGGATCATTGGCTGTGCAGGATGAAACTTACAAACACCGATACTGCTCCTTGGAAATATATTCCTCTGCCGATGAGTGTGCCAATGCGGAAAAAGGTATAACATTGGCGTGGTTTTCTGCAAAAGTTTCCGGTACTGTTGAGCAAAATGACCTTTCTGTAAAATCTCCGGAACGTTTGAAATCTCCAATAGATTTCAAATCAGGACGGAATCGCAAACTGCTCCGATTCGCCCGATACATTCCGGATGCAACTTCATGGTTCAATGGAGCAACTTATATTGATACTTTGAATCCGGATGCTGTCAAAAAATTTGTGGAGGTCACTCACGAGGCATATTTGCAGGAAGTAGGAGAAGAGTTTGGAAATACCATTCCGGCAATTTTTACCGATGAACCGACATTTCACTATTGGGGCAATGCCGGAAATTATTGCTTGCCGTGGACGGATAAATTACCGGAACTTTTTCAAAAAAAATATCATATAGATTTGCTTGATCATCTGCCGGATATATTTTTTACTTCAATCCGGAAGTTTTCTGCTGTCAGAATGAAATTTTTTGATCTGATAACCGAACTTTTTGTCCAATCTTATTTCGGTACGATTGGCAACTGGTGCCAAAAGCATAATATTAATCTGACCGGTCATCTTTATTGGGAAGACCGCTTGATGCAGACCATGTATGCCGGAGCAGCAATGCGTTCATACGAATATATGCAAATGCCCGGCATCGACCTTTTGACGGAACATTGGCGGATTTTCAATACGGTAAAGCAATGCACTTCTGCGGCACATCAATTTGGTGCCAAATGGCGTGTTTCCGAAACGTATGGCTGTACCGGCTGGGATTTCCCGTTTGCCGGTCATAAAGCTCTGGGTGATTGGCAGTATGCTTTGGGGATCAACTGCCGCTGTCAGCATCTTGCATGGTATTCTGCTGAAGGTGAAGCCAAACGTGATTATCCGGCAAGTATCTCCTATCAATCTTCGTGGTATGACCGTTATCATGTGGTCGAAGATTATTTCGGCAGGCTTGGGGCAATCCTTTCTGACGGGAAAGAGATGTGTGACCTGTTGATCATACATCCGATCGAATCGGCGTGGATGAAAATTTCAGTTGCCGATGTTTCCGGAAGTTTAGCCAAAGAAGAAAATGCATTTATCAATGTAACTGATACCCTGCTGTCACAAAAGTTGGATTTTGATTTCGGCGATGAGGAGATAATTTCCCGATTCGGCAAAGTCGAAAATCATCGCTTGCAAATCAATAAGGCTGCTTATCAAGCGGTGTTGATCCCCAGTCTGCTCACGATCCGGTCAACGACATTGAACTTACTGGAAAAATTTGCCGCTCAGGGTGGAATGGTTGTTTATCTGGATAAAGCTCCGGAATATCTCGACGGTAATGTTTCAAAATATCCGGAAAAAGTCTTTGCCAAGTTTCATAAAACTACTTTATCCGGATCCGTTAAAATATTGGGAAATGCGATACGGAAAGTTTCTGTGACTGTTCCATCCGGCAGACAAATCAAACCGATATTGGCAAGATTAAGCGATCATGGAGAAGCATTTTCACTGTTCCTTTGTAACTATGGAACTGAATTTAATACAGCGTCTATGATGGATGATTGTGCAGTCCTTGATCGCAAATTGAAATTTCCACAAGCGAAAGTAGAGGTCATCGTACCAAACCGGGGCAAGGTATATGAATTAAATCTGTCTGATGGATCGATTTACTCAATTGATGCTGTTTATAAAAAAGACCGGTACATATTCAATACAGCCTTTGATGAATTGGAATCACATTTGTATTTGATTACTGCAGAAAATCTGGCGATCGACGGCAGAAAAAGGTCTGCTTCAGACTTGAAACAGGAATCCCGTTTGCCTGCGAAGGCATGGGATTTTGAATTGAGTGAACAAAATATATTGGTTCTTGATCATGCAGAGTGCTATGCCGATTGCGAAATGATAAGCCCCAACGGATATATTTTACATCTGGATGATAAATTGCGGCAAATGCTGGGTAAGCCAGTGCGTGGCGGAGCAATGATGCAACCATGGTTCAAAGAACTGCAAAAACCGGAGAAAAGTATCGATTTGAAACTTGCTTATCATATCCAAATCAAAGATGTCCCTGATTCTGATTGCCGCTTGGCTCTTGAACATCCGGAAGCATACCGTTTTGAATTGAATGGTAAAACATTAAGTAACGAAGTGAAATCCTGGTGGTGCGACCGCAGTTTGCAGTGTATAAATATTCCATCGGAATTGCTGCAAAGCGGGGATAATCTTTTGACGCTGCATTCGCTCTACCATGAAAATCTGCCGGGGTTGGAAGCCATGTTCCTGATTGGTGATTTCGGTGTTTCAGAAAGTGAAGAAATTACAGTTTTACCGGAAAAACTCTTTGCCGGTGACTGGGGAAAACAAGGTTTACGCCATTATGCCGGTAATGTAAGTTACAGTCGCGAAGTGGAAATTTCTGACGGAGGAGCATACCTGAATATCGATGCATGGAGCGGCACTCTGCTCGGAGTGAAAATTGACGACCGAGATGAAAAAATTTTGCCGTGGCCGCCATATGAAGTATGGATTCCGGAAGGGATACACACGTTAAGCATAACAGTTTACGGTAACCGTCGTAATGCGATGGGACCATTTTTCTGTGATACGCTCCGCCCCGCGTGGACTGGCCCAAATCAATTTAAGGCACTTGACGTAGACTTCCGGCAATTAGTCCCATTGGGTTTACTTGAAAATCCGCTTGTGAAAATGGTAAAAATATGCAAAAAGTAAAAATTAACTATTCCGATAATACGATTTCTTACGGAAACGTTACTATAATGGCTGCTCCACCGCCAGTGAGAAATATCCGGAGAGAGCGTTATGAATCTTTACCGCTGTATGATGAAAATGCAGCCGGTTGAAAAAGCGGACGCAGATTGTTGTCGTGTCAGGCTCACGAGTGTTCTTTTCCCGGAGCGTTGGTTCCCGGTTCTGTGAAGGTTAAAAAGGCTGGTATAACCATGCAAGCTGGCAGGGATTTCCGGGTCAATGACCATTGGGGTACGGTCGGCAGATTGCCTGACGGGAATATTTTGCCGGATGAGCAGATAATTATTTCATATTCTTATTATCCGTCACGAATTGATTCACTGGTGATTAATACTGATGGAAAACCGGTTTTGAAAATCGGCAAAGAGGCAATGGCCCATCCGGAGTTGCCGCTTGCAGGCGAAAAAGAAAAACGTTTACTCAATATATATTGGCACAGCGGTTGTACCAATTTGAATGAAAATATGATTTATCCGGTTATTGAAACCGTTTTTCCTGCTGACCTCATTCCGGTTACTTTTGTTCCTGAAAAAACATTACATAAATTGCGGACCGGAGAAAAAGTAAGAATTCTGGCATGGGGCGACAGCGTTACAGAATGCAGTTATTTGCCCAAAAAAAATCGCTGGCAGGAACAATTCCGCCAACGGTTGCAAAAGATATATCCGCAAACAGATATCGAACTATTGACAGAAGCATGGGGCGGACATTCAACGTCATCTTTTCTGGAAGTCCCAACCGGTCATGAACACAACTTTTATGAAAAAGTTGTGTCAGTAAAGCCGGATCTGATAATTTCCGAATTTGTTAATGATTGCAATTTGCCGGAAGAAATATTCACTGAAAATTATTGCAAAATCAAAGAGGCATTTGACCAAATCAATGCAGAATGGATCATTCTGACACCGCATTATACAACTCCGGCATGGATGGATCTGGCGGATTCAAAAAACTGCGACGATGATCCCCGGGCATTGGTAAAATTTCTGCGGGACTTTACTGTGAAAAATAAAATCCCTCTGGCGGATGCTTCAATATACTGGGGGCGGCTTTACCGTCAGGGGATCCCATATGAAACGCTTTTCAGCAACGGGATCAATCATCCTCTGGAATATGGTTTGTCTCTTTTTGCAGATGCTTTGATGAATTTATTTCAATAAAATTGGCATTCCCGGACAATAGGATTTTTACAATTTTCATTATTTGCATGAATAACGCAATTTTTAGACACCAACCTCCGGATCTGTTGATGCAGAGGTCGGTGCAAAGTGTGTTTTGAATGATGTTTCCGGTTATAATGTTATATCTTGAATATCCATTTTTATCAAATCGAGAATTTCACAGGCTTTTTCCATGAAAAACTCTCCGGCAACAGCATTCAGGCAGTTGGCTGATGCAGCTGCCAATGCCATTTTGAATGCAGCTGCATAGTCGTTTGTATCTGTAAACAGAGAAGCCATTACTGCAGAAGCGGTATCTCCAGCCCCTAAAGGACTTATCACAGATATTTCCGGCAGTTGATATACTGCGATTTTTTTACCATAAGAAAGAGTCGCAGAGTCTGCACCGTTAGTGATTGCAAATATTTTATCCGGAAAGTTTTTTGCCGCATAGCGATGTGCTTGGTGAATATCATCCTGTCCTGTGACTTTAAAGAATTCTTCCCTGTTAACTTTCAGGATGATCTTCCCAGGCAACTTGAGAATACCATCTATATCCACCAGTGTATCAAGTAATACCGGAATGTTATTCATAAGAGCATTCTGCACAGCTTGCCGGTATAGAGTTTTTTTGCTGCCATCCGGTAATGAACCGGTTACCGCAAAAATTTTAACATCGGACATATTTTGGTTGAGTATGTCAAGCATCTTATTCGCTTCGGAGTCGGTTATGGCGACTGAAGTTCCAATCAATTCAGTCATTTGACCATTTTCTTCCAAACAGGTTATACAACTGCGAGTTTCTGTTGCAGTAGAGATTGTCCGATGATTAATACCTGTTTCATCAAGTCCGCGGCAGAGGCGTTCTCCGTTGATACCTCCTGCAAATTGAAACAGTAATACATCCGCTTTTCCGAAGCAGTGTGCCGCACGACAAAAATTCACCCCCTTACCGGCGGGATAATTTTCATTTTTAAGAGATCTATTTACTTTTCCGTGGACAAATTCTTTGAAAAAGAATGTTTTCTGCCATGCTGGATTTGCTCCAAGCACAGCAATTATCGGTTTTATCATATTTGACCGATCCTTTTAATTTTACATAGCGTTGATAATTGACTACATTTTCTACGCAGGAATAATTCAATCTTCACAAAATCATGAATAAACTGATTCTCTGATAGAAAATTTTTATTTTTTGAACCAGACCGTAAGCGAATTGTCTGCACTCATCATTTTGCCGCAGGCGGCATATTCGCAAAGCTTTTTCCCCTGCCACAACTCATGCACTTGAGCATCTGCGACAACGCCGTTGGAGTCTTCTGCCAGAACCAATGGTCCGCGTTTAACTGCCACAAAGGATTTGTCCCCGGGGGCAGTAATCTCTTTAAGCGTAAAGTCAAACGTCAATACAATTTCATCTTCGCAACTCCATGCCCGGTCGATTTCCAGATATTTTCCGGCGGTGAAGGCAATCGCTTTACCATTGAGTCTGACCTCTTTGAGAAAGGCCGGAGTACGCAGAGCAAGAATGCATTTTTCAGGAGAAGTAAAACGTATTTTTGCTTCCGGTTCAACGGGATAATTTCCGGTAACAACCAGATTGCCTGATTCCAAGGGTTCATACAAATTGAGCAGTAATTTACCTGGTTTTTCCATGACAGCAATAGTGGCAGCAGTACTCAATCCCTCCGGTCCCTGTGCCCGGCAGCAGTCATTGTTACCATAAGGAGTACCGAAACCACGGCAAATCTGATCTACAGCACACACCCTGAAGCCCTTTCCGGTCAGCGGAGTCGGATTGACATGTACCCAGTGAGAATGATCCGGGGCAATTGCTCCAAGAATACCATTGTAAAGTGATTTTTCCAATTCATCACCGATGGTACAATCATCATTGAGTTCGAGCATCCGCATACAGTATCTGATCCAGGTAGCTGTGACACAGGTTTCGCCTAAACCTCCACAATCTCCCCTGGTTTGACGCAAAGCACCTTCATACCAGAACTCTCCAAAAATATCTTTTAATCCTCCACATCCGGTAACAAAAATTTCCCGGTCTCGCACAGCTGCATAATAGCCGTCAACAATAGCTTTTTGATGCGGATTATTTTCAATTTGGAGCAATTCGGCGATACCCTGGAAACAACTGGTCATTTCATAGGCTTTACCGTTGCCCAGTGCAGCGGGAACTGCCCCGGAAAGGGAACTTTCAAAGATATTGCCGTCACTGGAACAACCCGTGTCGATGATGTATTGGGCAAAATCCCGGTATTTCTGAATGCCGCTCAAACGCCACACCGCCACGATCGCACCGAGAATACTGGAAGGAGCCAATCCGCTTTGCAATCCGCATTCGCGAATGTCAGCTTTGGTTTCGCCGACTTGAGTCATCAGATGATCGACCATTTTACAACAGCATTGCAAAACTTCGGGATCTGCATTAAGAAGTTCATAATAACGGATCAAGCCCAAAAGAGCATATTTCCGCCCCCAGATATCCCATCCGGTCAATTGCTTGTCTTTCGGATAAGAACTTATACATCCATCCGGTGTTTGAGTTGCCATCAGATCTTTAACAGTTTTGTCAATAATTGCCCGCAACTCTGCATCGCCTGTATGATATGCGGCGGTAATCGCAGAACGTACAATTTTTCCCCAGAATTCGCACCGCCACGCTCCGTCATTTTCATAACGTTTTGAAAATGGTTCAACCAGCAAATCGTAGTCTACGGTTTTCAAGCGTGCGGCAATGGTGAGATCAAGAGCGTTTCCCAAAAGACCTTTCAAAATGGTTCTTCTCATAAAACAATACCTTTCAAGTGTTGATGTAAATAATGTCGATGGTATAAATATAATTATGAAAAATGATTTAACATAGTATTTTTTTAGGATTAAATGGTAAATTTTAGACTTTTTCTGAAAATTTTCACTTTCGTTTTTTGCAAATCCATAATTGTGGTGTTAAAGTAAACAAAAGTTTTATGGGATAATGATAAAAAATGCCGGATATTTTTGAATACAAATTTGAGAAATTTCTCAATACTTCTCTGCCATTGGTGGTGCAAAAACGCCAATCCCCATACTATCAGAAAATACATTTGCATAATGCCATTGAATTGGTTTATATTCGTCATGGAGCCGGTTGGTGTGCTGTGAATGGCACTATATATCCGATGTTCACCGGCGACCTTTATGTAATACCAATTGGGGCAACTCATGAATATTACAGTGATGCTAATTTGAATTATGTAAATTGTCTCTTTGATGCGACAATTTTTCACGCTGATGAAATGGAGATATTCAATTTTTTCAATACACGTAACGATCAGGACTTGTCAGATAAATATACATTTGGACCAGATTTGCAACCAAAGATTGCGGATTATCTTGATGAGCTTGATTGGGAATTGAATTCTATACACTCGTTTCATTTACAATACAGTAGGAGCATTTTTATAGAGTTGCTGATATTTATTATACGTCATGCAACTATTGCCACCGGCATCAAAGCTTCCCATGCCCAAAAGCAATTAGGCAGAGTATTAAGTTATATCAATGACAATTTAGATAAAAAGATTTTGCAGAAATCATTGGCGGAATTATCCGGATATGCTCCGTATTATTTCGGAAAACTTTTCCGCCGCGAAATCGGTTGTTCCGTAATTGAATATATTTGTAAGTGCCGCTTGGAGCGAGCTGCTTGTGAATTGAAAAACACGTCTTTAACAATAGATGAAATTGCAGTGAGAACTGGTTTTTTTGATGCATCATATTTCATAAAAGTATTCAAAAAACATTTTGATATGACTCCTTATGATTTTCGTTACCAAATAAAGCAAAATTGCCAAACAGTTGTAAAATAATCTTGCAAGAGTTGAATATAATCAATTCGTTCAGATTATACAAATTTTAGAAATTAGTGCCATTAAGCCTTACTTAGCCATATTGGGCGGACCTTGATGAGAAGCCCAAAAAACACTGTATATTTCCCGATTGTTAATCTGTAGAAACAGAATTGCCCCTATACATGAATCGAAATGAACAATAATCATATTTTCTGTCTTTCAAAAAATTTGAGTTATATATCACTATAGTGGAATAAGTCCACGATCAATATAAGCCTCGCTGATTCTACGGAATCGGCGGGGCTTTTTGTCTTTAAACTCAAAACTAAAAAGGAGGTTTTATGAGAATTGAAAAGAAGACGTTGAATGATGCCCTGCGGGTGCTGGGCAAGGTGGTGTGCCAGACTTCACCAGTGGAACTATATCGGTTGGTACGGTTTGTCGGTGATGAGAACGGCATCCGGGCGATGGCGACTGATGGCGTGGAAACGGTTTCGGTGGCGGTGGATGCGTTTACCGAAAGCGAAATCGACTTCTGTGTGCCATTCAAAGAGTTGAAAGATCTGGTCAGAATGGGGCGTTCTGAAACGATCGAATTAAATGGGACGTTCATTGAGTTTCCGGAACTTGAAGAGCCATCAGCGGATGCGATTTCTGCGATACTCCCGGTGAACTTTGGAGAACTGCTGGCCCAGGCGGCACCGATTGTCGATCGCAGCAACTATCGGAGATTGCTGCAAGGTATCAACCTTTCTCATGCGGGCGTTACGGTGACGGATGGTAAGCAACTGCTTCATCTTCCTTGCGTGCTGTCGCTTGATAAGGATATAACGATACCGTTTCCGTCAGCGTTGCTGGCAGCCAAGACTTCTGAAATGGGGGTGCTTCAAATCTGGGACACTTTCTTTCAGATCGAAATCGGTAACTTCTGCTGGCATGGTAAACTGTTGGAAGGTCAGTACCCCAACTGGCGTGGGGTGATACCATCTGCTGAAAGTCACGATTACAGCATTACCCTGCACGAACCTGAAAAAGTCTTGAACTGGGTCAAGATGATCCCCAACCAGAAGACCACCAACGGAATCGAATTGAACGTAATGCCCGATGGTTCAGTTACGCTTGTTTCGTGCATTCAGCCGAACTTTGAGCTGAATACTTCTGCGACTGTTACTGGCGTACAGCCCCGAGCAGTTTTAACTCTTGACCGTGAAATCATCTTGCGGATGCTGTTGCAGGGTTACACCACTTTCAAGGCACATTCAGACGGTCTGGTGCCCGTCATTGCCAGTGGCGGTTCCGGTCAGTATATAGCTATGCCCATTCGTACAATTAAAACCAATCCAACTCAACCTGAAAATAAGGAGAACAAAGAAATGGAAACTGAAAACACCAATGTTGTGGAGCAGCAGAACGCCGCTCCGGTCGCAAATCCGCTGGATGAACTCAACGCCAATGTTGAAGAATTCCGTGGTAAACTCAAACTGTTGCTGGATGAGTCCGGCGTACTCATTCGCAAAGTCAAAGAAGTCGCCCTCATCCAGTAGAGGTAGAAGCAATCCTCGGTTGTCTCAAAAATCGGCTTGTAGATTTTCTCAAACATTGCTGCAAAACACTGCTGGTTGACCCCGGTTACCTGTCCGCTGTCGTTGAGGATGATGGGATCTCCATACTCCTCGATTAATTCTGCCATTTCCTGGCTCTTGAAAT
Organism: Victivallaceae bacterium; assembly: GCA_045588835.1. Lineage (GTDB taxonomy): Bacteria > Verrucomicrobiota > Lentisphaeria > Victivallales > Victivallaceae > UBA1784. The sequence goes on from JAZNEV010000040.1 coordinate 12,157, forward strand.
ATTTTTGGATGTCTTTCATAGGTATCTCCTCTGTTACAACCGGAAAAACATTTCCCCGGATGTTCGACACCTAATATACTGGATTTTTTATAATATCAAGTATAAGTTGTTTATTGTCAATATATTATATGTTGCTGACAGTTTCAGATTGTGCGATCGTATTGGAGCATGATGTTGATGTTGGTGGCAGGAATATAAAGTTTGAACTTTTTTGTGCCCGGATAAAAAGGAAATAGAGTTGGAACCACCCGTATGACCCGTATGTGATTGGGGATGAAATAAACGTGATCGGCAAAATTCCGTAAAATTCCGTAAAATTCCGTAATTTTCGCTTAATCGTGCGGATTGAGGCGTGCGGTAGCAGGATTTTGCACAACGTGGAGGTCAAAATGCGTTCCGTAAAATTCCGTAATCGGGTGTCAAAAACGGGGCATTTTGGAGCATTTTGGAAATTAAAAGAGCAGTTTCAAACGGGAAACGGGGGCAGGAAAAAACCTCGTAAGTATTTCATTACGAGGTGGATAATTTGGTGGGCGTAGTAGAACTCGAATCTACGACCTCCACGATGTCAACGTGGCGCTCTAACCAACTGAGCTATACGCCCGATTACCGGGTGATGATTTCGTTCATCATGTTACCTAATATATACCGTGTTTTTTACTTTTGCAAGTGCAAATTGAAAAAAATATGTTTTTTTTATGGCAAATGAACTTTTTGTTCCCTTTGGCATTTGTCTATTGGCCGGTTGCGTTATATATTATAAGGTCGTTATACTTTTTCAGGGGGATTTATGTATAATTGTATTATTTGCCGTTACCATGAAATTGCCACCAAGGGCAATAACCGCAATATGTTTGAAAAGTGCCTGGTGGAAAATATCCGCCATGCTTTGCGTGACATCGCTCCGGAATGCCGGGTGAAACGCATCCGCGGCAGAGTTTGGATCGAGCCGGGCAATGAAAAAAATCTTTTTGAAACGCATATTCTTGATGCCATCAATGTCCGTTTGGCAGATGTTTTCGGTTTGGAGTCATTCTCTCCGGCGGTTTTGCTGCCGGTCGATATGGATGTTATCCGGGAAACTGCTTTGCAAATGGTTCCGCAGGCATTTGAAAAATTTGCCGGTTCCAAACCCACATTCCGGATCCGGGCCAGACGGAGCAATAAGCGTTTTGCTCTGACTTCCAAAGAAATCGAGATCGATCTGGTCACTGCCGTTGCCGGTAAACTCGGAGAAGGGGCCTTTGATATCGATCTGGATGAGGCTGATATTACGCTCGGCTGTGAAGTGCGGGATGAATTTTCCGCATTGTATCTGGATGTTTTCCGGGCATCCGGCGGCCTGCCGGTGGGCAGTAATCCGCGGGTATTGACTTTGCTTTCCGGGGGGATCGATTCTCCGGTGGCGGCGTGGCAGATCATGAAACGCGGTTCGCCGACGGATTTCATAACCTTTCACAGTTCGCCTTACACGCCGCCGGAAACGGTGGATAAAGTGCGCGGCATTGCGCTCAGGCTTAATAAATTCCAACGCAAAGGGCGGCTTTTTATCGTCAATCTGGCGGAATTTCAAAAAGCGGTCAGGGATAATTGTTCTGAAAGATTGCGGACCGTGCTTTACCGCCGGGCGATGTTCCGGATCGCTGAAGCGGTCGCCCGCCGCGAAGATTGCAAAGCCCTGGTCACCGGTGAGGCACTCGGACAGGTGGCCAGTCAGACCGTGGCCAATATGGATACGATCAACCGGGCGATCGATATGCTGGTATTGCGGCCGCTGGTGGGGGCGGATAAACTTGAAGCCATTGCCATTGCTGAAAAGATCGGCACGATGAAACAATCCAGCGTGCAGGTGCCGGATAGTTGTACGGTTTTTGCACCTTCCAATCCGGCGACCGGTGTGCCGGTGGATCTGGCCCTCAAAGAGGAGGCCAAAATCCCCGGTTATGGAGCAATACTTGAAAAAATTATCAATGATATTGAAATTGATGCTTGACAAACGCCATTATTGGGGTTAAGTTTACTTTATGTAAGAATGTTGTGTAATATCATATGTAAATACAGTGGAGTGAAACTTTGATAAAGGATCAGGAATTCGTACTCAAATTATTGCGTGAGTACAAAATGGCTGATGCCGGGCAGATCAGTGCTGCTCATGATGCGGCTATCGATGCCGGCAGCACCGATGTCATCGGCGAATTGGTCAAAAACAAGGTCATCGATTACGATGAACTCCTCGGAATGCTGGCCCAGCAGTACGGTATGGAGATCGTATCTCTGGAAGATTACGATATCCCGGAGGAGGTCATTGCCGCATTGCGGTCTGATTATGCCCGTTATTATCAGGTGATCCCGGTTTCCAATGACGGTTCGTGGCTCACGGTGGCAATGGAAGATCCCACCGATGTCGAGAAACTTGACACATTGCGTTATCTGCTTGGCAGTGATGTGGATGCAGTGATCGCTCCATTGAGTCAGATCGAAAATGCACTGGAAAAATATTATCCGGAAGAGACCGAGGATACCGGCAGTCAGAATAAGGATGTCGATATCGGTTCAGCGGAATTGATCATTACCAATGAGGAAGAGGCTGCTGCCGGCAGTGAGGATGACGATACTGCTCCGATCATCCGTCTGGTTTCCAAGATCATCATCGATGCGTATAAAATGCGGGCATCGGATATTCACCTTGAACCGATGGAAAAACGTTACCGGGTACGTTACCGTATCGACGGAGCGCTCCGTGAAGTTGATGGTCCGCCGAAGTACTTGCAGGCCAACTTCACCAGCCGTATGAAAATCATGGCCCATTTGGATATCACCGAAAAACGTATTCCGCAGGATGGCCGTATCCAGTTGTCAGTCGGTGACAAAGATATTGACTTGCGTGTGTCATCGATCCCCACAGTTTTCGGTGAAAGTATCGTTATGCGTATTCTGGATAAGAGCAGTATCCAGCTGGATATCCCGAAACTGGGTTTTTATGCAGACGACCTTGAAATGGTCACGAAGATCATCAACTATCCGGATGGCATCTTTCTGGTTACCGGGCCGACCGGTTCGGGTAAAACCACCTCGCTTTATGCCTTTTTGAATACTATCAACACCACTGCACGCAAACTTATCACCGTGGAAGACCCGATCGAGTATCAGTTGCCGGGTATCAATCAGGTGCAGGTCGACCGTCATGTGGATATGACTTTTGCGGCGGCTCTGCGAAGTATGCTCCGTCAGGCACCGAATATCATCATGGTCGGTGAGATCCGCGACCTTGAAACTGCTGAAATCGCGATCAATGCCGCTCTTACCGGTCACCTGGTTTTCAGTACATTGCATACCAACGATGCTCCCGGTGCGGTGGCCCGTCTGGTGGATATGGGAGTCAAACCGTTTCTGGTGGCAACTGCATTGCGGGCGGCGATGGCCCAGCGGTTGTTGCGCCGGGTCTGCAAAGAGTGTGCGGAAGAACACATCCCGACCGCGGCGGAAAAACGTATTCTGGGGCTTACCGATGAATATCTTGCCAATCATAAGTTCTTGAAAGGTAAAGGATGCCGTCACTGCGGCTATACCGGTTACAAGGGCCGTGTCGGTATTTATGAGATCTTTTTGATCACCGAGGAGATCGCCCGGCTGATCTTTGCCAATGAAACCAGCGGTACGTTGCGTTCATTTGCCCGGCGTAACGGCATGAGAAGTTTGCGTGATGATGCCATCCGTAAAGCGGAAGCGGGTATTTCCACTCTGGAAGAGGTGATTTTTGTCACCTTGCGTGATGAAAACTAACGGCGGGAGTTTGAGAATAATATGTTGGATATTGAAAATTCGGCACTGATCGATCTGATCAGAAGTGAACGTGCCGCCGATAATGCGACATTGGCCAAACATCTTGAAGAGGTGGCCGCAGAGTGTGAAACATCCGGAAAAACAGCTTTTGAAGTCATTGTGAATTTCGGACTTTTTTCCCGGCAGGAAATTCTGGAAATGATGGCCGCCGGTTTGGGAACATATATCTGGAACCCCAAGGCCCGGGATTTGCCGCGTGAGATCATCAAACTGCTGGAAGTGGATACCGCCCGTACCTACGGAGTGATCCCGTTGGAGGAGGATGGGGATACGTTGTACATGGCGATGCGCCGTCCGCTGGATTTCCAGAGTCAGGAGTCTTTGCGTTTCATCATCGGCCGCAACATTATGCCGGTGATCTGTGATCCGGATCAGTTTGAAAGCGAACTTGACCGTTATTATCCGGAAAAAGAAGATACCGTTGACGACATCGTTGCCGAACTGGGCGAAATGGCCGTCGAGGAAGAAGATGTGGCGGATGAGGATAAGGCCAATGAGATGCCGATCATCAAATTTGTGGATGTGATCATCCATCAGGCGATCAAAGACAAGGCTTCAGACATTCACTTTGAACCTTTCGAGAAAAATTTCCGCATCCGCTACCGGGTGGATGGTGCGTTGTATGAAATGCCGGAACCGCCCCGCAGTCTGGCGACACCGGTGATCAGCCGTATCAAAATTATTTCCGGCTTGAATATTTCTGAACGCCGCCGTCCGCAGGACGGGCGTATCCAGTTGAAGTACAACGGCCGTCCGGTGGACTTGCGTGTATCGTGTCTGCCCACCAGTCACGGTGAATCTGTGGTGCTTCGTGTGCTTGACCGGACAGTGGTGAATTTGGAATTGGATTCACTGGGGATCGGTACGGATGTGTTGGAAAAATTGCGTGAGATCATTCATTTGCCCAATGGTATTTTGCTGGTGACCGGACCTACCGGTTCAGGTAAAACCACGACACTTTATTCGGCATTGAGTGAAATCAATGTGATCGAGGATAAAATTCTTACCGCCGAGGACCCGGTCGAGTACGATATTGAAGGCTTGATCCAGTGTCCGATCAATGATGCAGTGGGCATGACATTCCAAAAGGCCCTGCGTGCATTTTTGCGACAGGACCCTGACCGTATCCTCGTGGGAGAGATCCGTGACTTTGAAACGGCTCAGATCGCTATTGAAGCATCTCTTACCGGGCACTTCGTATTCAGCACGCTCCACACCAACGATGCTGCCAGTACCATTACCCGTCTGATGGATATGGGGGTTGAACCGTTTCTGATCGCCTCATCTCTGGCCGGCGTGCTTGGTCAGCGGCTTATCCGCCGGGTTTGTCCGCAGTGCAAAACTTATTACACTCCGACGGATGAGGATCTTGACCGGCTCAATCTGGAGCGGGCCCAGGTCGAGGGCAGGCAATTCTGCTACGGTCGCGGATGTGAATTGTGCAGTAATACCGGTTACAAAGGGCGCAAAGCATTGACCGAATTGATGGTTATCAACGATCAGCTGCGTGAGATGATCGCCGATTGTACTCCGGCGAATATTCTGGGGGCAAAAGCCAGTGAATTCGGTATGCGTACCTTGCGGGAAGATGGTCTGATGGCTATTTTCAACGGGGAGACGACCGTGGATGAAGTGGTTCGTTACACATAACGGCAGTTAAACGGAGGAAAAACTCATGCCGCAATATACATATACAGCCATGAACAGCACCGGCAAGGAGGTCAAAGGCGTTATCAACGCTGCGAACGAAGATGCCGCCGTATTTGAATTACGGTCAAAAGGTATCTATGTGACCTCGATGCGTCAGGCGGTCAAGGTGCAAAAGACCAAAGCCAAGTCCACCGCCGGCAGTGGGATGAATATGAGTCTCGGTCCGGTGGTGATCAAAAAGAAAGAGTTGACCGTGGTCACCCGTCAGCTGGCGATCCTGCTGGGAGCCGGTCTGCCTCTGATCCGTTCCCTGCGGACTTTGGAAAAGCAGGCGAAAAACCCGTCGGTCAAGATCGTGCTGGGTAAAACGTCTGACATCGTGGAAGGCGGTTCGACTTTTGCTGAAGCATTGGCTCAAAGTCCGAAATCATTTGACAAACTTTACCTGAATATGGTGCGTGCCGGTGAAGCATCCGGTGCGATGGAAGTTATTCTTGACCGTTTGGCAGGCTTCATGGAAAAGGCCGCCCGGATTTCCGGCAAGGTCAAATCTGCGATGATCTATCCGTCGGTGATCCTGAGTATTTCAATTTTGGCCATTGTCGGTTTGATGATTTTTATTGTGCCGAACTTTTCCAAGATCTTCAGTGACTTGCTGGGGCCGGATGAACCGTTGCCCGGTATTACCGTGTTTCTTATTGACTGTTCGAATTCGATGGTTCAGACGTGGTATTACTGGCTGATCGGAGTGGCGACGATCGTTATCGGATTCAAAGTCGCCAATAAGATCCCGGCCGGTAAATACGGTTTGGATTTCTGTAAATACAATATGCCGTTATTCGGACCGATCATTGCCAAGACGGCAGTTTCCCGGTTCAGCCGGACTCTCGGTACGCTGATGAGTTCCGGTGTGCCGGTGCTCAGCGCACTGGCGATCGTGAAAGAGACCAGCGGTAATGAAGTTGTTGCTGAAGCGGTACAAAAGGTGTACGATGCCGTTAAAGAAGGTGAGGGTATCGCTGCACCTTTGAGCCGGACCAAAGTATTCCCGGAAATGGTGATCAGTATGGTGGAAGTCGGTGAGGAAACCGGTAAACTGCCGGAAATGCTTGACAAGATCGCCAACACTTACGAGGAAGAGGTGGATAACGCGGTCGGAGCTTTGACCAGTTTGATCGAACCTTTGATGATCGTGGCATTGGCGGGTATGGTCGGTACGATCGTTATTGCGTTGTTCCTGCCCTTGACCAAGATCATCGAAAAGATGTCCGGTTAGAATCATGCTGGAAATTCTGGATATCGGCAATACCTTTACCCGTATTGCCCTGTGGGACGGCGGAGAATTTATCGATCTCCGCCGTTTGCCCACTGAAAAATTGAATTTGCTGCCGGTGGTGGAGTATCCCAGGGTGGCGGCGTGTGTCTATCCGGCGGCAAAGGAGAAACTTTCCGGCATTGATATCGACTTTATTTCGGCTCTGAATCATCACTCAAAAGTGGATTTTTCTCCGGTCGACTGCACTACATTGGGAGCAGACCGGGTGGCCAATGCGATTGCGGCGGCGGAATTTTATGAACTTCCGGCGGCGGTGATCGACTGCGGTACGGCGATCACGCTGGAAGTGATCGACGGGCAGAAACGCTTTGTCGGCGGAGCGATCGCCCCGGGACGCAAATTACTGCGAAAAGCATTGGCACAGGGAACGGCACAACTGCCGGAGATCCCGCTGGGAATGGACATCCCGGAAAACATCGGTTGCAATACGGTTGATGCCATACGTTTCGGCGTTGACACCGGGATCATCGGAGTGGTTGGAGAATGGTTGTCGGTATTGCGGAAAAAATACCCCTCACTGACAGTGATTTTCACCGGCGGAGATGGCAGATATTTTGCCCCGTCATTTCCGGAAGCACAGTTGGCAGATGAGTTTTTCACTCTTCACGGGATCCGTCTTGCCGGCGGTTTTGCTGATTGATCGTATGGTAGAGTTGCCTGATCAGTCTGATTTGTTCGTTGCCGGTTCCGGTAGACTGGAGAGTGCCGTTTCTTTCCTGTAAAGAGTTGAAAAGTGCCTGATAGTTGCTTTCTGTGAAGCGGCGGTGGAGTTTATCGAGGCTGATACCCGGTGCGGATAATTCCCCGCGTAATTGCAGGAACCGGTCAAGATCTGTATAATATTGCAACAGTTCCCGGCAGTAATCTGCATCCAGTCTGTCCGGCATTTCCCGGTAAACGACTTCAAACATTTCCCTGAATCCGGGAAATGCTATAAATCCGCCATCAAAAAAACTGCTTAGTCTGAGGATCGCCACGTCATATCCGTATTCTGCGTAATTTTCCGGTGGGGTGGGTTGCGGAGTATCCTGTCCGGCAGGTTCTCCGGTATCTTGAGTATCAGGAGTGTTATTTCCGGTCGCATCCATGGGGGATGAAAAGTTGTGACCGGTGACAGCGGCATCGGTTGCCGTTTCACTGCCGTCGGGTGAATGTGTTTCAACAGAAGCCGGAAAAGTTACCGCCGGCCCGGCGGCTGCCTGCTGCCGGATTTCAGTTTTATTTCCGGCAGTCAGCAGGGTGAAAACAGTACCGGCTGACAGCAGTAATATGAGAGTGAAGAAAACGGCTTTGGGCCAAAAGGTCCCTTTGGGGTGCGGGTGCATGATTTTTTTGCCCGCATTTTCGAGCCGGTGGTATAATTCATTTGCTGAAGTGAATCTTCTGTAAGTTTGTGCGGCACACCCTTTGATGTAAATATTCCGGATGATTTTGAATTCATGGGCATCGAATTTTTCCGGAAGCGACGGAAAATCTGCAGCCTCACGGCGTGAGTAAGCACAATACAGGGTTTTGGATAAAGCGTAACAATCCCGGTCAACTCCGCCGGCAGGATTTTCCGGTATGAATCCGGCAGTACCGGCGGTGGCGGATCCTGAAAGGGTGCCGAAGTCGGAAATTTTGGCCTGACCATTGATAAAGATGATGTTTTCCGGTTTTATATCGCCGTGGAACAGTTGATGTTCATGCAAAAAACTCACTCCGGCGGTAACCGTTTTGATTATGGATAAAGTGTCGGTGACGGCAAGTTCACCATTGATGATCCGGTTGGCAAGAGTATCGGGGATATAAGCACTGTTACTTCCGGCATTATCGGCCAATTCCATGGTGTAGAAGAAATTGCCATCCGGCATATTTCCGGTATGATAGATTTGGGTGATTGCGGGATGAGCCGGCAGATCACGCAAAGTGGTCACGGCCTGTAATTCTTTATTCCGCCATTTTGAGTTGATCGTTTTCAAAGCAAGAGTTTTTCCGGTGATATCCTGAACCATGAAGATATTACCGGCTCCGCCGCCGCCGATGTGCCGCAGCATGGTCAAACCGGCAGGCATTTCCGGGGCAGGGGTGAGGTGATCGATATTCATAAGATGGGCAGATCCAGTTCCGGGTCGGCAGATTTCAATTGCAGGATAATGTTTCGCAACTGCTCAAGACACCGTTTTTTGCGGATGGTTACTGTGTTGGGTTTTTCATTGAGCAATCGGGCAACTTTTTTATCCGGCAGGCCGTGCCGGATGCAAAGATCAAAAGTTTCAAATATTTCCGGCGAGACAGCAGATTTCAATTGTTCGATTGCAAGATCAAAAATATGTTTCCGGTATTCTTCAAGGAAAATATTTTCAAAATCAGAGGTGATGATTTTTTCAACGGGCAGATTTTCCGGCTCCGGCAATGGTACTGATCCCGGAGAGGCGGTTCGGAAATAGTCGCAGATCTTGTGCCGGATGATACCGCCGAGATAAGTGCGGAAAAGTCCGTGTTTTTCTTTGGCATAAAGGAAAGTGCCGTTGTTGAAAATTCCCATCATCACCGATTGGATAATATCATCGGTGTCGGCATCCGGCACATTGCTTTTCAATGCAGTACTGCGGATAAGGTTCCGGTATGCTGTATAAAATTCCTGAAATCCGACAGCATCATTATCTTTGATTTTCTGTAAAAGGGTACTTCGGGTCGTATACATAGATCCTGTTCCGGGAAAAATTTTTCAGATTACCCAATATACATGCAAATTCCGGTAAAAACAAGCAAAATAAAAATTTTCCGGAAATATTTAATTTTGGTGTCACATTTCCGGGAAAACTTCCGATTATATAAAAAAAGATAATTGTGGCAATCGGGGGGAACGTTTTATCCGGAAAAAACAACTGAAAATCGCAATAAATGTCAAAAAATACTTGACAAACATCTTTGTTGGAATTATATTCCGTGAAGTTATTATTCACAGAGAGGTGTGTTATAAGCATAAAGTAAAAATTTTTGACATATTAAAACTGAAAAAAGTGCTGTTCTGATCGAAAAACTTGCAAACTTTTTTATTTGGAACTCCTGCACGCTTGAGTCAGTGTATCCATACCTGTATACTGGGAAATATGGATGCGCGGTTTTGCTGTTGTGGAGTTCCGGGTTTTGCAAGTACCCTCGATTGACACAGCCAGAGCGGCGCATCTTTTTTTGTGCCGCGTTAAGAATGGAGGTGTGCTTGGCATTAGTGAAATGATAAAAAAGTTTTTGAGGTTGGGAAAATGTTGATTACCGAATATAACAGGGAGTGGAGGATATAATGAGTTTTGTAGGTAATTTTCTGTGGTTTATTTTCGGAGGCGGGTTCTTTTTGGGCTTGTCATGGTTTTTTATCGGCTTATTGTGGTGTTGCACCATCATCGGCATTCCGCTCGGCATTTGCTGTTTCCGGATCGCCTCATTTGCGTTTCTGCCGTTTGGCAAAGAACTGGTTCCGGCTGAAATCATCGGGGAAAAAGCCGTATTCGGTTCCGGTTTTGTAAATGTTATCTGGGTTATTTTCTCCGGTTTCTGGCTGGCTCTTGCTCATATTCTTGCCGGTATCGGTCAGTGCTGTACCATTATTTTCATCCCCTTCGGTCTGGCAAATTTCAAAATAGCCAAGGCTTCATTTGCTCCGTTGGGTAAACGTATCGTGCCGACGGAAATGGCCCAAGCCGCTTATGCCGCTTTTGCTCAAAGAAAACTTGATATGGCTCTGGGTGCTGTCGCTCCGCAAACTGCCGCTGCCCCGCAGGTCGTTGCTGCTCCGCAAGTTGCCGCTGCTCCGCAAGCTGCCGCAGTTCCTCCGGCTGCCGCTATGCCGGAAAATGGTCAGAGTCAGCAATAAAGAATTATTGAAAAATAAGGAATTTAAGAAGAAAATGAAAAAGTTTTTAATGTTGTTGGGTGGAGTTTTTTCACTTATTATTTTTGCCGGTTGCTCTGATGCACCGATTGATGCTGTGGAAGAGTGGGGCAATGCAATTATTCTCGGCGATGAAGCCAAAGCCAATGAGAGATCTACGGAAGATTCCGAATTTTTCAATCAGGTATGGATCGCGTATGTCAAGAGTGATCCGGAGCATCTCATTGCGTTTAAGGAATTGATCGATAAGATCGAAGCCGGCGAAGTGGTGATCGATGGCGACCGGGCTGAAATCAAAGTTGATGGCAAAGTTCAACTGGTGTTGAAAAAAGTTGATAAAAAATGGCTGGTTGACCTTGCCGGTACTGAAGCTGCCAAAGAGAATGGTTATTCTCCGGCAGAAGTTGTTGCCAAATGGGGCGAAGCGATCATTTCCGGAAATAAAGCCAGGGCAGATATTTATGTGACTTCCGGTTCCAAAGCGGTGAATAACAATTTCATTCAGGCGTGTAATGATGCTGCTGCCAAAGCCCGTTTTGAAGCTGCGGTCGCTGCTGTCGGCGAAGCTGAAATCAATGGCGACACTGCGACTGTAAGATTCGGCGAATCGGCTCTTACCCTGAAAAAGGTCAATGGAAATTGGGTCATTGATTTTATGGCAACTGCCCGTGCGCACGCTCCTGCCAGAAAAGATTACAGTTCGCCGGAAGTTGTGCTGGTTCAATGGGGTGATTTTGTCGCCGCAGAAAGCACTTCTGATGCCGCACAATTTGTTACGGAAGATTCGATAGTGCTGGTCGGTATTTGTATTCTCAATCTGCAAAATGAAGAACAGAAAACCGAGTTCAAAAACAAATTGGCCGGCATCAGTGATAACAATATCGTAATCAATGGCAACACTGCTGAAGTCAAAGTCGATGACAATACCAGATTTGTCCTGCGTAAAATTGATGGCAAATGGTTGATCGATCTGACTGCAACGATGGATATGGAAGAGTAACCGTTTCCGGCTAATGTTTCTGAATTTCTCCGTGTGGGCGGAGATGTTATTTCAAAAAGTATAAAGGAAATAAAAATGAAAAAGTTTTTGATGATGCTGATGGCTGTTGTCAGTGTGTTTGTAATGACCGGTTGTGCCGATTCTCCGGATGAAGTGGTCACCAAGTGGGGTGCCGCTATCATTGCCAATGATAAAGCCACTTCCGAGGAATGTGTGACTTCCGGTTCCAAAGAGATCAATGAATTTTTCCTGGAAGGATATAAAAACGGCAATGAAGAATATAAAGCAAAATTTGCCACTGATATTGCCCAGGTCGGTGAACCGGAAATTGATGGCGATACTGCCAAAGTGGTGATCGGCGATAATAAGATCACTTTTATTCTGAAAAAAGTCGATGGTGAGTGGAAGATCGACTTTGAAGCCACCATGGAACAGTAATTTACTGATAATTAATTGTTCAAAAAATTCCGGTCAGAGTAGCCCATGATTCTCTGCCCGGTTTTTTTATGTGTTTTTAATGAGCAATTTTTTGAAAAAGGGGGATTTTTTTATTATTGCCGCCGCACATCGCATCCGTCGTATGGATCAGATTTGTATTTGTCTGTATAAAAATTTTTATAAAATTTGCCGAAAAATTGAAATTTTATTTGCATAATTCTGTTTTTGCGGTTATTTTTATAGTGCATTCTCTATGTGGGCTGAGATGTTTTTTTCAAAATCAATTAAGGAAAATGGAAAAATGAAAAAATTTCTGATGATGCTGTGCGGTGTGTTTTCACTCTTTATCTTTGCCGGTTGTGCCGATTCTCCGGATGAAGTGGTTGCCGACTGGGGTGCCGCGATCATGGCCGGTGACAAAGCCGCGGCTGATGAATTTGTTACTGCCGATTCCAAAGATGCCAATGCTCTCATGATTTTGGCTGCCACCGCCGATAAAGAAGATTTCCAGAAAGGTCTGGACGAACTTAAAGAAAAAGGTGAAGTCGTGATCAATGGCGACAAAGCCGAGATCAAAGTTGACGGCAAAACTGAATTTATCCTGAAAAAAGTCGACGGTGATTGGAAGATCGATTTTAAAGCCATGTTCGGTGGTGATGATGACGATGATGAAGACGAAGACGAAGAATAATTTCTGAATCTTGCATTTCAATAATCTTAAATTCCCCTTTTTCAAGCCCACAAAATTTTGAAAAAGGGGGATTTTTTATTTGCATAAATGCAGTCTGCCGGTTATAGTATACCAGGAGTCAGTTGAATATAAAAAGGAGTGACGGTCATGAAAAAATTTCTGATGACAGTGATGGCGGTTTTGAGTGTGCTTATTTTTGCCGGTTGTGCAGATACTCCGCAGGAAGTTGCTTACAAGTGGGGAGAAGCGATCCTTGCCGGTGATCCGGAAAATGCCAATAAGTATTCTTCGCCGGAAACTCACCCGATCAATGAGGCGATCATCAGGGATTTTGCAGAAAATGCCGGGCACAAGTCACGTTTTGAATCCAACTGGCAGAAACTTTCTGCTGCCGAAGCGGCCATAGATGGAGATATGGCATTCATCATTATTGACGGCAAGGCGGAATTGGCCCTGATCCGGATCGACGGCAAGTGGAAAGTCCACATCAATATCCAGCAGAGTGACAGCGGATCTGCCGCTGACAGTGCCGATGCCCTGGCACAGGCCGATGCTGACAGTCAATAATGATCTGACCGTAAGGAGTACAAAATGAAAAAGTTGTTTCTGATATGTGTGACCGCATTGTTTGGCATCGGTTTATTCGGCAATGAAGCGGCGGTATTGAAAGCCAATGAGGATATGCACCGGGCCATGATGAATTTTGATCTGGATGAAGCACTGACTTTTTTGCATCCGGAATATGTGGAAATAACTTCTGACGGAAAAGTTTTTTCCCGCAAGCAGGCGGTGATGATCACTGAAATGTTCAAAATTACGCAAAAGATCATTGCCGGCAAGGGGAAACTTTCCGACTTTATGATGATCATTGCTTTCGCTTCCGGCAGGGAAGTGACCGCTGAAATGCGTCAACAGTTTCTGGCGATGGATAATGCTCCGGAGGCGGCGGAGCAACTGGCGGCCATCCGGTCAAGTATGATGGGGGGAGTTACTGTTCTTGCCGACAAACTCAACGAAGTGCAGAACCGGATGCGGGAAGTTTGGAAAACTTACAAGGTCATTTCATGCACGGTCAACGGCAGTGAAGCCCGACTTGTTTTTGAAATGCAGGATTTTGACAGTGACAAAATGGAGATCCACGAGAGTGACTGGGTGAAAATCGACGGCAGATGGCTTTGCCGGAAAGATGCCGCCGGATATAAGTGATCTCAAATTCTTTTTCGCACCGGCCGGATATTTCCGCCGGTGCTTTTTCTGCCGTTGCACCGCATTGAAAAAAGTGGCGTATTGCTTGCAGAATCGATGTTCCGGTGGTATATTATAAGAATATCATATCGGTCAGAAAACAGAGAAAATTTATGGACATCAGAAACATTGCAATCATCGCCCATGTCGACCATGGCAAAACTACTTTGGTGGATAAGATCTCCCGTCAGGCAAAACTTTTCCGGGATAATGAAGTCGTTGAAGAGTGCTTCCTTGACAGTAACGATCAGGAACGCGAACGCGGCATTACCATTCTTTCCAAAAACATCAGCATAACTTACCGCAATACCAAGATCAATTTGATCGACACTCCGGGACACAGCGACTTCGGCGGTCAGGTCGAGCGGGTGTTGAAACTTGCCGATGGTGTTTTGCTGCTGGTTGATGCCGCTGAAGGGCCGATGCCCCAGACCCGCTTTGTGCTGGATAAGGCATTGGCACTCAATCTCCGCCCGGTAGTGGTCATCAACAAACTGGATAAGCCCGATGCCCGTCCGGCGGAGATCCAGAATAAAGTTTTTGATCTTTTCTGTGAGTTGGATGCTTCTGATGAGCAGTTGGATTTCCCCACGCTCTTTGCCAGCGGCCGTGACGGCTGGGCGATCCGCAATCTGGATGACAAACCTGAATCATTCACTCCGCTTCTGGATGCGATGATCGATTGTGTTCCGCCGCCGCCGGTGCGTGAAGGGGCGGTGCAGTTGCAGGTGGCTACGCTGGATTATTCGACCTTTGTCGGCCGTATCGGTATCGGCCGGGTCTACCGGGGGACTCTGGATTTGAAAAAACCGCTTTCCATCATCAAACGTGACGGCAGAACCGCTCCGGCACATATCAAACAGCTTTTCACCTTTGAGGGTTTGGGCCGTCAGGAAACCGATCAGGTGCGTTGCGGTGACTTGTGTGCGATCGTCGGTATTTCCGATGTGGATATTTCCGATACGATCTGCGATGCTGAATTTCCCGAAGCCATGCCGCCGATCGCCATTGATGAACCGACACTTTCGATGCTTTTCCGGATCAACGATTCTCCGTTTTTCGGCAGAGAGGGTAAATATGTGAGCAGCCGTCAGTTGCGGGAAAGACTTTTCAATGAGACCGAGCGTGATGTTGCACTCCGGGTGGAAGCCATGAGCGGAGATTCATTCAATGTTTCCGGCCGCGGGGTTTTGCATCTGGCGATTCTGATCGAAACCATGCGGCGTGAAGGGTATGAATTTTCGGTAGGCAAACCGCAGGTGATTTGCAAGGATATCGACGGAGTTCAGCATGAACCGGTGGAAAGACTCACCGTCGATGTTCCCAATGATTTTGCCGGTAAAATCATCGAATTGGTCGGTTTGCGCCGGGGGGAATTGATCCAGATGGAATCCAGAGGCAACCGTCAGGTGCTGGATTTCTTCATCCCCACACGCGGACTTATCGGCTTCAGGAGCAAGGCTCTTACTGCCAGTCAGGGTGAAGCGATCGTCAACCACCTTTTTGATCATTATGAACCGTACAAAGGTGCGATTCCCGGCCGGAGTAACGGGGTGATGGTCAGCATGGCCGGTGGCAAGGCGTTGCCGTTTGCCATTGACGGACTTCAACAGCGCGGTGAATTCTTCATTGATCCGGGCGTGGATGCTTATGAGGGCATGATCGTCGGCGAACATTGTAAAGACGGCGATCTGGTGGTCAATGTCCAGCGGGCCAAACAGTTGACCAACTTGCGGGCGGCCGGCAGTGACCGCAATATGAAAATTGCCCCGGCGCGTAAGATGTCACTGGAGCAGTCGCTGGAATATATCGAGGATGATGAATTGGTGGAGGTCACTCCGAAAAATATCCGGTTGCGTAAAATTCTGCTTACGGAATTGGAACGCCGCCGTCAGCACGTCAAAGAAATGGGTCTGTAAGACTTGAATTATTCCGTTTCGTGTGCTATATTCTGATGTAACTGTATTTGTAACATAAATTCTGGAGAAAATCATGGAACACCTGAATGTGCCGCCGACCAATCACGTCAAAGTTCTTGACGGTCAGGGCTGGGTCGGTTTGATCGACCATCTCGGTAATGAATCGACCATTGTCAATGCCGCCAGAGTCTCTTTCGGCAAGTTGAAAAGCGAGATGGAGGAGCGTGACGTAAAACTTCTGGAGTATCTCATTGCCAACAAGCATACCAGTCCTCTGGAACACATGGTTTTCACTTTCAGCATCCATTGTCCGCTGTTTGTCCGTGGCCAGTGGCATCGTCACCGCACCTGGAGTTATAACGAGATCTCCCGCCGTTACACTGAAATCGATATGGAATTTTACACTCCGGCGGAGTTGCGGCGTCAGGCGGAAAATAACCGTCAGGCTTCATTCAGTGATCCGGATTTTGACGGAAGTGCCTTGGCATCTCTGATTGCCGGTCACAATAAAGCCAGTCTTGATCTTTACGAAAAACTGCTTGCTTCCGGGGTTTGCCGTGAACAGGCAAGGGGAGTGCTGCCGCAGAATATGATGGTCACATTCTGGGGTACGGTGGATCTTTCCAATCTTCTGCACTTTTTGGAATTGCGTGACAGCGATCATGCCCAGTGGGAGATCCGGGAATACGCATTGGCGATCAAGAAATTGATCAAACCATTCATTCCCAATGTGGCGGCATATTTCGCCAAGCAGGGTCAGGATTGGTAAGTTTTGCAGAATGGGTAAATAAAGAACCATGGTTGAAAAATCATGGTTTTCAAGTCGCAGTAAGGGTGTGTTTATGTCTGACGCAATTCATGTTGCATTGGCTTCTGATCGCAATTATCTGCCGTTTGCCGCAATAACTATGGCCAGTGTTGCCGCCAATACCACCCGGCCGACAGTGTTTCATTTTCTCTATGAGAATCTGGATGATTCAGATTTTACTGTCTTTGATTTTCTGAAAGGATTTTCTCATGTCACCTTGCAAAAGCATCAGATAAATGATGCTTTTTTTAAGGATTGGCCGGAAATGCGTTGGTCAAAAGCGACTTACTATCGTCTGATACTGCCTGATTTGTTGCCTGAATTGGAAAAAATCATTTATCTTGACTGTGACTTGTGTGTGCTTGATGATTTGGGAAAACTTTATGATATCGATTTTGACGGTAAGTCGGTTATGGCGGTTATTACCCGGATCAAGGCTTCACATATCAGCAAACTCGGTATGATGCCGGAAGATTATTTTAATGCCGGAGTGATTGTTTTTTCGCCGAAACAGTGGCGGGAAGATAATTTAATTGAAAAATTCAAAAAGTGTTTTGCTGAAAAAGCTGATATTCTCAAGTATCCGGATCAAGATATTCTCAACCTGGTATTCAGGAGAGATGTCAAAATACTTCATTCCCGTTGGAATATCATTACATCCACTTTCCGGAATGAGCCGGTTCCCGGAGTTACGGAAGATGAGATCAAGTCAGCATTGCAATTTCCCGGAATAGTACACTTCACCGGCAGTCACAAGCCGTGGATGACTTGGAAAAGTTTTCATCATCCTTACGCATTAACTATGCGGAAGTATGCAAAAATTGCCGGTCAGAAAAAGATTTGCCGGATACTGAATTTCAAGAAATTGATTTTTCCGGCAATCGCCAAACCTAAAAAGAAGTTGAATTGGGATTGCTCGATCATCGACCGGAATTTATTTTGATTTTCCGGTTCTTCCGGCAAAACGGCGATGATTTTCCCGTTTCATGATTTTGCGGCGGATGTGTCTTTCGATCCACTCAAATAATTTACCGTGATAAGCATTGAGTTTCTTTATTTCTTTCGCTGATGGCACAGAGCCGGGAGTTTTTGCGATGAATCCGGATGGTGTGCAGTAAAATGCTCCGGCATCCGGAGCATCCGGAAAAGTCCGGCGGGCCAGATGGATGTAAAGGAAATTATCCAGACACACTTGTTTATGCTCATCAATATATGCCCGGTATATTTTGCCGTTTTCCCAATAAAAAAGCTGATGATTGTGATCCGGGGCGGGTTTTTTATATTTATCTGACGTCCGGCGGTGGATCGTCAGGCGTTTATGCATACATGAAATATCGGCAAATGGCATATCATCACACATGGGAAATCCGTTGTGCCGGTAAATGGCATAAATACCGCGCCACTCATCAAATGCACAGGTTTTTTCATCGGTCAGCACCTGATGAAGCGTATATTGTGAACCGGCACAGCGGAAACGTTCATTTACTTCCGGGGTATTTTTGTAGATCGACAAATGGCCTAACGGCAGTATTTTATCAAATTTTTCCAATCTTTCTTCGGTAAAGAACTCCCGGAGATCTCCGAATATCATATCGAAGTCACAATAACCCCAAAAGTCATAGCCGGTTAGATAATCAGCGAAAATCGAACCGTACAATGCCTTGTAGTCGCAGATTTTATAGGGTTTGGGCAGAATCAATTCCGGATCGATCTTACGCTTGCATATTTCGTGGACTTCTGTCAAGGTCATCCGGTGAAATTTGATATTTTCCGGCAGACCGGATAATTCCTGATCACAGAAAAACAACCAATCCACCGTCGGATTGGCAGCGGCAGATTTCAGCCACAGATTGAAATAATTCGGCAATTTGCCGAAATAACAGCAGACAATTCCGATTTGTTTCATAAGTAGAATCCTGTAATAAATTTAGAAAGGCCGTTCACAATCCCCGTGCTTATCGTAAAGTTCTTTGCAGAACTTATGTCCGCACCAATTGACATCTTCTTTCGGAAAAATGAATACTCCGCTGGATGAAACGGTGTAGACTTGCAAACGTTTTTTCAGATGCAGTGCGATCAATTCGATCGGAACAGAGTTTTTATAAATGTGAAATCCCGGAAAAACAGTTGAATAATCCGTAATCTCTCTGGGATGGATTTTGATGACACTGTTTTCCGGTTGCAAATTGAAGTGTTTGACAATATTTTTGTAACACTCAATTTTGGCTTTCTCTGAAATTATTTTGAATTCAGAAAAACATTGGGTCAACAGCAGATGGTCGAATTTTTCAAAAAATTCGATATCCTCTTTGGATACATTGAATATTTTGAAAATAAAATCCTGTTTTTCTTTTTCGCTTTCCTGCCATAATTGCCGGAGATCGACTTTTATGAAAGGTTTTTCTCTTAAAAAAGAATCTGCTGCCGGTTCATGAGAAAGCAAACGGGCTGTACAGTTTTTCCCATATCCCCAGGTGTATATTCCGTTGGGATAAAAGGGGAGCCGTTTTAAGAATCCGTCAAAAGAGTGCTTTTGAGACTGTTCCTGATAAGAACCAAGACCATCTTCCAGACAGATGTAATTTTTATTTTTCAACAGCACCCAATCCTGCACGCCGTTGTCCTGAGCGTAAAATTCAGCATGCTTGAGAAACGGCCATAAGCTGTTTCTCCGCAAAAGAAAGATATATCCCTGCAGATATTTCCCCCGGCCGAAGCCTTTCCGCCTGATGTTGAAAACCATGCTGTTGGGGAAGTGCCGGCTGAATTTGCCGTCTGTGAAAAAAAAGAAAGTGTGTCTGATTTCTTCCATTGAACTGATCAAAAGATATTGCAGAAGCGAAAACACGTTGTGCGAGATACACACCCGGCGTATCTTTTCAGGATCATCAAGTTTTTGGATATACATATATTGTTCCGTAAAATATTCAGCAGAGAATAACATCATCTTACATAAAATACCGCCGTAACCGTGATTTATCAAGTCGGATAAAGATAAAAAACGCAAACAGATCATTATCAGTTGCGGGCATAACGGACGATACGGACAATCAAAGCAGTCTGCCGGGGTGTTTTGGTGGTATTGTGGCGTGTTATTGGTTGCCGTTTACCGTGCCGGTAGAGCGTTTATATGCTCTTGTTCGCTTGAGGGGAGGCAAAAAGGCTGATACCAGACCGGCTTTTGCTCTTAACGGGCAAAAGTGCATTCGACTGCGGTCTGCGCGGTTTCCCGTGACAAATACGACCTTTTGCAGACTGCTTTGATTGTCCGTATCGTCCGTTATGTCCGTATTGTCCGTTATCCACCGGCTCATAACCGGTAACAACACGCCCCAATACTACAAAAACACCCCTGTTCGGGGCGTGGGGCCGAGCCCCACATGGGGGTACGGGGGCGAAGCCCCTGTCAAGGGCGGTGACAACCGCCCGCCCCGCGGCACCGATCCGGACTGCGGCGGATGGATTGCGAGGCAAGGTCGCCGCCGCAAGCAAGCCGCCACCGCATTTCACTCGTGGG
>JAZNEV010000041.1:0-2686 GCA_045588835.1 Victivallaceae bacterium
CTCCCTCGCCGTTGCCTTGACTTGACGGCGACCTTGGCTCGTAATCCATCCACCGGTCGTGTGCAGCGTGCCGGGTGAGCGGCCTGTCGGCCTTGACAGGGGCTTCGCCCCCGTACCCCCGGAGCGGGCGGCCTTGATGGGGTTTCACCCCGTACCCCTATTGTTTTGGCTCCGTACCCATCCGTACATATCCGTACTCATCTGTACGTCTTTCTGCGGAAAATCTCCACTTTGCAACTTGAAAAATCAGAAAAAGTACGTTATCTTATATAATATATTTTTCTTATTTCGTGAAAGGTCGCAGTTATGGCAAAAATTCGAGTGGTGGTTGCCGGTTACGGCAATGTCGGCCGCGGTGTATTGGCCGCACTTAAAAATAATCCGGATATGGTCGCAGTCGGCGTTTTGAGCCGCAATCCGGACCGGGTCAGAAAAAGTTTCAATGAAGTTCCGGTAATGCAGATTTCCGAGGTCGATGCGTGGCTCGATGCCCTTAAACCCGATGTCGCCATCCTCTGCGGCGGCAGTAAGGATGATCTGCCCATCCAAGGCCCGGCTCTGGCCGCCAGAATCAATACCGTTGACAGTTTCGATAACCACAGCCGTATCCCAGAATACTTCGCCGCCATGAATGAAGCCGCCGGAAACTCCGGACACGTTTCCGTCATTTCCACCGGCTGGGATCCCGGCATTTTCTCCATGGAAAGGGTCGTCGCCAATGCCTTTCTCCCCGGTTCACGGGCCTACGGTTTTTACGGTTTGGGTGAGGCCGGCGGCTTGAGTATGGGCCACAGCGACGCTCTGCGTACCATCCCCGGAGTCAAAGATGCCCGGCAGTACACCCATGCTGTAACCTCATCCATCGAAAAAGTCCGCTCCGGCGAAAATCCCGAATTCACCCCCGGCGATATGCACACCAGAGAGTGTTTCGTCGTTACCGAAGACGGGGCCGATCAGGAAGCCATCGCCCAAACCATCCGCACCATGCCCGGTTATTTTGCCCCCTATAAAACCGGGATCCATTTCGTCACTCAGGAGTTCCTCGACGAAAAATGTGCCGGCTTCCCCCATGACGGACTCGTCGTCGCCGCCGGAACCACCGGAAACGATAACCCCGCACGCATCGAATACCGTTGCATCTGGGGCAGCAATCCAGAAGCCACTGCCAATGTGCTGGTCGCTCATGCCAGAGCCGTCAGCCGTCTGGCCGCCGAAGGCAAAAGCGGAGCATTCACTATTCTGGATATCCCCCCCGCTTATTTCTCAATGCACTCTAAAGAAGAACTTTTGAAAAAATTTATGTAAGGAGTTTTTATCATGGCTGAAATGGCAAAACTGGCGTACCTCGTCAAACCCGGAGAATTTGAATTCCGCGAATACCCCATCCCCGAAATCGATGACGATCAGATCCTGATCAAAGTCGAAGGTTGCGGCGTCTGCGGTACCGACGGTCACGAATACAAACGCGACCCATTCAACCTCTGCCCCGTCGTTCTCGGTCACGAGGGCAGCGGCGAAATCATCAAAATCGGTAAAAATGTCAAAACCGACTCCGCCGGTAAACCCGTCGCCGTCGGCGATAAGATCGTTACCTGTATCATCCCCTGCGGCCAGTGCCCCGCCTGTAAAAATACCCCGGCCAAAACCAACCTCTGCGAAGCTTGCGGCGTTTACGGACTTTTCCCCGATGACGATATCCACCTCAACGGATATTTCGCCAGCCACATGGTCGTCCGTAAAGGTTCCACCTTTTACAACGTTACCGGCATGACCCTCGATCAGCGTATGCTCGTCGAACCCGCCGCCGTCGCCGTCCACTGCGTCGAACGGGCCAAAACCACCGGTCTGCTCCGCTTCGATACCACCGTGGTCATCCAGGGCTGCGGCCCCATCGGCCTGATGGTCATGGCCGTTATCCGTACCATGGGTATCGAAAACATCATCGCCCTCGACGGCAATGACAACCGTCTGGAAATCGCCAAATCCCTCGGCGCTTCTCATACATTCAACTTTACCAAATTCGCCTCCACCGATGACCTTGTGCAGGCCGTCAAAGATGTGACCGGCGGCCTCGGCGCCGAATTCGCCTTCCAATGCACCGGCGTCCCCGCCGCTCACGCTACCGTCTGGAAACTTATCCGCCGCGGCGGCGGCCTTTGCGAAGTCGGCTTCTTCCTCGATGGCGGCAATTGCTCCATCAACCCCCATTACGACCTCTGCAATAAAGAAGTCACCGCCGTCGGTTCATGGGTCTATACCCCGCAGGATTACCCGACCACCTTTGACTTCCTCCGTCGGGCCAAAGCCATCGGCCTGCCCGTCGAAAGTTTCGTCACTCACCACTTCCCGCTCTCTCAAATCAAAGAAGCCCTCGAAGCCAACGTCAATATGGCCGGTATCAAAATCGCCGTCGTCGCCGACTGACTTTTCTTTTTACGGAAAAAGAAAAGTCAGCAAAAGAAAAACGGTATGTCGCGGTTTGCCGATGGCAAACCTTGATCGGACGGGCTGACGCCCTTAACAGGGGCTCCGCCCCCGTACCCCCAGCCCGGTGGAGTAATATCCGCCGGGTTTTTCTTATGGAAAAAGAAAAGTCAGCAAAAGAAAAACGGGGTGTCGCGCAACGGCTTTGCCGTTGCTTGGTCGGTCGGGCGGCAAAGCCGCCCTTGACAGGGGCTCCGCCCCC
>JAZNEV010000042.1:0-5340 GCA_045588835.1 Victivallaceae bacterium
GAGAAAAAGTTGCTTCCATTTTTTGAAGTAGTTTCTTTATTACGGATGATCGACCGGTTACTTTTTCCGGCTCAATTTACGCCAGCCGGATAACAACATATCCGCCGTATGGATCGAGTAACCGCTGCTGCGGGGAGTCGCTTCGTAACCGCCGCGACCATAATTCCAACTATTCGGGATATAACCGCCGCCGTACCCCTTGCCACCATTGGCATTGCCGTGGGAAGTGACCAGACAGAGCCGGTCATTGAAAATGCTCCGGCGTAAAGTCAGACCGATCTCCACAAACGGTTCAGAGGGCAGAGATGCAATAACTGCTGAATCACCGAATTTGATACAACTCAACAGAAATTCAGGTTTATCCTTTTTAGCCGCCTGACACAATAAGGCATTGGCAAAATATTTGAGGGCAAAAGGCGTACCTTTGGCCAGATCTTCACTGGTAAGATCCTGAACCGATTCAGGACTGGTCACATCGATATCCGGATATTTGGCCATAACAGCTTCGGCTTCGGCGACTTCCGCCGCCTCGATCTCGCGGGGGCCACTTTTGACTTTTCGGGAAGTGTAACTCAAACCTTTCCCCTTGACCGGAAGCAATTCGCCCCAGACCTTGCGAATGGATTCAGCATAGCCCAGACCGATGCGTTCCGGCTCGGCATAGGTGGTCTGATTCATATCGGTCGTCACGTCAAAGTGGTTGATATTGCCGGAAGCACCGATCATCGGCAGAACCATTGCTCCGGGAGCCATTTCCGGTTCCAGTGAGCGGCGCATGAATCCCGGCCAATCTGCCGACACGCCGCACCCGCCGATAGTATCGGTATGATTGACGATACTGGTGATCAGCAGAGCCAATCCGGCATCAGTCCTGATGGCCAGCATGGGTATCTGCGGATCGATCTCGCCTTCCGGACGGACGATATCCGGATTAAGTTTACCCGGATTGGTGACGACAATGCCGTTTTTCATCCAGTAACGGCGATTGAAAATAAAACGGGAATCCTGTGCCATGCCGCCGAGCAGTTCGCCGGGGAAAAGTTCTTCAGCGGCCTCCTCCAGAGCCTCAATGGCTTTGGCGGCGGCAAATTTGCAGAAAACTTCGCTGTTGGGATCTCCATTGACATCCGGAGCAGTGTGGGTATGCGTGGCACAAACCAGCAGATTTTTCATGGAAATATTTTTCAAATCTGCCTTTCTGACTTCACGTTCAACAGCCTTGTAAAGCCGATGGTTGACGCACAGCAAATCAAACTGGATGATCGCGGCATATTCACCGCCGGATTTCAGCACCACGGCACGCACTTCAATATCGTCAAGGACTTTGTCCCACATACGTTTATTGAAGTAACCGGCCAGACTGATCGGCACTTCCGGATTGATACACTTGCGGCCAAGACCGTACTTGATCTTCATAATGATTGAACCTCTTTTTTTGATAAAATGCACAGCGGCAAGCCCCATGCCCGACCGCTGTGCATCATTTTCATTTTTTATAAAAAACGGTAATTACTCTTTATCCTCACCGGCTTCAGCCTGATATTTGGCGATAATCTCGCTGGCCACATTGCCGGGAACCTGTTCGTAACGCTCAAAATTCATTTCAAATGAACCGCGTCCCTGGGTCATACTCCGCAACTCGGTGGCATAGCGGAACATTTCCGCCATCGGCACTTCCGCATGAACGATCTGCAGACCTTCATCCGCCGACATTCCCAAAACCCGTCCGCGTTTGTGATTCAGATCTCCGGTGATATCCCCCATGTAGGAATCCGGGATACTGATATCGACTTTCATTATCGGCTCGAGCAACACCGGTTTGGCATTGGCGATCGCCTCTTTGAATGCGGCCCTGCCGGCGATCTTGAATGCCATTTCATTGGAATCCACCGGATGATATTTACCGTCATAAACCGATACTTTGATGCGTTCCATGCGGCAACCGACCAGCGGCCCGGTAGTCATAACTTCCTGAATACCCTTTTCGATCGCCGGGATGAAGTTTTTGGGAACAGTGCCGCCGACCACATCATTGGTAAATTCGTAACCGGCATCATTGTAGGCGATACGCAGATAAACTTCAGCGAATTGTCCGGCACCGCCGGTCTGTTTTTTGTGGCGGTAATGCCCCTCGCCGCTGGAAGTGATCGTTTCACGGTACGGCACTTTGGGAGTGGAAAGTACCGCTTCGACCTTGAATTGCTCTTTCAGACGGCCGGCCACGATCGACAGATGCTGATCCCCCATACCCGAAAGAATGAATTCATGGGTCTCATCGTTGCGGGAAAGACGTACCGTCGGATCGCATTCGGCGATCTTCTGCAAACCGGCGGCGATCTTCTCATCTTCACCATTCTTGGCGGCAGTAACCGCATAAGACATGGTCGCTCCGGGGAATTGAATGCCCGGCAGAGATTTACAGTTGGCATTGGCCGCCACCGTATCACCGATCTTGGTATTTTTGAGTTTGGCCACGGCAAAAATCGTACCGGGACCGGCTTCGGTGATCGGAGTCTGGCTCTTGCCATTCATCATCAGCAGCTGACCGAAACGCTCCTTGTGCTGTTCGGTAATGTTGTAAACATCGCTGTCCGCTTTGAATGTGCCGGTGACCGTACGGATAAAGGCCAACTGGCCGCTGAAAAGGTCATTCACACTCTTGAATACCACACCGTAAGCATCGCCGGTTTCAACGATCTCCTCCGGACCGCCCGGCAACGGAACATACTCCAGCGGAGTCGGGAAAAAGTCAACGATGGTATCAAGCAACTCCTTAAGACCGATCTCTTTAACGGCACTTGCAGCAAACACCGGAATGGTGTTCCCGGCCCGGATACTGGCACGCAAACCTTTGCGGATCTCATCATCAGTCAGTGTGCCGCCATCGAGAAAACGCTCCATGAGTTCTTCATCAGTTTCCGCGATCGCATCCATCCAGAGCGCACGGCACTCGGCCACATCATCAGCGATCTCGGCGGGAATATCCTTGTCAAAAAGCACATTCACCACTCTGGAAAATTCCGCACTTTTGCCCACCGGCCAGAAAAGCGGAATGATCACGTTTTTACCATGATTCTTTCTCATGATCTCCAGCGTGGCTTTGAAGTCGGCACGATCTTTATCCAAACGGTTGACCAGACCGAAGCGGGGGATCTTGCGGGCCTTGGCGATCTTCCACGCCCTGGCGGTACCGATCTGCGGCCCGTCGATGGCATCGATCACCACCACGGCGGCATCAGAAGCACGGATCGCTCCGACGACCTGACCGACAAATTCGCCGTATCCGGGAGTGTCAGTGAAAAAAAGTTTGGTATCACGCCATGAACAATTGAGCAAAGAAGCATAAATACTGGATTGTTTGGTCTGCTCTTCCACCATGAAATCGCTTACGGTATTCTTATTTTCAACCGTACCGGCACGCTGAATGGCTCCGGTCAATCGAAGGATCTGTTCGCAAAGGGTGGTTTTTCCGCTGCCGGAGTGACCGGCAACAACGAAGTTACGAGTGTTGGAAGCATTCGACATCAAAATCTCTCCTTTCGTTTTTTTGAGACCAAAACCTCAGTATGGTGGTTACAATAGCAGACACATTATGCAATTTCAAGCGGTTTTTACAAAAAATTTGATAATTTTTACATTATACCATTTTCAGTATATCCCGCTCATCGGCCAAGCCGGAAATTTTATCGCCCGAATCCGTGTATAAAAAACACCCCGGAAAGATAATCTCCGGGGTGTTTGAAAAATCCGCTCAAGCAATAAATGAATTACTTGTCGAAAGCGTGACCGGCACTGCCCAGCACTTCGCGGTTCTTACGCATATACAGCTCTTTGAGAGAGGTACGGGCAGGACCGAGATATTTGCGGGGGTCGAATTCCGCCGGTTTTTCGTTGAAAACTTTGCGGATGGCAGCAGTCATCGCCAGACGGCCGTCGGAGTCGATGTTGATTTTGCAAACCGCACTCTTGGCGGCTTCACGCAGCTGGTCTTCGCCGATACCGATGGCATCTTTGAGCTGACCGCCATTCTCGTTGATGATCTTGACCAGATCCTGCGGCACACTGGAAGAACCATGCAGCACGATGGGGAATCCGGGGATGCGTTTTTCGATTTCAGCGAGGATGTCCAGACGGATTTTCGGATTGTCGCCCGGCTTGAATTTGTAAGCACCATGGCTGGTACCGATGGCAATGGCCAGTGAATCCACGCCGGTACGTTTCACGAAGTCCTCGACCTCTTCCGGACGGGTGTAGGTGTGAGTTTCGGCTTTCACGTCATCTTCGACACCGGCCAGCACGCCGAGTTCGCCCTCGACCGTGACATCGTGAGCGTGGGCATATTCCACAACTTTTTTGGTCACTTCGATATTTTCTTCATAGGAAAGATGGCTGCCGTCGATCATCACGCTGGAGAAACCATAGTCGATGCAGCTTTTGCAAGTTTCAAAATCCGGACCGTGATCAAGATGCAGCACGATCGGAATGGCTTTGCCGTTGTTGATCTCCTTGGAGTACTCAACCGCACCCTGGGCCATGTAACGGAGCAGAGTCTGGTTGGCGTATTCACGAGCGCCTTTGGAAACCTGAAGAATCAACGGGGATTCGGTTTCAACGCAGGCCTGAACGATCGCCTGAAGCTGTTCCATGTTGTTGAAGTTGTACGCAGGGATCGCGTAACCGCCTTTGACCGCCTTGGCGAAAAGATCACGGGTATTCACCAGGCCGAGAGTTTTGTAGTCAACCATTTTTCTGCTCCTTGTTTGTAAACGGTTTTATTTTCCGTTAAATGGCAATGCTCTTAATATAATACCGTCCAAGTCAAATTTCAAGCCGGAAAACTTGTTTTCTTTCGGCTGATGTGTTATATTATATTTAACGAAAGTGTAAATACAGGTTGCTGAATCATGATCTATCAACACAGAATTTCCGGCAAAGTCCGCCACCACGAATGTGATTCCCGCGGAGAATTGAAACTGCACTGTCTGCTCGACCGTCTGCAGGATGCCGCCGCCGAACACGCTTCCACCCTCAATGTCGGCATGGATGAACTGGCCGAAATGAAACTCATATGGGTATTGAGCCGGTTGAAAATCCGTTTGACCGCTCCCATCACCCTCGGCGAAAATCTGGAAGTGCTGACCTATCCCTGCGGTATTCAGCGTATTTTCGCCCACCGCTGTTATGAATTGCTGGTCAATGGCAAACGCATCGGTACCGGCGGCAGTTTCTGGCTGCCGGTGAATGCCGGAACCAACCGTCCGGCAGCGGCAAAAAAGGTCCTGCCGCCGGAAATAGTTGATATGCCCGATGTGGAAAAATTCTTTGCCGATATGGATAAAC
>JAZNEV010000043.1:0-17987 GCA_045588835.1 Victivallaceae bacterium
TTACACTCAAATATCACATGGATGAAACTAAGGGTTATTGTCCGATTTTTTTGTAAAAAAACTTTACTGCGGTGCTGCATTGCGGGCAGTCTCTTGCCAAACTTGCGGATATCGATTCAGTCGAGTACAAAGTACACTCCTTCACCGTTACCTTGATTTGGCGGCTTTCCTTGCCGCACACTGCATCCACCGGTTGGATCTTCTTGACCGGCGTTTACCGGTTTGACAAATCACGACTCAAGTGATATATTTCATTACGGTTCCGTATAATGTTTTTTACGGACGCTTATAACATTATCACAAAATTTGGAACATTACCAGATAAGGAGTTTTTTTACTATGCTGGAAAATGCCGTTATCAAGCCGATCACCGGAACTTTTGTCAATATGCTGATTTCAGATACCGGTATCGTCAATGCCGGTTTGAAAGAGTGGGAACAGGATTTCCGGATGATGAAGCATATGGGTATCGATCAACTTTTCATCATCCGCACTGAAGTGGAGCAAAACGGGGTGCGTCTCTCTGCCGAAGACCCCCGTTCAACCACCTGGGAAGAGGATAAGTGCCTGCTGGATATGGTGTTCCGTCTCGGTGACAAATACGGCATGACCGTTTATCTGGGCGGACCGGTGAATATCACCAATCTGCATACCGGCGACTGGCTCAAAGAGGTGGATGATACCAAACGCTATTATGACCGTACCGTGGCCAAATATGCACATCACGAGTGTTTCAAAGGTCTGTATGTGTCGCTTGAGGCTCTGCCGTGGCACTTCAATTTTCTGGATATCTGTGCTGAAGTATTGAAATATATGCGGGCAAACTATCCGCAGATGAAAACATTCATGAGTCCGAGTTTCGGCGGGCCGCTGGGGGATATGGCCAGTCAGTATACTCCGGATAAGTGGGTGGAAATTTACGGTAAGTACTTCTTTGAAAGAGTCGCCGGACTTCTGGATTACTGTGCCCCGCAGGATAAGATCGCCGCTCCGGCGTGTCATTACGGCGAGATCCTTGACAACGGATTGGCCGAGTGGTATGTCAAAGTCGGTAAACTTTTTGAGAAGTGCGGCGTGGAATTGTGGAGCAATATCGAAACATTTCAGCGGCCTTTCCCCGGTCACGGCGAACCGCGGGGGGTCTTCCGTCAGGGGGATTACCGTTCGCTTTACATGAAACTTGCTGAAGCCTCCCCGCTGGTGAAAAGGATAATCACTTATGAATTTTTCAGTTGCATGAGCCCCAATACCGAGTGGGGTTCGGCCCGCAGACTGCTGGCCAGATATTTGGAGATCATCGGCAAAGATCCGGCGGTCATTGACGAAATTTACGGCTGATTTCAAAGAAAGGGTGTGGTAAAATGAAAGATTTTTCAAAATTGGGAGTACCGGTGGCTCAAACTGTGCCGCCGCCGCAGATGCGTCCCGGATATCCTTTCCCGCCGGCGGCTCCGGCTGCCGTGCCTCAAGTTCCACGTCCGCCGGTGCAAAAGGGATTATTCAAAGGGCGGTTATCCCGTCGCAGTTACTGGATCTATGTTTTGGCGACCATGTTTATCCGCAGTTCAGTCGGGCTCGTTTTCTGCTGCAATATCAATGCACTGCAGGTTTTGACACTTTTGGAAGTATTTCTGTTTCTTCCGGATATGGTTGCCGGTGTCAAACGCAGTCACGATACCGGTAAAAGCGGTCTGACGGTGCTGTTGCTGGCTGTTCCGCGGATCCTGACGGCGGTTATAGCGGTATCTTATCTGTGCATAGTTGACTGGTTTCTGCCGTTTAATATTATGCTGATATCAGGTTTGGCTCTGGATGCGTGCATGATCGTATTTTATTTTCTCATGACCCGTCCGGCAGCACCGGATAATCAGTATGGTCCGGCGGAACTTCCGGAAAAATCGGAAACGTGGATCATTATGGGCTTCGGTATTGCCGGTATCATCTGGCAGCGTCTGGTGCTGATCTTTGTCCGTGCGATCATGATCTTTCTGTTGGCACTGATGATGGTGACCGACTTCAGTTGTTCGCTTGTCGATGATGATGAACCGGAAGAGTCGGATGTTGTGAATCTTGACGGCACACTCAATCCCCGGGCCGATTATCATTTTTCCACCCGGATTTTGAGTGCCAACTACCGTTGTGCCCCGCTGGGCAGCACCGGAATTCTGATCCGGGCCGTTGAATTGGTGGAAAAAGCTGATGAGATCAAAGACGAGATCGCGGATGAGGTCGGCGGTTACACGCAGGAATTTAAACGCTGAATTGCAGTAACCTTACCGTAAGCGGGTTTGGCCGTTGCTGATTTCCAGCAGAAAGTCGGCAAGTCCGCTGACCCTGGCTTGTCTGATATTGCCGGTGATGGTGACATCACCGGCAAATTTTTCCTCTGAAACGGTGAAATCCACGCTGTCAAGATAGACTTTTACCTGGGAATAAAGCGGATAAGCAATGGTGAAAGTGATTTTTTCAAGCGGTACAAATTCGGTGAATTGAGCATTTTTCACCACCTCTTTAGCCGCATCGGAATAGGCGTGGACCAGACCGCCGGTGCCGAGTTTGGTGCCGCCGAACCAGCGGGCCACAGTGATCATGACATTGGTCGCTCCGCTGCCCAGCAGCACCGCCAGTACGGGTTTGCCCGCAGTACCGGATGGTTCACCGTCATCGGAACAACCGGAAATATTCTGATTGTTTCCCACGGTGAATGCGTAAACGATATGACCGCCGTTGTCATAATTTTCCTTGCGGTATTTCCAGGCGGCTTTGGCTTCATCGGGCGAACCGACCGTAAATATTTCTGCCAGAAAACGGGAATTTTTTACTTTGATTTCCGCCCGGGCGGGATCTTTGAGTATCAGCATCAGACGGTTTCCCGGCGGCAGATGAGAATGACCGTGCCGGCAATTGCGGCAGCAACGGTGATGAGCAGGAGAAATATCCACAACCCGGTGGAGTCGTGTTGCTCATTTTCCGGAATGGTGAATCGGGTAAGATCATTTTGCACGGTGATCAGATCGGCATTGTATTCCGCGTAGAATGGATCGACATCCGGCAGTTCCCGGTCATCGGCATCGGTGATGGTCTGGGCGGCAAAACTGGTGGTATCCAGCGGAATGAGGGATTTATATTTCTCTCCGGCAAAGAATACCTGATCCCAGTTGGCAATGATCGCATAACGCCGTTTCGGAGCATCAGCAGAGAGCAGATCCATGCCGCAGCTGTAATCGGAAGCGGGATTTTCCACGCCGAAAAGTCCGGCCAGCATCGGAACGATATCCAGATGACTGCTCATACCGGTGTAAACCTGCGGAGTGATTCCCGGATAGTAGATGATCAATGGTGTGCGGGTCTGTTCGTTGTTAAATGCCGAACTGTGACCGAGATAACCTTTTTCATAATATTCTTCGCCGTGGTCTCCGGCGATGACTACGATGGTGTTATTGAGCAGATCGCGGGTTTCAAGCAGTTGGAATACCCGGGCCAGACACATATCCAGATGCCGGGCGCAGTTGGCCGCCCGGCGGAAGATCGCCGGAGCATCTGCCGCAGTGGTCTGGACGGCATTGAATGGTTCGATATAGTCGGAGTATACCACCGATTCCTGCGGGAAACTGTACGGGTGGTGAGTGGATTCAAAGAACATGAAACTGAAAAACGGTTTTCCGGAATCCGCACCGTTGCTGATCGATTCCAGAAACAGTTGCAAATTACGCTGATCCCGCTGGTAACTCAAACCTTCAGCATCACTGTGCAAATACTCCTGCGGCACGTTGAAAAAGATGGTCTGATCGAACTCCGGGTAAGAGAATTTACTTGAAGTGAAACAGCGTATCTGATAATCATCCTCGATCATCCAGTCGATGACCAGCGGGCCGCGCCGGGCGGTTAAAAAGGCGTGCCAGTAACTGCCCGGCAGAGCATAAAACATGGAAAACATGCCCTGCCGGGTCACGTTGCCGCCGGAGTAGTTGTTGGCAAACCAGACACCTTTGCGGGAAAATTCCGTCATTGCGGGCATGATTTCCGGTGTGAAAAGCCGGGCTGCCAGCGATTCGCAGGTGATCCAGACCACATTGTACTTCGGCCGGTCGGCCCTGCGGGTGACCGGATTTTGCGGATAGTTGCTCAAATGTACCTGATCGCCGAGAGAGATCCTCACGGCATCC
This sequence comes from Victivallaceae bacterium, assembly GCA_045588835.1. Taxonomy (GTDB): domain Bacteria; phylum Verrucomicrobiota; class Lentisphaeria; order Victivallales; family Victivallaceae; genus UBA1784. The sequence goes on from JAZNEV010000043.1 coordinate 4,167, forward strand.
CGTTCCGGCGGGGACATGCCGATGGATTTGAATAAACTTTTGCAAGTGCCTTTGATGTAAAACGGTATGGCATCGGATGCCAGCAGCGGCCGGGGATTCATCGTGAAGTGGGCATAGGCGTAAGTGAAAAATTCAACCGCAAAAAGCAGACTGTATGCCGGGATGATAAATGCCGGAAATTTCCATGAAGTGATTTTGAGAAAGTGCCACTTGCCGAAGCGGATGAAACAAGTGATGACTGCCGCATGGGCGGCAAACAGCAACAGTAATCCCAATGCGAGCATAATGATCTCATTGGGCCGCATTCCCATACCCTCGAATCCGCCGGGGGTGGTGAATATATTGATGACGTGGGGATTGATATGATAACCGTAGCGGAAGTAGAGCCCGGTATCCAGCAGTAACGTGCAGTGGATGATGGTATCGGTCAGCCACAATACTGCCCCGGTTATGATGGCGGCCTTTTTTGCGGAAAGTTTCCGGGTGGCAAAAATGGCGGCACTGCCCAGGGCGGCCGGTATCAGTGTCAGCAGAAAAGGATAGAAAAAGAGGGCCGGGATGACGATCAATATTGTTGCCATGCCCCAATCGGTGATCCGCAGAGTGTAGAGCAAATAGGTCAGCACCAGAACTGCATAAAATACGGCCAGACATGAGGAAAGAGCGTTAAACAGTTTTTTCATAAATCAAGACGATCCATTTGGGTAAATTATTTACAAAACAATGATATAAAATATAGCGTTTTACTGCATAAATATCAAGATGAAGAGCGGGTAAAAAAGTGTTTTTTTTATAAAAATCCTTGACTATTCAAAAAAACGCATATATCTTATGTAAATGATATATATGTCGTAATCACAAATCAGAGTATAATCAATGGAGGATTATTTTATGACCCGCAATAAAAAATGGTTGATCGTTTCTTTTGTCGCAGTGGTGCTTGCCGGCGCGGCGCTGATCGCAGTGGTGCTTTATCTGTTTTCCACCAATGCTGAATTCAAATCACTGTTTTCCGGAGCAGACAGTTCCGCCAGTGCATTCGGCGGCAGTGAGGCCGGTGCCGAAGAGGCCCTGCAGGAGAGGGTCGAATTTACCGGTAAGGTTTCCATGTGGATCTTTATTTTCATCACTTTGCTTCAGATGGTTGCTCTCTGGATCGGTTACGCGGTGGTTTCCGGGATCCGTTACAGTCAGGATCCGGTGAAACTCAAACTCCGCAGTCTGGATAATGCGGAAGTATTCTTCGATATTCCGCTTTACTTCGGTCTTTTCGGTACGGTTTCGGCCTTTCTGGTGATGACCTTTTCGCCCCAGAGCAGCCGTTTGATCGCTTACAGTTCGACTTTGATCGGTATCATATTCAGTCTGATCCTCCGTTTGACGCTCCAGTATCCTCTGCGTAAGAAACTGGTGCGGCTGGATACGCTGGGTATCGAAGAAGATTGCGGCAAAGAAGACGATTCAGATGATGAGGAAGATAAATGAATAGAGCGATCCTGATAGTCATTTGTGACTTTCTGGTTTCCGCCATGCTGACGATGATGACCGGTATGGTCCCGGGACACTCCGGGGGGACCGGGGTCGGTCTGGATGAGAGTACGACCAGAGTCCTTTTGGAAGAGTTGACCAGACACCAGATGGAGTTGGAAGTTCTGCGTTTGAGATTGCGCCGGGCCTTTGAACGCTCCGGCGTGGAAACGCTGACCCCGGAACAGGAGGCCGAATTACGCCGTATCGCCGAAGAATTGGCCGCCAATCTGGCCCGTCAGGAGCAGTTGAGTGCCCGGCTCGGAGTGACCTTGCCTGAAGACCAGACCGAAGCCGTCGAGTTGCGTATGCGTCTGGAAGAGGCCGAAAATTTGAGAAGACAGTTGGAAGCCCGTTTGCAATCTGCCAATGAGGCATTGGCCGGCCAGCAGCAGGAGTTGGCCGATGTTTCCGGCAGGTTGCGTGATCAGGAGCGGCAGAGTGCCGCATTGAGCCGGGATATGAGCCGTACCCGTCAGGCATTGGCCGATACCGCCAGAGATTTGAGTGCCGCACAACAGCAGTTGGTCACTGAAACCAGAGAACACGGTGAGACCAGAGTGCAGCTGGCCGACAGCGAAGCCCGCAGACGTGCCGCCGAGGAGAGGGCCCAAAGATCCGATGAGCGTGCTGAACGCTCCGAAGAACGTGCTTCACAGGCCGAAAGACGTGAGGCCGATACCCGTACTCAATTGGCCGACAGCGAAGCTCGCAGACAGGCCGCCGAGGAGAGGGCCCAAAGATCCGATGAGCGTGCCGACCGCTCCGAGGAACGTGCTTCACAGGCCGAAAGACGTGAGGCCGATACCCGTACTCAACTGGCTGACAGCGAAGCCCGCAGACGTGCCGCCGAGGAGAGGGCTCAAAGATCCGATGAGCGCGCTGAACGCTCCGAGGAACGTGCCGACCGTTCCGAATCCAGAGCTTCGCAAGCTGAAAGCCGGGCCAGTGAAGCCGAAAGACGCGAGGCCGATACCCGTACCCGGCTGGTCGCCAGTGAAGCCGATTTACGCAACACCCGGCGGGATTTGCAAAATGCCCGTACCGGTGAGCGTGAAGCCAGTGCTGAATCCGCCCGTTTGCGTTCCGAGCGTGATGCCGCCAGAGTGTCGCAGGCCCGGGCGGAGGGCGGCCGTGAAGTCAGCGAAGTGAGCAATGCCGAATTGCGTGACCAGTTGAATCGTCTGCAGCGGGAATTGCTGGTCGAAAGACTCAAACGTCAGGATGCTGAAACCCAGCGTGCCATGATGCAGGAAGCGGTTCAGGCGGCAGTACGGGAAGCCTCCGAGGCCCGTCAGGCCCAGGCCGCCAGCGCCGAGGAAGCCGCCCGTTTGCAGGGGGCTCTGGATGCCGGAGGCTCCGGCGGAAATGCTCCGGCGGCCGTTCCTGCGGAAAACCGGGTATTCGAGCGTTATGCCGGGGCATTGGTCAGAGTTTACAGTTGTGTTTCCGAGAAAAAACTGCTTGGCGAACGCACCGGGGAAACGGTCAGTTTCTATCCGGTGGTGGATTTCGGCAATGGCCGGATCATGATCGTCGGAGCATTGAACCGTTTTGCCGGTGACTGGGACAGTGCATTGAAGTTTGATGATGTCACCAAAGTTCAGATGACTTACGCTTTGCCTTTCGGTGACGGCAGCAATTCGCCCAAACTTATCAGCAGCAGGATGCTGGTCAGCGGACAATTGTTCCATTTGGCCGGATTTGAATATTCCGAAGGTCTGGTTCAGCCGCTTAAAGTATTGGATGCCGCCACGCTCCAGCAGCGCGGTGTGGAAGACCTTTTCCTTTTCAAATGCGGCAGTTTTGATGCCAATACCCGTCTGACCGGCAGGGTGTCACTGATCATGAGTGAGAATAATCCGGCTCTTTTCATCCGCAACATCGGTCGTGCCGGAATGTCGCTGGAGCAGGGGGATATCATCATGTCCATCCAGGGCGAATTTGTGGGGATCGTTTCCGGACGCGTGAAAATGGATGGTGCCGAAGGTGTGTTTGTGCCGCTGGTCAGAGATGTCGCCCAACTCTGGGAACAGGCGGTGGCGATCCCGCTTTCCAAAAATCCGCATGAGGAATTTTATTCCGGCTTCGGTGCCGGTATGCGTGATCTGCGTTTCAACCGGGGGATCCCGGCCGGGTATAACCGCAACAGATATTTGTAAGATATGGAATCGTGGCAGGATTTCTCCGATCCGGGAGCGACGATCCCGGCGGCTTCCGACAGTGACGGGAGCGTTTCCGATTTCCGGAAATTGCGTGATGAGTTTCACATCTACCCCGGCGAAGACGGTTTGAAGTATCAGGATCTCAAACTGCTTGGCATGGGCGGTATGGGGGTGGTATTCAGCGGCGAAGACCCCACTTTGGAGCGTCAGGTGGCGGTCAAGATTTTGCGGGAACCTTACCGGCACGACCGGGAACAGATCGCCAAATTTGTCAATGAGGCCCGGATCACCGCCAGGATCGACCACCCGAATATCGTCGCGGTGCATCAACTGGGGGTCAATGAACATCACGGTATATATTTTTCCATGCGGTTGATCAGTGGTGAAACGCTGCAGAATGCCATCCGCCGGATGCGGGAAGGGGATGCCGGAGCGTGTCAGCATTACACTGTCAGACGGTTGCTGGATATCTTTATTGCCGGATGCAACGGCGTGGCTGCCGCCCATGAAAAAAGAATCCTGCATTGTGATTTGAAACCGGCCAATATCATGATCGGGGCATTTGGTGAAGTATTGGTGCTGGATTGGGGATTGGCCGGAGAATTTGATGCACCGGTTACAGTCAAAAGCAATAATATTGCCGGTACACCGGCGTATATGGCTCCTGAATTGGTTTGCGGTGAAGTTGACCGGCCGGATGAACTTACTGAAGTTTATGCGATGGGGACGATCCTTTATTCCATATTGACCTGGCGGGTGGCACCGTTTGATATGTCACTGGAAAAGAATGAACTTCTGGAAAAAATCGCAAGTGGCAGGTATCTGCCTTTGCGGGCCCCGAAAGGTCAGCATCTGCACCGGGAATTGGCCGCCATCTGCCGCAAGGCCATGTCGAGAAACCGCAGTGAACGCTATTCGACGATCTCTGAATTGCTGACTGATCTGCATAACTTCCGTGACGGCCGTCCGGTGAAAGCCTATTCGCCCAATGCGGTCTACCGTTTTTTTAAATTGTGCCGCCGTCATCCGGCGATCCCGATCGCGGTGGTCGTGGCCGGACTGACATTGTCGATGTACAGTATGACTCAGCGTCTGATCGAGTATACCAATGACCGTTCATTTTTGAATTCTTCCCAAATGACTTTGCAGATCGCCGATGATTATTTCCGCAGCAGTATGACCCAGTTTCAGCGGATCCCCCGTCCGGAGGAGTTATCCGATCCGGTGCGGCTGGCGATCCGGGAACGCGATTTTCTTCTGCAGGGCCAGTTGGCCATGCGTGAATATTTTTCCATTCTTGATTCGGCTTCCGGCTTATCGGCTTCCGGGCAACGTGAATTTGCTGAAGCACACGCTGTTCATATATTCAAGCGGATACTGGCCTTGCAGAGCCAATCCGGAGACACGGCAAAACTCCGGGATGTGCTGGAGCGCTGCCGCCGTTGGCCGTTTTTTGAATATGCCTGTGAAAAAGATTCAGCACTTGCCGCCATGGTCAGGCATATTGAGAGTGATACCGGGGTGGTGACGATCCAATTCAATGGCGGACAGGGTGCTGTACGCGGCAAATTGATCATGCCCGACGGCAAGGAGTACGAAGTCGGATTACACAACGGCAAGGCTCTGGAATTGGCCGCCGGAGATTATTTGCTGTATCTGGAAAACGGTTTGCGGGCATGTTTCCGGATCGTGCCGGGGGGCAAAGATTTTCTGTTTTTACCGGCTGTGCCGGATAAGCCGTCGGTGGTGGTGATCCCGGCCGACCACTTTTTTATCGAATTGCCGACTTCCGGAGAGATCCGTTGCAATCTGGATTCATTTATGATCAAGCCGTACAATGCACCGTCGTTTTACAGTTTTGAGCAAGCACAGGCATTGCTGGAGTTGATCAATAACGGCGGCCGGGATTCGTGGCGTTTGCCCAATGCCGCGGAACTGGCCAAAGCGTGGAAGCGTGAGGGCGGTGAAAATAAGATCAGTTTCTACGGTTTGCCGGAAGTATCCGGGCCGGTTCTGCTGTATAACGGCGAATTTTACGATCCGGAGACCGGCCGGGTCGGATATGATGTGCCGGGACACCGCGGGTTGCTTTATCTGGTGAAAAATATCGAATAAAACAGAAATATATTTATGATCGACTTTAAGAATATTTCCAAAAGTTATTCCGGTGAATATATCCTCAAAGATGTGAATTGCCGGATCAATACCGGCGAGCGGGTCGGTGTCGTCGGCCCCAATGGTGCCGGCAAAAGTACCCTTTTCGGCATGGTCACCGGTGAAGTTGTGCCGGATAGCGGCAGTATCGTCATTCCCCGTGACAGCCGTCTGGGGATCATGCGTCAGCACATCGCCGAAGCTGATCTTGACCGGGGATTGCTGGAATTCACCGCAGATGCCATACCGGAGTTGAAAAGTTACTCTGCCGAATTGGAAGATCTGGAAAACCGCATGGCTGTCTGCGAGGATGATGATCTTTTGCAATCCATGCTTAAAAGACATGGATTTTTGCAAAGTTCCATTGAGCATCTGGGGGCGTATCATCTGGATGTTGAGGCGAAACAGGCTTTGACCAGTCTCGGATTTCCGGTGGCCAAACTGGATGAAAAACTGGGGAATTTTTCCGGCGGCTGGCAGATGCGTGCCGCTTTGGCCAGAGTATTGATCTCCCGGCCGGATATTCTGCTGCTGGATGAGCCGTCGAACTATCTGGATATTCCGGCGGTGGAGTGGCTGTGCCGTTTTCTGGATGGTTTTCAGGGAACTTTGCTGTTGATTTCCCACGACCGTTTCCTGTTGCGTAAACTTGCTTCAATTACTTTGGAAGTCAACCGGGGAACTGTTACCCGTTACGCCGGAAATTACGACTTTTACAACCGTGAAAGAGAGCAGCGCCGTATCGCTCTGGAAGCCGCCAAACGCAATGCCGATCATAAAAAAGAGCAGCTTGAGCGTATGATCGACCGTTTCCGGGCCAAAAGCACCAAGGCCGCCGCCGCCAAAAGTGCCCAGAAAAAACTTGACCGTATCGAAGATGTGAAATTGGCTGATTCACTGGATTATCACGGTGTCATCCGTTTCCCCGAACCGCCGCCATCCGGTATCGAAGCTGCCCGCCTGGAAAATCTCTCTTTCGGTTATCAGCCGGGAAATTTACTGCTTGAAAATGTCGATCTGGATATCGCCGCCGGAGAAAAACTGGCGATCATCGGTTATAACGGCATGGGAAAAACCACATTGCTCAAGTTGATCGCCGGGGTGTTGAAGCCGGTTTCCGGTCGGGTGGTGCCGGGGCATCACATCGTCATCGGCTATCAGGCACAGGAATTTGCCGAATTGGTCAATGATGAGTTATCTGTTTATGATGCGGTCAGAGCCGCTTTGCCGCCGGATGCTTCCACGGCCAATGTGGCCAATGTGGCCGGAGCATTCGGTTTTTCCGGTGATGCGATGAAAAAGCCTTGCGGAGTGCTTTCCGGCGGCGAAAAGATCCGGCTGCAAATGGCCCGGATCTTTGTCAATCCGCCGAATTTTCTGATCCTTGACGAACCGACCACCCACCTTGATCTGGCGGCCAGAGAGTTGCTTCAGGAAGCGTTGCGCCAGTACCCCGGTACGGTGGCTATGGTCAGTCATGATATTGAATTTGTCCGCAATGTGGCCCAGACGATTTGGGAAGTGACTCCGGGCAAAGTGACCAAATATTTCGGGGATTACGATTATTATCTGGAAAAATCCGCTGCATCGGGCGGAAAAACGGTAAGTCAAAGTATTTCGCCTTTGAGTGATTCGATCACCGCCAAAGACCGTCGCCGGGCGAGGGCACAGGCCCGCAATGCCATCGCCGGTCAATTGAACAAGGCTAAAAAAGAGGTGGAAAAACTTGAAGCACTGCTCGATGAAAAATCCAAACGCAAAGCGGTATTGGTCGCCAAATTATCTTCCGGTGAAAAGGTGGATTTTGCCAAATTGAATACTGAATTATCCGCTCTGGATAAGGAGATCGCCGACATCGAAGCCCGCTGGGAGGAGTGTGCGATGGAGTTGGAAGCACTCCGTCTGGAAAATGACCGGATCAATGCACAATAAGTGATTCCGGAATAATATGACAGGGGCGTTGCATTTTTTTTGCAACGCCCTCTGTTTACCGGGTATATTCAGTTGATGCGGTCTTTATTTTCTTTTTTGCTGTTGAGCCGGGCGTTCAGCGGTCATACGGCTCAAGTCGGCGGCGATATTCATCGCTTCATAGAGTACCACATCATTTGACCGGCTGCCGGAATTATCATCCTCCAGCAGACTTTCAGCCTCTCTGACGACGGCTCTTTCCTGCCGGTAAAGTTCGTAACGGGCTTCCTCATTCAAAGTGATGGTACGGCGGTTGCGGATCGTACGGTAGAGTTCGATCTGCCGGATAAAAGCCTGATACCTGGAATCGGCGGCGATACGGGCGGCCGAATTCTGACGCAACCGGCTGATTTTACTGTCCAGATCATTATCCCAGATCACCAGATCGGCACCCCGGATCTGATCCCATGGCAGGTGGTTTTCCAGATAGATCTCTCCGTAATGCATCTCCTCGGTCAGCGACGGCAGAACGATATCCGGCACGATGCCCAACTGCTGAACTGAACTGCCTGCCGGACGGAAGAACATGGCAAATTCGATGGTCAGTGAACCGGCCGGCAACTGACTGCCGCTTCTGAACCAGCTGCGGTAACGGTCGAGTGATTCCACCTGCAGAACCGTTCCTTTGCCGAATGTACGGCTGTCACCGACGATCACCGCCCGTTTGGCATCGGCCAATGCTCCGGTGAAAATTTCCGATGCGGATGCCGACATTTTGCTGGTCAGGATGACCAGCGGGCCATCGTAGGCGATTTGACTGGAGGGGTCATTTTCCACTTCCATACCGTCTTTGGTTCTGATCTGCACGACCGGTCCGCCGGCCATGAACAAACCGGAAAGGGTGATCGCATCCGGCAGACTGCCGCCGCCGTTGCCCCGCAGGTCGATCACGACGCTTTGCACATCTTTGGTTCTGAATTCTTCCAGTATCCGCAACACGTCGGTACTGGCTTTTCTGGCATTGGCATCACCCCGCATAGCCGCTTCGAAATCCATGTAGAATGAGGGCAGAGTGATCACCCCGACCCGCACTCCATTGACCTCTTTGATCTCACCTTTGGCAGCTCCGGCCTGCAGATTTATCCGGTCACGCACGAGGGTCACTTTTACCGGAGTTGAAGCATTGCCGGAAAGGATCTCCAAAGTTACCCGGGTACCTTTTTCGCCCCGGATGTACTGTACTGCTTTGCTCACGGGCATATCGATCAGATCGACAAAATCGCCGTTTTCCTGGGTAACGGAAACGATCCGGTCGCCGACTTTGATTTTGCCGGATAATTCAGCCGGTCCGCCGGGAACCAATTCAACGATTTTGACATAACCGTCTTCATTGGTCAAAGTTGCACCGATACCGGTGAGTGAAAGAGACATGTGGATATCCATATCATCACTCAATTTCGGGGCCTGATAATCGGAGTGGGCCCCGTAAGACTGGGCCATGCAATCCAGAAGCACTCCGAGGATATCGATCCGGTCACGCTGATCGATGTTGTTGCCGACATCTCTCTGGCGTTGCAGGATTCGTTCGGTCGGGGTACGGAGAGTCGGGGCAGGGGTGGCGGCGGCTTCCGGATCATTTCCTCTTTCTTCTCTTTCCAGTCTGGCACTCAAACGGAGTGAAAGTAACTCATTTTTGATCTGTTTACGCCACAATTCACGCATGGCTTCTTCCGATTCCGGTCGGGGCTGTTTGCTCAAGTCGGCCGGAATTTCCTCATCGACGGTAAAATCGATCCCGGAATTGAACATTTCCCGGGTGAAATCGCGGTACTGGGCATAACGCTGGCGGTAAAGGTCATACACCTCAAAGGCAAATTCGTATTCGCCGTTCTGCAATTTGGTGCCGATGGTGTTGCGGTATTGGGCGAAACGGGCGATATCTCCGGTGGTGAAAAACATATGAAGCGGATCAAGTTCATCAAAATACCGGTCGAAAATTTTGGCGGATAACTCCGGAGTCATGCGGACTGCGGAATAGTGGCGGCTATCCAGCATTCGGGCGGTCATGGCGGAAATATTGCGGAAGTCGGCGGCGGTATAGGTATCACCGGATGCCGGTTGACGGCCGGAAGATTTCCCCTGATTTTTGCGGTCGGCTACATGGCAGACACTCTGTGATTCCGCGAAACAACTGATGTTGACAACGGCAACAGTTGCGGCCAATACGGTCGGGAGAAGTTTTTTGAACATCGGCACAGATTCCTTTTTCATTCTGACGTTATGACATATATGATATTTTAATATACACTATCAATGGCTTGAGTTCAAGCATTTTTTGTACCGGATCAACGATGGTTTTTAAGATAATTGAGTAAATTTACTGCTCCGGCATTACGTGATTCTCCGAAAAATGAGCGGTATGAGAAAAATGCCGCTCCGGAAACCTGATGCCGCATCCGGTTGTAACGTATTTGATTGATCAATTCATTGCGTTGCCATTTGCCGCCATTATATGCTCCGATGCCGATGTAAAGTTTTACATTGGTACCGTTTACAACTGAACACCACCAGTCGGTCAACGCCGCATACGCTGCCACATCGTGAGCGAAATTCCAGTAGATCTGCGGAGCGATATAATCCACATACCCCATACGCACCCATTTTCTGGTATCGGCAAAAAGCACGGAAAAACTCTCCTTGCCGCCGGTGAGTGAACCGTTGCCGTTGGTGGATCGGTTCGCCCAGATACCGAAAGGACTGATCCCGAAACGCACCCGGCGGTTCTGAAGGATATTATTGCGGGTGATGGTCAGTTTCACATTGTAGATCAAATTGTCGGTATTGCTTCTCCGCCAGTTTTCCAGAGAGAGATTTTGCGGATTGTAACGGCGGAAAGTGGCCTGATCCTCATTGCCCAGTTTTTCGTAGGGGTAGAAGTAGTCGTCGAAGTGGATGGCATCGACGTTGTAGCGTGACACGATATCCCGGACGATGGTACAGAGATGTTCAACAACTTCCGGGCGGCCGGGGTCGAGAAAGAGTTGATTGCCGGCCGGATTGCGTTTGACCAGCACGCATTGCGGATTTTTCCGGGCGAAATTATTGGGGGCAAGGGTGGCCAGATAGCCGTTTTTGGATAAATTGGTATTGCCGGTGACCCGGTACGGGTTGAGCCATGCGTGGAACTCCATTCCCCGTTTGTGGGTTTCTTCGATCATGAATTTCAACGGGTCGAAACTGCCCAGACCGGTTCCCTCCCTGCCGGCCAGCCAGCGTGACCACGGAGCCAGCCCGGTGGGGTAGAGTGCATCGCAATTTGAACGGATCTGAAAGATGACCGCAGTGAATCCGGCCGCCTTGATATTGTCGGCCATCCGGCGGAAGTTCTGCTGGAATTCCGCCGCACTGCGAACTTGAGGGAAGTCGATATTTTCCACCACTGCCACCCAGATACCTCTGAATTCATCCGTTCTGGCCTCCCGGTCATGGATCACGATCTGACGGCTGTCGAAACGTCCGGCATAACGGATGGGCCGCCCGGCGCTGTCCCGCAGGACTTCTCCGGAAAGCGGCAGCAATCCGAAAAACAGAATTTGTAAGATCCGGTGGAATATCGATTTTTTCATTTGCGTTACTCGCTGAAATCCGGCGGTGTTTCCGGCCGTTTGTTCCGTTTCCGCAATGGTTTGCGGAATTTCTTATCCGGATGCCGTTTTTTGGGCCGGGCAGCGGCGTAAAGATGGAATTCTCCGGGATCGTATCCGACAGGGAATTTCTCTTCAAGTGCTTTCACATCCTCGCCCAGAGCCAGATGACGGATCATGAGCAATTCCCGGCCGTGGGCGTAGGATTTGTGCCGCATCAAACCGGGGACATCCTGCGGAGCGGCCTGCTCCAGCAGACTTTGCATCAGCATGATTTTTACGGCCGCTTCACGCACTTTGACCATCAAAGTTTGCGGAGTGAATATTTTGCCGACCCATTTGTAAAGCACCTCATCGACCAATTCATCCCGGTGCTTCCACACTTTGCCCGGCGGATAATTCAATTCAGCGGCGGCAAAGGGCAGCGTAATGGCCGCCAGAGCCAGAGAAATGCTGTCCCGGTAGATCCCCGCTTCGATCCGGCAGTTGCGTTCATAGAGCAGATCGATGGCCCGTTTGCAGCTCTCTGTACCCCACGAATCGGCCAGTTGCGGCAGAAAATAATTCAATAATCCGTAGTCGAAAAATACCTCAAAGTGCCGGTCGCAACTGCTGGATTTCAGGATCTTTTCCAACTCCAGAGAAAGTCTGCCGCTTGAAGCATGTTTCAAAAGCGGCAATGCTCCGAAAAGGGCATTTTCGGTGGCACTGTCCAAAGCAAAGTCAAATTGAGCCACCAGTTTCAAGGCCCGGATCATGCGTACCGGGTCTTCCTCAAAACGCAATGGTGCTTCGCCGATGGCCCGCACTACGCCGTTTTCGATATCTTTGATACCCATGCCGGTATGGTCGATAAGTACCTTATTCACCGGGTCATAAAAGAGGGCATTGACAGTGAAATCCCGGCGGAAAGCATCCTCTCTGGCTGTGCCGTAATCATTGTCTGACACGATCAGATTTTCGGGCATTTTCTGGAATTTGGCATCGCTCTTGTCCCCGGCGTGGATGGAAGGGGCCTTGCGGAAGGTGCTTACTTCAAAAAGTTCTCCCGAAATCATCACATGGGTCAGCCGGAATCTTTTACCGATGATCCGGGCCTTTCTGCGGCCGAAAACATGTCGCACCTCTTCCGGGGTGGCCGAGGTGGAAATATCAAAATCCTTGGGATTGCGTTTCAACAGCAGATCCCGGATCGCTCCGCCGACGATATAGGTTTCAAATCCGGCTGATTGCAGGGCATCGACCACCTGATACGCCCCGCGGGAAATATCAAAATCATACTGCATCAGCGGCTCCTGACATCCCTTTGGATTATGGTATCCACGCACTCCAGATCGGGATCGAGAAATGGATAATCGGCGTTGTAATGCAATCCCCGGCTCTCTTTGCGTTTGAGCGAGGAATCGATGATCAACTCCGCTACGGTGGCGATATTACGCAACTCCACCAGATCGGCAGTCACCGTGAAATCCCAGTAATACTTTTCGATCTCTTTGCGGATGAGTTTGATGCGGTTTTTGGCCCTTTCCAGCCGTTTATCGGTGCGGTAAATGCCGACGTAGTCCCACATGAAACGGCGGATCTCATCCCAGTTGTGGGCGATCAACACCTGTTCATCGGAATCCGTGGCGTTGCCGGTGGTCCAATTCATCGCCTTTTGGATATCCGGCTCAACGGATTTGAATGATTCAAAATTACTGTTGATATCTCCGGCCATTGCTCTGGGAATGACCATCGCCTCAAGCAGACTGTTGCTGGCCAGCCGGTTGGCTCCGTGCAGACCGGTACATGCCGATTCGCCGACGGCATACAAGCCGACGATACTGGAAGCACCATTGACATCGGTTTTGATCCCTCCGCAGACGAAGTGTGCCGCAGGGACGACGGGGATCAGGTCATGAGCCATATTGATCCCGGCTTCCAGACATTGTGCGAAAATATTGGGGAAACGCAGTTTGAGCGTTTCTTCGCTCAAGTGCCGGATATCCAGATAAACGCACTCTTCGCCGGTACGTTTCATTTCCGAATCGATCGCTCTGGCCACGACATCGCGTGGTGCAAGGCTCTGCATGGGATGGTACTTCTGCATGAATTCCACCGGTTCGGCACCGCGTTTTTCCCGGCACTTTAAAACGGCACCTTCGCCCCGCAGTGCTTCGCTGATGAGAAAAGATCTGATGGTCGGGTGATAGAGGATGGTCGGATGGAACTGGATGAATTCCATATTCGCGATTTTGGCACCGGCCCGGTAGGCCATGGCCACGCCTGAACCGCAAGCCACATCCGGATTGCTGGTATAAAGATAAACTTTTCCGGCACCCCCGCAGGCGATGGTAGTCGTCGCTGCCAGAGCGGTGAATATTTCGCCATCGGTACTGTCAAGTACATAACAGCCGAAACAGCGGTTGGTACCGGGCAGA
>JAZNEV010000044.1:0-1758 GCA_045588835.1 Victivallaceae bacterium
GTTCAGTCAAGTTCCTCTTTGAGGTTTTCCAAAGCGGTTTCGATGCGTTTTTTCGCTTCACCGGTAAGCGTACTCATCTCCTGGGCGATAGTGTAAGCAGATGAACACAGACCGAGTTTCATAAGGGCGTATTTCTGACCGTTCCAGACATTGGCAAGGTCGATGCCGTATACTCCGTGGAAAACATCGATAAAGACATTCTGCAAACGCACCGCTTCGGCGGTATTTCCGGCATCGACCGCTTTGGCGAGATTGACCATCACTTTGGATGCCAACGCCCCCATGCCGCAAACCATACCGTCATTGCCGACGATCAAGGCTTCATCGACTGCCCACTCCTGACCTTCCAAAAGCAGAGTTTTGAAGCCGCGTTCTTTACGCATTTTGAGCAATTCCCGGCGCAGCCACATATTGCTGGAAGAATTTTTGATACCCTCAAGTTTGGGGTGAGCCATGATTTCGGCAAATTGCTCCAGCGAAAGATCGATACCGTTATTCGGCGGACAGTGATAATAGTAGACCGGGCGGTCAGCGGCATCCAGAACCGTCAAAATGGATTTGACCGGATTGAGGGCGGAAGTTCTGGCCGGAAGCATGAATACATAACTGTCAAAGTCATACTTTTGGTAACGGGCCATATTTTTGAGAGCCAGCGGCAGACTGGTGGCGTTGATCCCGACCAGCAGTTTGACACGTTTACCGGTTATTTTGCAACTTTCAGCGACCAATTCCTCTTTGAAGTCATCGCTGAAACTGCCCCATTCACCCATACTGCCGAGGATGAAAAACCCGTCGATCCCGTGGGTGATATTGCGTTCAAAGATTTTTTTCAACCCCGCTTTATCCAGAGAACCGTCTTCCAGCAACGGAGTGATCGTGGCAGAGATAACAAGTTTTTTCATGATATTTTTCCTTTTTTTAGAGTTGTTAAAAGTTATAACGTATGACATTTTCAGAATAAAGCATGCGTAATTCCGCCAGTTTTTTTTCTGCTTTGTCTTTTTCTGCGTAAATGAAAAATTCACATTCCGGCTTCTGGCGGTCAATGATATTGTAAACTGCGAAAAATCCGGCTTTGGTCATCAGCGGCTGGACCCAGCCGGGGCAGTGATCGCAATATTTCAGACAGGCACCGCCGTCATTATCCATGATCTTGCTCAAACTCGGACAATGCAGCATTTTGCAGTGATAACAATCCTCTTCAAGCGAGTTGACCATATCACAATTTTCTTCGATGCGGATGTGTTCCCAGTATTCGTACATCCCGGCAAGACCTTTTTCCCGGAAAAGTTCAAGGCAGTGGAACTCCTGATTTTGCGAAACCAGCAGATAATATTTTTCCAGTTCCCCGTTGCCGCGGCGGTCGAGATATTTGAAAACCTCATTGTAAAACTTTACGAAGTGATCACTTGGAATCATGATTGCCACCTTTTTTCAAAATTTGTATGCAGGAAAATTCTCCGGTCCTTTCGACGGTGCTGACGAATGGGCTGTTTTCGCAGAGAGCGTCATTGAAAATTTTTGTGGCTTTACAGACGATCTCATCCGGAGTGCCGCCGGTTTTGACCAGATGACGCAACATCGGGCAGTCATGCACGGTCAAACGGATCTCATCATCGAGATTTTCAATGGAATAATCGCCGTTTTCCCGCTTCAGATAGTAATCCCAGAATTCGATCAATTCTGAAGCATCACCGGTGCAGAGTTTTTCGTAAATCGTTTTGTAAACGCCCTGTGCAGTGTTTTTCAGGACTTCTT
>JAZNEV010000045.1:0-56289 GCA_045588835.1 Victivallaceae bacterium
CCCCGGTATGCAGTCTGCCGGGGTGTTTTGGTGGTATTGTGGCGTGTTTGGTTGCCGGTTATGAGCCGGTGGATAACGGACAATACGGACAATACGGACAATACGGACACAACGGACAATCAAAGCAGTCTGCCGGGGTGTTTTGGTGGTATTGTGGCGTGTTTGGTTGCCGGTTACCGTACCGGTAGAGCGTTTATTGGCTCTTGGGCGTATTGTTACCGGTTATGAGCCGGTAGAGCGTTTATCGGCTCTTGTTCGCTTGAGGGGAGGCAAACGCTTCGCCTGGGCGGCCTTTCCACTACGCATGCCGGCTAATGCTCGCCCGCTTGCTCATCCTCGCGACACTTGTCGCGTCGGCTTTTGCTCTTAACGGGCAAAAGTGCATTCGACTGCGGTCTGCGCGGTTTCCCGTGACAAATACAACCTTTTGCAGACTGCTTTGATTGTCCGTATCGTCCGTTATGTCCGTATTGTCCGTTATCCACCGGCTCATTACCGGAATTGAACTTTCTGTAAAAAATTTACTGTTTTTTCCGATTCAATCTTGACAATCACATTTTCCGGATGTATTTTCTTTCATGTTAATTCTCAAAGAGTTACAAACCAACTTGGCTGGCTATGTTGAGGTGATAGATGACTGCTCAGGAATTGTTTCAGGAATTGAAAGATAAGATCCGCCGGGGGGAACTTACCGGCAAACTGCCCTCCATTGCCGGATTTGTCCGCACTTATCATATCAGCCACAACACGGTCAAAAAAGTGCTGGATATGCTCAAAATGCAACAGCTGGTCTACGGTCAACAGGGCCGGGGTGTCTTTGTCCGCAACTATGCCAAGCAGAAAAAAACAGCTCAAAAGGTGTTGATATATTGCGACTTAGCCTGTTTGCACAATACCTTTTATCTGCGGGTTTTGAATATGCTCCGGCAGAAATCCGCTGCTGACGGCAGTTTTACCATTGATCTGATCACCGATATCAAACAGGCGGAAAACAGCGAATATCTGCTCTGTTTCATCGTCAAAGGCAGCAATCCGGAAGATATGCGCCGCCTGACCGCCAACCTTGACCGTCAAAAAGTAAGGGGCATCAATCTGGAGTACCGTCTGGACAGTGCCGAAGATATCCCCGGTTGCCACAACGACAACTTTTCCGGAGGATATATGGCAGTGGAATATCTCTACCGCCACGGACACCGTCATATCGGCATTTTAAGTTGTGCCCAGGAACTGCCGGTGAATATTTTCCATTACCGTCTGCTCGGTGCCGAGAAATTCGCCGCCGATCACCCCGATTGTCATTTGAGTTCGGTCAATGTGGATACTGCTTCCGGCTCCGGATCGTTTGAAGTTCCGGCGGCGATCAGTCAACTCCGGCAGATCATGCCGCAGATGACGGCGATTTTTGCCTTTACCGACTTTATGGCGATGCAGAGTATGCATTTCCTTCAGCAATCCGGCTTGAAAGTGCCGGAAGATATCAGCATCATCGGCTATGACAACAAGGACTTTTCCGGTCTGCTTTCCCCGGCATTGACCACCATTGAGGAAGATGCGGAAAGTTTCGCCGAATCGGTCTGCCGCCTGATCCGCAGTGCCGTTGCGGGGCAGGCATTGCCGGTGTTGCCGCCGACAATGCCGAATTTGATTGAAAGAGCAAGTGTTTCCCGGATTTCCGATAACAATATTTAACCACCACAAAAAAAAGGAGAAATTACTATGTCAAAGAAAGATTATTCTGATTCAACCATGAATCAGAAGCCGTACGGCTTCACCCTGATCGAATTGCTGGTTGTCATCGCCATTATCGCTATTTTAGCGGCGATCCTGCTCCCGGCACTCAATTCCGCCCGTGAACGCGGCCGCTCCGCCAGTTGTATCAACAATCTCAAGCAGATCGGCAATGCCGCAATTATGTATCAGGGAGATAATGATGATTGGATGGTGCCGGATACTCCCAGTTCGATTGTATTTGAGGGAACGGTGCTTGCCGGAAGCAGTGGATATCCCAGTTGGTTGCATTTGCTTACCCCTTATGCTCCGCTGATTGATACCGGTCATGCAACACATCCGAAATCAGCTTGCGGTTTTGTTGCAATGTGTCCCTCTGATGTCAACTTCAATTATAATCTGCTTCAAACTAACACCCCTACCAACTGCAGGGATAATCCGTCATACGGTTATAATTACAGGGTGGCGAGAGCAGACGGATTCGGCAGCGATACCTTCAGAAAACTGAATGAGATCAAAGCTCCGGGACTTAAGATTATGTTTGTTGATGCCGAACATAATGTCGAAGGCAGTGCATTGAAAGCATCCGACAAGATCTATGGTACCGGAGATATTGCCCGCCGTCACAACAACGGCAGTAACATCCTTTTTGTCGGTGGACACGTTTCTTCTTTGAGTGCCAGTGATGTCGCCGGATTGCCGAGCAGTTGGGATCATGTCTACATCAACCCGCTTAAAGAGAATTGATCAGTCAGGAGTTTTAAGTTTCCATGAAAAAGTTATTGAAAACTTTCTGTGCCTTTTTTGCGGTTTTTGCCGCAGTGAATCTGCCTGCCGCCGATATACCGGCATTGAGTAATGTATTGGGTATCAAGATTTTTATGCTGCCCAAAGAATTGAATAAAGAGGTCGTATTCACCTTTGAGAAAAGGGATAACAACGGCCGTGCCGGCAGTGATGCCCTGGCTTTTTCCGTGGTTTCCCCCGGCGGTGAAACGGTCTTTGAATACACCATTCCCGATGACGGCAATGCGGAAAACGGCTGGAAATTCGGCCCCCGTCAGCCGGTGGAAGTACGTTTCACCCCCACCGAAGCGGGCGTTTACACGCTTGAATTCAAAATGGAGTGCGATGCTTATTTGTACTTCGACAATACCCGTATAGAGAATCTTCATGTCGGTTTTACCAACGGCAATTTCCGTACCGCCACGGAAACTCCGGCACATCTGTTTTTCTATCTGCCGGTGGATAAAGTCGGTGAGGCGGGTATCACCCATATTTCCAGCAACTATATGCATTACAGCCAGATAAGTGATATGACCATCACCGACGGCAAAACGGTCTTTTACGAGGGATTCACCGCCGACCCCGCGCCGGATAAACGGCAGATTTTCACTCACAACTTCCTGATCCGCCGCAGTGATCCGGAAGCGATCTACGAATTGACCGCCAGTAAATTTGATGTGATCAGTTTCGCTCCGCGGCTTTATCCGACGCTGACTTTCTTTCTGACCAGAGAAGCGGCGGTCGCATTCAAACCGTACTTTTTCAAGAGCAGTATCCACCCCAATTCCTTTGAGATCTCCGCTGAAAATGCGGTCAAACCTTTCGCTTTGGGTGCGGGGGAAAGTTACATGGTCACATT
Organism: Victivallaceae bacterium; assembly: GCA_045588835.1. GTDB lineage: Bacteria > Verrucomicrobiota > Lentisphaeria > Victivallales > Victivallaceae > UBA1784. The sequence continues at coordinate 3,374 of JAZNEV010000045.1, forward strand.
CAAACCGGCGACGAATGAAAGTTATGAATTTACCGTGGAATTGCTCGGCAAAAGTTATACTTTCAAACCCGGAGCCGCCGGATTCATCGTCGATGTGCCGGCCAATTTCGCTTTCCCGGAAATGAAGATCACCGGCACGGCTGACGGTTCATTCACCTTCTCCCGCATGGTTTCCGACCGTCCCGATATCGAATTGCCCGCCGATGGTGCAGTTATCACTCCGGTCAACGGCAAAATCCAGTGCCGGGCATTGAGCGTCAAAGATGCTGAATCATACACTTTTACTTTCAGCCATGAAAGCGGCGCAACCTTTACCGTGGAAAGTTCTGAAGCGCAAACCTCCGTTCCCGCCGGGCGTCTGCGCGCCGGAGTCTGGCTGGTTTCCTGCACCCCCAAGGGTGGCAACAGCGGCCGGGCAAGCTGCTTTGCCATCAAACAGCCCCGGCCGACCAGCCCGGTCTACATTTTCGGTTACAAGCCGGTGATCGACGGCAAGGTTACGGAATTCGACCAGATTTCCGTGCAGGTTCTCCGTCCGGCGGTGGATATCGACCTGACCAAAACCACCTTTACGGTCAACGGCAAAGCGTATGCCGTGGAAGTGCTGCCGGGCAACCGGATCGGTATTCCGGCCGCCAAAATCCAGTTGGAAGCCGGTAAAATCGACATTGCCGCCGACATCTACGACCATTACGGCAACTATTCACACTATGAATGGTGCTTCATGTATAATGCGGATATCCCCAAAACCATCAGTTTCAATGAGGATGGCATTCTGATTTTCAACGGCCGTAAATTCCTGCCGCTGATCTGCTATCCGCCTTTGAACCGGGGCGATTACGGATTCAATACCACGCTGCCCAATGCCCTGACCACGCTGGCGCAGTTGGATGTCTACTTGAGAAACAATATGAAAAGTCTGGATGGCGGCTGTGTCTACCGCGGATTTTATACTGAAGCCGGTTCCACTCCGCTTCAGGATGTGCAGAATTTCATGAGCGGCCCCGGCGGAGCCCATCCCGCCCGTATCGGTGCGTGGATGGATGAATCCGATGCCCATGTGCCGGATGCTTTCGCCAAAACCATCGTCGATGCCTTTTCCGTGCCGAATCGCGGCGTTGCCGGTATCTGTACCACCGGCCGTCAGCGGTATGCCGATATGGCGAAACTCGGCGATTACCTGATGATCGATATCTATCCGCGGGCGAAAGTGCTGTCGGTGGACCGTTACTTTGCCAAAGCGATGCGTGATGCCGCCGGTAAACCGGTCTGGCAGCTCAATCAGGGTTTTGACTATGACTGGGGCAACCGGGATGAAGATCTGATGATCCCCAATAAACCGATGCTCAAATATGCCCACTGGGCGGCATTCCGTCACGGTTTGCAGGGATTGGGATTGTATATGTGCGGATCGACCAAATACTGGAACTTCCCCGGCTTGTGGCAGTATGTCATTGATATCTACCGCCACGCCAATACTTTGAGTTTCGTACTGGTCGAGCCGACAGTCAGAGAGAATATCCTCACCATTCCGTCACCTTTGACCAGCCGGGTGCTGCGTTACAATGACCGTTACTATCTGATCGTGCAGAACTCCTCATGGCAAGCCTTCCCGGCGGCACTTCAGGTCACCGGCAACTTTGCTCCGCAGGTGCGTGTACTCTTTGAGGATCGTATCGTGCAACTCAAAGACGGCAAATTCAATGACGTATTCCAGGCTTTGGAAAGCCGTATTTATGAGTTGACGGTAAAATGAAATTTGATTGTTTCTTTCTCCCCGGCAATTGGTTTCTGCGAAACACTCTGATTGCCGGGGATCAGGGTAAACTGACGGTAAAAATTTCCGCCGATCCCCACGATTATCAGAAGACTTTCTGCATGAAACTGCGTTTCGGCGGTTATGACGGCGACTGGCTTCTGGGCAACAGTTATGTGAAGTTCCGCATCTGGTTCGACGGCCGTTTTATCGCCTGCGGCCCATTCCGCCCGCTGGTCAACGGCAAACGCATGGAACACACCTTTACCATCGACGGTGTCGCTCCGGGAAAACATACTCTGGCGATCGCCTCAAGATGTGATCATCAAGGCTTGAGCGTAGAAGTTGACGGCGGCACTCTGGGCGATTGGAAATCTTTTGAAAGCAACAATTTCTATGCTCCGGTATGCTGGGAATACCCGGCCGTCTACGGTTACTTCAAAGGTGATATCGGCCCGGGTGAATACTTTGAGCATCTGCGCGGCGACCTTTATCCGGATAACTGGAATCAGCCGTCATTCGATGATTCGGCATGGCAGACTCCGGAAACGAAAGCCATTGAGTGTGACACGGAAACTGCCCCCTTTGATTTTGAATATGAATCGGTACATCCGGTAAGCATCCACCGCTGCTCTGACGGCAGATTCATTGCCGACTTCGGCGTGGAAAGGATCGCTTCACTGCAACTGACCGGCCCGGAAAAGGGAGGCAATGTGGAGATCCGTCTCGGAGAAGAACTCAAAGACCGCGAAAGAGTGCTTTATCAGATGCGCAGTCACGTCTGCTATCAGGAAATATGGAAATTCAAACCCGGCAGACAAACTCTGGAACACTTCGGTTTGAGGGCCTTCCGCTATGCCGAAATCGTCAATTACGGCGAGGCACTTACGGCGGAAAATATCTCTCTGCTGGTCGTCCGCGCACCGTACAAAGCGGCTTCAAAACTGATATGCAGCGATGAAAATATCCGTAAAGTATGGCAGTTGTGCGAAAACACCATCCGCAATATCACCTGTGATACCTTTGTGGATTGCTTCACCCGTGAAAGAGTGGCTTACGAGGCGGATGCCCTGTTGACAATCGGTACATTTTTCACATTCAACCGAAACAGCGTGATCGCCCGGCGTCATCTGCCGTATCAATTGAATCACCCCACCTGGCCCTGCGAGTGGTCACAGATCATTCCGTTGCTTTTTTATGAATATTACTGGGAGACCGGAGATAAAACGGTGGTGGCGGAAAACTTTGATAAACTACTGGCATACAGCAGTTACCGAGACCGCATACAAGACGGTATGATCGAAAAATTCGATCTGGAAGTGCTGATCGACTGGCCCCGCAAATACCGTGAGCGTTACGATACGGGGTGCTTTATGAGCGTACCGAATATGCTGGCGTGCAAAAGCATGGGAGTTCTGGCTTATCTGGCCGGCGAGATCGGCCGTTACGCTCTGGCCGGTGAATTATCCGCACTGCATGAGCAAATGAAGTGTGCGATCAATGAGCGTTGCTTCGATGAAAGTTGCGGATTGTATGCCGACCGTCCCGGTTCGGAAAATCATTCGCTTTACGCCAATATGTGGGCCTTGTATGCCGGTATCGTGCCGGCGGAAAGAGAGAAAAAGGTCGCTGACTTTGTGGCACAGTACGGCATGGATTGCAGTTTGTATTCCGGATTCTATTATCTGGATGTGCTTTTCCGCTACGGCCACGGCTCAAAAGCGTTTGAATACATCGCCAAAGCCGACTCCAAATGGCAGGAGATGATCAATGCCGGATGCACTGTCACCACCGAATACTGGATCGGAGATGTGCCGATGATGAGTCTGGCCCATCCGTGGGGCAGTTACCCGGCCCACTTCATTGCCAAATATGTTTTCGGAGCCAGGCCCACTTTGCCCGGCTGGAAAGAATACGAAATCAAACCGGATGAATCCATCAAGTTTGAGGGCGAATTGCAGATGATCCGCAACAACGTTGAGATCATCTGCAAACGGTGATTTGACTGATAAATCAGGCCGGATGAGATCGATGCTTGACAACCGATTTCACCCGGCTTTTTTTATGCCATAATCCGCCTTTGCGACCAACGGGAGCAAAAAGTATACCGCTTTTTTTGAAAAGGGATGGGCTTCCCCCGAATTCGCAATTACTTTCTCAAACGGCGGAGGGTTTCACGCACTGCGGGGGTGCCGGGGGCGGAAATTTCCACGGTTTTGAACAGTTCCACGCAGGCGGTATGGTAATCGCATCCGGATAATTCAGCAATCAGCCGGATGGCCCGGTCGATAAGTTTTTTATTGGAAATGGCGACAAAACTCATCCAGTTGCCGGAAACCCGGCCGAGTTTGACCATCGTACCGGTGGAAATGGTATTCCACTGCAGTTTTACGGCGAGGTGTTCAAAAAGTTTGATCCGGGTCGGCGGCAGGGCGGCACAGAATCCGTCAAACTTCCGGTAAAAGGCGTAATTGGCGGATTCTTTATCCGCAATCCGGGTCAATTCGGGATCAAATACGTTATATCCGAAAAGTACTGCGGCATCATTTCCGGTGGCATAGCGGCCGGGAAGATATTCATTGCCGATGGGGATCTTGACCAATTCTTCAGCAGAAATTGCCGGGGGTGCAGCGATCACGTTTTCCGGAGCCCCCATTGCCTGATAGTCGGCACTTTTCCACTCCAGACAACGTAAAGGTCGGTTGCCCAGTGCCTTACGCAAAGCATCAGCGGCCGGAAGCAGGGGATTACGAACCAAAGCCCACGGTTCCGGCATGGTATGATCATCAATACGCCGGAAGCCGGGAAGCATAAAAGTCGGACTGCGTTCAGTGGTATCGGTGAACAGATCCAGCATATAATCATCGGCGAAGTAGGTGACTCTGCCGTTTTTAGCATAGATCTCCGCTTCAAAATCGATTTGGGCGGATAGTTTTGCCACGGTGTCGCGACTTTCCAGAATATCGAGCAATCCGGCGAAATTTCCGGCGAAGTTTTCCGGTTCATTTCCGCCGGTCAATCTTGCTCCGGCCACTTCCAGAGCTGCTGAAGCGATCAATTGTTCGCTGGTGGTTGCCTGCATCCGGGTCGAACCGGCCAATGCCATCGGCCCGCAGAAAAGATCGATCACCGTCACTGCCGGATTGTCGATGGCTTCTTTACACCGGGCAAGTTTTTCCCGGAGCAAAGCGGCCGGATTATTGAAAAGCAGAAAGGCCTTTCCGCCCATCGCAGTAAATTCCCTGACCGTCCCCAGAACGGAACTGGTTTCTCCCCCCCTCGGTGATGGCGATGAGCAGATCACCGGGGATCATCGGCAGATCACGCACCTGCCGGGCTCCGTAAACGGCGTAATCCTCAAAAGATTCCACCGACTTGACCAGAGCGTAATCGCCGCCGGTCATAATACTCTGCACCAAACCGGCGTATTCCGGGAAGGCAGTCCTCCACATTTTTTCCAGCAGAATACTCAATCTGCCGGTGGCTCCGCAACCGGAAAAGACCACTTTATGCCCCGATGCCAGCGTATCAGTGACCGCATTGCACAAAACGGCAAATTTTTCAGAAGCAAAGATCTTCCGGGCCATGGTCAAGACATTGCGATCGACGGATTGCAGATTCTGCACCCCTTCAAAAGTGGAAGCGGCAAACTTCTCATCCAGTTGTGAAGTCAAAGGATTGGATTGTTCCGTAGGCAGAAAGCCCAGATGAAAGGCCTTTTCCTCAAATTCAAACTGACGGGCTTTTTCAAGATAGGACATGATCAATATAAATACCTTATTTTCCGGTACTTTCACGAATTATAAGTTCCGGGGTTATCAATTTGCGGCAGGCCGTAAAACTATCTTCACCGAGGATGAATTCCACTGCCAGACCGGCAAGTTTTTCATAATCCAGAGCCACCGTACTCAAAGCCGGATAGAGCATCTGCCCCAGCGGCAGATTGTCGCACCCGGCCACGGCCACCTTTTCTCCGATGGTGATACGGCAACTTTGCAACACCCGGTAGACGCCCAGAGCCATTTCATCATTGCTGAAAACCGCATCGAAAGGAATATTTTTCTGCAAAAACTTTTCCATTTCCCCGGCCGCTCCGGGCGAAGTGAAATCAGCGTGCAGGATCATTCTTTCATCCACGGCGATCCCGGCTTGAGTCAGGACTTTGCGATAGGAATTTTCCATGATATTGCTGAAAAAGTGTCCGGCAGTGCCGCTGACCAGCACGATATTTTTACGCCCTTTATCCAAAAGATGACGCAACATCTTTTCCGTGCCGCCGGCATTGTCAAAATTGAAACTGCTGAATGTGGCATCGAACTCCTCCACGCCCGGATTATCCAGCAGTATCGCTCCCGGAAAACTCATCAGTAAAGTTTTCAACTGCACTTCCGGAAAATCTCCGATGATTATAAGCGTATCGGAAGATTGACGTTTGAGTGCCTCCAGCAAAATCAGAAATCCCGGATAACTGCCGTCATTGGAATAGAGGACACATTCGCAGTTATGCCGCAGAAGCGTCCGCTGGATGGTATTGACCAGACGGGAATGAAAGATCGACACCGTTTCGCCGATCCCGCCGAGTACCAGTTGTATCCGGTGGGGACATTCCCCTTTTCGATGGTGCGGACGACCCAGCCGGGAACTTTTGAAGTATCCCAGTTCTTCGGCCTTGCTCAAAATTTTCGCCAGCGTTTCCGGATGCACATTGGAACTCTGCCGCAATGCCCGGCTTACGGTCATGGCACTGACTCCGCACGCAACGGCGATGTCAGTAATGGATATCTGTCGCTCTTTCATATTACTGAATATATCACACCATGAGCGATAAAACAATAATTTAATCAACTTTTTCCGGAAAAATACTTGTATTAACCGATTCAGAGGGTATATTTATAGTCAATACGCAATGTTAATATTAACATGAGGTGATTTTTATGGATGGCAGATTTGATGTGGTATTCGGTTTTGATATGGAAACCGACATCGGCAGTTTCACCGATTATTACAACGGTGTGCAGAAAGGAACCCCCCGTTTGCTGGAACTTTTGAGCAAACATCAGGCTCCGTCGACCTTTTTCTGGACCGGTCATGCCGCTGACAATAACAAGAACATAGTTGAAATGGTCCGGGATGCCGATGGCGGTATGCACGAAACCGGCTGTCATTCGCTGGTCCACGAAACGCTGGGCGATGCCATATTTCCCCTGCCCAACAACTGGCCGGTCTTTCCCTTTGAGGTGGAAAACCGCATCAAAGAGGCGACCCGGCTGGTCAAAGCTGCTTCCGGAGTGGATCCGACCAGTTTCCGCTGTCCGAGGTTGTGGGGCAGTACCAAAGTGGTCAATGTGCTTGAGGAACTCGGCTACAAGGCCGATGCCACTTTGCCGCTTTACTTCTACCGTACCATGTTCAAACCCTATCATCCCGACAGAAATGACTGGACGCGGGAGGGGGATATGAAGATCGTGGAGATACCGAACTTCTGCGATCTGACCATGACCAGCAATGATCCGTACAACCGCGACCGGGATCAGTGGCCGCTTTTCCGCACGGAAGGCGCTGAAGCATTGATGAAAAAGGTGTGGAATTATATCGAATTTACAGAATCACACCATGTCCGCCCGGTGCTGTGTTTTTATCTGCACCCGTGGGAATATTACGAAATGCCAACCGGCGTACTGGATTACGGCGAAGCGGAGGTCAAGCCTCACAGTTTCATCACGCTCAACTGCGGAGCCAAAGCCGTCAGCGAGATGGATAAACTGCTGACCATGCTGACCGCCGCCGGGGGTGTATATAAAACTGCCGGAACATTGAGCGATGAATATTGAGCAGTTTTTTGACCTCTGCCGGCACCACGGCCGCCGCCCGGTGATGATCTCATCGGGCAACGCCGCCGTCGTTGCCGTCTGCGGCATGGAAGGCCGCCTCTTTTACTGCCACGACGGTCAATTGGTCAGTCTGTTCCGTCCGGAAGCCGCAGAAAATATCAGCACATCCCGAAGCGGTTACTTCAATCCCGGCGGCGACGGTCTGTGGCCCGCCCCGGAAGGGACCCGCTTCGGTTACGAATACTCCACCGGCAGTTGGAAAGTACCGTCGGCCGTCACTTCTGCCCAATATGAGATCATTGCTCAAAACAGCGATTCGCTTGAAATTGCCGCCGAAATCGATCTGGTCAATAATCAGCAGCTGGGTATTCCCTGCCGTTTCAGCCGTAAAGTTTCACTCCGGCAAAGCGGCACAGCCACGGTGATCGAACAAACAGACTCCATTGAATATACCGGAGTTCGCGAATTGGCCGATGGTACATTTTCCATTGCCCCGTGGTCACTTTCACAATTCAATGTCAGCGACAGCACCATCGCCCGGTTCGGTGATCCGGGTGAAGCCATCCGTGATCTTTATATGCCCAGTAATGATCTGCTTACCTTTGACGGCGATGCGGTCAATATGAGACATGACAGTAAAAACCGTATCCAACTGGCATTACCGGAAACATCCGGATTTGTCAGTTTGCTCATGCCGGAAAATAATTTGCAGATCACCCGTACCGTTGCACCACTGCCGGCAGGGCAATTCCCGGTGGATATCGCCGATTATCCGCCGGATACCGATCCGGCCGGGCCGGTGCGTTTGAGCATTTACAATGATCCATCCGGATTTATGGAACTGGAAACCGTCGGCGGATGCACTGCCGGACTCATTCCCGGAACCATTCTCAATATGTCAGTAACCAATGTTATAAAGGCCATCAATTAACCAAGGAGATTTTATCATGGCTTATGTGATCCCGAAAAGTGAGTATTTTGAACGTATCGCCAAATTTCAGGCGAGAATCAAAGAAGCCGGTCTGGATGCCTGTCTGGTACACGGTACGGAGTCAGACTTCGCCAATGTCCGTTACCTTTCCGAATACTGGCCGACCTTTGAACAGGCCGGTGTATTCGTTCCGGCCGAAGGCAATGCCGTACTGCTGATCGGCCCGGAAAGTTACAAATATGCCGAGGGCCGCTCCGTGCTGCCCGACATCGCCATGATGCTCAACTACCGGGAATCCGCCGAACCGGACTACCCCGGCATCGCCTTATCCACCTATCCGGAAGTGGTCAAAATGGCCATGGGCGATCGTAAACTTAAAACTCTCGGTCTGGTCGGTACCGCCGTGATGACCAAACCCACGCTGGATGCCGTGGCCGCCCAGCTGCCCGGAGTGAAAGTGGTCGTCGCCGATGACGTTTTCCGTCCGTTGCGCTGGTTCAAAAGCGAAAATGAACTCAATTGCCACCGCAAAGCATTCAAGGTCGCCGAAAAAGCCGTGGCCGCCATGCTCAATGAACTTAAACCCGGCATGACCGAATTTCAGGCCATCGGTATCGCCCAGCGTGAGATCTACGCCCACGGCGGCGAATATGAGGGACACAGCCTCTATTGTTTCGGCGGCAACCGCACCAGCAACGGCATCAGCCGTCCGACCGGAGCGAAACTTAAAAAGAATGAGATCATCCAGATCAATATCGGTGCCAGAGTCGGCGGATATTCCAGTTCCATCGGTCTGCCGGTCTACTTCGGCAAACTTCCCAAAGAACAGATGAAACTGGTCGAATTCGGTCTGCGTGCCCACAAATACACCTTTGAATTGATGAAAGCCGGGGCCGATGCCGCCGGTATCGCCAAAGCCTACTACGACTGGGGCTGTGCCGAGGGATGGAAAGATTATATGCTCTACGGTCCCGTCCACGGTCTGGGACTCATGGAAACCGAATCCCCGTGGATCGAACTTACCAGCAACTACAAACTTCAGGAAAATATGACCTATCAGATCGACACCTTTTTCACCGGAAACGGTTACGGTCTGCGCTGGGAACGCGGTTGTATCATCAAAAACGGCGGCTGCGAATTGCTTTCCAAAAAATTCATGTCGCTCAAAGATTGCAAACTGGATTGATCTTTGAAACCGGACCGGGGGCGGCAACCGCCCCCGGCAAAAAAAGCAGATTTGACGGGGACGATCGATGCTGAAACGGTGTCATCCGCAGACCGGATACCCATCAGTCATATGCCCAAACGGGCAAAATGATGCCTGACCGTCATAATAATCCGGTAAACAGATAAGTCCGGTTCTTTTCGCCCTGAAAGATGACCTTGCCGTCCGCCGGTTCATATTTTTCACCGGAAATCAGATCGGTCAGGGTATTTTCTGCCCTGATGACCAGTGGTTCATCGCCCATAATGCGGAAAGCGAAAGTCTTTCCGGCTCCGTAAATTTCCGCATCTCCTTCCATGATCCGCAGTTGCACACCGCAGGCTTGGGCCAGATTGCGGATGGTGGCGGCAAAGAGCAGCGGCGAAGCACTCCAGACATCGAAACGGTCACCGGAATTGCGGGAAACCAGACCGGGCAATTCGATGGATTCGACCAGACCGGCGACGGAACAATTTTCATCCGGCAGAGCGTACAATACCGGACTCCACAAGCCGTTGATATCTTCCACCCCGGAAGGCGTGGCGGGCACGTCGATACCCTCATTGAGCAAGTGCTTACCGTGGAGTGTGACCGAATTGGTCGCCAACACATTTTCGGCGGCGGCAAGTTTGATCGATGTCTGTTTTTCCGCAGTGGAAATATCGACTTTATCCGGCAATACACATCCGGCGGGGCCCAGCCAGATCGCCGAAGCGTGGTTTTTCACCAGAAATTCCCGGATTTCCTGACGGTAAAGGAAAGCATCCCGGAAAATATAAAGTTTGTAAGGCGGCATGGAAGTAAGATCATCCATGGTGATATGATCAGCGAATGCGCCGCACCGGGGCAATTCTCTGGTCAGCGTTTCGCCGAATTGGCGGTAGAAGCCCACCGATCCGCAAGTGCATCCCACGCTGGCCGGATCGGCGACCACGGCGATCTGCGCCTGAGTATCACAGTCGAAAAGTGCCGGATCAAGCGAAAGCAGCTTCTGCCGCAGGGATTTGACTTCGGGGATCGAGTACCAGTCCAGACCGAAGTCATAGTGCCACAAATATCCGGAAGTAAGCAAATTGAATGCTGTTTCCCGCAAAAACTGGGCATCGGAAAATCCTTTGGCCGGGGCCCATGCGTTGTTGGCCTTTTCACTGCGGGTGTCACATTCAGCGATGAAACGTTTTTTCCGGCTCACTGAACGCACCGGCGTATGCGAGAAAGTCGCCCCTTTGCGCAGGGAAAAGTAGTTGTTGGGCGTGGAAAGGAAGTCGAGTTCTTCGATTTTGAGCAGATATTTGCTGTCAAATCCGGCGGCGTAATTCAAACCGCAGGCCGATGAACCGACACTCATGGCCGAGCCGCCGAAACTGCCGCAAACCATATCGGCACACGCCTCTTTGGCCCGGCGGCAGAAGTGGGCGAGTGCCTCATTTTTGACTTTGGCGGCAACTTCCTGATAATCGAGGAAGTAACGGATGGATTCCGGAGAGCGGAGCATCCCGTATTCGACCTGCTGGCGGGCGGCTTTGGATGGCGGCAAAATGGTGGCAAATTCCGGTTTATCGCCATATTTTTCCCGGAGAAATTCCCGGTAGGCTCTCACCATCGGTTCAGAAAAATCCCCGTTGGCGGATTGACCGAAAAGATAACTGCCGAATGCCCCCCATTCACCGCAGGTGCCGTAAGCCATCTGCATAGCGTAAATGCGGTTTCTGCCGTAACGCTCCACCAGATGTTTAGTTGTGGCATAGACGGCATTTCCGGCATCGTTGCGCCACTGGAGCGAAGCCAGTGAAGCGTTATCCGAGCCGTGGAATTGTTTATTTTCGTAGAGCCACAAAGGTTCGTTGACGTGGGTGAAGTTGGTCTGTTTGGGAGTCGGCCCGCTGAATTTGAGCAATTCGCCGGGATATTTTTTATCCCACCAGTAAGGGGTGGTCAGAAATGCCCGCGGCATCATCCGGCCATCCGGGATAAGTGCCATGATTCGGTCGGTCAGAGTATCGGTCAAAGTGAAGTCAAAAGAACCGTCTTCCTGCCAGTTGAGCATCATCGGGTAGAGAAAAGAAAAGATCCTCACTCCATCATCATAAGCCGCCTTGACGGCATTTTCCCACGGATAATCATCAAAAGGGTCAAAGGTATAAAAAATATGCTCTTTCATCAAACCGGATTCCAAAATTATTTTAATAAACCGGGATTAAATATAATACAAAACAGCGGTTTTGTCAACCAAAACCGCTGTGATCATCCGGATTTTTTACCGCACGATCTCCATGGTGCGTTCCGGGCCGAAGAAGACCAGCGGAGTGCGACCACCGGGGAATGTGAGGAAAATATTCTGGCTGTAATCGATTCCGCCTTTCTGGAAATCGACAGTGACCGCCGCCTTATCCGCCAGCGGCAGATTGATATTTCCCGGACGGCGGTAGACCTGTGCCGCCGCACCATCCAACGAAAGTTTCCATGATTCTGCGGCACTGGTGGCGAAATTCAACTGCCGGTTGCCCAGTGCGGCACCGGCCACAAAAACTTTCTGCGGCCCGAAAAGGTAGATGCGGGTACGCGGAGCCTGATAGATCGCCGCATAAGGGGTTTTGATCTCCACGCTGTACCATGCCTGACCGCCGATACCGGCACTCAAGACCATCGCATAAGTTCCGGTATGGGGAGCATCGACCTGAAAATGCGACGTCGTACCGAAAGTAAGTGATTCGTTACGCAGAATATTTTTCTGCTGATCCATGATCGCATACTGCAAACCGGTCGGGCGGCGTTGATCGCCCATGTGGTGAATACGGATATCCAGTTTTTCCCCGGCTCTGGCGTAGAAAAGGATCACCTGCTGTTCACGCAGAAGATATTTTCTCACGGAACCTGCCGTATCGCCGTTACCTACCGGGCGCAGAGTCGGGATGACCAGATCGCTGTAATCAATGGAGGCCACTTTTGACTGCGCTTTTTTGAAAGGAATACGCACCGGATTATTCAGCGTACCGGCGGCGATATCCGCCCGCAATGCTTCATTGGCTCTGCCGAATGCCGCCCAGTGAGCATCAACCGAAGCAATACCCTTGGGAATACGCTGCGGATAAGCGGCATCGAGCATCCACAATACCCAGATGGAGTAGCCGTCGAGTTTCGCTCCGGCATGATATGCCTGGATTGCGAGGTCTTCAGCGGAATAGTTATCCGGGCGCAGCCAGGAAACGTAACGGTTGTTGGGGTGACGCTGTTTGGCAAGTGCGGCTCTCTGCGCGATATAATCTTCCATACCGGCGCCGTTATACAACTCCCAGCCATCCACGATCGCCGGTACAGTATCGGTCGCCAGCACCGTTTCCATAATGCGGGCCAATGCGCCGTGATGTGAGGGCATATAGCCGAGGATCAGGGTCGGGGCGATGGCGTGAAGTTCATCGGCAAAAGTTTTGGCGGCGGCCTCAACTTCCTTCTCAAAGAATGCTTTATAAAGGGCTTCGGCATTCTTATCTTTGAGCAGTTGTGCGCGGTTGGCAGCCGGAGTATCGGCGGCAAACTGCGGATTGGCGGCGCAGAATCTGCCCCAGGTGCCGTCATCGTAACTGTAATACAAAGAGGTCAATTCCATATCAAACTTCAAAGAAGTAAAGGGAATTTCCTTATGCAGACGGGCAAATTGATAGGCGTGTTCAAAAAGCGTGCGCCATGAATTCACATCGTTGAGGGCGAAAACGCCGGGCAGTTCCAGACCGTCAGCGGCGACGACCGCCTGACAGCGGGCGTGTTCCTCCCACTCCGGGCGGCGGCGGGCATCCGGACACGGATAGAGGTAGATTTGCATCATCAAACCGCATTCGGTGGCTTTCTGATAGAATTTGGCGACATCGCCTTTGTATCTATCCAACTGCATTTTGCGGACTCCATTGGGCAGAGCCTGCTGGAATTTGATTTCGATGGAGTTGAATTTATGCTGTTTCATCAATTCCATCATCCGCCAGATATGACCGCTTTCGACCTGTGCGTCACGACTGCCGAAAATATGGCCGCCGTAGCCGGAAATGATACGCTCCGGCAATTCCACTGCCATAGCGGTAAATACCGCCATACAGCAAAGCAACATCAATTTTTTCAACATTTTTATTTATCTCCTTTAACTGTTATCACCATGTATCGTTGTTGAATTCGATTCTTGCCAACGGATATTGGGCAGCCAAAGCCTTATCGTTATAAACATTGCCAGCCGGAGTAAGGATATTGGTACTCTTGTTGTGCCAACTTACCCGTGAAAAAGCTGCACTGTTTTCAGTTGAAAATTCACCGGCTCCAAAAAATTGCGGCCTGCTATTATCTGCTGTCCGATCATGGTAATAATAGTCAATGATCAGAGGCCGCTCTGAAGCTCTGGCGACCTTTGTGACTTTACGGAACGCCTTAAAACGCAATTCTGCATTATTTCCGCTTGCACCCGACTGGTAGCATGATGTGTTATAACCGTAGGTTCTGGACGGAGCGGAACCGTCAGGCTGTTGATAAGGACATGAGGGACAGACAAAAACTCCGCCGCCCTGCCAACCGGTCTGCCCCGGATAAATGATCTGTTCCAGATAGTAGTGCCAGGTAAAGTTACTGGTAAACTGACTCGGCGGCAGATAATCATCATAGGCATCTGTATAAAAAGCAACCGCATTGCCCATCTGTTTGAGGTTGCTGATACAACTGGCACTGCGGCCGCGCTCACGCGCACTGTTCAGAGCAGGGAGCAGTATCGCCGCTAAAATAGCGATGATGGCGATGACCACGAGCAGTTCAATAAGAGTAAAGCATGAGTGCTTTACTCCACCATGGTGGAGTCTTTTCATTTTCACAAATCCTTTCTTTGGTTGGGTTATTCAATCACGTTCAATTAATTTGCCCGCCACATACTCATACAGTGACGGACGGATATTGATATCCGGTTTCAACAATATTTCCACTGCCCGGCGGCCCATTTCCGCCCCATCGGGCCAATAGGTATAACGCAGTTTCTGCGCCTTGCCCCCGGCGTCATAATCGCCGTAACCGATAAAAACCGGCCGTTTTTCTCCGGCGGCAAAATATTTGTCCCGCAACCGCAACGCACCCTCATCCTGCGAGAAGATCACCGCATCCGGCTCATACTCTTTTATATGTTTGACCAACTGCGGAAAATTGCCGGAAAAATCCGTTTCATATTCAAAATCATGATCTTGAATGAATCTTTCAAACATCTCAAAAAACACCGATTCATGCCGCAATGAGATCCAGTGATTACACTGACCGGCATAAAGCACTTTGTGAACTTTTTTCCTTTCACACAATGCCAATATCTGCCGCACCACATCGGCAATATCACACAATACCGCCGGTTTATCCGGAAATGTCCGGCTGATCGTCACCGCCCGCACATCCGGAGATAACAGCAGATTGACCACCTCCGGCAGCAATTCATCATGCAGAAATACCAGCAACGCTTCATCAGCATCAAGCCGCCGGGAAGTATTGATGATGTGCATGGGGTTATTCAACACCTGTACCAACTCCACATTCAAGGTCAGATCATGCTTTTCACACGCTTCACGCACACCTTTGACCAACTGTGATCCGAAATCGGCCTCCTTGCCGATCGCCTGCGGTGAACCGATCATCCGGATCTTTCTCACCGGCTCGCTGGGGTGGTTGATCCGGTACATTTCCGGGCGGTTCACAAAAAATCCCACCCCCGGTTCGCTGAAAATCAACCCGTCATCCTGTAACAACTTCTGCACATTGAATGCCGTCATCAAACTGATATTGTATAACTCGCACAACTGCTTGCGGGTATAAAATTTTTCACCGGAAATCAATTCCCCGGAGTAAATACGGTCACGCAAGGAATCGGCAATCATGCGGTATTTACTTTTATCTTTCATTACGGTTGATCCCTCCGTGGGTGTATAGGTTGTATACTTTAAAATAGCACATCTTTTTTATTATGTCAAGCCGGGCTGAAAAATTTTTTCACTCTGGGTGATGCTTTCCGGCACATCTTTGACTACCAAAGGCTTACCGTCATGCCACGAAACAGATACCTTGATCGCTCCGTGAGGAGTCGGCACACTGCCGCTGACATTCAAGCCCGGTATCAGCAACGGGTCGATTTTCACTTTATTCCAACCGGCAGATAACTGTTTGACTCCAAGCAAAATTTCCGAATAATGCACCAATGGGTGCGCTCCCCATGCGTGACAGAAACTGCTGTGGCCCTTTTGTGCCTGATCGAGGAAAAGTTCAGGAGTGGTCGAACAGCCGGCATCCGCAAATTCACCCCACCAGCGGGAAATGCAATCGATCACCTCCCGGCGGTATCCTTTCAGTTTCAAGGCTTCAAAAACAAAATACGTGAAGTATATGCTCGGCTGCAACTCCGTTTCCCGGTTCCCATTGACTACCGGCAGAAGTATTTCATCGATATACTGTTGGTCTCTTTCCGGGAAAAGTCCCAGTATCACCGCCAGTGCCGCACTGTGAGCGGAATAAGTTTCCACCCTTTTTCCCGATTCATCCAGACCGTCAGAGAGCAAGCCGGTTGCCGGATCGTAAAGATGCGTTTTTATGGCACTGGTCAGATCATCCATATCGTTCTGCAGCACTGCGGCCAACTCCCCATCCCCGGCAATGACCGCCAGTTGATGCAGACTTTTCACGCCGTAAAGCCACAGTAAATTAAGCACCGTCGGAGTACCCTTGCGCTGTAATGCTCCGCACCAATCCAGAAAGATCCAGTAACGGTCATCAAATCCGGCCAGATGGTTGCCGTTGGCCCGGGCATTATCGCGGAAGTAACGGCATATACCTTGAGCCACATGACGCATTTTATGATACATTTCCAGTGAACCGGTCTGGAAGTAGTGAGCATAGAGCGTCACCGGATAAAGTGCCGAATAATCCGGCAGTATACACAATGTACTGCTCGTCGGAGCGACCGCATAGGTCAATCCGTTGGGAGTCATGATCTCCCCGATCTGCCGCAAGCCTCTGGCCAGAAAATCCGCTTTAGCCGTAATGCGGAAAGTATTCTGACTCTGAACCAGTGCATCGCCCCACCACTGGGCATTTTCCCGGCCGGGGCAGTCGATGTAGGAATCCACTATACAGCAGCGCTGACTGCGCATACTCATATCCCAGATCGTCTGCAATGCCGGATCGGAAGCGGCAAAACACCCCGGCACATCCAGATCCGCGATCATCTTTCTGGCGGCAAGTTTCACCTGAAAATCGCCGTGCGACTTCCACATCACCACATAACGCACCCCCCACGGCACCGTGGTTTCATGATGGCACGAACCCTCTTTCAAGGTGAGTCTGCCGCCGAAAACCAGCGTTTTATGCGGCAAAGTTTCCGGAAAATCAGGCGTGATACGGTCATCTTTCAAGGCTTCAAAGGCGATGAAACCCAGCATTTCGCCACCGGCGGCACGGTCGGTATCAAAAATCAATTTGCCGGGCATCTGTTCGCCCAGATCGACGATCACAGCGGAAATATTTCCGGAAAAATCCACCACACTTCCCGGAATATTTTTCTTTTGCCACTGAAAAGCACCGGAAGCATAGTTGATGTAAATATTTTCATTTTTTTTCCAGACCGGAAGCCGCCGGAGTAACCGAAAAACCGATCAGACCGGCAGCTTCGACCACCTCTTTGCCAAGTAGCGGCACTCCACGCTCCTCAAAGGTGTGCCACGGCGCACATCCGGCCGCCCGCAAATGGCTGGCGGGCAACTCCTCAAACCATGACTCATCCTCGACGTATTCCGGCATGAACCAGTCATCCTGTGCTTCACGGCAGTCGAAAAATTCCTGAAACGCATACTGACCGGAACCGCGTGCCACCGCCGGGATATAGCCCGGTGCATGACGGATAAGCCAGCTTGCTCCGGTACTCAGATCGACATTTCCGGCCTTACCGGAAAGCAGAAATCCATTATCATACCCGTAAACATACATGGTCATGCCCATGCCGAATTTATACACCAGTGCGGCGATCACATTTTTACCGCATTTCAGATAAGGTGCTATATCCAGACGGTCATAGGGCCAATGACTTTGAAATCCCCTCGCCGGACCGTAATGGACAAAGTGACCATTGACATAAAGAATATACTTCGCATCAGCAGTGACATTGATATATGCCGTTTCCGGGATGCCGGATAATTCAAAAGTTTTGCGGCACTGGAAACGGCGGTCACGCTCATCCCGGCTGTAATGCGGCAGACGCAACCAGTAAGCACCGGGAAATTCCGGGATCAGACCCAAAGATGGTGTACTCATATGATTTGACCTTTTGTAACAGTTGTATAGGGTGTATAGGTATAATATACACTGCTGTTTTTACTTTGTCAAACTCTTTTTGCTGATCGTTTTACCGGTGGCACATTGCGGGTAATCTCTTGGTCTGTCGGCGGACAGCAGTTCGGTCGAGTACACAGTACACTTCCTCACTTCTGCCTTGATAGACCTGCGACCTTACCTCGCACTGCATCCACCGGGGGCTTGCGATCCACGGTCTGCCTGATATGTTGATTTACAAAAAACGATGCTTAAATATCACAACTGTTTTTTGCTGATCGTTTTTCCGGTCGATCCCCCGGTGGGAGTCCAGACGATGCTTTTGCTGAAATCTTCCGCGGATGGTGAAGAAAAGAACTTTTTATAGGCCAGAAGAAAATTCTGCGGCGTGGAATATCCGCACTGGCGGGCCAATTCCGCCAGGGAAATGAGTTTCTGCTCCCTCATCCTTTTGGCGTAGTACATCACATTGGCCAGATAATACTGTTTGATGCCGCAACCGACCGCTTTACGGAAAATCTTGGTCAATTGACGGCGGCTGATGCCGACCTCATCGGCCAGCGTGTCGATTCCCGGATAGAAAAACGGCGGCCCGTGAAGTTTACTGACGATCAGATCAAGTTGTTTATTGATCCCCTCTTTGGGACGGGGAAATGTACCGTCAGTGCCGTTTTCACCGGCATATTGCATCAATAATCCCCAGAAGTGCAGCAATTCACCGTAAAAGAAAAAATCATTGCTGATATCCTGCCGGCCGGAGTGACAGATATCGGCCATCCGGGAACACAGAGCGAAAAACCGGCGGCGATCCGGCCGGGGAATACGCAAAATCAGCGGGATTTCCGACGGCAATATTCCGAACCATGAAAAATGCAGAAAACAGGCCCGGTACGGATTATCCGGTTCCGAATAAAACTGGTGCATCTCTCCGGGGAGTATCAAATAGATATCCCCGGAGCGGATACGGTGCTTGATACCATTGACCATGCACCAGCCGGTACCTTTTTCAAAACAGGCGATATGAAGCTGCCCCGGATGGGTATGTTCCGGGGTGGATTCATTTACGCCTGATTGAAAATAATTCACTTCCAGCGGGATTATCTCCGTTCCCAGCCGGGAGATCCATTTTTGAAAATCCATGCCGTAAACCGTTTTTATGCCAGCCACTCCTGCAAATTGGCGGCGACAAACTCATCGTCATGCAGATCCGGATAAGCATCATGCACCCGGCTGATCTCTTCACTCTGACCGGGCGAAAGCACCTCAGCCGGATTCAGACACCAAACTCCTTTGAGCAATCCCTGACGGCGCAGAACTTCATGGATGCCCGGAATACATCCGGCATAGCCATTGGCGGCATCAAAGAATGCCGCATTGCAGTCGGTGATCCGGATATTTCTGGTCAGCATTTCCGCCGGGATATCTTTGCCCGAATCGATCAGAGCATGGACTTCATCGAGCAATTCCACCGCCTTTTTCGTCCAGCAGCACCAGTGACCGAGCAAGCCGCCTTTGATCCGCAGCTCTTTGCCGCCGATCACATATTTGGAAAGCAGATCGATGAGGATATTGTCATCGTTACCGGTGAAAAGCGTCACATCATCCCGGCCGGATTCGGCCAGAGCGCGCACCACATCAAAAGTGCAATAGCGGTTGAAGGGAGCCATTTTGATACCCAGAAGATTGGGAATGGCACACAGACCCTTCCAGAACTCCAGCGGCAAAATCCTGCCGCCGACGCTCGGTTGCAGATAAAAGCCGATGACCGGAATGACCTCTGCCACTTTGCGGCAATGCTCCAGCATCTCTTCCACAGTGGCATCTTTGAATGCTGCCATGCTCAAAAGTCCGGCATCGTAACCGTTATCCACGGCAAACTGTGCTTCATAAAGAGCCTGTTCCGTTTTGCCGCAGACCCCGGCGACTTTCAAAATCTTTCTGCCGCGTTTTTCGCACCACTGGTCGATGAATTTGGAAGTTTCACTCAAAACCGGTTCATAAAGACCGATTTCCGGTTTGCGGATCTCAAACTGCGTGGAGTGGACACCGACGGCGATACCGCCGACTCCGGCATCGATATAATAACGGCACAATGCCCGCTGATATTGCGGCATGAATTTGCGGTTTTCATCCAAAGCCAGCGGCTGGGCCGGGATCACACACCCCTTGCGGAATTTGGCCAATACAGCCGGATCGATCTGGGAAATCGTTTTCATATTATTTCTATTCCTTTTTTTCAGAATTTACCGGTATTCACTTCATAATGGGTCGGCTTATTCAGAGTTTTGCCGCCGTCGGCGATCCACGCCGCCTGCCACTTGATCATGCGGGCAACCGGAATGGAGGGATTGCCGAAAATATCCGTCATCACCGATGCATCGGAAAGGAAGCAGTCAGTGGTGGTTTCCGGACACTTGAATCTGACCTCTTTGCCGAAAAGCCGGCCGAATTCCTTTGCCACGGTTTCCACGCTCAAAATTTCCGGACCGGTGACATTCAAAATTGCCGCCGGCGAGTCGGCCAATTCCAGACTGCGCAGGGCGATATGGTTGGCATCACCCTGCCAGATGACGTTGAAGTAACCCACGGTGTTGTTGACCTCTTCGCCCTTCCAGACAGCCTGGGCGATATCGTGCAACACGCCGTAACGCAGGTCGATGGCGTAATTCAGACGGTAAAGCAGAGTTTTGATGCCGTAGGCTTTGGCACCGTATTCGAATACCCGTTCCCGGCCCAGACAGGACTGGGAATATTCACCGATCGGACCGGGGCGGTCTTTCTCCGTGCAGCCGCCGTCTTTCAGATTGACCAGCGGATAGACACAACCGGTGGAAAAGGCGGTGATCCGGGAATCTTTGAAGTTTTCGATCACATTTGACGGCACGACCGTATTCATCATCCAGGTCAAATCCTCGCTGCCGTCAGTGCCGAATTTACGGCCGGCCATAAAGATGATGTTTTTGATTTTCGGCAGTTTGGCGACCGCTTCCCGATCCAGCAGATCGCAGACGATGGTCTGAATACCGGCATCTTCCAGTTTTTTCCGGGCTTCGGCATCACTGAAACGGGCCACACCGTAAACTTTTTTATCAACGTTGGCTTCCCGGATGGCATTGACCGCCAGTTTACCCATGGTCACACCCATTTTACCGGCAATACCGAGGATCATGATGTCACCATCCAGACGTTTCATCATGTCGATCAATTCTGCATTGGGAACTGAGAGGAAATTTTCCAATTCCTGCTCATTATTGAATTTTTCGATAAATTTACCCATTTTTGCTTTTCCTTTTTCTGTTTTTCATCTGTTTTATTGCAAATTTTCTGTTTTTGCTCAAACAGTTTTGCAGCACATTAGAAGATATCACCTCTTCTGCTTTTTGTCAAAAACACTCTGACAACGGCAGATCGTATCACTTGCGTAAACCGGCGGCAACCTTTTTCACCGCTTTGACCATATCCAAAGCATCTTCTTCAGTGTAAAACTCACTTACTGACAGGCGTATGGAAGTGGATAAAACCTCTTCGGCCACCGGACAGAGGCCTTGGGGATAAGCGTAACTCCGGCCCGAAACCACTTCGGCCGGCCAGATATTGCCGGGGAAAAAGCTCTTTTCGGCAAAGACCTTTTCCCGGTAGATCGGTTGAGGAATGTATCCGGCCATCGCCCAGCATCCCTCGGCACACATCGCTTTGGCAAAATTCGGCCCGTCACCCTCGAAAACGCCCGGAGCCAGCCGGAAAAGATAGAACCACCATGAACTTTCACACCCGTCAAGCACTTCGGGCAGCGTGATCCCCTCGATATCCGACAGATTTTCCGACAGGATATTGGCAAATTTACGCCTTTTGGCCAGAATATCATCCAATCTGGCAAACTGGGCCTTGCCCACGGCATACTGCAATTCACTTGCCCGGTAATTCGGAGCGATATGATGCAATCTGTCACCACGGCCCAGACGGTCGTAATACTTATCCAGATAATTGTGGCAAAGTCCGTGGAGTTCCCTGTCATTGGTGATGATAAAGCCGCCGTCACCGGCACTCAAATGTTTGGATTCATTGAGCGAAAAAGCACCGATATCACCGATAGTACCTGCCAGACGGCCCTTGTAAAGTGTGCCGTAAGCCTGGGCACAATCCTCAATGACAAAGAGATTGTGTTTGCGGGCGACCGCCATGATACCATCCATATCACACGGATTACCGGCCAGATGCACCACCACGATCGCTCTGGTGCGGTCGGTGATCACCTTTTCGATGCTTTCCGGGGTGATATTGTAGGTGTGCGGATCGACATCGGCAAAAACCGGAATAAGATTCTGGTAGATGATGCCCACCAGTGAACCGATATCGGTTATCGGGGAAGTGATCACTTCATGACCCGGTTCTATCTTCGCCGCACCGATCGCCGCGTGGATCGCCGCCGAACCGGAACTGCCCCCGGCACAGTAATCCACACCGAAATATTTTTTCACCGTTTCGCAGAATTGCCCGATCTTGTAACCGCCCCAGTAGATCAGACTGCCGTGGTCAAAAGTATCTTTGATCTCGGCCATTTCCGCTTCACCGTAACGGCTGCCTTTACCGAATGGCGTACTTTTTACCGGGGTACCGCCAAACATTGCCAACTTATTTTCCATACAGGATCCTTTCCACATTCTTATATGAAATATTTTCCACATCACTTGCACTCAATTTGCCGTAAGACAATTTGCTCACCGCCGCTCCGGTACAGAAAAACGGGGCGTGCGAACCGAATACCAGTCTTTGACTTCCCAGTAACGCCACCGGTTCGGCAATGGCGGGGAAAGTTTCGGCAAAAGCGATATCCGCATAAATATTATTTGCAGTAAGTTGAGCGTATTCAGAGGCATACAGATTCACCGCAATAAACGGTTTATCCGGGAACATCCCGGCCAATTCATTGATCTCCCCGGCCGGTACCGCCGTCACTTTGCATAAGGGATGCTGACCGCGTTCATCCTCCTCACGCAATACGATAAGCGGCACGATATCCTTCGCCAGAAGTCCGGAGATCATTTTCAGTGCTTCCGGAGAGGTAAGTGAATACTGGTGGTAAGAGGGATAAAGTGCCGCCACTTTGCCGGAAACTTCACGCCACAAACCGAATTCCGGACGCACCGCGACCGCCGGGATGAAATTTTCCATTCCGTCACACGCCGCCAGCAATGCCTCATTTTCCTCATTGATATTCATGGAAAACGGTGCTTCCAGTGAACGCACGATACCGCCGGTGATACCGAAACTTTTCAGCGTTTTGACCAGATCCGGCAATTCTGAATCCGGCAACCGGCGGAAAGGCCAGCGGCCGCAGGAGATATTAACATCAAAAATACCGCTCATTTCAACAACTCCACAGCATTGGTGTAAAGGATCTTTTCCACATCGGCAGTTTTCAATCCGGCATCCAGCACCTTATGCAGCTGACAGCCGAAATCCCGGCACGGTGCATCCGAACCGTACAAAAGGCGGTCGGCACCGATTCTTTTGACCGCATACTGCAAAAAGCCATTTTCCGGCTGACCGCCGGAAGTATCCACATAGACATTGGGGCAATCGGCGATGAATTCCACGCCGCGGTAACCGCATCCGCACAAATGTGCCATCACGATCTTTACCTCCGGGTGACGCTTTGCCAGAACCGCGATATCCGACGGATCGGATTCCTCGCCGTATTTGCCCACCGTTTTGAACCAGCAGTGATGCAGAAGCGGCCGGTCATATTTTTTAAGCACTTCCATCAGGTCATCCAGTTTCGGATTGCTGCAGCAAAGGGATATTTCCAGTTTCACGCCTTTCAAACCGGCGGCAAAACATCTGGCGACCTCTTCCCGGATGAAATCAGCGGGCAATGCCGGATTCATATAGCAGAATCCGTCAGCCATATCGCCGTAGAGTTTCACATCGGCGATGGTATCATCATTGATCTCCCGCACCTGTTCCGCACTTTGTGCCTCACCGTGACGCAGCACATCACCGAGCAGCAACACCCGGCTGATACCGTGTTTTTCCGCTTCGCCGAATAGATTCCGGTTGCCTCTTTTAAAGTTGTGTGTGTGTATATCGTAAATCATTTTTTCAAATCCTTTATCTGCCAGCTGGCGATTTTTTCCCGGCTGATAAAGTAAATGCGGTCACCGGAAATCGCACCGCCGGCAGAGATCGTGAATGGAGCGATTGCCACATACACCGGCATACCATTATCCGGATCGACCTCAAAGACCGCCCGGTTGCAGAGAATGAAAAGCCGTTTGCCATCCGCCGTAAGCAACAGCGGATTGCGGTTGACCGGAGTACCATTCAATTCAACTTTTCTGATCAGTTGCCAACTGTTTTTATCAATGATATACAGATTGCCGGTGGATGATGCCGCATAGATGTAATTGCCGAATTCCCGGACACCGTAAATGTTGCGTTCCCCCTCAAAAGCGATATGTTTCACCACTTTGCCCGACTGCCAGTCGATCATGAATACCGATGCTTTGGTCGCCGTTTCATGACCGCCGCCGGGAGCGGTAACACTGGTTGCACCGACCAGATTGCCGTCGGGCCGGAAATACATATCTATACAACTTTCACCGGGCAGCCAATCGCTGATCTCTCTGATTTGACCGGTTTTGCTGTTCCAGATGCCGAAACCGCCGCCGACCAGGCCATAGTTGGCAAATCCGGCGATGACCACCTCGCCGGTGACCGGATTGACGGCGATCGTACGCGGACGGGTGATCAGATTGGGCCAGCCGCCGAGAACATCCGGATTGAGTTTCCGCTGGACAGCGGTCTCGATCTCGCGTTTGTTTTTGGATAACTCAATACCGATCAGGCTGAAGTAGTTTCTCGCACCGGAAATTCCTTCGGCAGAAGCGTGGAAACGGACTTCCAGAAATTCGCCTTCCAGATCAAAGGGACCGAGATTTTCGATCGGGCCCGGAGCAGTTTCATGGTTCTGCAGATTGAATTTGAATTCCTGATCCTTGACTTTGACCGTGATTATACCGTAAGAACCGGATTTGAGGAATTGCAGATTCAAATACCATTGACCTTTTTCCGGTATCGGTATCTTCAGGCCCATTTCATGATCTTCGCCGCCGGCCGTGCCGAAAAGCACCTGCATCTGGGTCAATTCCCGCCACTGACCGTTGCGGCCGAAAGCATTGGCCAGCAGATCGCCGTAAGCCACGCCGAAGTGATCTATCTGCCGTGCCGCATAAACCGCCGGCAATGCCGGATCATATACCCACAATCTGCCCCCGGCATATTCACAGCCATAAAGTTTGCCGTCAAAGGCGACCATATTGCACCAGTTGCCCCCGCCGATACGGGGGTTGAAGCCCAGATCGGTGATTTTTCCGGAGGCGATCTCCAGACGGCCGAGGTGGTTGGGGTGGGAACTGCTGAAGTAGATGTGTCCATCCGGCCCCAATCCCAGAGAAGTAAGATTCAAGCCGCCGGAAACATAGTCGATTTTGATCGTGCGGGTCCGGCCGTTTTCCCGGATAACCAATTCTCTGGTGCCGAGGTCGATGCCTGCCACTGCCGAACCGTCAGGGAAGTTATATTGGCGCGAACCGTATTTGACGGAAATGACATCTCTGGCTTTCTGACAACGTACACCCGCTTCAACGACTTTGCCATCCAGACATTTGGCAACGAAATTGTTGAACAGCACATACACATATCCGTCATCGCCGGGGATCACCTGTGCCGTACCCAGAACCCGCTGATCTTCCGGCAAAATCTGCATTCTTTCACCGGTGCGGGGGTTGAATGCCACGATGTTGGCTTTGGCCGTGCCGATGCCGCAATACAAAATACCGTTACTGTCCACCGCCAGATAGGAGGCATACTCTTCACGGTCATCCATTCTGCCGAGATTGCGGCTCTGGCAGGTATCGGTATTGACCTCCACCACATTACAGCCGGGGGCAAATCCCAGATAAGCGGTCACGCCATCCGGAGCAACAGTGGCACACAAGTTGGAACCGCTCGCCGGTCCGCAGGCGGTCATAGTTCTTTCATTGATATCAAAGACCCACGCCTTACCGCAGGCGGCA
The DNA here is from genome assembly GCA_045588835.1 of Victivallaceae bacterium. GTDB lineage: Bacteria > Verrucomicrobiota > Lentisphaeria > Victivallales > Victivallaceae > UBA1784. The sequence continues at coordinate 29,496 of JAZNEV010000045.1, forward strand.
AAGACGAATTTGCCGTTAGGGGTGAGTACACCGCCGCCGAAAATGCCGCCGTAGCCTTCACAGTAATATTGAAAGGTTTTTCCGGTATCCACTTCGGTAAGCAAAACATAGGCTCTGCCCTCATCCAGCGGCGAAGTGAGTACCAGCCGTTTGCCATTGCGGTCAACACAGGCGATAACGTTGCGTACTTCAGCAGAGGAAATGCCTACGCCATGCGTTTCGAATCCTTCACTGCCGGGAATGACCGGCTTATCGACCAGAGCCAGATCGCTGATTTCCACACTTTCCGGTGCCGCCGGACCGCGGCGGCCGCAGTAAAAGACGATTTTCACCACCGGATTGGTCAACGGAGCCTTGACATCATTGGGGATATTGATGGCACTATTACCATCGAATCCCGGAGTGCAGATCATGGTGGTCGCTTCACACATATCCTTGCGGTTGTAAAATGAAAACACGATTTTATTATCGGCATCATAACCTTTTACATAAAATTGATCACCGGCGACAAAGTTACCGGATTTCACTGTGAATGACAGACTTTTACCGTCAAGAATAAAAGGACGCACCTCGATCGCAGCGGTGGTATAGCCGTATTTTTCGTATTTCACTTCCGAATCGATGGATATATCGTTACCGGAAATGACAACTTGAGCAGTACCACCGGGAACACCTTTTCCGGCCACCCGGAACAAAGTCAGATCCCCGTTTTCCGTCTGCGGTTCAATGACGATGGCAGACTTTTCCTGCCGGTCGATCAACCGGATATTGCGGATGACCGTATCGAAATCCGCCGCCGGCCCTTTGCGGTAAAGGCAGAATTGCAAGGTTACGATCTCCTCATCCGGATCGGCCTTGACATCATTGGCAAAATAGATCACGCCGCCGGCAGTACTCCCGGGAGTGCAGAATAATTCCCCCGGACAGCTCAAATTGCTTCTGCTCACAAATGAAGTGACCACTTTGCCGGCCCGGTTCAAACCTTTTACATAAAACTGATCGTTGACCAGATAGGGGCTCTGCACTGAAAACACCAGAGTTCTGCCGGTCATCTTAAACGGCGTAACTGCCACATTGCAGATCAGATAACCGGAATTCTGATGTTTGGCATCACCTTTGAGGACAAGTACTTTGCCGTTTTCACTGATAACAGCGGAAACCTGCCCGCGGTTTTCCACTCTTTTGGAGCGGATGCTCTGCATGACGATACTCTGCTCTGCAGCCGATACCGCGACTGCACACAGCACGATCAGGAACATGATAAATTTTTTCATATTTTCATCCTTTCAATTAACGGTAAAGCAACTTATTTCTCGGTGCGATATCCTGCTCTGAAGCATATTCCATAATGGTTTCAAAGAGCAGATACGCCGCCTCAAGTTTGTTGTCGAATGCTTCCACTTTCAATCCGGCCGCTTCATAAGTCATCGACACGGCTCCGGTCGCCAGCGAAACGGCATCATTGATGTCGCTCTGGATGCTGTACGCCTTTTCATCGTAATCCGGCTGCGGCTTTTTCATCTTCTCCGTCCAGAGGCGGTTGATGGCGTGGACGGTTTTGAAGTTGCCCGGATAACTGGTGATCGTCGGCGGAATGATATGCGGATTATCTCTGGCCGTGTGCATATTCACGAAACAGTCGATACGCTGCTCATGGGCGATCTTCAAAATCGCCCTGGCCTCATTGGAAATGATGTTGCCCGGGGCACAATCCAGCTGGATATTTACTCCCGCAAAGTTGTAGTAAGTGCCCAGTTGATCGACCTCATCCATCGGCAAGGGGAAATACTCTTTAAGATCCGGCCAGACCAGATATCTGCCGTCTTTGAGCCGGGTATGGAGCGGGCCGTAATCATCCGGGGTGCATCCCATCAGGCAATCCGGGGCGAAACTGCGGCCATCCATATTGATACACGGCATGATGACCAAACGGAATTTCTGTGCCAATTCCACCAGATGCGGCCGGGCGATACCCCGGTGATCGACCCCGGTTTCCAGAAGAGAGAGCAAATTGCTCAAGGCTGTTATACCCTCGGTCTCCTCGGAGTGGATACCGGCAATGAACATCAATGTCTGACGGTCGTTTACACTGTAATATTCCGGGTGTTTACTGCCGGTCAGACTGGGCCAGGTGGTTTGGCGTTGAGGAGCGTTTTCACCGTAAAATACCGCATACACCGGAAAACCGCCGGGGGTGTGGGTGACAACTTCGACCCGGCCTTTTCTGACTTTGCCGATATCTTCGATCAATTCGGGGATGCGGACACGCCACCACGCGGGGCGTTCATAAGTATTATCAACTTTGCGCGGAACCAGATTTTTGCACAACTCTGAATAATCATTCATGATCTGCCACCTCAATTATCTTCCTGCGGCCGCATCAGAGTATTCCGGGGCGACAGCGGTTGTTTCAAACCGTATTCCATAATGGTTTCCATCATTTTGTAAGCGACTTCGACCTTGTTTTCAAAAGGTTCGATCTTCAATCCGGCCGCTTCGTAAGTCATCGACACTGCTCCGGTGGCCAGCGAAACGGCATCATTGATATCGCATTGCACACTGTACGCTTCTTCGCCGTAATCCAGCACCCGTCCGATTTTTTCCGACCAGAGGCGGTTGATGGTGTGGACGGTTTTATAGTTGCCCGGATAATTGATCACTGTCGGATGCACAAAGTGAGCCCCGTAAGTACCGGTGTGCATATTCACGAAACAGTCGATACGCTCCTCATGGGCGATTTTCAAAATCGCCCCGGCTTCGTTGGAAATGATATTGCCCGGGGCGGCATCCAGCTGGATATTCACGCCGTCAAAATTGTAATATGCACCAAGCTGATCGACCTCATCCATCGGCAGAGGGAAATACTCTTTCAAATGCGGCCAGACCAGATATTGACCGTTTTTGAGCCGGGTCTGGATCGGTTTGTAATCGGCTTGAGTGCATCCCATCAGGCAATCGGGGGCGAAACTGCGGGCATCCATATTGATACACGGCATAATGATCAACCGGTAATGTCCGGCCAATTCCGCAAGGTGCGGCCGGGCGACACCCCGGTGATCGACCCCGGTTTCCATGAGAGAAATAAAGTTATTCAGCGTGATGATGCCCTCGGTCTCCTCGCCGTGGATACCGGCGATGAACATCAATGTCTGCTGACCGGTATTGGTGTAATATTCCGGATGCTTACTGCCGGTCAGACTGGGCCAGGTGGTTTGACGCTGGGGCAGTTTCCGGCCGTAGGAAACACAATATACCGGGAATCCGCCGGGGGTATGGGTGACAATGTCGACCTTGCCTTTTTTCACCTTGCCGATATCTTCGATCAATTCGGGGATGCGGACACGCCACCATGCGGGGCGTTCATAAGTGTTATCAACTTTGCGTGGAACGAGGTTTTTGCAAAGTTCAGAATAATCGTTCACTACACACTCTCCTTATTTGAAAATCTCTTTGAGATCAATACTTTTCCAACGGTGACCGGCGACAAAATACAAAATTCCGCGGTAGATCGCTCCACCGGTCTGGATGCCGCCGTCGATTTTGGCTTTACGCAGGATCCGGCAATTTGACGGGTCGATTTGGGCGACATAAGAAGTGCCGATGAACCAGATACCGCCCTCGCCGTCACTGATCAGAACCCGGCAGGCCTGCCCTCTGGCCGGAGTGCCGGTTTCAGAAATATCCTGCCGGACAGTCACCCGGCGGGAATCAAGATCGAAAATAAACAATTCCCTGGCGGAAGTAAATCCCATGAAACGTGAATCATCCAGCCGGATGAATTGCAGAATATCCTGTACTGAACCTAATTCTTTGCTGCGCCAGATGGTTTTGCGGGCATGGATGTCGTAGATGAATAAGGATGCTTCGGTGGCCTTTACCTCGCCGCCGGTACCGGATTGGATGGTCGTACCGCAGAGAATGAGTCCGGCATCGGTCACGGCCAGAGCGTGCGGAGATTCCAGAGGGGCAAGTTCGGTATGGGGCACGAGGGTCATTTCGCCGCTCTGAGTATCCACGATGGCAATACCGCCGCCGGTGTGTCCGTATTCCGGAGTGCCGCCGGAAACGAAGTATCTGCCATCGGGCGAAACCGCAATGGCGTGCGGCCGGATGAATACCCTTCTTGCCGAACCGTAAAACACCGGATTGCTCTGCAGATCCGGTTGGGTACGGTGCATGGGGCCGGTCAGATCCCACGGCTTATCCGGATCGAAACGCATGATGATGCCGCCGGAGTAACCGGCAATGTAAAAATATTTGCCGTGAGCCTGAATCGCATTGCACTGCACATCGGCGGCCTGGATGGTCTTTTCGCCGGATTCCGGATAAAGCAAACCGAAACAGAAAGGGAAAAATCCGCCGCCGCCGACGATACCATCGGCAGTGACATCGACCCCCATCATCGGGGAACCGTGATTGGTGAAAGAAAAAGTTACTTCCCGGCGGTCACTGCCGTCGGCAGCGGAAGTGACCAGTTTGCCGGTGGCGAAATCAATGGAAACCAGTTTGCGGCCGCTGTCAAAATCCCGGATCACCAGATTCTGCGACCCGGTAAAAGGACTGAGGATCATCTGAGCGTCAGGCACAGAGTCAAGTTTAACGGCATTGTCACCGTCGATTCGAAAAAACAAATCGAGGTGACGGGCATAGATATTGCCGTCGGTGAAACGGCGGACAAAGAGCGATTTGCCGGCAGGTTCTTCGGCTTTGGGGATGAGGGCCACGACCCGGCCGCTATCCGGATAGACGTGGATCGCCTGGCCGCGGGCATTGCCGGTGCCGATGTATACGGTATTGTCATCGGCAATGGTTATCGAACGGGGGTACTGGGCAAAGGTTTCTTTATGCAACTGACCGAAATCTTTGAATTCCCCGGTGGCAGGATCATAAGAGTAAAGGCAGAGATCCGGGTAAGTTGCAGCATAGATCACACCGTTGTTATCCTCGGCCATACTCATGGCACAGAGGTCTTTGACCTGACGGACAAAGGTAAATTTTTTCTGAACCGGGTCATATTCCACGAAGTGATGGGCAAAAAGGGAGTAAGATTTGCCGTTGCTGCCCTTGATCGAACTGTAAACCGCATCTCTCGGCCGGAAAGGAAGCACTGTTTCATCACACTGACCGGTGACGGCACTGATCTGAAGCATCCGGCGGTTGATATCATCCATGAGAAAAACCACCACACAATCATTGCCGTCGGCATCTTTGGCGGTGTGCAATCCCCGGCAGGTACCGCCGCGGACGGCAAAACCGAGATCCCGTGCTTTGACGGTGGGTACTCTGGGCGGATGGGGAACCAATTCAAATTTGCCGACAGCGAGATCCATGGTGTTTTTACCGGCCATGCGGCAGTAGAAAAATCGGAGTTTGACTACCGGATTGGTGATGGGAGCTTTGACATCGGAAGCAAAGTAAGTCACGCCGCCGGTGTCACTTTCCGGAGTGCAGACATAAGTACGCATATTGCCATTGCTCAAGCGGGTGTAAAAACTGCCGACCACCTGACCGGAAGCATCCAGAGCTTTGATGTAGAGCATATCCCCGGCAAGCAGCTGCGGTGAAGCGAATTGGAAACTCAAACTCTTTTCCTGCAATGAAAACGGGGTGACTTTAACATCAAAAATGAAGTACTCATGCTTTTGAATATCAAAAGAAGTTCTGATGTTGAGCATATCGCCGTCGATGGAAAATTGCGGAGAAAACTTCGGCGTGGTGCTGCTGACCGAGGAGAGTTGACCATTCCACAATTCCACCGGGGGATGGGGGATGATTTTAATATCGCTCAAAGTAAGGTCAAGTGCGTTATTCCCGTCATGGCGGCAGTAGAAAAAGTCCAGTTTGACCACCGGATCACCGGCCGGACCTTTGACATCGGAAGCGAAGTAAGTCATGCCGCCGCCATCCCGGCCGGTGGTACAGATGTAAGTTCGGGAAGTGCTTTGGGTTATCCGGGTGTAGAAACTGCCGACCACCTGCCCGGAAGCATTGCGGGCTTTGACATAAAAAATGTCACGGGGATCAACCTGCCGGGTGGTGAAGTGGAAGCTCAAACTTTTTTCCTGCAGCGAAAAGGCGGAAACATTGATGGAAAAAGCAAAATATTCGTGCTTGCCGGCAGGAATATTCATGGATGCTTTGATATTGAGTGCCCCCCCGTCGGCGGTAAACTGCGGAGAATGCTTGTAAGCGGAGTGCCTGACCGATGAGATTTCACCATTCCAGATACTCTGTGCCGAAACCGCAAATGCGGCAGCGAAGACAAAAAAATGTAAAAGTTTTTTCATTTGCCGGACTCCTTTTGGCTTATTAGTATAACATACTAATAATTTACCACCGCCAAAGAGCAAAAGCAAGTATGTTTCCGGGCACAAAAGGTATTATTTCAGGAATTTGTCAAAGGCGGTAAACCTGCCCGCCGATGCGAGGTGCAACGGCTGTATTTCTGATGGTTGTGTGCCGGTGGATAACGGACATAACGGACGATACGGACACAACGGACAATCAAAGCAGTCTGCCGGGGGTATTTTTGTGGTATTGGGGCGTGTTATTGTTGCCGTTTACCATACCGGTAGAGCGTTTACCGGCTCTTGTTCGCTTGAGGGGAGGCAAACGCTTCGCCTGGGCGGCCTTTCCACTGCACATGCCGGCTATTGCTCGCCCGCTTTTTGCGAAGCAGTGCGAGGCAAATCCGGTTTTTGCAAGGAGGGCATGAGGGATCCGCCTTCGCCAAGGCTCCGGCGGACAAGGTGTACGACTGTACTCGACCGAGCCGACGTCCGCAGATTTGGCAAGAGATTGCCCGCTTTTTCGCCGCCGCAACCCAAATGCAAAGCAAAATCAGCGGGTTTTCAGCAGATACCATCCCCAAGTGCCGTTTTCACCGCCGTCAGTACCGTCAATTTTTTTAGTCAATTCACGGTTTGCCATCACAGAAACGTGACTATCCGCCCAAAGGATCGGCATTTGGGTAAAACCGGCATGACGGCCACGCGGTTTATCTGCGGCGTAAATAAGCGTGAGGTGATTACGGTCTGTCGCATCACGGCTGTTGCCTTCTCCGACAATCAAAGTTTCTGAAGGATTGGTCACTTCATTGGTTTTGGTTGTGATCCAGCCGCTGCTGGGACCATATCCGATAGTATGCTTGCTTGAACCGCTCGTTTCCAACCCTTGAGCATAAGTATAAGCATAACCACCGGAGTGGGCGGCATTGACCTCATTGCTTTCCGGATCAAATGTAAAACCGGTCACTTCATCCACGCTGAAAGACGGACAAAGGAATACACCTTCTCTTACAGCCTGCCCCATTTCATCGGCATTGGCAGCAGTAATCCCCAAATACGGAGCAAGGACAGCTTTCCATGATGCCATACCGATTTTAAATGGAGATCCGTCAGGAACACCCTGATGATAAAACACCGGAAATATGTCGTGATCATTAATATATGCCGTTACAGCATTGCCCATCTGCTTGAGATTGTTGATGCAACTGGCGGCACGGCCGCGTTCACGGGCGGAATTGAGAGCGGGGAGCAGAATTGCCGCTAAAATGGCGATGATGGCAATGACTACGAGCAGTTCGATAAGAGTAAACCGTTGGCGGATTACTCCGGTATACCGGAGTTGTATCATTTTTACCTCTTGGGTAAGGTGTTTCAATTACAACTGCTTATATTATACACAAAACAGCACCGTTTCGCAAGTGCGAACCGGATGTTTCGGATAAAAAAGTATTATTTCAAGCAATTTTCAATTATTTTTTATCTTTGACGCTGAAGTAATAATAACGATCCGGTTTGACCGTGGGTTTACGGGTCAAGTCAGTGTTATTCATTATAGAAGCATGACCGTCGGCCCATGAGATCGGCATCTGGGTATAACCGGCATGGCGGCCATCGGGAACTTTTTGATCATATACAAATGCAGCCTGCATAGCATTTTCTGAATAATGATCTGAAGATTCCCCGACGATCAACGTTTCGGATGGGACTTCCAAATCAGTGGGGCGGCAAACATAGACTGCCAACCCCTGACCGGAACAGTAACCGATCAAAGAACTTCCGGCACCTGAATTACGCTGATCGGCAGTATATGCATTTTGATCATTGTTGTTGGAGTTATAACCATATCCGCCCATATAGGAAACTGCAGCCCAACTGGTTTTATCAAAGGTGAATTTACTCATATTTTCCTCGCTCCATGACGGACACTGGAAAATACCGGTAGAAAGAGCCACACCTCTATCCATATGGACTGTGGGCAGATCTCCGACCGCATACTGGTAAATCACAGCTTTCCATGTACTCATGTAAGTACCGCCGTGATTGGGCATATGATAGTTGGCGATCGGGAAAAAATTATAATCGTTGGTGTATTGAGAAACACCGTTACCGATCTGTTTCATATTGTTGATGCAACTGGCGACCCGTCCGCGTTCACGGGCGGAGTTGAGGGCCGGAAGCAGAATTGCCGCTAAAATGGCGATAATAGCGATGACGACGAGGAGTTCGATAAGAGTAAACCGTTGGCGGTTTACTCCACCATGGTGGAGTTGTGTCATTTTCGATTTTCCTTTTTTTGCTTGCAAGTTAAGATGTTATGCGACAGTTATAATATACACAGCAACATAATATTTGTCAAGGAAAAATCAATTTTTTTCAAAAAAACAGCCGGCTCTGTAAAATGCCAGCTGCAAATCGATACATAATTTATTTTTTCACGCAGAAGTAGTAACGTCTTTCACCGGGATTGCTCGCCGGTTTGCGGTTCAACTCATCATTTTTCATGATCGAGGCGTGACCATCTGCCCAGAGGACAGACATTTCAGTATAATTGGCATGACGGCCATCGGGGGTTTTGCTGTCGTAAATAAAGCTGTACTGGGTGGAATTGGCGCTGTAACGGTCACTGGATTCACCGATGATCAGCGTTTCCGACGGAGAATCCATATCGGTCGGTCGGGTGTAGCCATTGACCCCGGCATTATGATAACCGATGTAATTGGAATCGGTTGCGCCGTGCTGCACGTCTTTATCATTGGAGCTGTATCCGTAACCGCCTCTGCCGGAACTATTATCCCAGCTGGTGGCACTGAAAGCATGGAGCAGACCATCCTCCGTCCATGACGGGCAGAGGAAAATGCCGGTGGTAAGAGCCGTCACCCGGACAGCGTCATTATCCAGCGGCATGGCACCGGTGGTATAATTGTAAATAAAGACTTTCCATGAGATCAGCGGTGCGCCGACTCCGGCGATCGGTCCGGCGGCAGCGGGAAAGTAATTGTAATCATTGACATACTGCAAAACTCCATTTCCCATCTGCTTCATGTTATTGATACAACTGGCAACCCGGCCGCGTTCACGGGCGGAATTGAGAGCGGGAAGCAAAATCGCCGCCAGAATGGCGATAATAGCGATGACGACGAGCAATTCGATAAGAGTAAACCGTTGGCGGTTTACTCCGGTATACCGGAGTTGTTTCATTTTTACCTCTTGGGTTAGGTGTTTCAATTACAACTGCTTATATTATACACAAAACAGCACCGTTTCGCAAGTCTTTTTCCGGGCAATAGAGGTATTATTTCGGGCAAAAGGCAGATTACGGTTGAGCAACCAGCTGCAGATCCTCGATTTTCACCTCGATCGGTTCCTGCGGAGCCGGTCCCGGCCGTCCGCAATAAATTTGCAACACCGCCACCGGAGTACTCATCGGCACTTTGGCTTCCCGGTCGCTGTAAAGCATCACGCCGTTGTTACGTCCGGGAATACCGGTCAGCGTCACTCCGGATGTCAGATCGGCCCGGGTGTAGAATGTGCAGATATTTTTGCCGTCTTTATCCAGACACTTCACATAAAATTGATCGCCGCGCACGAAATTCAAAGCGGTCACTTTCAAGGTCAATGCGTTATTCTCAAGCACAAACGGCCGGACATAGATCCGGGCCACCAGATAGTCATAACGTTTCTGATACTTCACCTCGCCTTTGAGCGTGACCGCACCATCGGCCAGAACCCCGGTGGCCTGCGCTCCGGGAATGACGATATTGCTCACTTTAAGCACTCCGATCGCCCCGGCAGCACTCTGCACCGGGATCTCCACGGCAGAGCGGTCAAGCGAATTTTCCACACTGATATTGCGGATTTCCACATCGAAATCCGCCGCCGGTCCCTGACGGCCGCAATAGATCTGCAAGGCGACCACTTCAGAATTGATATCACCGGCGATATCCCGCGGAATATTGACCACACCGCCGCCGTCTTTGCCCGGAGTGCAGACCATCGTATTCCAACCGCCGGATAAGTTGCTGCGGGTCATGAATGAAGCGACGATTTTGCCCTCTTTATTCAGACACTTCACATAAAAACTGTCGCCGCTGACATAGTTGCCGGCCCTTACTTCCAGAGACAGAGTTTTACCGGCCAGCACCACCGGATCGATCTGGATCTTGGCGATCAGGTACTTGTAACCGGTGTAATCCCCCTGACCGGCAAGTTTGATCGAGGTGCAATCCGGAGAAAGTTCATGACTGGAACTTTTACCGCTGATATAACGGCCCAGCACCTTTTGCATCAGAATCAAATCCCCGGCGTGAAGCATCAAGGCACCAACGCCGGCCACCAGTAACATCAACTTTCTCATAATATTCTCCTGTGTAAATTAAGATGTTGTAACAAATATAGCACACCTTTGCTCACAGTGCAAAACTTTTTTGCAACAAAATTTGATTTTCACGCTGAAAATGTATTGCAAAAGATTGCCACCGATATATATTAAAGACAAAATCGATCAGTAAAGCGGAGAAGATCATGTATACTGCCCCTGCCAAATTTTACGAAATACCCGAAATCACCGGGATCAACCGTCTGCCCATGAGCGGCGCACCGGTCGCGGAATCAGAACGTTTCAGCCTTGACGGAGTGTGGGACTTCAAACTCTTTGACCGGCCGGAAAATATGCCGGGAGATATCTCAAACACCGACTTTGACCGGATCAACGTACCATCCAACTGGACTTTAGGCAACTTCGGCGATCTGCCGCACTACACCAATGTGATCATGCCCTTTACCAATGATCCGCCATTCCCGCCGGAAAAAAATCCCTGTGCCGTCTACCGCACGACTTTCACCCTGCCGGAAAAATTCTCCGGCCGCCGGATCGTTCTGCATATCGGCGGCGTGGAAAGTTACTTTGAACTTTTCCTCAACGGACAATTCCTCGGCATGGGCAAAGATACCCGGCTCCCCTCGGAATTTGACCTGACCGGCAAGACCATTTCCGGTGAAAATACTCTGGTCGCCAGAGTCATACGCTATTCGGATTCCAGTTACATCGAGGATCAGGATCAGTGGTGGATGGCGGGCATTTACCGCTCATGTTTCATCTACTCCACCAACTATGCTTATTTTGAAGATATTTTCATCAACGGCGACTGGGACTGCGAAAAGCATACCGGTATTTTTGACTTCAACTGCCATCTGGCTTTCCACTTTGCCAAATATCTCGCCCAGCACGGCCCGGATGCCGATCTTACCGTGAAATTCACCCTTACCGGCTCCGACAAGGCAAAAATCGCTGAATACAGCGGCACGGTCGACCGTCACTTCCGTATCGACGGCTACAAATTCCACGCCCGGCTGATTCTGGATAATGTTTCACCGTGGTCAAGCGAAACGCCGACGCTCTACAACTGCACCGCCGAACTCATTGACCATGACGGCACTTTGCTTGACTGCCGCAACATGCGTACCGGATTCCGGAATATCCGCATTGAAAACAATTCCCTGCTCGTCAATGGCAAACGCATCATGATCAAAGGTGTCAACCGCCATGAACACGACCCGGTCACCGGCAAAACCCTCTCTCTGGAAAGTATGCTTGAGGATATCAGACTGCTCAAACAATACAACTTCAACGCCGTCCGCACCTGTCACTACCCGGATGATGAGCGGTGGTACGACCTCTGTGACCAATACGGCATCTATCTTATGGATGAAGCCAATATCGAATCCCACGCCAATTTTGAAACCATCTGCCGTGATCCGCGCTGGAAAAATGCTTTCATTTCCCGCGTTGAACGCATGGTGTTGCGTGACCGTTCCCACGTTTCCATCATCGCCTGGTCGCCCGGCAATGAATCCGGCGACGGCGAAAACCACACCGCCGCACTGGAAAAACTCCGCACGCTCGACGATTCCAGAGTGATCTTCCACAACTGCGAAACTCACGCCAACTGGAACCAGCTCGGCCACGCCGACACCGGCGGCAACGATGCCCTCAATCAGATATTCTGCCCGATGTATATCGGCATTGATGAATTGAGAGCCTACGATGACAACCCCGAAACCACCCGTCCGGCGATCATCATCGAATATGCTCACGCCATGGGCAACAGTTCCGGTTCACTTTGCGACTACTGGGATCTCTTTTATTCCGGTAAAAAAACGCAGGGCGGCTTCATCTGGGACTGGATCGATCAGGGCATTTTGCAACACGATACCAACGGCAAACCATTTTATGCTTACGGCGGGGATTTCAATGATTTCCCCAATGATTCCGACTTCTGCTGCAATGGTATGCTCGCTTCCGACCGTTCACTGCACGCCGGGATGTATGAATTCCGCCATCTGGTGCAGGAGATCCGCATCACCCATCGGAAAGAAAACAAATTCCGCCTGACCAACTGCCGGGACTTCACCAACCTCGAAAATTTTGACGGTTCATGGCACATTGAGAAAAACGGCATTGAGGTAAAATCCGGCAAAATCACCGGTTTCCAACACCTTATGCCCGGAGAATACTCCGACTTTGAAATCAGTTTTGACGGCATAAGCCGTTTGGATGATGAGGAAGTGTTTATCAACTTCAACTTTACTGCCGCCAAAGATCTTCCCGCCATACCCGCCGGTACGCTGCTGGCTCACGATCAATTTGACCTGACGGCTCAAATCCCCGCCGCGCCCCGGCCGAAAGCACCTGCACAATCCATTTCCGCTGAAAAAAACGGCGGGATCGTCACCTTATCCAACGCCGCCTGCCAGTTGCGTTTCTCCCCGGAAAACAATCTGCAGCTTTTTGCCGGAAACAATTTGATCGCCTCTGACCTTTTTGAAGGCAATCTTTTCCGTGCCCCGACCGACAACGATATCATCAAAGGTAAAGCACTCAATGTGCAGGAGTGGAAACCTTACTGTCAATGTATGAAAGCCGGTCTGGATAAATGCATAAGCAAAATCACCGGATACCAACTGGAAGATCACACGCTGAAAATAAACCGGGAAATCATCTGCAACGGCGGCACGGTGCTTTTCGATCAGACGATCACCATGCTGGATGACGGTTCATTTGCCGTGCAGTGTCAGTACCGCATCCCCGAATCATTCCCGACTCTGCCGCGGGTCGGCGTAAGTGCCACATTGCACAATATGGATGAGTTTGAATATTTCGGCCGCGGCCCCTTTGAGAACTACATCGACCGCAAACGGGCGGCCATGGTCGGTCTTTACCGCTCCAGTGCCACGGAAAACAGCCGGTTCAATTACGCGGTGCCGCAGGAACACGGCAACCGCACCGATACCAGAATGGTGAAATTCCCCGGAAAAAATGCCATTCTCCGCTTCAACGGCGCACCGGTATTTGAATTTACCGCCACCAAATTCACCGTGGCCGAACTCTTTGCCGCCAAACACTTCTGCGAATTGCCGGAGCATGAGGAAACTTTCCTCTCTCTCGATCTTCAGCAGCGGGGCATCGGCACCGGCTCATGCGGTCCGCAGACTCTGCCGCAGTATGAGTTGAATGAAAAATCCTACACCTTTACTTTCCGCTTCAATGTGGAATAAAAGCCGCCGGATGATTCACTCGACCTGAAATACCAGCGTTCCGAATCCGTCGCCGGAGTGTACTCTGGAGCCGCCCCACGAACTGTGTACCACGGCTTCTCCGGCTTGCCGGCCGGGTCTTGCCCGGTAAAAGAGGGCATCGACCCGGTTGTTCTGCTCGATCCGGATGCCGAATGCCGCCATCGGTATTTCCACGACGGCCCGCCACTCATTTCCGGTTTTACGGATCTCAACTTTCCACGGCTGTTCCGGATTCCACGACGCATCGACTGCGGCGGCATCGTAAGTATTGCCGTTGCAATCAAATGCCAGATGATAATACCCCCGGCCATCGGCCGGAGTCAGAAAAATTTCGGCATGATCACCACGCGGCCAGCGGTCATGGGCCTGCGGAGCATTGGCCACCGCAGTTCCGGGGAACGGACAACGGAAGCCGACAAAAAGAGTTCTGCCATTGTGGAAAATTTTAACATCTGTCGGTTCCGCAGGCAATCTTTCCGGAGTACCCATCACCCGCATCGGCGGCAAACTGCCGGCCTGATTCCAAACCCCGGCATCAAAATCAAACCCCGGTGACTGTCTGACATCGATTTTCGGCACTGATACATCGGCGATCTTACCGGCCACCGCCAGAGTCAGCCATCTTTCAAAACAGTGGTTAAGTTTTTCCAACAATACTTTGGAACGGGGATCCCTGACCGCCGCCAGTGCTTCACGCAGAGCCTGACGGCACGGTTCAACCAGACCCTTATCCACCACATAATGCCCCATGGAACGGCGGAAATCATCATTGTAGGCACTGACCGCCGGATCATTGAGAAAACTATCCCGCAGAAGGTTGTAAAATTTTATCACTCCGGGGGCACCCTCACGGTATACCCGGCGAATATATTCCGCCCGTAACTCATCCGGATTTCCGGCCGGACTCCAGAAAAGGCGGTTCAACACCCAGAATTCCGGACCGCACATCGTGAAAAAGTCATCTTCAGAAAGTCCACGGACTTCCCGGCCGGGCCGATCCCCCCATGAAATTTCAGAATATATCCGGTGAACTCCCAAACGGTGAATAAAACGCAGATCCCGGGCGGCAATATTGCCCAGCGGCCGGGGAAAGCCGGCCATGGAATAATAATATTCTCGCCAGATGATTTTTGAACACAATTTGGCATAATCGGTTATCCGCCGCTTGTGAATGGCATTGCCCGGACCGGTAATCGGCTCTTTGTCATTGCGGATATAAGGACAGAAACTGACAGCAATATTCGGATGCAGAGGGATCAAAGGCGGTGTGGCAGTGAAAAAATAGCCGTAACTCTTGATCTCCATCGCCGGATATTTTTCTGCCACAGCAGCGGCGACCTGATTTAGAAAAAGATGGTACTGCGTGGAGCGGAAAGCCGGATGGTCATGATTTATGCTCCTGCCATCCGGCAGAGTGATGGGCTTCAGACACTCCGGGCACTCGCAACATCCGGGAATGTCATCTATCATCAGATTTATCCGGGAATAAAACTCCGGCAGCGTTTCCAGTTCACGCAGTACATTGGCGATAAATTCCCGGGTCATTGCCGCATTGGTATAACAGAGTTGTAAATTTCCCTGAGTAATGCGTACACCATTGACCATCATATAATATTCCGGATGAGTTGAGCCGTAAACACTTCTTTTCAGCCAGAACCAACTCATATTGTGACCGGCAATGATATCGCCGTTGGCGGCCGTACCGCCATATTCAAAGATAAAATCATGATCAAATCTGCGTCCCCATGAGTGTGGCGTAAGCGACGTGGTAAAGTTGTTACACAATCTGGAACAATATATTTCAAACTCCTCACTGTGAAACGCTATGCGTGAATTGGCCGCCCAGCCACGCAACTCAAAAACCGGAATGTCGATATGATTTCTGACATCCAGTTGCAAATCAGGATCGACCGTGCAAACAAACAATTCTTTAGCCGGCCTGACCCAGATGAAATCAGTGTGACGCATGATCAACCGGTGTACGGCATTGATCACTCCGCGGCCGGAAGCAGCATAGATGTAAACGTGTTTACCGCGGATATCCACGGCAAAACCGTCAGTATTCCGGAGCCGCCGGCTGTATTCCTGAGCATGAGGTGCATCAAGAATCGGCTTGATCAAAGGAGATTCCAAAGTTCCGAGAACAAAACAGACCTGTTTGCGGTTCGGGCAGGATTGTAAAATCGGGATCCTGGCCGTACTCAGCAACCGGAAGTAATTCTGCAATTCTCCGGCGGCGTGCTGAACCGGGCGTGAAGCATCGATGTCGACAATAATGGCACTGACCGCTTCACCATTCCGGGCAACCGGTAAAACAGCTGCATTCAGCGATACTGTCATAAAAACTGCATATAAGAGTATTTTTTTCATAACGTGATCTCCTGTACATCAATATTCATTATCTCAAATCTGGCGGCGGCATCCAGAAATGCCGCAGTCATCCAGAACACCTGCCAATTTTCCGAATATCTGCCGCGTAATTCATCAATTTCTGTATCTACATCACGGCCCTGAATATAGTTGGTTTGAAAAACCTGTTCACCGTGGCTGCCGCACTCATCCATCAACTGCGCACAATTGAGAAACATCACTTTGGCCAGATAACACAAATTCCGGCGGCCGACTGCGATACCGAGTTGATATATCAGGGGAGCGACCCACACACCGTACACATCAAGGTGCATATTTTGAACGGATACGGCACTCCAACCGGTACTGCGGAAATCCTTCCGGGCCAGAATTGACCCCGGCGGCATGGATATATCCCACAACTGCAAATAGGTCAGCAGCAGCATCGCCGCATGATATGCCGCATCCAGAAATTTTTTATCCCCGGTCAATTCCCAACATTGAAAAAATGCCGAAACTGCGGCCGCAGCCCCCTCTTTATCCTCACACCGGGCATCCAATGTACCGCCCCAGTAAGGTTCATCCAGCGAGATATGACGCTTGATAAAATGCTCCGCCGCTTTGATGGCGGCATCCTTGTATTTCCCGCATCCGCAAATGTGATACGCATTGACCAACGGCGCCGCGAGAAATGCTTCTGCCGTGGAATGCGGATACCACGAATCACTCAAGATGCGGCGACTGAAAAAATCACAACTTTTACCGAGAAAATCCATCCAATGTGCCGGGATATCTTCTTTCAACCGTTGTTTTTGCCGCAACGCAAATGAAAAGGTTTCCAACGCCTGCCCCTGGGAAACGAAGTTCCTTTCTTTGCTCCAGACACCATCCGGATACTCATAACGCACGCTGAATCCGTTTTGATCAAAAGGAGCATCAGTCAACAGATCAAAAATCTCTTTTTCCCGGTGATAAGCCCCGGGATCATCGAATTTTTTTCCCAGAATTTTTCCGGCCATTGCCAAAGTTTCACTCCTGCCGGTCCAGCCGAAAACCACGGCATTGGGCAGCTCCCATGCCGGACGGATAAGATTCCCGCCTCCGCCGCCGACTGAAATATAACGTTCCAAAGCATAATCATATTTTTTCCGGATCAATTCATCGTAGCATACCGGAATTGCCTGCGGAGCAAAAAAATCCATCGCACTTTCCAATGCCGGAATAAAACCCGAACCGCGTTTTTCCACCGGAGCGATTTGCAATCTGAAATTTTTAACGATCGTCTGATCATCCCCAAGAGAAATACAACATCCCGGTATGACCGACCACTGATTTTGCGATTTTTTTACCGCTCCGTTACGGCCGTTGCTGTGAACAAAACCGGAATAAGCTGCCATTTTCAGAAAATCCTTTCCGTAAACTGCCCCCAGCGACCACCATAAATCCGGATAAATTCCCTCCGGCAGCTGACTTGGTACCGTATGTATTGCCGCCATAATGCCGCGATCTGCTTCCGCAGAAACAAAAGGAGCCGGGAAACGGTGTTCCTCAAAAAAACCGGCACCGTTTTCCTGCATCGGGATCAAAGGCACATTACCGCTTCCGGCACCGGAAGGATTGCCGCAGTAAAATATCCCCGGCATCAATAAACGGGGGAATTTTTCCGGAAAAATGAATTCAACTGCCAAAGTTGCCTGCGGCACCGGTGTTCCATGATATTCCCAACTGCGGGTCACCTCCAGCACATCCGGAAGGACCGTGCAAACATCTTTGCAGAAACAAATCCCTTCCGGCAGCCGGATGACTCCTTCCAGAATAAACCGGTCACTGCCCCCGTCGCGAAGTGCCGTTACAGTGGAATGATACCACTTTTCAGGAGCTTCATCGTGCCAGCCGGTACCGATCTGCCAATGTCTGCCGGCAACAGAATGCAGACGACCGCCATTGATACTCAAAATCAAGTCACCGTCTTGGCTGACTTCAACGCTGTATCCATCAAATTTTTGGTTAAACATCGGTCAATCCATCTTTTCCATCCGGTAGTTCCAAATCATTCCCCACATGAATGATACTCTCATCCATCCGGTTTCCGGCGGTACGGTAAAAATATATTCAAAATTTTCTTTTGCTCCACCGACCCTTAACGGGGAACGGTTCCGGCCGATGACACTGCGGCGGTTATTCAGTGAATCACGGAAAAACCATACCCGGATAACAGTTTCCGATCGTTCACTGCGTCTGCCGGAAACCGTCAGGCGGTACTTCTCACCGGGCTTGACCGGAATCGGTGAACAGTAGATGTAACTGGCACTGGTATCAAAAATTGTCATATTATTCTCCGCCGGAGTGAAAAGTGTCCGCCGGAATGTACCGCTTACCCGGTGATCCAAATCGATCGACACTTGCAGCGACGATGGAACTTTGGCCAGTTGCAAATTGCGGAATTCCGCATTTTTCCCGCTGACTTCGACCGATGCGGCGTTATCCGGGGCATAAAAACTGATTTTTCCCGGAACAAATTCTGTTGAAAAAGCAACATGAAAATTACTGAATGGCAGCACCGTGACCTCCCGGTGCTGTTCATCCAGAAAACGTATTGCCACACCGGGATAATCCAATTCATCCCCCCGGCAGTACCACTCTTCGGGAAAGACCCGCCCGGTACCGCGAAGTTCAAAACTCAAAGTGTACCTCTCTTTCGGCGTTACCGGAAGCAACTCTGCTGCTGTACCGGCAAAACACCGCAGCAGCAGGATAAAAAAACAAAGCAGACGGATCATTTCTCCACCCACGGATACACATCCATATCCGGATCGTTGTGGGTTGAAACGTGCAAATCCGCCCACAACATATTGGCTCCGCCGCTGTGTGCTTTCCTTTCATTGCTCCCCATGGAAAGATAATCTTTGGAGAAAAACAGAGTCTGGATACCGCCGGTATCCCGCGGCAGACTGCTCAAATGGGCGAACGCTTTCCAGTTATCCCCCATGACCGGAATGATCGACGCTCCGCAGTCAGCCTGTGAAAGTTTGGCAATATCTTCGTTGCGGACATCATTTTTGGTATAGCCGACATTGTTATCGACATGGCTGTAATCCTGTAAATTCAAAAACGGATTGTAACCATAACTCTGACAGAATGTGATATGAACATTGTAAAGAAATCCTTTAGCCTGATAAGTGGCATGATTGGCACTGGTGGCACAGAAAAAATAGTTGAATGGTTCACCGCGGTTTTCAAAAGGCTTGATCCAGTCGCCGTCAACTTTATAAGCATTCAATGTGCCGCTGGATGGTACACCGGGCAACCCGATATTGCTGCCCGGTTTGATCATGATCTCATACCAGTAATACTGGTCGCCGGTTCTTTTACCGGGCAGAATGAAACCATCATAAACATCGGAATAACTGTTCCAGTAAAAGCCCAGATTTTTCAAATTATTCACGCAATTTGTCTCTCTGGCCCTTTCCCTTGCGGAATTGAGTACCGGAAGCTGTATCGCCGCCAGAATGGCAATGATGGCAATGACTACGAGAAGTTCGATAAGAGTAAAACTGCATCTTGCTTCATTACCACGGAAATGCTCTGACTTTTCCATACATTCATTCCTTTAGATTTTTTATTCACCACATATGATCCGGAGAAACAGCATAGCAATTCATGAATATTGCTATTACATCTGCGTTTAATATACACCTGACCGCCGCTTTTTTGAATGGAACAAAAATTCATAAAAATAGAAAATTATTTCATTTTTCCTGTCGATTGCTTGTATTTTCCGGCAAATGGAATTATCTTTACAGCATGACAAAAGAAGAAATCGTATCATTTGCACCACCCGAGCCGGATCTGCCGCTTGCCGTTTGGCTGGCGGGGATCTCCTATTGTGACGGCAATTACCGGATGAGCCGCCGCAACTCCAAAATCACCGTTATCGAATATGTCTGTCAGGGAAAAGGTGTGCTGGAGATCAACGGTAAAAAATTTTATCCGCAAACCGGTGACGTATATATCGTCACGGAAAATACCAATCATCACTACTGGGCAGATGCCGGAGATCCATGGATAAAAATCTGGTTCAATATTTCCGGACCTCTGGTCCTGCCGCTCTTATCCGGACTGGGACTGTCTGGCATAAACCATATCCCTGACTGTCCGGTAAAAGAGGTCTTTGAAAATGCCCTGACCACGTTGAAAAATGCTCCGGAAAAGGTCAACGTTACCGGAGCGCAGGAAATATTCCGGGTCTTAATGGCGATTTCCGGGGCATTCCGTCATAAACAGACTGCGGCGATATCAAATCAGAGTGAAAATATACGGGCCTATCTGGATAAATTCATCTGCCGCAAACCACCGTCGGTGGAAATGCTCTGCCGTCATGCCAATTACAGTCAGGCTCAATTATACCGGATATTCAAAAGAGATTTCGGCATGAGCTGTCTGCAATATCTGATGAATAAAAAAATCGACACAGCCAAAATCATGCTCCGCAACTCGGTCAAGCCGGTCAAAGAGATCGCCGCAGAACTCGGCTTTGATGATGAGTTTTATTTTTCTAATTTTTTTCACAAACATTGCGGATGCTCTCCCAGTAATTACCGGAAAAAACAGTGATCATTTCCCATCACGACCGCCGGCAGCTGCCCTGCGGATTTCTCTGCCGCTTGAGAAAATAATACCCCCAGGTGATGATACACCCGGTGCAAAAGCCGAATAAGCCATTCCACCAGATGATCGTTTTGCCGAAATATGCACTGTCCTTAAACAGATACGTGGCGATCACCCGCAATGTAAGTGCCCCCAGAGCCACCAACGCCGGAACGACACTGTGTTTCATTCCCTGAAACACTCCGAATAACGGCACATAAACCGACAAAATCACCGTGGCAAGTGCCACAGCTTTCAAATGTGCCGAACAATACTCCTCCGCCGCTTCGCTCAAGCCGAAAATTTCACTTATCCGGTTGGCGGCGAACCAGACCGCCACCGCCAGCAACGCCGTAAACACCACCGAAATCAGCACCCCCTGATATGCTCCGGTACGCACCCTTTCCATCCTGCCCGCCCCGACATTCTGACCGGTGTAGGTCGCCAGAGTAGCCTGCAAAGCGTTACAGGGCAGATGCAAATACATTTCGATCCGCTGCCCCACGGTGAATGAAGCGGTCATCACCTTGCCAAAGCCATTGACCGCCCGCTGGATGAAACTCAATCCCACCGCCACAATGACCAGTTGCAGAGCGATGGGCAAACCGATGACCAGCGTTTCGGCGGCGATCCGTTTGTCCCACTTCAAATCCGCTGTACTGTAACGGAAAAAGCGGTACTTATGTGCCATATACCACCAGAGCGATGCCACCGAGACCGCCTGTGAAATAACCGTTGCCCAGGCGGCACCGGCCACGCCGCTGTGACACACGGTGATAAAAAAGAGGTCAAGAGCGATATTGAGCAGAGAGGAAAGCAGCAGAAAATACAACGTCGCCGCACTGTCACCGACCGCCCGCAACACGGAAGCAAAAATGTTGAAGCCGAATTGAAAGACCAATCCGGCTGAATAAATTTGGAAATATTTCACCGTATCATCCAGTATCAACTGCGGCACGGCGATCAAATGGGTGTATACCGGACGGCTCAAAACTGCTCCGGCAACGGAAAACACCACCCCCATGGATAAGAGCAGTAAAATCCCCGTGGCGGCATCTTTATGCACCATATTTTCATCATCCGCACCGAAGTGCTGAGCCACCAACACCCCGTTTCCGGCGGAAAAACCGATCGCCACCGCCAGAAACAGAAAGGCAAACGTATTGGTCGTGCCGACTGCTGCCAGAGCATTTTCACCCAGAAAATTGCCGACGATCAGCGTATCTGCCGTATGATACAACTGCTGAAGCAGTGATCCGCATAAAACCGGCAGGGCAAAGCAAAGTATATGCCGCCAGGGCGCACCCTGCGTCATCACCCGTTTGGCCATTTTATCACTTTTCCGGATCAGATGATCTCGTATTTCACGCTGTTGCCGGGCATACCGTCAACTTCATGATCGGCGTAGTTGATAAAGAATTTCAACGTTCTGCCGTCAACAGTTTTGTGAGTCGTGATACCGATCTCCGGAGATTTTTCCGGCACTTCCACTCCGGCGAGCCGGGCCAGTTTGCGGTAGACCTTGTAAAATTCGTTGCCGTGAGTGAAAGCATTGAATTCCAGAGCGGAATTGACAAAGATCAACTGCCCCTGACCGTATTTCTGCACCAGGATCACCGGGAATCCGTCTTTATCATACGCCAGCACGTCGGCGGTACGGTTTTTCATCTTGCGGGTGATATTTTGAAGTGTGCTGTATTCCTGCCCATCCAGCGTGTAGGTGACGGTTTCCGGTTCTTCGGTGCGGTAATCGACTTCACAACCGAAATGGGCATTGAATGGCTGCAGATAACCGCTGTCGGCGGTGACAACCACGGTGGCACCTTTATCCGCCGCTTCCAGAAGCAACCGGTACTTGTGGACTTCCATAACTTCAAATCCGCTGATCGACGGAACGATATAGAATTTGCTTTCCGGCAACTCATCGACGGTGGCGATATTGCAGTATTCGATCTCGAAACCGGCCTGTTTACTCAAAATGAATGAGCCGTAGGCACTTTTCCACACATCATCCATCGTGGTCAGAACCACAGTGGCCTCGACCTGACGGCTGGAAAATTCCGGCAGATTTTTAAGTTCCTCACCGAATCGTTTCATCGCCTTGCCCGCACCGTCGGCAGCCCGGTCGGATTTCATCGCACCCAATTCACGCTCCATGGCCCCCCAGCGGTAGGGAGCATTGTCGGCACAGCGGTCAAAGGAGTAGCCGCACCACCACAAAACCGATCCGAGATCGTGGACCAGTGCGGAATAAAGCACGGTGTAAAGGTAGGCATCGGTACGCTCTTCAGAGAGGTAATTCGGGCCGAATGCACCGATCTCCTCGATGAATGCCGGTTTGCCGGAAACGCCCCGGTAATAGATCGATTCCGCAGTGGAATGGTAGATCGCCGGCACGTTATTGAGAGCACTTTTGCCGCAGTGCGGGGTGAATGACGGATAAGGGTGGGTGGTCAGAGCATCGAATAACTCACCCTGAAAGATCAGGTTGTTGGATCTGTTCGGGTTGGTTCTGCCGCCGTGCATGCCGGAGAAGATCGGCCGCTCCCGGTCGATCAGCCGGATGGTGGAAGTGACCATATGGTGCCAATTCCATGAACTGTATCCGGTGCTGACGGAAAGGCAGTTGCACTCATTGCCCGGTTCCCAGGCGACGATCGCCGGATGATCTTTCATATTGCTCACAAAACCGCGCAGGAACATTTCGGCCAGACGGATGGCCTGATAATCCTCAATGAGATTTTTATCGGCCAGAGCCGGAGGCACGAACATCGCACCGCTCATCCAGCCGGTCAAAAGGCCGACCACCAATTTCAGGTCATGTTTGCAAGCCAGATCGGCCACGATGCGGAAACGCTCCATCATCACCGGGTCAAGTCCGCAACTGCGCAAGCCGGTGGCCGGAAGCGGCGAATTGTCAAGAAAACTGAATTCCCGGAAGTTATTGCTGCACTCGGCCAGCAGTTTCACCGGCTGGAAATCTTCCCACAAAGGGAAAATACGCACGGTATTGACACCTGATTCACGCAAAGCGATAAAATCTTTTTCCACTTCCTCTGCGGAAAATCTGCTCCACATCTGCGTACCGGCGTGAGAGGCCCAGTAGTTGACGCCCACGCTGAATTCCGAAAAGCCCGGTAAAAATTTGCTCATAATAAAAAAATCCTTACATATAATGATATTGCCTTGTATACATCTTTATAAGATAGCACAGAAAAAAGTTTTTTCCACATCAGGCAGATGAAACATTTGAAACAATATGGATCATTGCACGACTTTCAAAGCGATATAATCGGGAGAAAGTGCGATTTTGCCGTCAGAGAAACTTACTCCGGTGATATAGGTCAAACGGGGATGGATCTCCGTATTGCTGTTGTGGGCATGGAAAACCGCCCACATTCTGCCGTCTTTGTCATGGAAAAAACTGTGATGCCCCACTCCGACCAGATCGCCGGGACGCCGCAACAGCGGATTATTTTCATATTTTTTCCACGGCCCCAGCGGATTATCCGCTTCGGCGGCACCGATGGCATAATCCTGACTGCGGTAGTCATTAGCGGAATAGGTCAATATGAATTTCCCCTCATATTCGATACAGAATGGTCCTTCGCTGATGGTATTCTGGATCGTTTCCCACGGCATTTCAGGACTGACGCAGTGATGGAGAGTTTCGGCTCTGACCGTCACCAGATCGTCTTCGACCTCGGCGACATAAACGCCATTGGGATCGCCCCGGTTCCAGAAAACATACGCCTGACCGTCGGAAGCGATGAAAAGCGAATTGTCGATGGAGCGTTCTTTCGTCCAGATCGGCGTATTTTTATCCTGAATGAAAGGACCGCAGGGCGAATCGGCAAATGCCGCCGAAATATGCCAATCCACCGTAACATACATCAGGAAACGGTTTCCGGTTTTGTAAACTTCCGGAGCCCAGAAAAGTTTATCCGACCAGGCATTGTCTTTGTGAAATGCAATGCCGTGATACTTCCAGTTGAGCATATCGGCCGATGTGTAGACCGGAATACCTTCCTCATTTTTCGATCCGTAAGCATAATACATACCCTCGTGATACAGGATGAATGGATCGGCCAGAGCCAACGGTTCATAATCCGGATTTGCCATAATATACCTCGATGTTATCAATTATTTCAAAATCAATTCCACTACCGGCACCACCGGATCCGGCTTTTTCACCGGCAGAGTCAATATCAGACTGTCATCCGGGGCATATACATTGAGATGGTTGTGCAGTGTCGCCGGTTCAGCGGTGCGGAAAGGCACTTCACTGCCGTCATGCAGAAATTGGGCATAAGCCACTTTACCGGCGAGTTTGGGCAGATTTATATACATGAACGGCCAATTCATAAAGTGCAGATAGAGCCGTTTGGTTTCCGGATTGTAAGTGTAACGGCAGTCGCGCGGTTCGGGGAACTCCGCCGGAGCGATACCGCAACCGTAGATCGATTTGGAACAATACTTCATCCATTTGGCGAAATATCCCAGCCCGGTCAGGGCCCGGTCATCGAGGAACCCCCGGCTGGTCGGGCCGACATTCATCAGCAGATTTCCGCCTCTGGAAACATGATTGACCAGCATATCGATGCACTGTTTTTCAGATTTCCAGGTGTATTCATCGCGTTTATATCCCCAACTGCCGCCGAAAGTCTGGCAGCCTTCCCAGACGGCGACGTTGCCGTTTTCATCGAGGACGGGCTCTTCCGGGGTATTCTGCTCCGGAGTGACGATATCCCCGCCGCCGGGCAGATCGAGGCGGTTATTGAGCATGATCGACGGCCGGATGGAACGGATGAGTTTGACCAAACCTTCCGAATCCCACGCCTCCCGGCCCTTGGGATTGTAGGGCACATGGGGATAGGAGAAGTCGAACCAGCCGATATCGATATCGCCGTATTTGGTGAGGATCTCCCGGGTCTGATCTTTGATGTATTGGCGGTAGATATCCATATTGCGGGTCTTATTGAGTTCTTCGCGGTCATCCCTTTCACGGTAGGGGTGATTGATGTCGATCTCAAAGTGCGGATGGTGCCAGTCGATCAGCGAATAGTACAAGCCGATACGCAGACCTTCGGCCCGGAAAGCATCGACGATCTCCCGCAAAAGGTCTCTGCCGCAGGCGGTGGTGGATTTATAGTCGGTGAATTCCGAATCGTACATGCAGAATCCCTCGTGGTGCTTGACGGTGAAAACCACATATTTCATACCGGCTTCTCTGGCGGCTTGGGCCCAGATTTTGGCATCGAAAAGATCGGGATCGAAGTATTTGTAATAATTTTCATACTGTTCATCGCTCATATTTTCGATCACGCCCTGCCACTCGCCCCGGCCGTGCATGGAGTAAATGCCCCAGTGAATGAACATACCGAACCGGTCATGGGTGAACCACGATGAATCGCCTTTGCCAAAATCCATATTTATTCTCTCCTTTTTCTTTGTAACGATCTAAGCTGCGGTGGCGGCTTGCGGGCAATCTCTTGCCAAAACATCGGGCACTGACTCAGTCGAGTAGGTTTCCTACACTCCTTCGTCATTGCCTCGTTTTGGCGGCGACCTTGCCTCGCAACCCATCCACCGGGTGGAGCTGTGCCCGATTTCCGGCAACCCATCCACCGGGTGGATCAATTCCCGATTTGCACCGGATGGATCAATGCAATATTACAAGTTAAAATGCAAAATATAAGATATTGAGGATAAAATAACCGCATTGAAAGTATTTTACAAGTTGAACAAGGATTTTTTCGTCAAAAAAAGCCCCGGCAGAGTGATCTGCCGGGGAAAAACAATCAAACAACTGCCGCATGCGGGGCGTGGGGCAGAGCCCATTATAAAAAACATCAACACTACCTTACTCAAGGCATGAGTAAGGCGAAAGCCGACGGAATGCCGCAGAGCGAGGCCTCCGGAAAATCGACTTTACC
>JAZNEV010000046.1:0-6229 GCA_045588835.1 Victivallaceae bacterium
CACGGTATCGGCTGGTGTGCGCCCCAGCAGGGCTGCTGCAAATTGACACTGAATGTCAAAGACGGCGTTATTCAGGAAGCTTTGGTCGAAACTCTCGGCTGTTCCGGAATGACCCACAGTGCAGCGATGGCTTCTGAAATCCTGCCCGGCAAAACCATCCTCGAAGCTCTCAACAGCGACCTGGTCTGCGATGCGATCAACGTTGCCATGCGTGAACTTTTCAAACAGATCGTCTACGGCCGCACCCAGACTGCTTTCAGCGAAAACGGTCTGCCCATCGGTGCCGGTCTGGAAGACCTCGGCAAAGGCCTGCGTTCGCAGGTCGGCACCATGTTCTCCACCGCTGAAAAAGGCCCCCGTTACCTGGAAATGGCCGAAGGCTACGTTCTGGAAATCGGTCTGGATGCCAACGATGAGATCATCGGTTACAAATTCGTCCACCTCGGCAAAATGATGGAAGCGATCCGCAACGGTGTCTGCCCGGGCGAGGCTTTTGAGAAAAACGTCAAGACCTACGGCCGTTTCGACGAAGCCGTCAAAACCATCGATCCGCGTAAAGAATAAGGAGTTCAGACCATGAGTATCAAGTTTGAAGGTTACGAACGCCGTATCGCCAAGATCGAAAAAGCGTTGAAAGAATTCGGCATCGATTCCCTCGAAGCCGCCCGTGAATTGTGCCTGTCAAAAGGTGTCGATGTGGAAGCCATCGTCCGCGGTGTCCAGCCCATCGCCTTTGAAAACGCCGTCTGGGCTTACACCCTCGGTGCCGCCATCGCCATCAAAGAAGGTGCCAAAACCGCCGCTGAAGCCGCCGAAAAAATCGGTCTGGGTCTGCAGGCTTTCTGCATCCCCGGTTCAGTAGCCGACAGCCGCGAAGTCGGTATCGGTCACGGCAACCTGGCCGCCATGCTGTTGCGTGAAGAAACCAAATGCTTCTGCTTCCTCGCCGGTCACGAGTCATTCGCCGCCGCCGAAGGTGCCATCGGTATCGCCAAAACTGCCAACAAAGTCCGTAAAGAGCCGCTCCGCGTCATCCTCAACGGTCTGGGCAAAGATGCCGCCTACATCATCAGCCGTATCAATGGTTTCACTTTTGTTGAAACTGAATACGATTATTACACCGGCGATCTCAAGATCGTGGAAGAAAAACCCTTCTCCAACGGCCCCAAAGCCGCCGTCAAATGCTACGGTGCCGATGATGTCAGCGAAGGCGTGGCCATCATGATCAAAGAAGGTGTCGATGTTTCCATCACCGGTAACTCCACCAACCCGACCCGCTTCCAGCACCCGGTCGCCGGTACTTACAAGAAATGGGCGATCGAACACGGCCGCAAATACTTCAGCGTCGCTTCCGGCGGCGGTACCGGCCGTACTCTGCACCCGGACAACATGGCTGCCGGTCCCGCCAGTTACGGCATGACCGATACCATGGGCCGCATGCACGGTGATGCCCAGTTCGCCGGATCCTCCAGCGTGCCGGCTCACGTCGAAATGATGGGGCTGATCGGTATGGGCAACAATCCGATGGTCGGTGCATCCGTTGCCGTCGCCGTTGCCGTTTCCGAAGCGATGTAAGATCCTTCGGGATCGCATCCCGGTTTTGCCGGGATACGGTCAAATCGAAAAAACAGGGGATGTTGCAAAACCTCAAAAAGATTTGCCACATCCCTGTTTTTCTTTTATTGAGATAATTTATCAAATTAATAAAACAATTCAGCGATATTGCGTTGAAAAAGTTTTATCACTTTTGATCGTAAAAAGAGGGAATTGCTTTTATTGGCCCAATAAAAGCAATTCAACAAAAGGTTTTGAAAAAAGGGGGTGCGGGAAAAAACTTTTGTCCAAAAGGTTTTTCCCCGCAAAACGGTTTGGCAGCGGCCCCTTTCTTTCCGGCAGAAAAGGGAAAAACAATATGGCATTCAAAGCGGCAATTTTTGATCTGGATGGAACCTTGCTGGACAGCATGGGCATCTGGAGTAATTTGTGTCACCGTTTTCTTGAGCATCACGGCATCACTCCGGAAGCCGGCGGACTGGCCGGTATGGAAAAGAAACTGGAGGTGCTTTCCATCCGCAATGCGTTGGAATATGTGCTTAACGTTTTTCCGCAGATCAGGATCGATCTGGATACAGCCCACAGGCAAACGTGGCAGATCGTGGAAACATTTTACCGGGAAAAAGCCACCATCAAGCCGGGAATACCGGCGATCCTCGCTGAATTGAAACGCAAAAATATTCCGGCAGGCATCATCACCGCCACCGAATCAGAATTGGTCGACGCGGCATTGCGACAGACCGGATTGGATGAATTTTTCTCCGGCAGAGTGATGAGTTGTGCAACATTGCAGATGTCCAAACGTTCACCGGAAGTGTTTTTCATGATGGCCGAAACCCTGAATGCCGCCCCGGAAGATATCATCGTTTTTGAAGATGCCCTTTATGCGGCCGCCACCGCCAAAGCAGCGGGATTTTCCGTAGCGGCGGTCTGCGATCCCAGTGAAAAAGATCCGGTCAGCCTCTCCGCCACCGCCGACTGGTATTGCCAAAGTTGGGAAGAACTGCCGCTGGATATTCTCTGATTTTGCCGGTGTCAGAAATAAACTGTCGGATCGGAAACTCCGGCGGCTTCAAAACCGGCATGACGCAAACGGCAACTGTCGCATTTACCGCAACTGCGACCGGCTTCATCCGGATCATAACAACTGGTAGTCAGCGAATAATCCACATTCAGCGATACACCGAGTTTGATGATTTCGGCTTTGGAAAGATTCTGCAACGGAGTGTGGATGACCCACTGCCAATTATCGTCTGCGGCACAGGTACCAAGGCGTGCGGCTTCGGCGAAAGCGGTGATGAATGGAGTGCGGCAGTCGGGATAGTTGGAATAATCCACGCTATTCACTCCGATAAAAATATCATGAGCCCCGATAACCTCGCCCCACGAGGCAGCCAGAGACAAAAACACCAGATTTCTTGCCGGCACATAAGTTACGGGGACTGTATCAGCCACTCCGTCTTTAGGCACATCCAATGAATCATCGGTCAATGCGGAACCGCCCCACTGGCGCAAATCGAGTTTGAATACCCGGTGTTCTTTGGCACCCATAACTTTGGAAAGATTTCCGGAAGCGGCCAATTCGTTACGATGGCGCTGGCCGTAATCAAAACTCATGGTATAACACTCAAAACCGTCGGCCAGAGCAGAGGCCAGACAGGTAGCGGAATCGAGTCCTCCGCTCAACAGAACGATTGCTCTTTTCATCTTTCAAACTCCTTTGCGGTCGCCCCAGATCAATTTGTGCATTTGCAACTGCATTCTGATTTCACGCCCGGAATCGATCACCCACCGGGCCAAATCGGTGAATTCCACCTTGCCCCAAACGGGAGAAAAGATAAGGTTGGCGGTTTTCTTTTCCAATTCAAAACGGTTGATAACTCCGATCGCCCAATCGAAATCACTGCGGCTGGAAACCACGAATTTCACCTCATCATGGGGAGCAAGCAAGGCATAATTTTCAAAAATGTTGCGTTCACTCATCCCGGAATCGGGCAATTTGCAATCGATGATCTTGCGGACCGGGGGGGGGACATTTTCAATACTGACGGCGCCGTTGGTTTCCAGCAGAACTTCCAAACCGGCATCCAGCAGAGATCGCAGTAATGCCGGAGTTTCAGAATGGATCAAGGGTTCACCGCCGGTCACCTCGACCAGACCGGTACCGCTGTTTTGAGCCATAGCGGTCAATTCAGCGATGGAATACATTTCGCCGCCGTCAAATGCGTATGATGTATCGCAATATGCACAACGCAGATTGCACCCGGCCAGCCGGATGAAAAAACATCTGCGGCCGGCGTGGGTGGATTCACCCTGAATACTGGTAAATGTTTCAATGACCGGCAGCATCGTGGTCATTCGCTGTAAGTAAGCCGGGATGAAGCGGATTCACCGATACGGACTCTGGCCACACGCACATTGCCGTCATTGAGCAATTCGCTCATTTTGCGGTAGATGGTACGGGCAAGCACTTCGCTGGTCGGGTTGATCTCCTGAAAATCCGGCAATTCGGAAAGGTTATGATGATCATAGGGAGAAATGACCTCATCCAAAGCGGCTTTAAGTTTTTTGAAATCCAGAGCGATACCCACTTCATTGAGCGTATCAGCCACCACGGTAACGGTCACTTCGTAATTGTGTCCGTGCAAATTGCGGCAATCGCCATCATAGCCTTTGAGTTGGTGAGCTGCTGAAAAACTCCGGTCGATCTCGATTTCAAACATGATTGGAACTCCCTGTATTTAAAGATTTCATCCGCCGGAAAAGCATTTTTCCGGCGGATGATGTCAGTCACTTCAGCGGTTGGCACACTCGAACTTCTTCATGAAGTCGATCAGAGCCTGCACGCCCTCGACGGGCATGGCATTGTAGATGCTGGCACGGCATCCGCCGACCAGACGGTGACCTTTGAGCTGGGTCAGGCCGCAAGCAGTCGCTTCGGAAACGAATTTGGCATCCAATTCATCGCTGGGAGTGCGGAAAACGACGTTCATTCTGGAGCGGTCGGCCTTGGCCACGGGGCTGGCATAGAAACTGCTCTCATCGAGGAAGTCGTAAAGCATTTTGGCTTTGGCGTTGTTGTGTTTTTCCATAGCGGCGATACCGCCATTTTCCTTGAGCCAGTCGGTGATCAGCGCAAGGATGTAGATGGCGAAAGTCGGCGGGGTATTGAACATGCTGCCTTCGTTGATGTAAGTGGAGTAACGGAGCATGGTCGGCACTTTGCTGTCATCGGTGCGTTCGGCGAGGTCTTTACGGATGATGACCAGAGCGACACCGGCGGGGCCGATATTTTTCTGGGCACCGGCGTAGACCATACCGAAGTTATTGATATCAAACATCCGGGACATGATGTCACTGGACATATCCGCGATCAGCGGCACACCGGCCGGAGCGGTCGGCAGATCGATATACTGCGTACCGGCGATGGTGTTGTTGCTGGTGATGTGCATATAAGCTGCACCGGGAGTCAGTTTCCAGTCGGTTGCGGCCGGGATGTGGTCATATTTGTCATCGCGGGAAGAAGCGACGATATTGACATTACCGAACATTTTGGCTTCTTTGGCCGCCTTGTTGCTCCAGACACCGGTATCGACATAGTCGGCAGTACCGCCATTGAGCAAATTCATGGCGAGCATGGCAAACTGCATACTGGCACCGCCCTGAATGAAGCAAACGGCATAGTCATCGGAAATATTCAGCAACTCACGGACATTGGCTTCAGCGCGGTCGATCACCGGCTGGAAAAATTTGCCGCGGTGTGACAATTCGAGAATACCGCTGCCACTGCCCTGAAAATCGATAAATTCAGCTTGAGCTTTACGCATTACGGCTTCCGGAAGCATGGCCGGACCGGCGGAGAAGTTGTAAATTTTCATCCTTTTTTCCCTCTGACTTGAACCTGTTTACCGGAAACCATCTCCGGCATCCGGTTTATGATGTTTGTATTTTAATAATATACACCGGAAATGATAATTTACAAGAAAAAGTCACCGTTTTTTTCCGACTATCAAGTAATTCAGGAAAACATCCCGGCTCAATAATATGTTACTTATGCCGTTTTGCGACCTTTGCATGCCCGAATCAATACTCTGAAAAAACAGGGCCGCTGCCACCATCAAGGTCTTGCAACGGCCCCTTAAAAAAACAACGGTCACTCAAAAACTTCGTCCAAACTCCATTTGGTATCGTTACCGATGGTCTGGTAGATCCACTTGCCGTCGGTAAAGTCGGGGAATGCCACCGGCATACTGCCCATGGAGATCGACTGTTCGCTCAAGCAGGTGATCGCCATCCACGCCGCACAGTCATAAACGTCGATCGGCGGAGCAGTACGGGTACGCACCGCATCACAGAAAGCTTCCAGTGTCAGGGTATCCATACCGCCGTGGCCGCCGATGATATTTTCCCGGAATTTCTGCCAGATCGGATGGTCATATTTCTCATAAACCTCCTCGACCGGAGTCCATTCATGCACGGTATAGGGGTTGCCGGCGACATCGATCTCCTCACGGGTGGTACTGATTCCGTCGATAAAAACAGATTTGGCATCTTCCAGAAAAATACCTTTGGTTCCCTGCACCCGGAAGTCACGGGAATACGGCCGGGGCAGAGAAACGCTGTGGGTCATGGTGATCGTTTCACCATTGGCACATTTGATCACGGTGGTGATCAC
>JAZNEV010000047.1:0-11171 GCA_045588835.1 Victivallaceae bacterium
CGCCCGGTCTGCATGAGGTCGGGCCGCTGCAGATAGAAAAGTTTGTCGATGAGAAAATATTCCTGTTCGGCACCGAGGGTGATGACCATCCGGGACTCCGGCAGTTTGAAGCACTTCATCAATCTGGTCGTGGAACGGTTCAACGCCTGGATCGAACGCAGAAGCGGGGTTTTTTTATCCAGAGCTTCTCCGGTATAACTGCAGAATGCAGTCGGTATACAGAGCGTGGCACCGTTGCTGTGGCGTTTGATAAAAGCCGGACTGGTGGGATCCCATGCTGTGTATCCGCGGGCTTCGAAAGTACACCGCAGACCGCCGGAAGGAAAACTTGAAGCATCGGTTTCACCGCCGATAAGATTTTTACCGGAAAATTCCATCAATGCTTTGCCGTCATCGCTCAATTCCAGAAAAGCGTCATGCTTTTCCGCAGTTCCACCGTTAAGCGGCTGGAACCAGTGTGTGAAGTGGGTGGCTCCTCTTGCCAGAGCCCACTCCTTCATCGCCTTTGCGATATCACCGGCGAGTGCCGGATCAAGCGGTCTGCCGAAATGGATCGTTTTTACCAATGCATCGGTTACTTCTGAAGGCAGATATTGCTGCATGACTTCGGTGGTGAAAACGTCTTCGCCGAAATCATTCATGGAAACGGCACTTCCCGGCATGGGGGGATTGCCGCTGCGTACTGCGATCAGACTGACCGCATCGGCACGGTTGCAATTGCTCATTATGTGACCTCCGAAATTGGTGTGAAATTACGATATTATAATAATATACAGCTCTTTTGCTGTTTAAGCAAGCCGATCAACCTTTGAAAATATTGTATATTTTTTCTGCTGAATTGCAGGTAAGTATTTTTTCCACATTGTTCTTATTTGCAAGCAGAGTACCGATCGCTGCCAGACATTCGATATGCGGAGCGGCATCATCCTGCGGACTGATGCAGAGAATGAAAATTCTGCCCGGTTTGCCGTCGATCGAATCAAATTGGTATCCTTCTTCGCTGATATCGATTTCCTGCAAAAAGATATTGAAATGTTCTGTTGTTCTGAAAAAAATCTTTTCGATATAAAGCGGATATCCGGTGGTTTCATGAGAGAGGAATTCTTTGAAACTGCCGGAGTCGGTTTCGGATTCATTGCGGCAGAAGGTTGTTGCGGAACGGAAAATTTCATTCAGCAGATTTTTATCGGATTGAGAGGTTTCTTCTGCCGGAGAAAGTTTATCATCATATAATTTTACTGTGCGGCAGACGATCCGTGTTTCTCCATATCCGGCATGAGCGGATTTCCCGGAACAAAAGAAGACAGCGGCATAGAGAGCAAGCAGTATGAAAAATGATTTTACAATATTAGCCACGATATTTTTCCATTCAATTCCGCAGCCATGACCAGGAACGCATTGCGATTGCGGCGGTAAAAAGAATATATGGCGGCAGATTATATTTCTGCATCCAGAATATGGCAAAAGCACCGGCAGCAGCGGCAAGAAAACGCAAAGGTGTACCGCAAGTGTTTTTACTGCACAATTCACCATCAAGTACAGCGAATGTATAACCGCCGAATACGAGGGCGGCAGCAGCAAAGATCCAATTGCCTGTCCAGCTGATCCCGAGCGATACGAGAGCCAACAATCCGGCAAACCAGATAAAATTTTTGTTTCGGGGATATGGACGGCGGAAAAACCACATGACTGCCATCGCCGTTACCAATGCCCGTAAAACGGCCATGGTCGGCAATCCGGCGAAGATGACCGGAACCGTTACTGCCGCCATCACAGTATAGCCTGCAGCATTGAGAAAAATCCGGAATTTTTCAGTTTTTTCTTTGCGGTTCCGGAAAAATACTTCAATCAAGAGATAGATCGCCGCGGCAGAAATGAGAAATAAATGGCTGAAGAAATCTTTTTTTTCCGGAGCAGACAAAATTACTTTCCGGCTTTTAAAATCAAGCAGCATCCCGGAAAGAACTCCGGCTAAAGGAGCCTGATCCGGAGCTTTCCGGAAATGTCCGGTCAATCCATTATCCATGGCAATCGGATCGGTATTTAATATCCTTCCCGGTGAGGCAGCGGCATATTTTTCATTTGATCCGGGGAGAATATGCCATGAAAGTTTCGGGAATAATGCACAATGTTTTACCGGCAACAGGATCACTCCGTTATGCCGTAATGATCTGATTATTGCCGCACATCCGTTATCTCCGGTTTCCGGCAGGCTCCGGATGACGATCAGATCGCTTTTCCGGGGAAGTGTTCCCGGCATATCCGGCAGAAAAACCATATTGCTGATTGCAAAAAGTTCTCTTGCGTGGTTGAAAAGTTCCTTTTCTTCAGCACCGACGAAACTGATTACCGGTCGTGCAGGCGGATTCTCTCTTTCCGGAACCAGAGAAAGGGCACAGAGAACAGTTCCCGGATCAAATTTTTCAGGTTTTTTCGGGATTTTTTTCTCCGGAAAAATCAGAAAAACGATCATGGTTGAAATCAGGATCGTTTCGCAGAAAAGCGATGCCGATATATTCAAACCGGCGATGAGCAAAGAGAGAATGGCGATAGCCGGAGCGAGTGCCGGCATGGGCATTATCACTCCGGCAAGCAGACCGCCAAGAAGCAATCCGCCGCAGAAGATACGGGAAAGCCGCCACTGTGTGGCAATTGTTTCATTTGAACCGTACCATAAACCGAAGAACAAAGGCACCAGAACTGACTGCAAATTACCGGCAGGTATCAAAAGAACCGGAAGCAGAAACAGAGCCGGAAAAAAAGTTTTCCAGCTTCCGTTCAGTTTCCTGCCGATACAGATTCCGCATCCGGTCAGCAGAGTGATTTCACCGATGAACCACCATTCCGGGCAGGAAAGTATTTCCGTTGTCCACCAGTTTCCCCATGCCGTACTGAGCAGAAAAAGCATCAGTAAGCAGAGTTTACCTTTGATATTCAGCATTTATCCGGTTCCATGTAAACTTAAAAAGGCACGGTCAGAAAATATTTTCGGAAAAACCGGTTATTCTGCCGTGCTCTTTTTATGATTTTTTTCAGCAAAAGCAATTATTTCGCCGGAGCTTCGATGCGGTCAAATCCGGTATAGGGCCGCAGCACTTCCGGAATGATCACAGAACCGTCTTTCTGCTGATAGGTTTCCAGAATACAGATGAGCATCCGGTCAGTTGCAGCAGTTGCACTGATGGTATGCACAAAGCCTTTGTCATCACCGTCTTTGTAACGGATATTGAGGCGGCGGCTCTGGAACTCAGTCAGATTGGTATTGCTGGTAACTTCACGGTATCCACCGAAGCTGGGGAAGAATGCTTCAATATCATACTTTTTGTACCCCGGGGCACCGAGGTCACCGACGCACACATTCACCACATGATAGGGCAGGCCGAGAGCCTGAAGCAGAGCTTCTTCATTTTCCAGACAGAATTCATGGTACTTGGGGGATTCTTCTGGTTTGCAGAAAACGATCTGCTCGACTTTGTGGAATTGATGCACGCGGAAGATACCTTTAGAAGCTCTTCCGTAGCTGCCTGCTTCAGTACGGAAACAGGGCGTGTAGGCGGTGTAACAAAGCGGAAGTTTGCTGCCGTCAAGCACGTCGTCGGCATGATAACCGACGAGGGTCTGTTCACTGGTTCCGATCAAAGCGAGATCCTCGCCGTTGATGTTGTAGGTCTGATCGGCGAAAAACGGCAGATAACCGGTGCCGAAAAGAGTACGTTCTTTGGCAAGACACGGAGTCATGAAAACAGTGAAGCCGCGTTCAGCGAGGAACTTCTGGACCCAGAAGAAGAATGCCTGGGCGAGCATGGCACCTTTGCCTTTCCAGTAGTAGAAACCGGTCTGGGCAACTTTGGAACCTCTGGCAATATCCAGAATATCCAGCTCTTCACCGAGCTGCTGATGGTCTTTGATTTCGAAATCAAATTCACGGATGGTTCCGACTTTGCGGATTTCCACATTGCCGGTATCATCGGTGCCATCGGGTACATCGGGGGCGAGCAAATTGGGCATACGGATAAGAACCTGATGGATTCTTTCCTGCAGAGAAGCAAGTTTATTCTCTTTTTCACCGAGCTGAAGTTTGATCTGTTTGACCTGATCTCTGGCGGCGGGATCTTTTGCACACTCTTTACTCAGGCGGTTGCGTTCGCCACGCAGAACTTCGATTTCGGTGGAAAGCTGACGGCAGTCAGCATCCAGTTTCACCAGACCTTCGATATCGATCGGATAACCTCTGCGGATGCAGTTCTGCCGCACGAGTTCAGCATTGTCACGGATAATTTTAATATCGATCATTTTCTGAAAAATCCTTATATTGCATCAAAACTGGGGCATGGGGAAGTCTGCCATGAAAGCTTTGACCTCTTCACCGATAGCGGCGAGGGCGGCATCATCATCTTTTGCGGCTACGGCACGGTCGATAAATTCAGCAACTTTGACCATTTCGGCTTCTTTGAGACCACGGGTGGTGATTGCCGGAGTACCGATACGGATACCGCTGGTGACGAAGGGTTTTTCCGGGTCAAAGGGGATCATATTCTTGTTTGCGGTGATCCGGGCTTTATCCAGAGCGTTGGCGACCTCTTTACCGGTGGCGTGTTTGGGACGCAGGTCGATGAGAGCGAGGTGGTTGTCAGTACCGCCGGAAACGATGCGGAAACCGCGTGCGGCAAGCTCATCGGCAAGTTTGGCGGCATTGAGTTTCACCTGATGCTGATAGGCTTTGAACTCATCTTTGAGAGCTTCACCGAAGCAGACTGCTTTGGCAGCGATGACGTGTTCCAGAGGGCCGCCCTGCAGACCGGGGAAAACAGCGGAGTTGATTGCTTTGATGTACTGTTCTTTGCAGAGGATCAATCCGCCGCGGGGACCACGCAGAGTTTTGTGGGTGGTGGTGGTCACGATATCGGCATACGGCACCGGAGAGGGGTGTTCACCGGCGGCGACCAGACCGGCGATGTGGGCCATATCCACAAAGAGGATGGCTCCGACTTTGTCGGCGATCTCACGCAGACGGGGGAAGTCGATGATCCGGGGATAGGCACTGGCACCTGCGAGGATCATTCTGGGTTTGCATTCCAGAGCGAGTTTTTCGACTTCATCATAATCGATGGCCTCAGTTTCGGCACTGACACCGTAGGGGACCATGTTGTAAAGTTTGCCGGAGAAGTTCAAAGGATGGCCGTGGGTCAGGTGACCGCCGTGGTCAAGGCTCATGGCCAGAACCGTGTCACCGGGCTGGCACAGTGCCGTATAGACGGCCTGATTGGCACCGCTGCCGCTGTGGGGCTGGACGTTGGCGGCTTCTGCACCGAAAAGTTTTTTGGCTCTTTCGATGGCGAGAGTTTCGACTTCGTCGATGAATTCGCAGCCGTTGTAGTAGCGTTTGCCGCTGTAACCTTCGGCGTATTTGTTGGTCAGCACCGAGCCCTGGGCGGCGCGGACGGCACAACTGGCGAAGTTTTCGCTGGCGATCAATTCGATGCCGTCATTCTGCCGGGCGGCTTCACGGTCGATCATGGCGGCCAGTTCCGGATCGGCATCACGCAAGGCGGCGATATCGTCGTAGGAAGCGGTTTCCAGTTTCTGCAATCTGCGGGTGTGACGGGCATCGCCGCTGTAAGCGGTGCCGAGCCAGAGAGTGATGAATTCTTTCATTTCGCCGGTGGAAAGATTATCCCCGGAAAGCACCAGACAGTTGGAACAGTTGTGTTCTCTGCTGGAAATGACATTCTTTTTGGCGTGGCAGAGGGCGGCACGCACACCGTGGTAACGGTTGGCGGCGATGCTCACACCGATTCCGGAACGGCAGAAAAGGATGGCGGCATCCGCTTTGCCCATGGCGACGGCTTTGGCCGCCGGCACGGCGAAATCCGGATAATCATCCTCCGGATCCATTTTGAATGCCCCGCAATCAAACACCTCGTGGCCGATTTCTTTGAGAAATTCGGCGATTTCGTTTTTCGCTTCGAATGCCCCGTGATCGGCACCGAGCGAGACCGTCAATTTGCGATTGGCGATATCAGTGATCTCTTTCATTGACTTTTCCTTTCTTTTCCGAGGTTTCAACCTCAATTATTTATTGTTGAGAATTTTTATCCAATCCTGTAATGCGGTTTTTATCTCCGCAAAAGTTTCCCGGTATACCGCGAGCGGCTGACCGTATGGGTCACGCACATCTTTTCCGCCGGAAAAGCGGCACAATACGGCACACTTTGCCGCCGCTTCCGGAAAACGCATAAGCAACTCCTGCCGGTGTGATCCGCACATCGTAAGGATCAGAGTGCTTGACTGCACCAGATCAAAAGTTACACTTTGCGAACGGAAACTTCTGCCGTCGATGCCGTTTTCCGCCAGCACCGCCAGAGAATTTTCACTCATGGCTTCACCGTCAAAGGCACAAATTCCGGCAGAAGCACACTCTATCCGGTTGCCGGTCATCCGGGCGAAACACAACTCTGCCATCGGACTGCGGCAGGTATTGCCGGTGCATACAAACAACACTTTCATATTCTTACTGACATTTTCCGGAATTCTGTCCATTTATATAATATACCTCATCAATGGCCGGATTCCAAACAGGAAAGGCTTTCCAACCACTTGGAACAGCGTAATTTTTTAACAAAAACGCATTCTGTCTGGCAAATTTCGCAATTTCCATTGTCATTTACCGCTCCGCAAGGGCCGTTCTGCAATTTTTTCGGACAGTTGTGCAAACAGATATAATGGTTTTGCGGCAATGTGCATTGATCGCATCCCTGACAATTGGCCAGAAGTTTTTTCAGTAAGTAATCCCGGTTGGGCCGCTGGCGGTCGGCTTTGGCAAAGAGCATTTTTTTGAGCCGGTAAGCGGCTTTTTCTTTCCAGTCATATTTGATTTCACCACCGGCGTAGATCGACGGCGGTTCATCAAAAGGATACGGCCGCCGCAACACCCGGTCGTAGAGGTGGAATCTATTCAATCCGCCGCCCATTTCCGCTCCGGCCTGATGGGAGTTGTACTCATCGAGCCAGTGTTCAAAGGTGCGGAATTCCTGCAATGCCGAACGGATGCGTGAAGTTACCACCTGGGCCCGGCCGGGATAATCCACTCCGGAAATCTGTACGCCGCTGTACCCCATCAACCGGCAGCCGGCACACTGCAATTCGATACGGCGGTATTGGGCGGCCTCAAACTGGGCCTTGCTGCCGGATAATTCCCTGGCCAGCAGTTTGCGGAAAGCCGGAGTCATCCGCACTCCGGGGATCTTGCCGGAAATGATCTTCTCGGCCTTATCCGGTGAAAGCAGTGTCAGATGGGCGATCATCGGTATATAGCACTGACGGTTGAGCAGAAACCATGCAAGTGTCTGATTCTGAAGCATATCCCAGCCGCTTTGTGAAACGATGAATTTTGCTCCGGCATCCAGTTTGCCGACCAGTGAATTGTATAACGCCAGAATGGTGTTTCTGTCATAATGGAAAGGATTGAATTGGCAACCGGCGAAAAATTCTCCGCTTCTGCGGGCGATTTGCCGGAGTTGTTCCGTACTGCCGCTGAAATCTCTGGAACGGCACTCTCTCGGGGTCAAACCGGCGGCATTTCCGGTGACACTGATCAGATTCATTACTCCGGCATTGACTGCAATATTGAGTTGTTCGGCGATCCGGTCACTTGAACGGTTGCATCCGGAAAGGAAATAGCAGTTGCGATTCCGCAGATTTTCCGGCAGAGCCGCCCCCAGTTCCACGGCACTCCACGGAGAACCGTAGATATCGGTTACGGCCAATCCGCCGCAGATATCCTGCTGTTTGGCCATGGTTTCTGCCAGCGGCATGAGTCTTTCGGCGGCATCTTCACAGTGTCTTTCATTATCCGGGCAGGAAACTTCTGCCAAAAAGACAAAGCTGCCGTTGCTCAAGGCATCTTTGAATGGATTTCCGGAGTTGTTCAAGGTCATGTCGAGTTGAAATTCGCTCATTCAGCCGCCTCCGTTTTTTTGCGGTCGATAATGAAAAATACCGATCCGGCGAGATTGACGGTCACCAGCAGTAAAGTGGAAAGCAGTTGTGCCGTGCCGGCCGCTTCAAGCGGATACCCGGCGGAAACCAGCAACGCCACCGTAACGGCATCTCTGATCCCGACACCGCCCGGAAAAAGCGGCATCAATCCGGCAATGTTACCGATAACCACCGCTGATATCACCGGCAAAAAACGGATTTCAACGCCTGAACCATTGAGCAGGCAGATCATGGAAAGTGCCGGGAAAAGATGGATCACAAACAGCGTGGCGGTGATCCAGAAAATCAGCGGCAGACAGTTTCCGGCATAGGTGTCGGTGGCAATTGACAACCGGGTGATTTTGCCGTTGCTTTTTTTATCGGCAAATGCAAAAAGTTTTCTGATGCCGGGGAGTTTTTCGATGAAACGGTGCATGAATACTGCAAATCCTGCGGCCAATCCGGCGGTGCAAATGCCGGATAAGAACCACCAGAGTGCGATCCCCGCCGGAGAACCGGTGGCATTGGGAAAATGCAGATCGGTGAAATACATCCGTGAATATACGAGCAGGATCAATGCCAGCAGAAAAAGGGCGATCATACCGACTATCCGATCCATCAAAATCGAGAAGATCCCTTCAGTTCGGCTTCCGGCTTTGATGTGTCCGGTCAATGCTGCCATTTTCACCACATCGCCGCCGACGGCTCCGCCGGGGATTACCAGAGAGAAAAACATCCCCTGCATGGTAAGTGAAAATGCCTGAAAGCGGCTCAAAGGTATATTTATCATACCTGCCAATGCCCGCCAGCGCAGCGAAGCAGCAAAAGTGGCGATCAGTGAAAAGAGCAGTGCCGGGATGATGGTCAAATAGTCAAATGAAGCGAATCCGGCACGCAGATCACCGGCTTTGGTGTGATAAAACCAGAATATTACAGCGGCGGCCACGGCGAATTTTATCATCGTGCTGACTATGCCGGTAAATCTTTTTTTCCACTCATCTGCCACAGCCTTATTCCCCTGATAAGTTACAAATATTGATCATATAATATATATGTATTTCCCGATTTTCTCAAGTGCCGTACCGCAGTTTTTTTACTATTTGATAAAAATTTATTTCCGTAGTGTGTGAAGCATTATTCACGGTTGATAAAATCGGTGATTTTTTTTAATTGCATTTGCAAACCTGAGTGAGACTGTATTATATTAAACCGGTTGAGAAAAGGTTTGAAAAGCAATTCAAAAGGGAACAGTTATGAAATTTGAGCAGAGAACTGCATTGATCACCGGAGCCGCCGGACGTATCGGCCGCGCTCTGGCTGAAGAATTGGGCCGAAACGGAGTGAAACTTTTTCTGGCGGATATAAATTTGCCGCTTCTGGAAGGAATCACCCGTGATTTGAATGCCGGTGGTATTGATGCTCAGGCGGTGGAATTGGATGTTTCTTCGGCGGAAATGATCGAAAAAACTGCCGCCGGTATTCTCAATCAGGCCGGAAAAATCGATATTCTGGTCAATAATGCCGGCAAGTGGCCGCCGGGAAGCGTGCTTGAGTGTTCCGATGAGCAGTTCTGCAGTGTAATAAATCTGAATCTGACCAGTGTGTACCGGGTCTCCAAAGCCTTTCTGCCCTCAATGTGTGCCAATAAATACGGACGCATCATCAATCTCGGTTCGATCGCCGGTGAGGTCGGTCTGCCCGGATATTGCGCTTATTCTGCTGCCAAAGGTGGAGTTATCATGCTGACCAAAAC
Organism: Victivallaceae bacterium; assembly: GCA_045588835.1. Taxonomy (GTDB): domain Bacteria; phylum Verrucomicrobiota; class Lentisphaeria; order Victivallales; family Victivallaceae; genus UBA1784. The sequence continues at coordinate 9,731 of JAZNEV010000047.1, forward strand.
TATGGCAATGGAGTTGTCCGGCACCGGAATTACGGTAAACAGCGTCTCTCCGGGGATGATCTGGGACAGTAAAGTGCCGCACCACGGCACCTGGCTTGGACGCACCGGGACCGGTGATGAAGTTGCCAGGGCGATCGCATTTCTGGCCTCGGATGACTCCGGTTACATTACCGGAGTGGATCTCCCCGTTGACGGCGGCAGGATACTCGGACCTAAAAATGCGGATTTCAAACCGGCGGAGTAAAATATGGGCAAATGCACTTTGTCAGCCGACCGTCCGTTGATTTCCGCTTTGCTGAAAAATCATACTCCTGACGAATATATTGCCGAATCGCTCCGTGCCGCCGGACAGGGGGCAGATATGATCGCCATGGATATTGGCACATTGAAACCGGAATACCGTAATGAAGCGGATTTCCGGAAAATATTTTCCGCAGTCGGTCTGCCGTTTTATCTCTTTTTCTACCGGGGCGATCAGTGGCTGCCGGAATTGAATTACGACGATGATGCCCGGCAGAAGTATCTGCTTGCCGCCGCCGATGCCGGAGCGGAAATAATTGATGTGATGGGCGATCTTTACGATGCTTCCGCCCATGAGATCACTGCTGATCCGCAGGCGATCGAAAAGCAGAAGATCCTGATCGACCGCATCCGTCAAAAAGGGGCGAAAGTGATAATTTCGTCGCATACTCCGGATTTTATGAGCAGTATGGAAATCATGGAGCATATGGATTTACTGGCGGCAAGAGGGGCGGATATCGTGAAACTGGTGACGGGGATAAATTCTCCGGAAGAATTTACCGAAGCACTCCGCACCATTTCACTTCTCAAAGAAAAATTGCCGCTGCCGTTTTGTTATTTGTGCAATGGTTCATTCGGCAGGAAATTCCGTTTTTTTGCTCCGGCACTGGGCAGTGCTTTGAGCTTTGCTTCCACCGATATTCCGGCTTTGCCGGATGTCGCCCAACCGAATATCGCCGAATTGCAATCTGTCACCCGGATAATCACCCGCAATACTTCTCGTTGAATTCCGTCTTGTTTGGCTGCCGTTTATGACCTGTCTGTGCCATTAATTGCTCTGACGGAGCATAATGGCAACCGGGTTTTCTATGATACCGTAAAAAAACTATCCGCGATTTGAATTAAAAAAAGAAAAGCACCGAATATTACTTCGATGCTTTCAGTAAAATATGGCGGGAGAGCCGTTTTTTTGCAGTCTTTCAAAGCGACTGACTCACCTTGCTGTCGTCGCTTGCTCATTCACATACGTTGGTATGCTCATTCGCAATCTCCTTGCAAAATTCGTCATTCATCTTTGACAGACCGCAAAAATAAAAAAAGAATTTCAGTAAAATATGGCGGGAGAGCCGTTTTTTTGCAGTCTTTCAAAGCGACTGACTCACCTTGCTGTCGTCGCTTGCTCATTCACATACGTCGGTAT
>JAZNEV010000048.1:0-19359 GCA_045588835.1 Victivallaceae bacterium
CAGCGGCGGGCTTGTTCCAAACTGCTGGTGGTATAAAATCCACGTCCGAAGTCTCCCACTCTTGAGGAGGTAAGGATCTTCGGATTTTTCACTTCAATATGGCTGCCGTGATATAACTTCATTTATTCACCCGTTTACTTAAAAATCTTTCAATTTCCGCAAGGAGTTGTTCTTTACCGAGAGTATGCAGCAAGTCGTAATTTTCCAACAAAAAATCAAGAGTGCCGGTTTCATCAAAATACTCTGCAACTTTCGCTCCGGGAACGCCAAGTTTGTTTTTATATGCTTCAATTCCAAACGAAAGAAATTCTGCTTTCATTTCATCATTATTCATTTTGCACCTCTCTTTCCGAAACCTAATATAACTTGTTTTCTTGATTTGTCAAGTAAAAAATCAACTCTTGTCAATTTTTGACAAACATTTCCGGTTGACATTTTCAATCTGCAATAAACTAGTGAAAATCATTCGGTTCGCTCTTTTGATTTCTCCATGCTGCTTTGCCGTAATAATAGAGTTAATCTATTACACTCTCTTTTGCGGGTTCGGGGCTTTGGATCATGCCTTTAACCTCATTTGTTCTTTTATCGAAGTAAAAATCGGAAATGATTTTTCCTCTGGGAGTTTGCAGGCTTGAGCCAAATACGGAGTGACTTCTGCGATAAAATCACTGCAACTCTTTTCAATACTCTGGCGGTTGATAGTTGGCGTTGGGCTTTGTGCAAAAATAAATCCGAATTGATGTTTTTCCTGTTTCATTGTTTACCTCATTTTTTTATGATTGTTGGCTATAATATGAAAGGGAACTAACTCGGACAATAAATTCACACTCTTTCAACATTCATCAGCTATTGCCTGATTAGGTTCCTGATAAAAAAACAAGCCGCAACAGCACCCGGTTTCTATATAGTACACTTATATATAACAATATCCAATCAAAGAGGTTCATCATGCCAAGAAGGAAAATCGTAAACATTCATCAGATCAATGGAAATAATCTTACTGAAAAAGACCATGCTTTTCACATTCAACATCTGGAAAAAGGTATCAGGTTGATTGATTCCATGAGCAGACGTCACAGTAAGGTTCTCCAGGAACGTGTAGACCTCCGTTATCCCACTACGGTGAAGTCAGATGGTTCAAATACGGATTTTTCCTGTACGCTTCAAAATTATACCAAGGATTTAACCAGAAAGAAAGTGGATGTTCAATATTTCGCCCGACGGGAACAGAGTAATCAGAGCGATAATCCTCATTTGCACGTGGCGATATTGGTGGATGGCAATAAGAGACGTTGCAGGCAGACATTACTTGAGCAAATGGAGAAGCATTGGGCTAACACGTTGAAGATGTCCGTAGAAGAAGTTCATGCCAAAAAGTTGGTCTATCCATGCAATCACGACCAGGACGGTAATCCAAGACCTAACGGATATATGCTGGAACGGAATGCTATTGACTTCAACGATACCAGAGAAGCAATGATCCGACAACTTTCCTATCTGACCAAGCACGATCCCGAAGATACAACGCCAAGCAGTACCAGAAAGTTTTTTATATCACAATTCCAGAAAGATGAAGATAGAGCTACAGAGATCAGACGGTTCTATGCTGATAAAAAACGCAATGAGGAAAAATAAAAACACCCCCTGCCAGAGCAACAGAAGGTGTCGGATATTAGTATGAAACGCTGTTATCAATCTGCCGGATATTCAGATTCGGTACAGCAGTTATCATTCCACTGTTTGAGAGCAGTGAATCTTTCCTGCGTTATCGTTTCAAATGTCCAATCGGGCAAATCCGGATTATCGAAATCAAAGGAAGCAAGAATGGGGGCGAACAAAGAACGCTTCCCATCCCTGTGCTCTTCCGGAGAGATTAGAATGCGGATCGTATCATCATTGGAAGCCCGATAAAACTGAAGTGCCGTATCACAGGCTCCCTGCTGGGCCCCGGAACCAAGTATTTTGCCATCCTTATTGGTATGATTGATAAGGAAAATGGTGATCCTAGCATCACACCACTTACTGATCCACCGCCAGAAAGTATCAAAAGCATTACGGGCAGTTGAACCGGTGGAAAGGGTCTGCCAGTTATCGAAGACAATCATATCGGGCATATATTTTGCAATAACACGATCATATTTCTTTTGAGCATCAGGATCATCAATACGCCAGGTTCTTTCGTGAACAAACTGAATATTGTCAAGCAGTTCAGGGGACGGATTCATAGATGCTTCTTCTCTGAGTTTACGCTTCTTGAATTTTGCTTTTGTCATCTCACCACTGACATACAGAACCAATGCTGGTTTTCTCATGGCATTGATCCAGTGTCCGGGAATAGGATCTTTTCCATACGCCATCGCGAGAGCAGTGTGAAGTGCCATGAATGTTTTTCCGGCTTTTGCCCTTGCGTAAATAATCACGAATCCACCTTGGCAAGCAATCGGGCTGATAAACGGCTTTTCATCCTCAACCAGATTAGCCTGTGAACCGCTGATAACTTCAATTTCCATATCATCAAGAGATGTTGGCACCGTAATTCCAAGACGCCTGCATTTCGCCAGAAACTGATTGAGGGTAAGCTCCTTGAAATCAGACTTGCAAGTATAAAATTCTCCGGTTTTTCGCCATCTGTGATCTTTGGGCGTAATGAAATAGAGATCACGGTCATATTTCCGGAAGTTCATCAACATTTTCAAACCAGAACGGTAAGTTTCCGTTTCATCCAGACAACCGGGACGATTCAGAAGCAGCCAATAAGATTTCCGGCGATTCCCAAGCAGGGGTCTGATATCTGTATGAGGAATTGCATCTTCACCACCATAAATACCGCTGACGATAAGGTCTTCGGATGCGCAGTTGAACTCTGATGCTATTTCCAAATTATCAGTCAGGATGACAGGTGTTTCCGGAAACTTGTAAATTTTATCGAGACCATACAACGGATACATATTACCGTTACTCAAATTCGGCATACGGTAAATAGGGAACTCATTTCCGCTACTGCAAACATAGTTGGTAACCGGAAGTTGAACATGATGACCATTGAGCTTTTTGCGGACCACATAGTAGATCACAGCTCTGGATTCATTACAAAACGGAGTAAGGCAGTTTTCCTCATAGGTCCAGCAATACATGCAGAACGGTCGGATAGCTGAACTTTCCGGCAAGTGCAGAGAAGACGCTGGATTATCATCAATATTAAAGTGATAGGCAAGCTGGATGGTTGTCTGATAATCCAGTTCCTCAAGTACTGCCAGTTGTTCTTCAAGAGATTGCTTTCTGGAAAAACTCTTGATATTGGTACGAAAATGACGGACGGGATTGCAAAGGGCTGCCAGACGCACCATAACTTCATCTGCATTTCTCATTTCCGGACGTTCAAGAAGTATTTGCATAGCGGGAGAAAGAGACTGAACATCTCGCCTTTGAATGGCATCAAAGGACTGAGTCAGTTCTTCAATATTAACGGTTATTCCACAATGCCGGAGTGTCAGATTTCCATTCTCCACTTTTCCCGGGAACACCATATTTCTATTTTCACTGTGAAAGATGTGAGCCAGATGGATATTCACAGCAGCCCGCAGAATCCGATGATTCTGGTAATTCAATTCAAACGTAAAGGCGTTGAGCTTCATTTTCTGAGCAATTTGTTCAATGCTTTTTTTCATAGTTGGATACCTCTGTTTTGAGTTCAACTCGCTAAAAAATTTATTTTTTTGTGGTCAGGGTAGCGTTGATACGGGTTAATTGGTGATTATTGATATAGGTACGTGAAAGAAAAAAGTACCGTTCCGCCTCGAAAACATCTGTTTTACAGAAAGCGGAACGGCACTGTTTCATATCCTAAATCAGGTGATTTCAGGCATGGAAACGCTGGAAACGGTCTCGGGTTCAGTATGGCTAACTCCGAAAAAGGTCTTGCCAGGTCTGATTTCCCGCAGAACGGTCAATCCAGCCTCTGTAAGGCGGTATTTCTGCTTGCTGGAGGATGAGACGCAGGTCTTTTCCAAAAATCCAGCGGAAACAAGCGGGGAAAGCACACCTTTGTGGAACTTGCTCTTACTGGTCATCTTCAGATGTCCCTGCATCGTTTTTGCAGCAACACCATCACTCTGCCCAATGCAAAATTCCAAGACGTCTGCCTGTTCTGCATTCACAGCCGGAGAGGCTTCTTTTGCAAGCACAGAAGCACCGGTTGCTTTATCCATAATCATCTGGACGAAGGAGGCGGTCCGGGCGGCAATATTGCTGTTGTCTGCGTTTGTTTTCAGATGCTCCACATAGGAGAAGAGCGGTTCGAACTCCTGCTCGAGCAGGAAGGTAAAGTCACTGAAAATCTCCACAATGAAGAACAGGACTGCCTGAAATTTTTCCATCATGTGGTCACAACTGTTGTAAAGATCCCGGAAGACACGGGCATCAAGAGAGATGTCTCCTGTGAACTCGGGAAAAATTTTAGTATAGCTGTCGTCTTTACAACCGCAGCTGTCAGCAATTTTCCCGATAAGTTCGCTGTATCTCGTCAAGATTTCAGGACCGGCATGAGGATTAGCGTCTTGGCATACAAACTGAAACCTTTCAACAAGATCCCTAATGTATCTTACTGTACTGGTAACGGCATCAACTGCATCGCCGGTACGATTATACGCACTCCGGATTTCATCTGTAGAAAGTTCCGGTTTAAGTTCTCTGACGCAGTATTCGATAACGGCGCACTTTTCCTGGTTAGAGATTTTCTTCCCGTACATCCGGCGAATAAAGGCCCCATAGGACTTAAACACTTCTTTATACAGCCAGCTCTGATGATGACCTGCCAAAGCCTTAATGATCAGAATCCCAGAAGGGTTATTCTCCTTGACGAGTTGATAATTTTCATTTCCTTTCAACAGAGGTTTTTCCTTGAGTTTTTCCAGTTCAGATTTCAGAATGTCGTTTTTTTGCATCAGATCAGCGCACGTCATTTTGAGACGCTCTACTGCTGGATCGATAAAAGACGTGTGATAGAATGTAGTTCCCGGATGACGATCAATATTCAGACATTTTACAGTCTTCGGAGTCATCCGTTCAAAATTTTCGTTGAGGACGTCATGAGGAGTTCCAGGCGGAATGTTTTTCAAATTTTTCATTTTTTTTTCTTTCTGAGTTAAAGCTACAAGAATTTTTACATTTAAATGCCGCTTTTTTTTACCAAAAATCCTTTAATTTTTCATCGTGTTCACCTCCGCGTTTTCTTGAGTTGTCATAAACGACACAATATCAGGCAGATAGTATCTTACCCTCTTATCTCCAATAAGTCTGCGCTTGAAGTAAGAAGCAAAAACTCCGTCAGATTCAAGCTGCCGAAATTGGGAATAGCTGATCGCCAACATTTCTGCTGCCTCTTTTCCGGTGATGAGCCTATGCTGGACAGCTGGAGCCAATTCTCCGTGTTTTGCAAGATAAGTTAAATTTTTTGCAATCACGGCATATTCAGACACAGTAAGGACACCTGGCTCGATCAGCGTTCTGATCAGAGCCAGGATAGTTTTGACAACGATCATCCTGATTCCGGTATTTTGCATGTTTTGCTCCTGTTATATTCTTAAAATACTTCAGGAAAAATCCATTTTCAATAAAACAAATAGAGAATAAAATAATAGAATTGGGACATTTGAATGTTGACAAAATACCACTGTGGGTGTATTTTATACCAGAGGTGGAAAATGGAAAAAGAAATATTTAGAAAAACATTATACAAGGATAAATTAAAAACAATATATGCGTTATCTCAATGTAAATTATCCGCCTTGTTCGATTGGTTTGATAACTCCGGCTGTCAATGGGCATATGGGAGTCAGCACGCATTTTTAATGTGCGTCCGTGAAATTGTGAATGATGATAAGCAACATAAGAATTTTGATCCTAAAAAATTACTGTCCGAGGCTGCTATTCGTAAAAAATATCAAAGGCATAGATCAATTCCCCCGGAACAACGATTATTGCTGAATTTTAAGCAGAAGCAAATCGCAGAACGAAAAAAATCAGTAATGCGGAATAATTTATTTGCATACGATCCCATCGAGAAAATTCAATCTGAAGTAAAATTACCTTTTCAAGATAAAGCAGAAGAAATAACAAGATCAATTTATGCAAAACTGGCTCGTATGTACAGCGTGACAGCGGGCTATGCATTACATCGTACAGATATCACTGCTCATGGAATTTGGGTAAACTACGAACTGGCGCAGAATCTATTAAATGACTTATCTACTGATACCCCCATCGAACTTCCTATTGAAAAATTGGTGCAAATAAAAGAAGGTCTGGGGGCCTTTTTTGTTTTTCCGGGATCACAAATGTCAAAAAATTTCAAAAGTAAAGAAAAGGAGCATCAACATATTCGTTTGAAGCGTCAGGAAATAATAGACTCCGGCATGGTAGAAGAACGTGAAGATTTGTTCATACTTAAAGAATCTGTTGCCTTTTCATCACCTTCGTCGGCAGCTTCTGTATTGGCAGGGATTAATATAAACGGACAAATATATTGGAAAGATAACCGCGGCAGAACGTTTCGGGAATTGCATCCGGATTTGGACAAAATAAAAATAAAAAGAGGACCGGGAAGACCAAAAAAGTCTTCCTGATCCTTGCATTTATTTTCAGCTTAACAGCTTCTTGATTTGATTGAGAAGCTCTTGCGTAGGCTCTGGCTTTGAATTAAGTAAGTCGAGGACTTTTTGAACCCGTTCTTTCAGGGTGTTTGGGGATGAGTCCGGTAAAATTGCTTTTATTGCCAACTGCTGGGCATCTTCACCGACGTGAGTGTAATATTTGTCGGCAATATCACTGTCGGTTCCCAGAATTGACAGCAGCACGGCTTTCGGGACTCCGGCTTCGGCACAGAAGCTGGCGAAGCTGTGGCGCAGCGAGTGAAAGCCATAGACGGTCATTTTCTTATCCCGTCCCGGAACAGATACTGACGGCTCAAGTCCGATCCAGCGAATCACTCGTAATACATCTATATTTACAAGGTTATTTCCGACATTCTTTCCATCCCGATTGAGTTTGCTGTAACGGGCCGCAGATTTCGGGCAGACATACTGGTTGCTCTGCCACGTTTGAGCTTCCTGCAAAACTTCAAACAAATCATCAGCCATCGGAATAGAGACCTCTTTTTCCGTTTTGAATTGCTTTACCCAGATACGCTTATGATCCATATCCACATTCTGCCATTGCAGCAAAACACAGTCTTTCATCCTTTGTCCGGTAAACATCCCCAGATAGTAAATCACCCGAATTTCAGGTTTATTCATCACTTTGTATTGAGGATCGACCAGCACATCACGCAACTGCTGTTCCTGCTCTCTGGTGAATGCCTGTCGTCTGACTACAGTATCCTGTTCTTCGCGTTCTTTTCGGAAAAGCAGTTTATTCCGGAAAGGATTGTCGCCGTCATAGTACTCGCTGAGACAATCAAATATTTTACGCAGCCGTTTCAGTTTGCGATTGTGAGTGGCGACAGCAAGATTTTGTTCGCGTAAATGAGCTGCGTATTTTTCGCAAAGGGCGATATCAATATCTGAAGCCTCCATCTTTTCACTGGCGGCAAAAGCTGCGAATTCCTCATAAGTTGACTTGTACGCCAACTGTTCAGCTACGGTGTGCGGGGTTGCCCGATCCGGATGGGATGAGTATTTTTCCCATCCTTCTGCAAAGGTCAGCTGCATTGCCCGCTTGGAAAATCCTTTGATCGCATTAATCTGGGCAAATGCCACTTCCTGATTGGGAGCTTCGTAAACCGCATCCAAATCGGCAGCTTTCTGAATGGCTTCTTCCTCATTTGCTGTTTTCAGAGCAAATTCCTTGCGAACACCATTAGTGATTGTCAGGCGATAATAATAGTTGCCGCCTTTTGCTTTCTTGCGAAGTTTGCCGCGAAGTTCTTTCATCCGTTTGGAAATCCGTTTTTGTGTCTGTTCTTTTTTCATCTCATAACCTGTTTTGGCAGATTATGGCACAATATAGCATTGAAATATCCCAAAAGCAACGAAAACGGGGAAAAAATGGGGAAGATTCAGAAATTTGAGCAAAAAAATGGCATCTCCAATGGGATTCGAACCCATGTTGCCGGGATGAGAACCCGGTGTCCTAGGCCTCTAGACGATGGAGACACATTCGTTAAACACAAACAAAATATAACACAAAGTTTAATGATTGTCAAGTCAAAGGGGTAATAAAAGTTGAAAATATTGGAAATAAAGGTTATATTATGCAGAAATACAGTTATACATAAATTTGCATAGTATATATATTTTGGAGAAAGGCGAGAGATGTCAGAAGTAAGAACCCGTTTTGCACCGAGTCCGACCGGATTTATGCATGTCGGCAATTTACGCACCGCACTTTATGCGTGGCTGCTGGCCCGTTCGGAGGGGGGCAAATTCATTTTGCGTATTGAGGATACCGATCAGGCCCGTTATGTGGCCAATGCGGTGGAAGTGATCTATGCCACGCTGAAAAGTGCCGGTTTGGAACACGATGAGGGGCCGGATAAAGATGGGGGATTCGGGCCGTATATCCAGAGTGAACGCAAAGGGTTGTACCGGGAGTATGCGGAAAAACTGGTAAAGACCGGCCACGCATATTACTGTTTCTGCGACAAATGCGATGAAGAAAATGACGGGGAGATCCACGAAGCATCGGCATTGTGTCCGTGTGCCTCAATGGATGTTTCTGAAGCGGCGGCCAAAGTGGCTTCCGGAGTGCCGCACGTGATCCGTCAGCGTATCGACCGGAGCAAGATAAGCACATTCACAGATGCGGTTTTCGGAGAGATCCAGATCGAGAATAAAGTTCTTGATGATCAGATCCTTTTGAAACAGGACAATATGCCGACCTACAACTTTGCCAATGTGGTGGATGATCATCTGATGAATATCACCCATGTGGTACGCGGTTCGGAGTATTTATCCAGCACGCCGAAGTATAATCTGCTTTACGAGGCTTTCGGCTGGGAAATTCCGACTTATGTTCATTTGCCGTTGATCATGGGCCGGGATGCGGAGGGTAACGTTTCCAAATTGAGCAAACGCCACGGTTCAGTAAGTTTTGAAAATCTGGTGGCCGAGGGATATCTGCCCGAAGCGATCGTCAACTACATCGCCCTTTTGGGCTGGTCGCCCAAAAGCGACCGGGAAATATTCACGCTTGACGAATTGGGTGAAGCATTCAAAATCAGCGGTTTGAATAAATCTCCGGCGGTGTTTGATTACGACAAACTGCGTTGGATGAATTCCGAATATATCAAAGCTCTTGCCCCGGAAAAATTTGCTGAATTGGCCAAACCTTTTGCCAAAATTGACGGCACGGCAGTGGAAAGCAAGTGGGATCTGATCGCCGGATTGCTCCACGGCCGCACGGAGATCCTGACGGAAATTCCGGAAAAGATCGCATTTCTGATCGAACAGCCGGAGTATGAAGTGGAACTTTTCAACCACAAAAAAAGCAAAGGCGATCCGGAAAACACCAGAAGCGATCTGCCGGAATTGCGTGACCGTCTGGCGGAATTGAACGACTGGAATGCCGAAAACATTTCCGGAGTTTTAAGCGGATTTGCCGCCGAAACCGGAGTCAAAGCCGGACGGCCCATGTGGCAGGTGCGGATCGCGGTTTCCGGTTGTGCTGTCACCCCCGGCGGACCGGGAGAAATCATGGAAATACTGGGTAAAGATGAGTCGCTGGCCCGTATCGGCCGGGCGTTGGATAAACTTCAGGCGTAAAACAGATTGAATCTGACAGAATGAGGCGTTATATTACATCAGCGGATAAAGCAACTGATCTGAAAGGAAAATAAAATGAAACTGTTTCTTACCGGTCTGGGAATTTTGATCGTCGGATATTTTGTTTACGGCAGGATCGTCCGGGCGGTCATCAAGCCGGATGACCGTAAAACTCCGGCAGTTTCCAATGCTGACGGAGTGGATTACATGGTTTTGCCGAATTGGAAAAATATGCTGATCCAATTGCTGAATATTGCCGGTATCGGTCCGGTGATCGGTGTGATCACCGGGATCCTTTTCGGCGATATCGTATTCATCATCATCCCGGTCGGCTGTGTGCTTATGGGGGCGGTGCATGATTACGTTGCCGGTATGATGTCCATGCGTCACAGGGGAGCGAACCTGACGGAGCTGGTGCGGTTGACCGCCGGGAAACATATTTACCGGGTATTTGCGGCATTTCTGATCCTGGCTTTGCTGCTGGTGGTGGCGGTATTCATCAATATACCGGCAGCGTTGTCCGCCGGATTGGTCAGCGGCGGAAACAAAGCATTTTTCTGGAGCGTCGGGATCATTTTCGTTTATTACATCTGTGCCACACTTTTTCCGGTGGATAAGATCATCGGCCGGGTCTATCCGGTTTTCGGAGCGGTTCTGCTGCTGGGCACAGTTGCACTTTTTATCAGTTTGATGATCAGTGCCGGGCAGGATCCGCAACTGCTTACTGAAAGCGAAGCGTTTCAAAGTAAAATGTTCACCGCCGCCGGCAACAAACCGATCCTGCCGATGCTTTTCGTCACGATCGCCTGCGGTATACTTTCCGGCTTCCACGCCACTCAGGCCCCGATCGTGGCCCGCACGATCAAAAGTGAAAAACAGGGCTTCGGAGTGTTTTTCGGCATGATGATCGCTGAAGGTTTCATCGCAATGGTCTGGTCGGCCGGAGCATTGGCCGTCTACAACCGGATGCCGGAATTGATCGGTACCAATGCCAATGGAGTACTGGCGACGATCACCAATTCATTTCTTTACGGCAATTTATCCACCGTGGTGGTCATCAGCGTCATCGTGCTGGCCATCACCAGCGGAGATACGGCAATGCGCAGTCTGCGTTTGAGCATGGCGGAAATGTTTCACATCGATCAGAAACCGCTGCTGCCGCGTTTACTGCTGGTTCTGCCGCTGATCGCCTTGACTCTGGGCTTGCTGATCTGGAGCAATGCCAATAGTGACAGTTTCCAGAAGTTGTGGACCTATTTCGCCTGGAGCAATCAGGTGATCGCGGCATTTGCCCTGCTGGCAGGTTCCATCTATCTCTTTTCGATCAAACGCCCGGCTTTCATCACGGTACTCCCCGGAGCATTCATCATGTTTGTAGTAACAACTTACATTCTCTGGATCAGTCCGGATCACGGCGGCCCGGTCGGTCTGGGATTGGAGTTGTATGATGCGTATATGATTTCCGGATTTTTAACAGTCATCACCTTTGCCTGGGCGAAATTCCGGGGAGAAGAAGTCACCCTCAATAAATAGGAATCATCTGCTGTGGCGTCTGGCGGCCGATCCATCCGCCGGACGGAAACAAACGCTGTTATATTTTGACAAACAAAAACTTTTGTGATATATTTTAGTGATTCCGATAAATGTATCATAAGATCCCGAATGTGAATTTCACAAAATCGGGAGATATTAACTGTAAATAAAGAATCCGATTCATGACAGACAGAAAAAAAATCGAAGTTGAGTTCGCATCACGGTACCGGGATCTGAAGTTGCTCAAACGCCGTTGGTTCCCGTTGTGGAAACTTGACGGCTATGTGCTTAAAGAATTCATGATCAAATACGGTATTCTGATGCTGGTATTTATCATGCTCTTTATTTTGAGCGACATTTACCGGGATATTTCCGACTTTCTGGATGCAGAGGCATCGTGGAAAGATATCGGATTGTACCTTTTGTACCGTCTGCCGGGCAATATCCGCTTTATCATGCCGATCTCGATGCTGTTGGGCTGTATGTGGACGATGGCGACATTCGGCAAGAATCTGGAAGTGACCGCCATGCGTGCTTCCGGAGTGTCGCTGATGCGTTGCGGCGGAGCGATCTTTGCCGTAGGATTGCTGGTGACGGGGTTGAATGTTTACTTCAATGAGTTGCTCATTCCGCAAACGTCGGTTGCCGCCGAAAAACTTTTCGATCAGGCCGCCGACAAACGGGAATATGCCAAAAGTCTGCTGACCTACCGCAGTAATGACGGTTCCAGACGCTGGCTGTTTCAACTTTTTGTCGCCGGTGAAAATCAGGAAAATGTGACTTTGAAAACCGTCTGGAACAAATCCATGATCGAAAAACTGCTCGGCACTCCCGGCACGCCGGAATATGAAGCCATGCTCGCTCAGGTGCTGGGCCGCCGTTACGCTCTTTTATCACCGCCGGATCAACCGGAAAAACGCCGCCTGGAAATTGCCCGGCTGCTGGAAAACCGCAAACTTGACTTCATGATCGATCAGGCAAGTTACGATTATGAGAATGAACAATGGGTGTTTCACCGCGGTACATTTGTCAGTTACGACCGTTCCGAAGAAACGGCCTTTCTGGAATCCAGAGGCACGATCCTGATGCACAATGCGATCGCATTTGAGAATCTGACTTTTTCCCGCCGGGAGATTCCGGAAAAACCGGAAGATATCCTCAATGCGGTCAAAGAAAAAGACAATCTGGCCACCCCGGTGATCTGGCATATCCTGCGGACCAATCCGGGAATGCCGCAAAAAGTGCGGTGCATTTATGAAACGGTGCTGTACTACCGCCTGGCGTTTCCGTGGTCATGTTTTCTGGCAGTATTTCTGGGGATTCCGCTGGCCACGAGAAATGAACGCACCGGCAGTATGCTGGCGATCATTTTCGCCATTGCCCTGATCGTGATCTATATTCTTGTGGCACAACTGTTTCTGATGATCGGTAAAAGCGGGGCACTTGACCCGATGATCTGCGGTTTGGCCCCGACGATCGCCTTTATCATCGCCGGAGCGATCAAGATCACCCATGACAAGGTGTAACCATGAGATTGTTTGATACCCATTTTCATCTGGATAAAGAGTGTACTTTTGAAGAGTATTTGCAGAAGTGTGCCAGTGATTTGCAACTCGCGGCCAAAGACTTCAAAAATGTACCGGAAAAACTGCTGATGCTCTGTGCCGGAAGCAATTTCGATGAATCATTCCGGGCCATGAAGTTTGCGGAATTTGCTCCGGAAGTTTATTTCGCCTGCGGCGTACATCCGCACGATGCGGCCGGTTACCTCAAAGATAAAGCGGATTTCTCCATATTCACCGGACATCGCAAACTGCTGGCCGTCGGTGAGATCGGTCTGGATTATTTCTATGATTATTCCGATCCGGACAGCCAGAAAAAGGTATTGGATGAGTTTCTGGAACTGGCTTTGCTCTGGGATCTGCCGGCCATGCTCCATCTGCGGGATAAAGAGAACAGCCGTCAGGTCTATCAGGATGCATTGGATATCCTTACGCCATTCTGTCTGGCCGGAGGCCGTTTCGTCATCCACTGCTACGCCGGAAGTGCTGCCGATGCGGAAAAATTCCTTGAATTGGGCGGTTACTTCGGTGCCGGCGGTATGTATACATTCAAAGCGGCACACAATATCCGGGAGGCTCTGGCCGTCATTCCCACTGAAAGGTTGCTGATCGAAACTGATTCACCCTATCTTGCACCGGTTCCGTACCGGGGAAAAAGCAATACTCCGGGCATGGCAGCTCTGGTGGCACAGGCAGTGGGAAGCGACCGGCAGATGCTTCCGGAAAAAGCCGCTGAAGTATTCACCGGCAATGCGATAAAATTTTACCGGATCGGAGATTTGGAAATATGATACTGCTTATTGAATTGCTTGCCGGCATGGCGACTGCCGGAATTCTGACGTGGCTGTTTTTCACCGCTTCAGAACAAAATATCGCCAAACTGGAAAAACTCTGCCGCAACAAAATCGCCGGTATCGCCTACGCGCTGCCAACGGCTTTGCTCTGTGTGCCGCTGGCCATACCGGTTTCACCGGATTTTCTGATCCTCTGGCTCTATCCGCTGGCAGTGGCATTGCCGGTACTGTGCTATTATCACATCGACCATTACGGGGCGAGAGGGGTGTCATTCTTTCTGATCCTGTTGGCCTACGATGCCATTCACGGAGCGTTTGAGTATCACCTTGCCGGAGCGGGGATCATCACCGTTTTACTGCTTTTAAGCGGTTCTGCGGCGATCTGGATGTCGGCCATTCCCTGTACGTTGCGGGATGTTTTCCGCCGGACGGCGGTAAACAAATATTGGAAATATTCAGTTTCAGCGGCATCGGCCGTGATGTGTCTGCTCTATTTTTATATTTTTATAATGATGATCACCGGAGTATTTGTCAAATGAAATCCTACTTCCGCAAAGAGATCGATGCCATTGCCGGCTACACCCCCGGCGAACAGCCGAAAATGAGCAATCTGATCAAACTCAATACCAACGAAAATCCCTATCCGCCCTCACCGCAAGTGCAGGAGGTGCTGCGTAATTTCGATCCGGCCAGACTGCGTCGTTATCCCGACCCGACGGCCGATGCGTTACGGGATATATTCGCCGCATCCGTGAATATGAAGCGGGAAAACGTGATCATCGGCAACGGTTCAGATGATCTGCTGACAATGATCTTCCGGGCATTCACGGCTCCGGATATGGCGGTGGCGGTCTTTGAACCGACCTATTCACTCTATCCGGTTCTGGCGGCCATGCAGGGGGCTCCGGTGATAAAGATCGCCCTTGATCCGGAAACCTTTGCCTATCCGGATGATGCGGTCAAGTCGGCCGGGAATGCCAATTTGCTCATCGTGACCCGCCCCAATGCCCCAACCGGCAATGCGGCAGATAAAGCATTGGTACGCAACATTTGCAGCAACTTTGACGGCATCGTACTCATCGATGAAGCGTATGCCGATTTTGCGGATGACAACTGTGCTGAATTTGCTTCGGAATTTGACAATGTGCTGGTCATGCGTACTTTTTCCAAAAGTTCATCCATGGCCGGTCTGCGTCTGGGATATGCTTTCGGCAATGAAAACCTGATCTACGGATTGATGAAACTCAAGGATTCCTACAATGTGGATATGCTTTCACAGGAACTGGCCAAAGCCAACTTCCTCGATACCCGGTACCGCAAAGAGTGCTGCGAAAAAATCATTGCCGACCGGGAAAAGATGAAAAAAGACCTGGAAAACCTCGGATTCAAAGTCATTCCCAGTCAGGCCAACTTCCTCTTTGCCGCTCCGCCGGATGGCGATGGAGCCGGATGCTTCAAAGCATTGCGTGATGAAGCTGTGATCGTCCGCTATTTTCCCGGAGAGATCACCGGGAAATACCTGCGGATAACCATCGGCACTCCGGCGGAAAATGCCCGTCTGCTGGAAGTGCTGCAAAAAAGATTTGCCTGATGTAAATCAAAAATCTGCGGACGGAAACAAATACTATTGACAATAACTCAAACGGAGAACAGACTGATGAAAAAAATTCTCACATTTCTTGCAATGATATTCACCGTTTCAGTTCCGGCAGAGGTAAATTTTTTATCAGTTTGTGATGCCACCGGCGGAGCACCGACCGGATATTTCATGCGGGCGGCCATCCATCTGTCAACCACTGCCAGATTGAATTTTTCCATGTGCCGCAAACTGCCCTCAGAAGCATTGCCCATGCTGGAGCGGGGCGAAATCGATGCCGTGCTGATCGACCGCAGATTTATCAAAGATCAACCGCATATCCCGGTCGCAGCCGATGCACTGGTTTTGTATGTCAGCACCGCCAATCCGGCCGTAAATCTGACCAAAAATCAGGTTTTGGAAATTCTCACCGCCCGGCGGCCCGGCTGGCAAAACTATATCCAGCTCAATTTTGATATCCAGCGGATCGCCCCGGAACTTGAATCGCAATCCGGCACGATCATCCGGCGGGTTTTCGGTGAGGCGGAAATCGATCCGGAAATATTCAAAGTCGATACGCCCTCCGGCGGATTTGCCTTTGTCAATACGGCCTCGATCTTTTTTACCCAATTTCAATCCCAGCCGCCAGTAGAAGTCAAAGCATTGAGTATCAACGGCATCACCCCGACAAGTGCCACGGTGCGTGACGGCACTTACCCGCTGGCGATCCAGTATGTGCTGGTCTATAAGGATCTTACTCCGAAACTTCAGGCCCTGATCTACCTTTTGAAACAGAATCAATACCGTGCCATGATCCATGATGAGGGTTTACAAGTATTGCTGGAGGAGTGAAACATGAAAAAATCCCGAAAAATCCGCCTGCGCCGGATCGCCCGGCGTGCCGCCGAACGCCGTTTGGAGCGTGAGGGAGAAACCCTGACCGGAGTGATCCACATGGCCGCCGGAGGTTACGGCTTTATGACTCCCGACGGTGCGGCAGAAAGAGTTGAAGATATTTTCATACCGGCGAAATTCGCCGGATTTGCCACCGATGGCGACCGGATCAAAATCAAAATCCTGCCGCCCCGGCCGGATCATCCGGAAGATTCTGCCAAAGGTCCGGTTGGCAAGGTGCTGGAAATTCTGGAGCGTTCACGGCAGAGTTTTGTCGCTGAATTGTTGCCCGGTTCCTTTGTCGCACCATTGAATAACCGTCTGCCGGAAGTCATTTCCATTTACGGTTCACGCAATGGGGCCCAACGCGGCGACTGGGTGAAAATCGAATGTGACAGCAAATCCAGCGGCGAACTTACCGGCCGGATCACGCAAGTTATCGGCAAAGCCGGAGATATTTCCGCTGATCTGGATGCCGTTATGGCCGAATTTGAATTGCCCGGCAAATATTCTGCTGACGATGAAGCCGAAGCCGCTTCGATCATCCCGGCGGAAATCCCCCGTGATGACCGGCGTGATCTTTTTGTACTGACCATCGATCCCTTTGATGCCAAAGACTTCGACGATGCGTTATCCATTGAAAAAAATGAGGATGACACTTACACTCTGGGTATCCATATCGCCGATGTGGCCGCCTTTATCCGGCCCAAAAGCAAATTTGACAAACTGGCGGCCAAACGCAGTTTCAGTTGTTATCTGCCGGGCAGGACTCTGCCGATGCTTCCGGCCGGTTTGACGGCCAAAATCAGTATGCAGGCCGGTTGTGATTCTCTGGCCCACAGCGTTTTTCTGAAAGTGGATAAAGATGGTCACGTTTTGGGCGGAGAAAGAAAACACACCATTATTAAAGTCGCACAAAGACTTGATTATGATGAAGTTCAAAATTTTCTGGATAACGGCACCACTCCCGGCCACTGGCTGGAGGATACCGTAAAAACGTTGCCGGTGATGGCCCAAGTCATCCGGCAAATGCGGAAATTCCGGGAGGAAAGTGAAAAATTCATCGACCTGCCGCTTCCTGAAGTGCGGGTGGTCTGCGATGAAAAGAGCAATACCGTCACCGGTATCGAGAAAAGATTTTCCAGAGAATCCGAACAACTCGTTGAGGAGTGTATGCTGGCGGCCAACCAATTCGTCGGCCGGCAACTGCCGGAAAAATCCGTGGCCGGCATCTACCGCATCCACCCGGAGCCGGAAGAAGAAAAAACCATGGAATTTTCCGACTGGGTGACCGATAACTTCAAAATACCCTGCGGCAATATTGCCGACCGCAGTTACTGCCGGGAATTTATCGCCAATCTGCCCGATGATGAGTGCAAACCGCTGATTCTCGGTATGCTTCTGCGGTCCATGATGCGTGCTTCTTATGCGGTAAAAGGCGAATTGCATTACGCTCTGGGCAAAACCTTTTACGCCCACTTCACCAGCCCGATCCGGCGTTATACCGACTTGACGGTGCATCAGCAGTTGTGGAATTTTGATCTGAATCAACGTACCCGCAGTGCTTCCGCACTGGAGTCAGTTGCCCAATACGCTTCGGATATGGAAGAACAGTGCGATGCCGCCTGTGCCGCAGCCAATGAAAGATTGAAAGTCCGCATTATTGAGGATGAATTGAAACGTGATCCGGCCAAAACTTTCCACTGCACGGTCACCAGGATCCTCAACAGCGGGATCCAGGTGGAATTGCCGCAATATGCACTTTACGCTTACATTGACAGTGACTATATTAAACAACCGCTGTCAACTCTATCTATCGGCATGAGTATCGAAATGCGTGGCGACCGGCTGCGTTTCTGACCGGCACCAAAATGTCTTATTTTTTATCAAAACCGTGTAGGCCTGGGTTGACAAATCACAACTTATGCGATATATTTCAGGCGTTAAAAGAAATATTTATTTACAAGTTTATATTTCAGTTTCACAAAATTTGGGACATTACCAACACAAAAAAGGAGATGAAAAATGTTGAAAAAACTCTTATTGCCGGCTGTTCTCACGGTCAGTATCATCGTTCTGGCCGGAAATCCGGGTGATAAAATTGAATTTGACACCAGAGAGGCAATTGCGGAATACGCATTTGAAGCAATCGCCAACCGTGATGCCAAAGCGTTGCTCAATACCCTCTCGCCGGATGCCATCCGGCAGGGGATCGAAATTTTCGGCAGCCGGGAAAATCTGGAAGCTGCCAGTCAGGCTTTTCTGAATCTTGCTCCGGATGATTCGATCGTTCGAATGCGCAGGAATAAAAGCCGGATCATCCGCAATATGTCCAACGACCGTGATCTGGTGCAGATCGACGGCAAATGGTACTCCAATCAAAATTGGAGTGAGATCTCCCAAGCCAGTACCATTGCCCGTTTTATCGATGCCGTACTGGCCCGTGATACCGATGCCCTTTGGACATTATTCACTGCTGAAACCCAAGCCCGGATGAATCAGGATGCCAACGGCAATCAGCAAACGTTGAAAAACAACCTTACTGACCTGTGCAAAGGCTTTGTCGGGGATGAAGAAATTCAGAGTGTCAGGGAAAACAGAAATTCTGCCGTTTTCAGATTGCTTGGAGCATTTTCCAGAGCCGGAATTCTGACCGAAGTTGACGGTAAATACTTCATCAACCTGCTTTTGCTCATGCGATAAAATCTCACATCAACCGACCACCGGTGAAACATCCGGTGGTTTTTTATTGCCGCAATCCCCCGGCAAAGTGCGCTCCATTGCATTTCATTATCGTATCCGTAAATGTCCGTCGTGTCAGCAGTCTCCGCAGTGTCCGTAATGTCCGCAGTGTCCGTAATGTCCGTAAGGGCGGTGCCAACCGCCCGCCGAGCCGCCCCACCCAATGCCTTTTTGTCCGGAGTATGAGGAAATTTCGGGTTTTGCGCCAGAGGCGGCGAGGGCAAATTATCTCCTTTCAAAAAAAACGATCAAGGCACGACAACGGAGTGCCGCGACATTTCATTTTCTTTGCCAAGCTTTCTTTTTTGTAAAAGAAAGCGGACAAAAAAAGACCACCAACATGTGCGAATATGTTGGTGGTAAGAAAAATTCCCGGCATCGCCCCGCCCGGCGGGGGGCGAAGTGTCGCGGCGGCTGCGCTCGCCTTGATCGACGCTTTTTTCAAAAAAGCTTGGCAAAAATCCCGCTTGTTATCATGCCGCTAAATACCAATGGCCGCA
>JAZNEV010000049.1:0-78696 GCA_045588835.1 Victivallaceae bacterium
ATCATTGCTCAATTAAAGCACATCGCCGCCAAAGGTGAAGAGCTACCCGTTGTGGTGCCTAAATTGATCACGATGGATGAAGCTGCTCAGATGCTTGGCATAAGTTTGGCGAACTTCAAGAAACAAGAGCCATATCTGCCCTTCAAGAGGAAGTATGTGGGGCATGGGATTCGGTATCGCAACACCGATATTATCAAATTCATTATGAGTGATGAGCCGCAATCTCCTGATGCTGATTCAAATTAACAGTCGCTGTCTGGAATCGCATTTGCGGTTCCAGACAGTAATTCTTTTGCATCGTTTTTGATGAAAATATCGTACCCGAGGGCAGTAGATCACAGATCAATTTTAAGGTGGATTTACACGACAGAACCCCCTTGCCGCATGGCAACAAAACAGCTCTTTGGACGTTTCATTGGAATAGATCAGATCAAGTGACTTTTTCTGAAATAAAGAGTTCGATAACTTCATTGCAAGACCGTAGCACAGAACAGGAACAGACTTTCAACAAAAGCCCCATCTTTTCTAAAGCAATGACCCCATATTTGTTTAAGAAATCGTGGCTTGCGTGTTTAATCTTCCTGACAGTTCGGGTAATAAAATATGGTGAACCACAATTAATTTTAAAAGATAATGCTGTATTTTTTTACAGCACGATAGATTGCGGATTTTTGCCATCCGGACACGGACTTTTCAGGGTAAATGTCCGGAAACCCTTGTCCGCCAGAAGAGGTAAATAGTCTGCTTCAAACGGTCCAAAGTCCGTTTTGAAAACCCTTTTATCCGGGACAGTGCCTCAGTTGTCCGGGATGTTGAAATAAAAATCCGGCGTTTTTAAGCATTTAAACTTGCATTTTTGACAAAATCAGGGTAGATTAAGTGCAGGCATCATAACCAAACCGGATGCCGGGATGATCTGTTGCCGGGTGGTAAAAGGACAGTAAAGGCGTTGAGAAAAACTATTGACGGCGATCAATGCGGCGTATAAAAAACTCAATGAAAAAGAGGTCCGAAAACTGAAAAGTGAAAGGTGCCGTTTCAGTACCATTCGGCAGATGAGAAGTACCAAAAAGAGCCTTTTTTATCAGGTTTCAAAAAAGTATATATTTTCGGAAAAATACGGGAATGGACTTCTGATAATCAAGGACTTTGAGCGTAAAATAAGCTGAATGGCAACATCTTGGAGAGTGACTCTCTCTCCGCCATTTTTTTTATAAGTTACAACTTTTTTGTTCTTCCGCAGTTGCAAATGTTTGCAGGGAATGCTATAGTATCCATCGATGATGATCGATTCGGATATGTGAAATGTAATACCAGAGTGTTTTCATGTGGAATGATCTTATTAAAAAAGTGCTGTTAACGGTTATCGGTCTGACTTTATTGATATTGCCAAATGAGGCTGGATCGGGGCCGCATTCGCCTGGCAATCGCAATGGTGCGACACGCAGACGCCGTCAAGCCGAGGTTCGTCCGGAACAAAAACTGGCACATTTCAAACGGCAGATCTCAAGAACGCCGGATTCTAAAATTACACCGGAACAGAAACGGTTGTACATTGAGTGCTTAGACATGCTCGCCTCTTGCCCGAGAGGCTTATGGATTATCCAAAACGCCCCCCTCTGACTTAAAATTTGAAGTCAATCAGTCAGGCACTTCTCTTAACGCTGCATATGGTCGTTCCGAAGACGGGAAACATAAACATAGTATTTCCCTTTCTGCATTATGGTTTAAAAACATTACTGCGAACACAGGGAATACACGTACTTCCGAACTTAGAAATGCTGTCGGGACCATTGCACACGAGATGACGCACTCTATTCAATATCATAACGACATCCTCGTTCTTCCAGGAGGAAGTATAGAAGATACATTTACGCTTCTTAAACTCAGAGAACTCCACGCTCATATGGAAGAAAGAACAGTCATGTATCAACTCAACCCTACAACCGTTGCCTTAATGGACATAGATTTGGAACCTGATTTTTTCTTATCTCCCTCCCGGCGCCCTTTTACAATTGAAAGAGATAAATTTACGGCATATATGGATGGAATAAAACATCACGAATTAGAAAACCTTGAAGTTGGCGTTTTTCAAAAAGAGTATTTAAACGGGCAATTGATTATTTCCAGAAACCTTTGGCCAGAGCGAACCAGTGACGGTGAAAAAAAGGCAAACCTTTAAAGATGGATATGTCACCTATACCGTCAGAAACGGCCAAATGAATGGTCCTTACCGCCAATATGATGCCCAAGGGCAACAAATTCTGGAAATCCCGATACAGGACAATCAGGCTCAGGGCATGGGGTGGCAACGCCGTGACGGACAAATTCACCAAATTGAGTTTGTTAACAGGTTTAGTCGTGATTTCCAAACAAAAAAAATCCGTTTTTCATCCAAGATGCGTGATTGATCCCCAAAGCCCTCTGTGTTTTTTTATTGGCTGATTTGTTTTTTTCGCTTCAGCGGGGTGCAAGGTTTACGCTCACTTCGCTTCGCTCGTGTCGAATCTTCTTATTCCGCCATCTTTTGGTGATTATTTTACCTCAGTCAATACCATTTTGTACCGTTTGAGTTTTTTGTTCTCTGAAAAACAGATCGTTTTCAATTATATCCGGTAATGTTCCAATATGTTTCAGCATGAATGCTCTGTTTGGGATAAACGCTGATAAAAATACTCTTTATACCCATTGTAATACTTGTATTGCAATGTGCAAAGTTGTATATTAATCACGGATTTCAGCAGGAGTATTTATGAATAGTTGTTTGGAGTGCATGCCGTGTCTTGGCCGCAATGCAGTTGATGCGGCGGTGCGGGCGACCGGAGATGCCGGATTGCGTAAAAAGATCGTAACTGAAGCATTCCGGATGCTGGCAGAGTGCAGTTTGGATATGCCGCCGCCTTATTATGCCGGAAAGATATTCGATCTGGCCGGTAAATATGCGGATATTTCCGGACTTTATGCCGCTGAAAAAGAGAAATCCAACCAGCTTGCTGAAAATCTGCTGACCAAACTTCCGGATATCACTGAATATGATCCGGCAAGTTTTGAATCCCGTCTGCGTCTGGCAGTGGCGGGCAATATTCTGGATTTCGGTGTTTTTCAGGATCTTGATCTTTCGGCGGCGATGGAGCATATCCGGAAATCTTTTTCTTTGCCATTGGATATGGAGGCGGTCGCCCGGATCGAAGAACGTATCCGATCGGCAGAAAAAATTTTTTATCTTTTGGATAATTGCGGTGAAGCGGTCTTTGACCGGATTTTTATGGAGCCATTCAGACACAAGGTCGTATTGGGGGTTCGCGGCCGGGAAATTTTCAATGATGTGGCGATGAGCGATCTTGCGGGGTGCAAATTGGAAAATTTTGCGGTTCGGGCGGTCAGTAACGGCAGTGGTATTCCCGGCACGGTCACGGAGTTATGCAGTAAGGAATTTATGGATGAATTCAATTCTGCTGATTTGATCATTGCCAAAGGGCAGGGGAATTTTGAAACTCTCAACGACAGTACTGCACCGATAGCATTTATGTTTATGGCCAAGTGTCCGGTTGTAGCCGGGATGCTCGATGTGACACTTAAATCAATACAAATAAGAACACTTAATTTTTAACGGTGAGGGAATTTTATGCGGTTGGATCTCAATGGGGAATGGGAACTTTTTATCATTCCTCCTGAAAAGCGTTTCGCGGAACCGGAAAATTTGTCAGGATATACGCCGATAGCAGGTCAGGTGCCGGGAAATTTGGAATTGGATTTGTGGCACGCCGGAGTTGGCGGAGATCCGTTGGCCGGATTGAATTCCATAAAATATCGGGAATTTGAATACCATGACTTCTGGTATCGCCGGAGCGTGGAGTGTGATTTTACCGGCGAAGCGGAACTGGTTTTGGATGGAGCCGATCTGTTCGCAGAAATATTTTTCAACGGCGAAAAGATCGGCAGTTGTGAAAATGCTTTTATCCCTCACCGGTTCAAGGTGATTTGCCGGGAAAAAAATACTTTGGCCATCCGCATGATTTCTCCGGAAATCGTCGCCCGTAAATATCCGGATACCCCCGGAACTCTGGCTCACAGTGCCGAATTGTATGCTACAGTCTACACCCGCCGTCCGGCCCATGAAACCGGTTGGGATATTTTTCCCCGGCTATCTCTGGGCGGCTTGTGGAAAGGTGTTTATCTGGAAAAACGTGAAACGCCTTTTTACTTCAATGATCTCTGGGTGCAGACCCGCAGTATCGACCGGGAAAACAACCGGGCGAAATTGCGGATGTTTTATCACTTTGCCGCCGGAGAAGAATCTTTGCACGGGTGTTCACTGAAATTCCGCATGGTTTGCGGAGAATCTGTCTGGGAAACAAAAACACCAGCCTATTTTACCGGCGGCACGGTCAATTTTGAGTTGGATGATCCCAAGTTGTGGAATCCACGGGCTTACGGTGAAGCCAATTTGTATGAATTAAGTGCAGAATTGTCAGCTGCAGATGGTACTCTTCTTGCCTCATATACCACAGTTTGCGGCATCCGTACGATCGAATTGATCCACAGTGAAGACAATATTGACGGCCAGGGGGAATTTTCCTTTATCGTCAATGGCCGGCCGGTCAAAATCTACGGCAGCAACCATGTGCCGTTTGATGCATTGCATTCCAGAGATGAGGCCCGCCGGGAAAAGGCTTTGGCTCTCTTTGATCAATTGCAATGCAACATGATCCGCTGTTGGGGCGGCGGCGTTTATGAAAGTGACGAATTTTTTGACTGGTGTGACCGTCACGGCATACTGGTCTGGCAGGATTTTATGTTTGCCTGTGAATATTATCCGCAGAATGAAACCTTTTATTCACTCATCCGTCCTGAAGTTGAGGCGGTGATCAGAAGATTGCGTCGCCACCCATCGCTGGCGTTGTGGTGCGGAGATAATGAGGTGGATCAAAGTGCTTTTTACGAGGGATTATCTTTGAAGCACAACCGCTTATCCAGAGAAATCCTGCCGCAGATAATCCGGCAGCAGGATCCGTCCCGTCCGTATCTGGTAAGTTCGCCGTATATTCCGGCAGGTATGCAAGGAAAATACACTTTTGATGAAGCAGTAGAGCGGATCCCGGAAGTTCACCTCTGGGGCAACCGGGAATTTTTCAAATTGCCCTATTATGCTGATTTGAAAATGCAATTCATCAGTGAAACCGGGTGGATCGGGGCTCCATCCATGGCTACGATGAAAGAGTTTTTTGCCGGAGAAGAAGTTTCGGTCGATCCGGATAATCCGATTTGGGATCTGCACAGCGGCAACCAATTCGGTCCATCGTGCGTACAGCATTACCGGGCTTCTGCGATCGCCAGGGCTTTGCAGGAATATTTTGACAGTGAACCGTCTGATGTGATGGAGTATATCCGCCAATCCCAGATATTTCAGGCAGAAGCCCTCAAATTTCAGATTGAAACAGTCCGCTTGAGTGACGTTTGTACCGGTATATTGTGGTGGAATATGATCGACGGCTGGCCGCAGTCATCCGATGCGGTGGTGGATTACTGCTTCCGCAAAAAATTGGCATTTTACTATATTCAACGCAGCCAGAGTCCGTTTCTGATCTGTTGCAGTGAGCCTGATCCTTGGGAAAGCAATGTTGTGGCTCTCAATGACAGTTGTCTTGAGGCCACCGGGAGTTTCACTGTTACGGATAAAAACGGCAAAAAGTTGCTTTCCGGTAACTTCAGCATACCGCCATTTGCCAAACGCACTCTCGGTTCTCTGCGTTCACGCCGCGGCGGCAATGAATTGTGGCTGATCAACTGGCAGAATAATGGCCGGACGGGATGTAATCACTACATTTCCGGTAACCGTTTCATGAATTTTGCCTGGTACATGGAACAACTGCCGTATATTGCCGCTCTGGATAACGCTTTTGAGGCTGATAAACTTGGTGAATGAGAGCCGATAAAAAATGGGCATGGCATAATTGTTTTTTGCCATGTCCGTTCTTATCTGTTTTTGTCCGTCTTGTCCGTTGTCGCCGCCGTATCACATGGTAAAAAATTTCAACTGCATATTTTGGGGTAATGTCCTGAATTTTGTGAAACTGGTATATTTTTCAGCTCAAGGAGATGTGACAGCCAATCATTGAACTTCGACCAGGGCCAAGCGGAAGCCGATGAAGCCGCCCCGATCCGCCGGGCTGGCGTAGCCCCGGCTCGCCGAACGGCAGTACTGCGCGCGGGTGACCCAACTGCCGCCCCGTAAAACACGGTCCGAGCCTGTTGCACAAAACGGATCGCTTACGGCTCTACGGCTGTAACTGTCATAATAATCCAGACACCATTCAAACACATTACCATGCATATCATACAAGCCGAAGTTATTCCGGTAGTCAAGCGAACCGACTTCAACAGTACGCTGACGAGACACTTTTCTATTTGCTCCGCCATACGGATAGTAACCATTAAAATTCATTTTGGAAGTATCTGATCGATTCCCGTAAGAAAAGGGGTATACGTCCCGGCACGACAGGCATATTCCCACTGCGCTTCGGTCGGCAAAGTGAACTTCCAATTTTCCGGCAGCCACCCTTCACTGTGACCTCTTGCCGTCAAAGTCTCGCAAAATTGGATCGCATCATGCCAACTGACTTTCTTCATCGGGAGGTGCGGACCTTCGTAATCTGATGGATTATTCCCCATTACCGCCTGCCATTGTGCCTGGGTCACCTCATATTTACCCAAAAAGAAGTCTTTGGTCAAAGTTACCCGGTGTTGGACTTCATCATTATTCCGCCCGGATTCAGTTGCCGGACTGCCCATCATAAATTCACCTTTGGGAATTCGCACCAACTCAAGCGTAACATTGCCCGGAAGCCTGGCTGTAAAAGTCGAAGCGGTTTGCAAATTTCTTGCAACTTCCTGTTGTTGCCTTTGTCTTTCCGCTTCCAGCCTTTGTCTCTCTGCTTCTTGTTGTCTTTGTCTTTCCGCTTCCAGCCTTTGTCTCTCCGCTTCCGCTTCCAGTCTTTGTCTCTCCGCTTCCGCTTCCAGCCTTTGTCTCTCCGCTTCTGCTTCCAGCCTTTGTCTCTCTGCTTCCGCTTCCAGCTGTCTTCTTTCGGCTTCTTGTCGTTCAGCTTCCAATTCAGCTTGAGATTTTCTGATAACCTGACAAGTTTTGGCAAAAGAATTCCAGGAAATGCTGCAATCGGGAGAAACTGTCACACTGGTTAACTTTGGACAATTGGCAAAAGATTCATCGCCAATGGATGTTACACTATCTGGAATCATGACAAATACCAGATCAGTACATCCGCGGAATGCATCCGGACCAATCGCTGTTACGCCTTCCGGAATAATACAACGGGTAATATTTTTATTTATTGTACTGGTAACCGTTTTGCCATCTTTACTTAAAATGCAAACATCATAACCTTGAGCTTGTCTTGCCGCCAGTGCCAGCCTTTGCCTTTCCTCTTGCTCTTGCCTTTGTCGTTCCGCTTCTTGTTGCCTTTGTCTCTCTGCTTCCGCTTCCAGCTGTCTTCTTTCGGCTTCTTGTCGTTCAACTTCCTGTTGCTGTCTTAGTCTTTCTTCTTCTTGTTGTTGTCTTCTTTGTCTTGCTTCCGCTTTTACTCTTGCCCGTTCCGCCGCGGCTCTTGTATCTCTGATATGATTAACGGTTGTAAAAATAATACCGGCAGTGATAATACCGGCAATGATAATATCGGCAGATAGAATCAACGCCCGTTTGTGCAGTTTCTTTTTTACCATGCCTTCAACAGTGGCAACTGGTGGCAGGGAATTTATCAGTGACTCTGATTGTACTTTTGTCGGTAAAACAACAAATTCTGTCAAATCGTCGTTTGAATGCATAAATGTGTTTTCTGCACTGGCACATTCTTGAAGTTTGCTAATTATATTACTCTTTTTATCCAATGATTTGTAAGCATTAATATACCGAACCAAAAGATTATAGCGTTGAATCATTTCATCGCGTATTCTAAAATCCTCTTCCTTTCGCTTTTTTTCTTCCTCTGTTTTGCGGCGTTTTTCTTCTTCAACTTTTCTACGCTCTTCCGCTTGCCGCCTTTGCTCTTCTTCCGCTTTTCTGCGCTCTTCCGCTTGCCGCCTTTGCTCCTCCTCTGCTCTGCGGCGTATTTCGTCTGTGATTCCGGTTAAAGTTGCCGTTAAAGCATTATCCGCAAACCTTTGAGCCAGTTGAAATGTCTTCTGTTGATCGATTCCGGCAATATTGACCAGTAACTTTTCATCACTGACTTTGTTTTCTGCCATCAAGCGGTAAAAATATGCCCAGCCGTTTTGCGGATTGATATCCAGCAATTTTTCACAATACTCTTTGGCTGATTCAAATTCTGCAGTTTCCAGAAAAAGTTTGGCCCTCTGTAAAAACGGGTGATCTTTGCTGTTGGTATCGCCAACGTTGGTCGGAGTTGTCACTTGAATTATAGGAGCGGCACTTTTCTGTTTATCTGCCACCTTTTTTATGCCGTGGAGCAAATCCTGAATAAAGCCGATCTTACCCATATCCTGTGCCTGAAACATCGACAACGCATCCGGAATATCGTAAGCATCCATATCCTTATAACAGGGGATAAGCAGTTTGGAGCGGTCTTTTTTCATCAAAGCGAGAAAACGGCTCCACTCATTGCGTACCCAAACGGCATCAAAATACTCTTTTTGTGAACCGATGACCAGCATTACTTTAGCGGAATTGAGGGCGGCAAAAATATATGGCTCATACTGTTGACCGAGTTTGCTTTCAAGAGTAATGCGGGCAAAAAAGACCTTGTATCCGGCGTTGGTCAATTGATAATAGATCTCCTGTGCCGTAACTGAATCTTTGGTGCGTTTACCAAAGTTGTCACTCTCTTTATAGCAGATAAAGACATCAAAGGGCTGCTCATTATTGGAAATGCTCAAAATATCCCGCTGGATTTCGGCGATCCGTTTGGCTTCGGCTTCATAGATGCCTTTTTCATAACTTCCGGCATATTGCAGGGCATTGAGATAATCGTTGTCGGCCAAAATCGACTCATAATGCACCCGGTGACAGGTAGGGATGCGCTCGTGGCTTACCGGGTCTTCCACATATTCGATACCGAATTTGGAAATGACCAACCCCCAATATGCTTCGGCATCATCCGGATTGACTTCCACGATCTTTTCGTAGGCGGATACGGCTTTGTCGTACTCATTGATCCGGCGGAAGTGTTCGGCACGGTTGTAAAGATTTTCCAACTCGTCACTGGAAACTTTGGGAAACGTGGTCAAGGTGCCGCAATATGGACAACTGCCGGAGCAGACTCCCTCCGGCACTTGTATCTCACCGCCGCACATTTTGCATTGTATTTTAGCCATAATATTCCCTGAAATCAAAATAATACAAAATACCCAGTTAATATAGCATGATGATTTGTCTGATGCAAGCGATCTAACGGTGGATTTCTGTGATTTGTCGGTAATTACTGCGATATGCTCCGGGTGTCGTGCCGAAACGTTTTTTGAATGATCTGATCATATAGTTGCTGTCTGTAAACCCACAGGCAATCGCAATTTCGGTCAATGATAACTGTTGATTTTCCAATAGTTGACGTACTTTATCCAATTTTAAGAACAGGCAGTAATCCCCCGGAGATACTCCGGTTATTTGTTTGAATTTGTGGGAATAACCGGAACTGCTCATTCCTGCTTTGCGGGCAACTGATTTCAAGTCAAACTTCTTTTCCGGGGTGGCTTCCAATTGGATTATTGATTGAAACAATCTGGAATTCAAATCATTTTCCGGCGTATCCCAGTTGCGTGATTCACTGTCAAATACAGTAAACAGATAGTCGGTCAGTGCCAGTTTCACCGCCAGAATACTGCTCGGTGAATTCAATCGGATGGCCGAGGCCAACCGCCGCAGTTTTTCTTCTGCTTCTTTGAATGCTCCCGGCAGTAAGTGTAACTGATTTACCGCTTGCGGGCGATCGGAGGAGAAAAAGTTGCGGTAATATTTTAAATTGCACAATTCCTCATCCAGCGATTCAAAAAAATCAGTGGTGACACAAAGATTGTAAACCCGGTAACCGCGGCAATTGGCGTAAGAGTGGATTTCTCCCGGCAAAATGACAAAAATATCCCCTTTGATGATCGTGTTGGAAACAATTCTGCCATCCGGAAAATGATTGAGATGAGTTCCCCGGCCATTATGAACCATTGCGATCTCTATGTAATTGTGAGTGTGTGCCTCGGCAGATTCATCCTGATAGGTATCCCGTATTTTTACCGGGATATTTTCCAACGGGCGCAGCTTTTCAAAGTAAAATGTTTTTATCTTCCTGTCCATGTCAATACTTTATCACAACAAGTGACGATTTACAACTTGCGGAATGCTATTTTTTGTAAAAAACTATATTTTTGCAATATTGTGCTATATTTTTGCAGTTGAGTTAAGGTGTTCGGGGGTGTTTTGAAGTATAATTATCAGAGAGCAATTCAGAAAGGAGTTTTTTCAGCAAATGGATATTGCCGCATACTATTTTCCAGATTATCATGCCGATCCACGCAATGAAGCATTTCACGGCCGGGGGTGGACGGAATGGGAACTTCTGAAAGTTGCCCATCCCAGATTCGACGGGCACCGTCAGCCGAGGGTCCCGGTGTGGGGATATGAAGATGAAACAGATCCGGTCGTAATGGCTAAAAAAATCGAAACAGCCAAAGCACATGGAATCGATGCTTTTGTCTTTGACTGGTATTGGTATGATGGACCCTATTTGCAACGGGCTTTGGATGAGGGATTCTTGAATGCTCCGAATAATCAGGATTTCAAATTTGCTCTGATGTGGGCCAACCATGACTGGTATGACCGGATGCCGGTCAATCGTGATATTTATCATCCGAAAATGCTTTATCAATGGGCAGATACCAGAGAAACGATTTCCGGTGTCTGGGATATGTTGATCGAAAAATATTTTACCAGACCGAATTATTGGTATGTTGACGGGGTTCCGTATTTTTCCATTTATGCGACCAACCGTTTCATCAAGCAGATGGGGGGCGTGGAGTCTGCCGCTGACGTTCTGAGTGAATTGCGTGAAAAAGTCCGCAAGGCCGGTCTGCCGGGGATCCACATCAATGCCGTCTGGTATGATAATCTGGATAGCCAACCATCCTCTCCGTGTCCTTATGCGGACTGGGTAAATAAGGTCGGTTTTGACAGTTACACCAGTTACAATTGTATGTTCAGTCATCCTGTTTGGGAAAAGGAGTTGAAAGTGACCTTTCAACAATCCAATGCCGCCTATATGGAATTGGCACGCAAGGCTTTTTCTACTTTGCCCGGATCGTATTTCCCGGTGGTCACTGCCGGTTGGGATTCCAGTCCCCGGACTACCCAGAGTGATGTATACGAAATACTTGGCTATCCGTGGCTGCCGGTTATGGAAAGCGATCCGGCGGCATTCGGTGATTTGTTGCGTAAACTTGCCGCTTACGATCCGCCGGCAATTTTTATCAATGCCTGGAATGAGTGGACTGAAGGCAGTTATTTGGAACCGGATACATTTTTCGGTATGGCTCTTTTGGAAGAAATAAAAAAATTCAAAGAGGAGGTTGAGAAAAGATGAAAAAACTGTGGTTGGCCGTTGCATTGTCGGGGATTTTTGCCTTAAGTGCAGGGGAAATTGTACGGCTTTGGGAAGGGGATGCTCCTTTGGCCAAAGGTCAGCGTCAATGTGACATTCCCACGATCGAAGTGTTTTTGCCGGAAAACACTTCCGGCAGACCGGTTCCGGCTGTGGTTATTTGTCCCGGCGGGGCATATTCCGGTTTGGCATATGCACACGAGGGAGTCAATTACGCCAAATTTCTCAATAAGCATGGTATTGCCGGATTTGTATTGCGTTACCGTACCGGTTCACAGCGCAATGGTTCATACCGTTATCCGGCTCCAAATCTGGATGCTCACCGGGCGATCCGGATGGTCAGGGCCAATGCGGCCAAATGGAATATAGATCCGGAATTGGTCGGCATTATGGGCTCATCTGCCGGAGGTCATCTGGCGGCTATGACTGCGGTGAAAAATGATTCTGGTAAACGGGATGCTGCCGATGTGGTTGAGCGGTACAGCAGCCGTCCGGATTTTGCGATCCTGTGTTATGCTCAAACATCTATGGATACCCGTTACGGAGCTTGTGCCGGTTCCCGGCAGAATCTGATCGGAGATAACGCCGCGACGATTGAGGATGTCGCAGCATATTCTCTGGTCACCGATGATACTCCGCCATGTTTTTTGTGGCACACTATTGAAGATGCCACTGTGCCGGTGCGTAATGCATTGGATTTTGCCAATGCTCTGGAAGATAACTTTGTGCCGTTTTCTCTGCATATTTATCATCATGGGCGACACGGAATCGGCTTGGGGGATCCCAATAATCCCCATCCATGGAGCGGAGAATTGATCGTTTGGTTGAAAGAGATCGGTGTTTTAAGATAATCATTACCCACAACAAAAAAAGGAGAACGGAAAAATGATTACCCAAAGCCTTCATCATGGTGAAGTAAAACGGATGCGTTTTACTTTAATTGAACTGCTCGTTGTCATTGCTATTATCGCCATCCTTGCGGCAATTCTTTTGCCGGCACTCAACTCTGCCAGAGAGCGTGGCCGTGCTGCCAGCTGTATCAACAATCTTAAACAGATCGGCATGACTGTGGCGATGTATACTTCGCAGAATGATGACTATATTCCGGGACTTTATCAAAGTCCGAGTCCAGGTACAGCCAATGGCAACCGTTGGGCACCGACAATGGTCAGAACAGATGGAAATCCAGCTGTTTATTCTTGTCCCTCTTCTGAAAAATATACAACCGGAGCGGGTGATATTCAAAAATACAATCCTCAAGGCACTGATGCCACCAATCTTGCTTACTTAAGCAGATATCTCTCATACGGGGTAAATGGCAACTGGGGAGCTGCAACTTATAATGCATTTGAGTTCAGTGTGAATAAAATTGGAACTTTGAAAAACGGTGCGACTGTGGTTTATGCCGGTGATGCCAATGGAATCTCCGCAACTACATGTTATTTTTCACCTGCACAGGTTTACACTGGTTCAGAGTCGCAACGTATTGATGCCCGGCACAACGACAATGCCAATTTTGTAAAGTTGGATGGACACGTTGAAAGTAAAGGAAAATCAGAAATTAACGCATTGGCTGTTTCAAGCTCATCAACTGAATTTAAATTGTTTTATTACGTGAATTGAATAAGGTATGTATTTCATGAAAAAGTTTTTTATTCTTCCTATGGTTTTAGGTTGTGCAGTGTTGACTGCTGAAACTCCGGCTGCCGCTCCGGTGGCGGCTGATGATTTGACCTTGAGTGTCAGTTTCGATAATACCACAGAGGCCGATCTTGCCAATGGCAGAGCGACACATTCGGAATTCAGAGGGCGGATCATTTATGAACCAGGACTTGCCGGGCAGGGGTTGAGGATCGGTAAAGATGCCGGTTGCACCCTTTATGATTGCAAGGACAATCTGGATTTTGACAATCCCGGCACTATCGTTTTGTGGTTCAAGGCTGATAATTGGCATGGGAACAGCGGTTCAAGAGTCAGTCTCTGGGGGCTTGGTAACAATAACGGGCATATTGCATTGGCGATTGCCAGCACTCCTGCTGATGTCTGTCCCTGTCGCCGTCCATTGGAATTCACCATCTTTCACAGTAAAAAACGGCGCAATGTGCGTTATACCATTACTCCTCCGGCACTTGTAAAAATCTGCCACGGTTGGCACATGGTGTCGGTCGCATGGGCTGGAGAACAACTCTTTTTGAGTTATGACGGCGCCCCTTATAAAGCATTCAAATTGCAAGTGCCGTTGAGCAATGATGAATTTGCTCACTGTTCCCGTTTTGCGATCGGAGTCAATGCCGGATGGAATTTCCTAGTTGATGATTTCCGGATTTACGGCAAAAAACTTTCCGATGAGGAATTGCATCAGATTTGGGAGAATGGTAAGACTCAGGTTCAGGCACAAGTCCCTGCCGCTCAATAATCAATCAAGGATTTTTTTCAATGAAAAAATTTATTTTGTTGCTGCTGATAAATGCAGCGGCGGGCTTTGCCTTTGCCAATGAAACAATTCCGCAAATCCGTCTGCCGCAGATGGATCCTCCGGTGATTGATGGGAAAATCGAGGCGGCAGAGTGGAAACTTGCCGGTGAACAATTCGGATGTCTTTCATATAATACTGTTTTTCTGGCACATCGCCGGGCAACCTTTTTCATCGGTTACGATCGGGAAAATTTCTATTTTGCCTGCCGCAGTGAATTGCCGCCGGAAGGTCAGCGGTTGATGTCGAGGGTCCGTAAAGACGGTACCATGGTCGCTACTGATGATGCCGTGGAAATACACCTTTATCCGCCGGATGACAAATATACCTATCAGGTCTTATTGAATGGACGCAATGCTAAATTCACCGGCAAATATGAGGTGATGTCTGGGGCAGTTATTCACAAGAGCAAGCCGTTTTCACCACAGATCACCAGTGCCTCATCCTACCGTAACGGTTATTGGGAAATCGAGGTGAAAATTCCGCTTTCGGAACTTGAAAATGCGGTAATTACTCCCGGAAAAGCATGGCGGGTACAAATGGTTCGTTCATTCCGCAATCCGGCCGACGGCTGCTCCTGGAGTAAAACTCTCGTGTTTTGCGACGTTGCCAATATGGGAATACTGACTCCGGATAATGATGCTCCGGTGGTTTCATTCTGCGGCTTGGGGGATGAATATCATAGAGGTAAATACGATATCCGTTTCAGGGTTTATAATCCGACATCAACTGCCCGGAAAATACGCAGTATGGTTACTGTGAAATCCACTGCCGCCCCCCGTATTCTGGCAGAAGAAAAGGTCATTCAGCCGGGGCAATCCGAAGAGTTTACGTTACAATATACAGAATTGGCTCCATTTGAGTATGAGTTCGATGCTGTTTTTACTGACATGACGACCGGCAAGGAGTTGTTTGTCCGCAAATTCTATTGGCGGCCGGTTCCGGAACAGCGTTGGATTTCCAGAAGTCAGCAGCAGAACAACGCAACGCTGGATATTGGTTATTACCCATATCTGGGAATTGTCAAAGCCCGTTACGGTTCCCCGGATCTCCGGGCGTCGGCTCAAATCGACCGGGTGGAATTTGTCATAGAGAACAGTTTATCTCAGGTTATCGGTTCTCCATTGTCCGGTATTCGCAACCGATTCGGTTTTACTGCCCAGTGGAATTGTGGCCGCCTGCCGGAAGGTGATTACCGGGTGAGGGCGGAGATTTATTGGAAAGACGGTCGTAAAGAAAGTGTGACCAGGGATTTTATAGACCGCAGGTTTGAATGGGAAAATCTTGGTATCGGCACAGAAAGGGTCATTGTGCCGCCGTTTGTGCCGTTGCGCACGGATGCTGAAACACAGGAGATCCATGCTTTGCAGACCGGTTACCGCAGTGCCAACGGATTCTGGAGTGCGATTTATGCCAAAGGGGAAAATATCCTTGCCGCTCCCGTTGCTTTGACTCTTAACGGCGACATTAACTTTTTTACCCAAAATGGTTTTCGCTTTACAGAAACATCGCCTGACCGGGTCATTTCTGAAACGTTGCTTACCGGTAACAAATTGCACTTGACAGTGGTCAATGAATATGATTATGACGGTATGTGCAAAACCACACTGAAGTTCGAACCGCAGGGAAGTTTTGACGCCCGTTCAATGTATATTGAAATTCCGATCAAGGGTGAATATGCAAAGTTGTATCATTGCGTGAATGATGTGCCGCGTTATCATCCTACCGACTTTTTGCCGACCCGGCAGGGTGTTTTGTGGGATAGTCGCATGGGCAAAAAACATCCGCACGTTTCCGGCAATTTCTGGCCTTATGTCTGGATCGGCGAAGTTTACCGTGGAGTTTGCTGGTTCGCTCCCAATGACCGCAACTGGAGTCTGGATCATGACAAACCGGCACTTGAGATCATCCGCCGGGATAATGTGGTGGTTTTACGGATAAATATTGTGAATATGCCGGTGAAATGGGATAAGCCTTTTGAAATTGTGTTGGGATTTCAACCGACACCGGTGAAACCTTTGCCGGAAAATTGGCAGGCGTTATATGATCGTGGCCGCCCGGCACCTCATGCTATTGCATTTTCCATGGTTGGTGGCAGTACCTGTTGGGGCAATGCCGGTCCATGTGATCCGTGGCCGGTCGACCGGGATTACTCTTTTATTGAACAGCTTGCTCCCGGAAAAAGAAGAGCAGTCACCCCGCAGATGATCGATGATTTCCTGATCCGTCACCGGGATTCTATTCCACCGGCAAGATATTCCCGCTTGCAACGGGATATGAACCGCAGCCGGATCATGGGACGTTACAGTGACTATTTTTATCCGTATATCAATCCCAGAGCAGCGGATAGCCGCTGGATCGAATATCAGGTGTTTCAGAATGAGTGGTTTTATTCTGAATACCGTACTCAAATCGATTATGATGAATACAATATGGAATCTACCGCCAGTCATCAGGATATGTTGCTGTTTTATATGCGTTTGATGGTTCGCAACGGTATGGATGGACTTTATTACGACAATGTGCGTTTGAGAGCGACCTACGATCCGGTTCGCGGCCCTGCATACGAATTGCCCAACGGCAGGATTCAGCCGTATTTTGACATTTTCAGTTTCCGTCAGTTGCTCAAGCGTACCGCAACGATGCTTTATTTGGAAAATAAGGTCTTTATGGATGGCAGACCGCTGTTGGATCTGCACATGACTAACGGGGCGATAATTCCGTTTTTGAGTTTCGGTTCGGTTCAGCTTGATTGTGAATCTGAATACGGGCCGACAGAGTTTCATGATCGTTTCAGTGAAGGGTATTTTCTTGCTGAAACGCTCGGAACTCAAGCCGGATGTATTCCGCAAATATTGAATCTGGTCACCGGTAATAATCAGCGGTGGATCGGCCGGACATTCCTCTGCCGTATGTTGGCGATCGATTTGCCGATGTGCTTGTGGCAGACCAATTATGATTCGATTTTTACAGAAACGTGGCAACGTGTTTATCAATTCGGATATGGTTCGCCGCAGGTGACTGTTTATCCGTCATGGAATGTCGATAATCCGGTACGTTGTGCGGCGGAAAATATCCGGATCAGTTCCTATATCCGGCAGGATCGCAGGGAAACCATGATTGCCGTGTGTGATTTCGGCAACCCCGAAAAAGGCGGAGATTATGAGATCGATCTCACCGGTTTGGAGTATCCGCAGTACAGGGTGACCGATGCCGAAAGCGGAGAATCTCTGGATGTCAAAAACGGCAAGGTGACGTTGCATCTGCCGCGTCGTGATTTCCGTTTGCTGGTTGTTAAAGGTGAATAAATGATGTGTAAGAAAATTTTTAAGTTTCTTGTATGCCTTCTGCCATGTTTTTGCCGGTCTGCTGATTTCGGCGATATCCGTCTTACAGATGAGATCAGGATTCAGGATATCAAAGTGGAAAAACGCGGGGAAAGTTTCACCGTACAATTACCCGGCTTGCCGGTCAAGCCGGGATTCATTCCGGTTCTGAAGTGCCGGATGTATTCATATTCGGAAAGTGGCGGAGGATGCAATTATGCTGCCAGAATTTCGGTAAATGGCAACGATCTTGGCCGACGTACTGCGGCTGGCAGAAAGAGATTACTTTTCCGGGATGATCGTTTTGAATTGACCGATCCCCGTTACAAGGGGCGTTTTATGCCGGTGTTTCTCACTTCTACGGAGTTTAATTTGCAATTTTCTCCGGGGGCAGATCAAGCTGATGCTCAAACCACGGATGGTAAAGGCGGACAATTTATTCTGGATCTGTCGGATGTGATCCGGGAGTTGGATGTGAATACCATAACATTTACCAACATCCGGGGGTATTTGGGCACCCCGATCACTCTTTTTATAGAAGATGCTTCGATTGGATATCTTGACCGGTCCTTGCTGGAAGAAAAGGAAACACCGCTTTTGCAATGCCGGAGAAGTTCTCAAGTTTGTCAGAGTGGTAATTTGCTGTTGTCTGTTTATAAAAACGGCGGCTTTTCTTTTGAAGGAGGCAATGGTGAGACGCTGATCGTTGAAAGTGCTTTAGGGATGAATCCGCAAACTGTTTCGACGATGACCGCCGGTGATACCGGGGAAGAGGCCGCAGTGATAACTGAATCTGATGACGGATTTTGTATTGAGAAAAATTTTGGTCACATCCGGTTGAAACGGACTTTGACCCTGCGTGATGGTATGCTGTACTGGGAGGAAATATGGAGCAATAATTCCAACGGGATCGCAGCAGTGCCATTCCGGCACCGGATCGGCTTGAATAATGCCAAAGCAAAAGTTTGGTTGCGCGGTACTCCGGATGTGTTTGAATTGCTTACGCTCGATGGCAATTCCACGATTTTTATGGAGTCGATGAGCGATGGCACCCGGGGATTCGGAATCGTTTTGGAGGATGATATTTCCCGGTTGATTTGCGGCGGAAATTCGGCCTATGGTATGGCGGAATTTTATACCGGGTGTTTTGCATTGGCTCCGGGCAGTTCCAGAAAACTGTTTTATACAGTTACTCCAGTCAGTAAAAAAGGGTATTGGGAGTTTATCAATGGAGTGCGCCGCCGCTGGGGTATCGGACGGTATGGTATGGATCGGCCGATATTCTGGGCTCCGCTGCTTCCGGCATCCGCCGGTAAAAACTGGGCGGAAAGAGTACGGAATATTTTTGGCGATTTCGGGCCGGTAACATTGGCTGTTGATCCGTGGATACACGGACTTGGTAAAATGGAAGCTATCGCCCGTTGCAGCAGTCCGCATGGAAATACAGAACAGGTACTTGCCGGGTGTCATGCCGCAGCTTTACCGGGCGTATTGGCAAAATTGCAGGAGATCAAAGGAGCCATTCCCGGAATAAAGGTTTATTCTCTGCATCATGCTTCCATGTTCTGTGTATATTTGCCGGAATTTCCCGGTTACCGTCTTTTTGATTCGGTGATCCACGGCAAAGATTTACAACCATATCATCATGCCGGTTACGATGCGGCAATTCTCAAAGGTGCGGAAAAGCGTGGTTGGGCGATCGCATATTGTATGCCTTTGCCGGGAAATTACTCATGGCAAAGAAATTTTGAGTTGCTTGATGCGGTATTCTCTGCCGGAGTCGATGGCGTATATTATGATGAATTCGGTTCATGTGCCACCAAAAGGGATTATTCCCGTTATGAATATACACAATGGGATGGTTTTTCTGCGGACATTGATGAAAATGGCAAAGTAGTTGCATTAAAAGCCGATTACTCTTATCTTACATTGCCGTTTCAAAATGCACTGCTTCACCGTTTGAGTGCCACCGGCCGGGGATTGCTCGGTAATGGCGCGGCTGTTACCGGGGATATGAATCAATCACCGGCCATGCGGTTTACCGAGGGGGCGAGCAGTAATGCCAATATGCCGGGCGGTCACTTGAGTCATGTGCCTTTGGTACTGGGTAATTACGGGGATGTCAACAGCCGGGCCGGGATTATGGCGGCGGTGAGAACGGCATTGAAATTCGGGTGTATTTATTCGCCATTTACCCCTACTGCATTGCATTTATCCGGTGCGGATAATTTTGTCTGTAAATTTTATCCGCTGACCATTACTGAATTAGGGCAGGGGGTAATTTGTGCCAGAGAAAGAATTATTGTGGATCACTCCGGTACTTTTACCTGGTGCGGGGTGGATTCCGGAACCGCTGAACTTTTTGTGTATGATGCTTCCGGCAATCGTTTGCCGGATACCGGTACGGTTTCCGTTGTTGATGGGAAAATTACATTGACTTGTCCGGAAAATGGATTGGTCATTGCCGAATTACGGCAATAATAGTGTAAAAAATAAAAAACGTTCTCTTTTGCGGAGGACGTTTTTTTTATGCAGTTCAATATAGAACTGAACATTGTTTTTATAAAGAATTTTTTTTCACTTGCAAAATGTGTTTTTTATGCTATATTTATAGTGCAGTTTATGTAGACTGCGGATGATTGACAGCCGTTATATTTCAGCAAATATGTTCCAAATCCGCCAAAAATAAAAACATAATTTGCCTTCTGAAATGCCGAAATGTATCCGGTAGGATTGTGCTTGCACATCTTTCCGGACGTTCTTGTGTACTCAGAAGGCAGGCTCTTGGCGGTGCCCGGAACATATGGACATTGGGGACGTTCGGTTTTTTTGTCTCTTTTGTGGATGTTGAATTTGTTGCGGCTATACTTCAACTCTCTACAACAAGGAGAAAAAAATGGCTTTTTTTGACAATCTCAAGGAAAAAGCTGCCCAGGCGGCAGCGGCGGCACAGCAAGTTGTTCAAAATGCGCAAGCAGCAAAAGCGGAAAAAAAAGAACAACAAGCCATGCAAAGACAGCAAATCATCGATAAAGCACTTGCCGATGCGGCTCGCAATGCAATGACGATTGATGTCATCAGCAAAGAAGATATGAAATTTGTTCATATAAAAATGGATGATACCTCTCTGCAAACAGAAGCCGGAGCAATGTATTATTACAAAGGTAACATTTCGATGGATGCATCTGATGGTCCAGGTTTGGCAACAGCTTTAGCCACCGGCGAAACCATGGCTCGTCCGGTATATTCCGGTTCAGGGGAACTTGTTTTGGAACCTACTTACGGAGAATATACCATTTTTGATCTCGCCGGAAAAGAGTGGGTGATCAGTTATGGCAGATATTATGCGTCTGAATTAAGCGTTGTTTTAGGTGAAAAAAAGAATTCTTTGGGCAGTGGTTTGCTTTCCGGACACGGGTTGTATCAAACTACTGCGTGCGGACAGGGTAAAATTATTCTTGAATCAGATGGACCATTGGAGAAAGTTGAATTAGTTAATGATAAATTGGTAGTTGACGGCGATTTCGCTGTAATATGGTCGGCAGAATTGGATTTCAAAGTTGAAAAAGCCACAAAAGGGTTGTTGGCTTCTGTCATATCCGGAGAAGGATTGGTTAATACATTTTCAGGAACCGGTGTTGTTTATTTGTGTCCGGCTGCAAAAAAATATAAATATTTTGCCAATCAATTAAGTAATGGCTTCTCTTCTGTAATAGAGAATATTGCTGATTGATAAAAAACAATGGGGGGTTGCAAAAACTTAAAACAAGGGGAGTCACTTCCCTTGTTTTATTTGAGATAATTCAATAACTTTTTTCAAAGCTGTTTCCTTCTCAAAATAATTTAACAACAACCACAACATAAAAAATCCGGAACCTTGAAAAAGATTCCGGATTTTTTGTCGCACGATTGGTTAAAATCAGCGGGCGTAGTACTCAATAACGCTCATGATTTTGACCGCCACCGGGATTTCTTCAACCTGCGGGGCGCGCACCAAAGTGGCTTTGAGGTTGTCGAGATCGACTTCCATGTAAGCCGGAGCAGTGGTGTTGTTCTTTTTGGCGACTTCAGCGAGTTTCGGGGATTTTTCAGCATCAATGCTGATGACCTGACCCTCTTTCACCAGACAGCTGGAACGGTCAACGCGTTTGCCGTCGACCAGAATGTGGCCGTGGTTGACCAACTGTTTGGCGGCGAAAATGGTCGGAGCAAATCCGGCACGGTAGACCATGGCATCCAAACGCTGTTCCAGACTGCGGAACAGTTTTTCGTGAGCCTGACCCTCACCACTTTTCGCTTTGGCAAAAGCAATGCGGAGCTGCTTTTCGCTGATCGCATAGTAGTTGCGAAGTTTCTGTTTCTCCATCAGCAATTCACCGTAGGTGGAGAGTTTGGAGCGGCGGCCTTTGCCGTGGGGGCCGGCTGCGTAGGGGCGTTTGACGCTCGGACATTTCGGATCACCCCAGAGACACTGGCCGATCCGGCGGCAGAATTTGTGTTTTGCTCGACTTGCGGATGGCATAACCAATCCCTTTCTGTTTTAGTTTTTGTGATATTCCGG
Source organism: Victivallaceae bacterium (assembly GCA_045588835.1). Taxonomy (GTDB): domain Bacteria; phylum Verrucomicrobiota; class Lentisphaeria; order Victivallales; family Victivallaceae; genus UBA1784. Next base: position 21,976 of record JAZNEV010000049.1, read on the forward strand.
GTGTCAAGCCACAACACAATTGGGGCCCGGAATACCGTTGCAATTCTTATAAAATACTACTGTAATAGATGTTTTTCAAGTGAAAAGTATTTCTTACAATAACTTTTTTTACAAATTGTTTGAAAAACACTGTTTTTATTCTAATTCTCCGGCAAATCCGCCATTCTCATCAAAACGATCCAAATGCCTGAGGCCATTGCGGCACAGCACCAGACGGTATCTTTCAAAATGATCTTCACCATCTCTTTCGCCGTATCGCACGACCAGATTTACGTGATAATCCCGGCGGGCTTTGAGTTTTTGTACCTTTTCGCCGTCTGAAGTATAAACGATTCTGCTGGGGTTATCCATTTTGTAGGTCCAGTGACGTATATTCAGACGCATGATATCCACAATTCCGTCAACATCAAATTCCTGAAATATATCCCGGCACGGATTACCGTATATTTCAATTCTTTTACGGAATGCCAGCACGTTTTCTTCCAGAGAACCATTTTCCAGTTTACTCAAAGTGTGCCGGTTTCTGGCATCGGTGATTTTGTCTGACAATTCACTGGCGTTGCAAAAACTGACACCTTCCATACAGATACCGATCTCTTTGCCCAGACCGTCACGGATCTTTTGCTGAAAATCGTAGGAATAGCGGTTGCGGTGCTGCATACAGTAAAGTTGCAATGATGACTTTATCCGGTCTTTGAACATATAAGCGATCACCCACACCACAAAAAATGAAAGGGAAAATTCTTCCAGAAACAAACCTTTCCAAATGAATGATACTGCCGTGGCAAAGGCCATGGCGATCGCTGCTGAAAAGGCCAGAAGCATATTTTCCAGAAACACCCCGGCTTTACGGGTTTCCACATTGAGAAAGAGAATGCCAGCCATCGCTTTTTTCAAGGTGCTTTCACGGTAGAGCAATTCGGAGTTGTCTGCATTCTCATACGGCACAGATGGATATTGACGGCTTTTGCGGTACTCCAATTCTTGTCCGGTAATTTGCGTGGCCAGTGCTGTTATTTTTTCATTTCCATAAATGTTGAAAAATTCCCAGATTTTATAACGGTACGAGTTTGCCGCAATACTCAAATATTCATCGACCAGATCAAAGAGTTCCAGATTTTCTGCTGTTCCGGAAGCAGGACGGCATTGTCGGTACATCGTCAGGAGTTTTTCTGTATTATGCAAATAGATACCGGCCATCTCTTCTCTTCGGGATGGATGGGCATTTTCCACATTTTTTTCGCCATCCCGCATGGCACTGCGGGATATGGAACAAAACATTTTCAGCAATTTGCCGTATTCGGTTTTGCTGTTGCTGTCGGCGTTGCGCAATCGGGTAAGCGGAGTGCTGTCACCGGAAATCAGAGTGGCCAATTCAACATGCGGAGTTTGAAAACGGATGTGTTCATAAAAGTCGCTGTAAAAACGGTCAGTACCGAAGTTGCTGTTACTTATTTCCAGGTTGCGTGGCAGAAAAAAGTATAATTCGATGTGGTAATCACCGATTTTTTTGCCGCTTTTTATCGGACAGATAAATTTTAATTCGATTTGAAATTTATCATGCTGAGATACTTGTACTGAAATATTTTTCATCGTCAGAGATTTTTTACCGTCATTTGTGTTTTTTCAGCCAGTTGTGCTGCCATGTGTGGATCGTATTCACCGGCTTGCGCAGTCAAACAATTGGCTGATGCGGCAGCCAACGCCTGTTTGAATGCTTCCTGATAAGGTATATTTTTACTGCATAACGCTGACATCACTGCAGAAGCGGTATCACCGGAACCCAGTGGATTGACAACTTGTATTTCCGGCAGAATGTATTCAAATATTTTTCCGTCGCAAGAGAGGGTGGCCGTATCTTTGCCATTGGTAACTGCAAAGATTTTACCCGGATAATTTTTCTGTGCTTTGCGGTGTGCTGCAAAAACTTCGCTTTCTCCGGTAATTTTGAAAAGTTCTTCCAGGTTGACTTTGAGGATGACCGTTCCGCTTTGTGATAATACTTCCGGTAATCCGATCAGAGCATCGATCAAAATCGGCACCCCGGCCGCTGATGCAATTCCGGCCGCTTCCCCGTAAAGCCGGGGATCACTGCCGTCGGGCAGAGAGCCGGTGATGGCAAATATTCCGGCTCCGGGCAGGGCAACTTGCAACTGATCGAGCATGGCCTGTGCTTCGTCAGGCAGGATTTTACAGGAAACGCCAATCAATTCGGTCATGTTGCCATTGTCATCAAGACAGGTTATACAATTGCGGGTCTCTCCCCGGGTGGGGATCGTACAATGAGAAAATCTTGCCGCATCCAAACCTTCGCAAAGCAATTGACCATTGATACCGCCTGCGAATTGAAAAAGTTGCATATCTGCCAGATTGGAATGGCGTAAAGCCCGGCAGAAATTTACACCTTTTCCGGATGGATAATTTTCTTCACGGTATGCCCGGTTGACTTTGCCGGGACAAAAATCGTGAAAAAACAGTGTTTTTTGCCATGCCGGATTGGCTCCGAGGACGATAACTTTTTTATTCATAGCCGATTCCTTTCAAACAGATGCAAATACCATATCCGGTTTTTGATTTTCAGGAGCATTTTCAAGTAACTCCCGGGAGGTTATTCCGCTAAAAACCAATGCACTGCACAAACCGTTGGCGTTGGCTCCGGCAATGTCGGAAACCAGTGAATCGCCCAGCATGATGATCCGTTTCGGATTGGAAAAATCCAATTGCCCGAAGTGCGATTTCAAAAATGGGAATACACATTTATAAATCGGTGCATAGGGTTTGCCAAGGTAAAACGGAGAAACATTTTTTCCGGCATCTTTCAAAACCTGACAGATAAATCTGGTTACAGCTCCGGCACCGATGCCCCAGCCGCGAAAACGTAAAGAAGCCCAGTAACTGTCAGGGTTGGCCACAATAAGCGGGTATTCCGGATGCTTCAGTAAAAGATTGAATGCCGCTTCGATTGATTCCTGCCAGTTGTAAATACCTTCTCCGCAGATGACTCCGCAACAATCTCCTGATTCATCCGGGGCAGTTGTGTATGGTATTCCAGCTGCGGTAATATAAGACGGATCACCCATTTTGCCGAGCAGAAAATATTTACCGCCATGGTAATTTTCGGCTGCCCACTGCTTCAATGCGTGTCCGGCAGAAAGAAAAAGTTCCGGACGGGCAGGAATGCCGCCGTTATTCATGTAAGCGGCTTTTTGAGAGGGGGAATTGCATGAATCATTGGTCAGATAAAGATAAGGAAATTTTATCTCATCAAGATATTCGAGCAATTCTTTCGCACCCGGAATGGGAGCTCTGCCCAGAGAAAGGGTCCCGTCGATATCAAAGAGAACAGCATCGAAATCATTGTGGTTGGATTTGATAAATTCAGTGAATGTCGGTAAATTACTCATCAGAGCAGTGCCTGCATTTTATTCATTTGTGCTTCAATTGATTCTACCAGTTTGAATTGGGTGCGGCACCGGTCGAGATTCTGATTGGGGCGTCGTGTTTTGAAATACACATCTCCCATTAAATAGTCGGTGAGAAAACGCATGCCGATTTCCAATGTAATCAATTTGGCCGAGAACGGCAGCATTTCCTTTTCCGCTTCTGTCAGAAAACTTCCGGCTGTGTTGACGAAGCCATCGTAGAATCCTTCATACATATCAAATCTCATGCCGACCCGGTTGAGGTCGAGTTCATCTTCTTCTGCCGGATTGGTTCCGCTGCGTACCATATCGCCGAAGTCATAAAGGGAAAGTCCGGGCATAACGGTATCAAGGTCGATAACGCAAATCGCTTCTCCGGAAAGGTCATCGATCAGTATGTTATTGGCTTTGGTATCGTTATGGGTTATTCTTTCCGGAATATCTCCGGATCTGTTCAGGTCAATGAGTTTGCCGCACTCCTCTTTACGGGAGAGGACGAAGTCGATCTCTTTTTGCACCAGTTTGGCACGGTTGCAACTGTCAACTTTCACTGCGGCTTCCAGTGCTGTCACCCGTTTGGGGGTGTTATGAAAGTCGGGGATGGTCTCATTGAGTCTGCCGGGCAAATCTACCAGTTGCTTTTGGAATTCACCGAAGCCCTGGGCGACCCGGAAAGCCTGTTCCGGGGATTCCAGAACCTCATAAGTTCTGGCGTGTTCGACAAACACATAGGCCCGCCAGCAGTTGCCCCGCTCATCGAATGCGTAAGGTTTACCGTCGTGGGCGTGAAGCAATCTCAAAGTACGTTTGCGGGTTTCGGCGTGAGCGGCACGGATTTTGCCCAGAATATGATCGGTGACTCTGGCTACATTATCCATAACGGCGACCGGATCTTTAAATACGTTGGCGTTGATCCTCTGCATGGCGTAGTGCAGACGTACTCCGCCCTGATCGTAGGTCAATTGAAATGTGTCATTGATATTGCCGTTGCCGAATGGTGTGCCGACCAGAAAATCGCCGTAAATATCAAACATCCCGGCCAGACGCCGGATCGAACTTTGTGAATATGGAGCAGCCATGATCTCCCTCCGGTTCAATGTCAGAAAAGTTTTTCGGGATAAGCTCCGGAAGCGACCAGATTCTGCAAAGCCTGTTGAACCATCGGACGGTCTTCCTGATAGGTGACTCCGAACCAGCTGTCACGGCTGTGAAGCATGGATATCTCGGCTTTACCGGAATTGATCAGTGAATCCACGACAAAAGGCAGATAAAATTCGCTTTTGAGTTCTTTACCGCTTTTTTCGAGGAAGTTACAGAAAAGGTTTTCCAATTCGCCGACGATTTCCGGCATGAAGCCCCATGAATTCATGGATGCCGGTTCGTTACCGGTGAGCGGAACTTCACTGCCGTCATCCATTCTGGAAACGATTTGACCGTCTTCGCGGCGGTAGATTTTTGTGTTTTCGACGACTTTGCTCAAGTGGCCGTTGCCGTCATCGGAGCAAATCCCGCGGGAAACGGAACCGTTTTCACTCAAGGTGTTGCTCAATTGGAATGCGGCGATACAGCCCCGTACTTTGCCGGTTGCCGGTGGATTTTTGAGATAATTGGTCAACTGGGCATAACTGTCACGGCCATAGAAATCATCGGCGTTGATGACCGCAAAGGGTTCATTGAGCAGATGTCTGGCGGCATAGACTGCGTGTCCGGTACCCCACGGTTTGACCCGGTCGGCCGGAGCTGTGAAGTTCCCGGGCAGATCATTGAGGTTTTGAAATGCGAATTCCATATTGATCTTGCCGGCGTAACGCCGGGCAATGACCCGTTTGAATTCATCTTCGAAATCTTTGCGGATGACGAATACCACCCGGTCGAATCCGGCACGCATGGCATCAAATACGGAGTAATCCATCACGGTTTCTCCGGAAGGCCCCATCTGGTCAAGTTGTTTGAGTCCGCCGTAACGACTGCCCATACCGGCTGCGAGAATAACAAGAGAAAGTCCCATTTTTCAAAATCCTTAACTTTATATGTTTCGGGTCATACGTTTTTCTGATAATATAATACCTTTTGACCGTTATTGCAACTTTTTCTTGCAAAATGCTGAAAAATCCATCAACAATGCACAACTTTTACTGGCGAATTTGTAAATTTGTAGTATATTGACATCAGTGCATGTTTTTATTTTTTTAATCAACAATGGAGAAGAAAATGTTTACTTTAATTGAAAACTGCCGATTGGTCTCCCCGGATATGGAGATCGCTGATGCTTCGATTCTGATCGCAGATGACCGGATCATCAAAGTTGCTCCGGGCAGGATCGCCGCTCCGGCCGGATGCAAAGTTATCGATGCCGGTGGTATGACTGCGGTGCCGGGATTTATTGATCTGCACTGCCACGGCCGCAACAGTTTTGATTTTTGCGACGGTTCTGCCGACGGGGCCAAGGCTATCGCAGAGGGAAAACTGGCAGAGGGTGTGACTACGTTACTGCCGACAACCCTGACGGTCAGCGAAGCGGATCTGGCGGATTCTTTGCGGGCCATTGCCGCTTACGATCAGAAAAGCGGTTGCCGGATCCCCGGTGTGCATCTGGAAGGACCTTTTATCAATGTCAAAGCTGCCGGGGCACAGAATCCGGCTTTTGTCCGGGTGCCGGATGCGGCGGAAGTTGACCGGCTCAATGCGGTTTTTCCGGTGAAAAAAATCACTTTTGCCATCGAGGAAGCCAATGGTATCGATTTTGTCGGCGAAATGCTTAAACGCGGTATTGTGCCGTCATGTACCCACAGTCAGGCGAAGTATGAAGTTTTCAAAGTGGCTCATGAAGCCGGTCTGCGTAACTTGTCACACTTCTGCAATCAGATGACTCCGTTGCACCACCGTGATATCGGTCTGGTCGGTGCCGGTTTGCTGCATAAAGATGTTTTTGCCGAATTGATCTGTGACAAACTGCACATTTCTCCGGCGATGATCCAGTTGGTATTCAGTGTCAAGGGTGCTGATAAAGTGATTTTGATTTCAGATGCCATGCGTGCTTCCGGAATGCCCGATGGTGAATACGATCTGGGCGGTCTGCCGGTGATGGTCGCTGATGGTGCTGCCCGGCTCAAAGAGGGCGGTGCATTGGCTGGAAGTACGTTGCAGTTGGCAACGGCTTTCAGAAATATCTGTGAAGTTACCGGCATCAAACAGAGCGAATTGATCAAATCGACCTCTGCTTCGGCGGCGGCGGCGATGGGGTGGCTGGATCGCGGTTATCTGATGCCCGGTTTTCTGGCTGACATCGTATTGCTTGATTCAGACTTCAATGTTTGCAAAACACTGGTCGGCGGCGAAGTCCGTTTCGAAAAATAATGTGATCTGTAAACAGTGTAAATGGGGCTGTCGCAAAAAAATGATGTTTGCGGCAGCCTCTTTTTGTATGCACGCACTGCGTATTGTTTTAAACTTCCGCTGAAACTGTGATATGTTTCCTGAATCCGGCCGGAGATGTTTTGATATGTTGCCGGAAAACCCGGATAAAATATCCGGTGTCGGTAAAACCGCATTGTCCGGCGATATCTTTGATTTTCAGATTACCTGCTTCCAAAAGCCACTTGGCTTTATCAAGACGCAGATCCAGAATAAATTCTTTCATGGTTACACCGGTGGCTTGGTGAAATTCCCCGGAAAGCATCGTCCGGTTTAATTTGAGTGCTTCGCAAACCGTGGAACAATTTATCGGATATTGGAAATTAAGATGAATATAATGGATCGCTTTTTCCACATTTTCCGGATATTTCCGGTTCTGCTCCAGCGATGATTTCATCATATCCAGTTTTAATTGTTCGCAAATTGCAATTAAAATGGCATTCATCCGTTGATCTCTGGGATTGGAAATATCTTCTGCTATCAGTCTGGCATTTTCGATCAAACCGGCCAGGATGCCGTTTGCCGGAGGGTGATGACTGTAAAAAGCTTGTCCGCAATCGGAATAGACCAGACGGATCAATTCCCGCATGAAAATTATGGAAAATGAGCGGCTGTCATCCACAGAATGGCGGTTTCGGGCCCAGTTGCCGATGCCCCCGACTGCAATGGTACCGGGGAGCATTTGTTTTTCAGATATTTTACCGTCAAAGGCGGCGGTGGTAAAAACTTTTTCGCCCTGAAAATAAAAAATCACCCGGAAAAGATAGTTCAATCTTTCCTGTCCCGGCGGGCAGGGTGTTGCGGATAAATACCAATACGGTGAGGTGGATTTGTGCAGTAATTGCTCACACTCACGCAAGTAAAACAGCATTTGCCGGGAACTTTCCGCAGTTCCCGGCCATTCCCATTGTTCAGCAAATGTTTCAAATGACAACTTTCCCATGAAATCGACAAAAATTCTATTTATTTACAATTTTAAAATGCTATATTAATGTAGCAATAAAGCAGTTGTATTGCAAATGTTGTGATTGACAAAAAGACAATTTTTTAATTGGGGTGGTCTATGAAAAGATTTTTTGTGTTGATGTTGATGTCGTTATCAATCGCTATCCGTGCCGGAGAATTATCCGGAGGCACTTTTGACTTCGGCAATGGCCGTAAAGGATATCTGTTTTTGCCGGAAGGTTTTACCGTCGGTAAAACATATAAATTTCTTTTGTATTTACCGGGCAGGGGGGCGGCAGCCGGTACCGGAGCCGCATTCAGTTCGGAATATTTTACTGAATTCCGTCGGCTTTGTTCGGAAAAAGGGTATGTGGTCGCAGTCGCTCCGCTTGAATCATCCTGGTTCAATGCCAAGGCGGAAAAGGATGTCAATGATATGTTGGATTATCTGGCAGAAAAGTTGCAGATGGATTTGAGCCGTATCCATCTTATGGGCGGTTCGATGGGATCGATGTCAGCGATGATCTTTGCCGGAAGAAATTATGAAAGGGTGATTTCCATCTGTAATGTATTTGGGCCTTTTGACCTTAAAGCGTTTTATGAGGGCAGTTACAGAGAAAATATAAGAGCAGCCTATGGCGGTTATTATGAACAGATGAGTCATTTTTACGAATCCAGAAATCCCAAAAATTATGTCAGTTTATTGAAAAATATCCCCATGTTGATAATTCACGGAGATGCTGACTGGCAGGTGAAACCGGAACAATCCCAGGAGTTGTATAATACGCTTAAGGCCATCGGCGGCAATCAGGTGGAATTGATCATTGTACCGGGAGTCGGTCACCATAACGGGATCGTGAGGGGATTGGAAAGTAAGATCATCTCGTTTATGGAAAGTTGTTATTGATGTATTTTTGCCGGAAATTTTCCGGATTAAAAAAAATAAAAGGAGCAGTTTATGAAAATTTTAAGTGCAGTGTTGGCAGTGGCCTCGTGTATGATGCTTTGTGCGTTGGAGGTGTCAGTCGGAGAAATTGGAACATTGGTGCATGATGGTAATCATAATGCATTCCCATCGATTTGTCGTCTTGGAAATGATCTTTATTTGTCATTCCGCAAGGCTGTCGGACATAAGCCGGGAAATGGAGTTTTGCCGGTTTACCGTTCCCAAGATATGGGGAAAACGTGGGAAAAAATTGCGGAAATTGCCGATAGTAATGGAGATTTGCGTGATCCGCGGTGCGTGGTGGTTGGCGGCAAACTGATGATTTATTCCGGATTGGTCGCTTATAATCAGACGAATCAGAAAAGTTGGTGCGTCAAGGCTTATCAAATGAATGATGACGGTAAGTTTATCGAAATTCCGGTGAGCGGATTTTTGAAAAATTCATTTATCTGGGGCGTGGTGGCATATGATGACGGCTGGGTGGCAACTGCTTACAATCCCCGCAACGAGGCAAGTTTATATAAAAGCAGAGACGGTCAGATGTGGGAACATTGGTTGACATTCCCTGAACGCGGAAATGAGGTTTCAATGGCGGTCGATGACAAAGGGGAACTGCATTGTATTCTCCGTACGATCGATGTGAGGAATTTCTGGCCGTGGTATTACAATGTTGGCAAAGACGGTAAATTTGTGACGGCAAAGAGGATCAAAGAGGGGATGCAGGGCATTATGCTTCAGTGTGTCGGCGATGGCTTTGTTGTAGCGGCCAGACATTGGAGCATGGGCAGACTCGGCGCGGAAGATTTCCGCATGGATTTGTTTACCATGGATAAGGATTGCAATTTGACTTTGGTAAAAAGAATGCCGAGCAGTGATGATTGTTCTTATGCGTTTGTGGCACCGATCGGAGATAGCAAATGGTATATGGTCTACTATTCACAGCATAATTATTTTGATGAGTTCCGGCGTGACAATCCGGAATATAACTGGCAGCGGATGCTTGGAACTCCCCGGCCGGCAGATATCTGTTTCGCCATTCTCAATGTCGATACCGCCAGATAAAAGAACGTTTTCGGGCAAAGGCACTCCGGTCTTGGAGTGCCTTTTTTTCTCTTTTTTTGATTCGGTGTAAGATTGTCATTTTTGGCCGGAAATTATAACGGGTCTTTTTTCCGGTTGGCTGCGGTTGAAAAACAGGAAAATGCGGTATTGACTTTAGTGCTTCAATGACAATTGAAAAATGCAGATACTTGAAAACTTCTCTGTGGCAGTGTATATTATACACTGAAACGCTTCCGAGGCAAAAGGTATGGTTCCTGATGCCGGGGATGCAGTGAAAAATATTGAGCCGGATGCTCTGCGGACGATCGTTTTTTCTCTGTTCCCCGGAAAGGAGGAAGCAGAAAAAAGAGCAGAGGTTTTCTTATGTACGATGTGATGTCACCCCACGCCGTGGATTTTATTGATGACGGCGAGATCCAGGCAACTTTGAAATTTGCCGATGAGAATAAAAACAATGCCGCACTGATCGGAGAGATCATTGCCAAAGCCGGAGAGTGCAAAGGTTTGAGTCACCGGGAGGCTCTGTTGCTGCTCGATTGCAATTTGGAGGATAAGAACCGGGAAATTCTCGATCTGGCCATGGAGATCAAACGCAAATTTTACGGCAACCGGATCGTGATGTTTGCTCCGCTGTATCTCTCAAATTATTGCATCAACAGTTGTGTCTACTGCCCGTATCATGTGCAGAACCGCACTATCCCCCGCAAAAAACTTACGCAGGAGGAAATTCGTAACGAGGTGATCGCTTTACAGGATATGGGGCATAAACGTCTGGCATTGGAAACCGGTGAAGATCCGGTCAACAATCCCATCGAATATGTGCTTGACAGTATCAAAACGATCTATTCCATCAAGCATAAAAACGGAGCTATCCGCCGGGTCAATGTCAATATCGCCGCCACCACTGTGGAAAATTACCGGAAACTGAAAGATGCCGGTATCGGTACCTACATCCTCTTTCAGGAAACTTACAACAAAAAGAATTACGAAGCACTTCATCCGGCCGGTCCCAAACATGATTATGCGTGGCACACCGAAGCGATGGATCGGGCCATGGATGGCGGTATCGATGATGTCGGTTGCGGAGTTTTGTACGGATTAAGTACCTACCGTTACGATTTTGTGGGACAATTGATGCACGCTGAACACCTCGAAGCATTCAAAGGAGTCGGCCCTCACACCATCAGTGTCCCCCGGATACGTCCGGCGGATGATATCGACGCGGAAAAATTCAGTAACGCCATTTCTGATGATATGTTTGAAAAACTTGTGGCAGTTCTCCGTATCGCAGTACCTTACACCGGTATAATCGTTTCCACCCGGGAATCCAAAGCCGCCAGAGAAAGAGTGCTTAAAGTCGGTGTTTCCCAGATTTCCGGCGGTTCGCGTACCAGTGTCGGCGGCTACACTACTGAAGCCAGACATGATGAAACTGCCCAGTTCGATGTCAGCGATCTTCGCACGTTGGATGAGGTCATCAAATGGCTTTTGGAGCAGGGACATATTCCCAGTTTCTGCACGGCCTGTTACCGCGAAGGGCGTACCGGGGATCGCTTTATGAGTCTGGTCAAATCCGGTCAGATCGCCAACTGCTGTCAGCCCAATGCGTTGATGACCCTCAAAGAGTATTTGGTCGATTACGCTTCAGAGGAGACCAAAGTCATCGGTGACATGATGATCGGGCGTGAATTGCAGAATGTAACCAATGAAAAAGTGCGTGCCATTGCTGAAAAGAATTTGAAAGATATCGTTGACGGGAAACGGGATTTCCGTTTCTGAAAAAACTTATGGGTATATTCAAACTGCATGCTCCCTTTGAACCGGCCGGTGATCAACCGGAAGCGATCCGGCAACTCCGGGAAAATCTGAAAAACGGCAAACGTTTTCAGACCCTTCACGGCGTTACCGGATCGGGGAAGACTTTTGTGCTGGCACAGGCGATCGCTCAAGAGGATCGTCCGGTGCTGGTGCTTTCCCATAATAAAACTCTGGCGGCGCAGTTATACAGCGAATTCAAGAGTTTTTTTCCGGAAAATGCGGTTGAATATTTTATCAGTTACTACGATTATTATCTGCCGGAATCCTACATTCCCCAGACCGATACCTACATCGCCAAAGATGCTTCGATCAATGAAGACATTGAAAAGTTGCGTCTTTCCGCCACCGCCAGTCTGGTCGAGCGGCGGGATGTGATCATTGTCGCCAGTGTTTCATGTATTTACAGTTTGGGGGCTCCGGAAGAATTTACGGAAATGTGTGTGCGATTGGATTCCGGAGATACCATAAACCGGGATGAGTTGTTGCGGAGATTGATCGAAATCCAGTATAACCGTAACGATACCGCTCCGGGCAAAGGTGAATTCCGGGTGCGCGGCGATGTGGTGGATGTTTTTGAACCGCAACGGGATGATTTTATCCGGATAAGTTTTTTTGATGATGCCATAGAAAGAATGGAGCGGCGTGATGCTTTGACCGGCAAATTGAAATCCGTTCTGCCGGAAGGGACTCTTTTTCCCTGTAAACACTTCGTTATGCCTCCGGATCGGATCGCTTCCGCTTCAGAATCCATCCGTCAGGAAATGGCTGAAAGGGTCAAATATTTTGAAGATCAGGGATTGCTGGTCGAGGCACAGCGGATCGGTCAGCGGGTGGAATATGATCTGGATATGATGAAAGAATTGGGATATTGCAGTGGGATCGAAAATTATACCATGCATTTATCCAACCGGCGGCCGGGGATGCGTCCTTATTGCCTTTTTGACTTTTTCAAGGATGATTTTCTGACCATCGTCGATGAATCACATGTTACTTTACCGCAGGTACAGGCCATGTATAAGGCTGACCGTCAGCGTAAACAGACATTGATCGATCACGGTTTCCGGCTGCCATCCGCTCTGGAAAACCGGCCGTTGCGTTTTGATGAATTTGACGGTTTGACCGGACAGACGATCTATGTTTCCGCAACTCCGGGGGATTTGGAAAAGGAGCGTTCCGGAGAGATGGTGGAATTGGTTGTGCGTCCTACCGGTTTGCTTGATCCGGAGGTTGAAGTACGCCCTCTGGAAGGTCAACTTGATGATGTTATAAATGAGATACGCAAAGTTTCCGCCGCCGGAGAGCGGACACTGGTTACGACTCTGACCAAGAAAAATGCTGAAAGACTTTCCGATTATTTGTTGGATATCGGGGTGAAAACCAGTTATTTGCACTCAGATATGGATGCTCTGGAAAGGGTACGGGTTTTGAATAAGTTGCGTGACGGCGACTTTGAGTGCGTTATCGGTATCAACTTGCTCCGCGAAGGCATCGACCTGCCGGAAGTAGGTCTGGTTGCCATATTGGATGCCGACAAAGTCGGTTTTCTGCGGTCGGAGCGATCATTGGTGCAGACTGCGGGCAGGGCGGCCCGTAATCGTAACGGGCGGGTTATATTGTATGGTGATGAAGTCACTCCGGCGATGAAAGCATTGATCGATGAAACTGCCAGACGGAGAAAAAAACAGACTGCTTATAATGAAGCACACGGTATCGTGCCGCAGACAGTGGTCAAGGAAAAGCGGCAGACCATCAGCGAGATAATTGGCAGCAAACCGCGGAATAAACGTGGCAAAATGCCGGATTTCAATTGCAATACATTCAGTGACGGCGGCGATGGCATTGTCAATTTTGACAAGATGAATATGGATAGCAGAGAGATGACAGATTTGATCGCTGAATTGACCGGCGAAATGCTTTCTGCCGCCGAGGCATTGGAATTTGAACGTGCAGCAGATCTGCGCGATCAGATAAGAAAAATTTCCGGGAAATCAACTGTTTCCCGTTGAATAAAAATTTGTCTTCCATGACGGTTGTCAATGGAGCATATTTCTACTTCTTTCTTTTTTATCCCCATTTTTTTACCTGTTTTCTCCTCTTGAGATAACTGTCTTATTCAGGAGGATGAGAGCATAACATTTCACCTGTAATATTTTTTTGCATTGGTATGTGATTTTGGTATGATTTTTTCAGCAGGTGTATGTTTTTTTTCGAATTTTACTTTGGGAACAAATTAAGTAGTTGCATTTGCAATTCGGCAATGGTATAATTAAATCGCAACATAAAGACAGGGTGATGTGGTGTGAATACGGTATCTGTGCAAAAAAGTAAATTCTTATACGGGAAAATTGCTGACAGGATCAATATGGATTTCTGTAACAGAGAGAGTATTCCAAGTGAAAGAGAACTTGCTCAACGTTATAATTGTACCCGCACGACTATACGTACTGCATTGAGTTTGCTTGAGGCACAAAGTAAATTATCCCGCTGTAAGAGGAAACGTAAAGTTATTTGCCGGTTGGAAAATTTTTTCAGAAAAATTGTAATGTTCGTGGAAAAAGAATCTTTGAAAGACCCGAATTTTATGGATTTTGTTGCCGGATGTATGCATCAGGCTTCGGAAGAAAATTTTGTGATAACTGTACAGATGGTGGACGAGTTGTTATCTGTCGAATGTTTTTTTTATGAGATGTTTTCTGCAGATAAGGTGGCCTATCTCATCGCTTGTGATGTAAATGATGATATATTGAAAATGTTGGATAATTCAGGAAAACCATGTGTGATAATGGGATGCCGGATTTTTAAAAACAACTACACCCCTAAACATTGTTTTGAGTATTATATCGCTCAAAATGAAAGAAATGCCATGGTCCTGGATAAATTGCTGGCAATGGGGCACCGGAAAATTCTGACTGTCAATTGTGAAGCTTACGAAAATGTTGCAAGACAACTTTACAGCAAGTACAATGCGTCCTTTGATGATTTCAGTTCGATAAATATTCACTGGTCAATTGCCAGTGCGACTAAATTGCTTTATGCTCAAAGTGCAGAAATTGCCAGACAGGCCAGAAACTATACTGCTTTATGGATACCATTCGGTAATGTGGTCAGTTTCGGAATATATGCTGCTTTGGTAAAAGAGGGTATTAAAATACCGGAAGAGTTGAGTGTGGTGACTTCCAGCGGCAGAAATGAATGGTTTGTGTCGCATTTTAAAATCAGTACGGTTTTTTCTTCTGCGTGGGATGAGGGTGTTGGTTGTGTCAAAGAAATATCCCGGCAATTGTGTGACGGAGAAGTGGTCAGCGGCATACATTTTACGGAATATTATTTTATCGATTATGGTACACTTTTACCACCGAATGAGAAATATTGAAAAATCGCGTTTTATTGCAGAGGATTTGAATGAAAGCAAGTGGATTGAAAAGTTTCAGATCCCCCGGAAATGAGTTCCGGGGAGCACCGCTCTGGGCGTGGAACTCCAAACTTGAAATTCCCGAATTGCTCCGGCAGATACGGGAATTGAAAAAGATGGGATTCGGCGGATTTTTCATGCACTCCCGGGGGGGATTGAATACCGTTTACTTGAGCAATGAGTGGTTCGACTGTGTGCGGGCCTGCGTGCAGGAAGCGGAAAAACTCGGCATCAATGCTTGGCTTTATGATGAGGATCGCTGGCCATCCGGATTTGCCGGCAGTTTGGTCACTCAAGATGATCGTTTTAAGATGAAAGGGCTTTATTGCGAAGAAATAACCGATGTTTTTACCACTTCCGGAGAAGGTAATACACTGGCATATTTTCTGGTTGATGCCGACTTCGCTGCCCGCCGGATCTCCGGTTATCGCCGGATAACGGAAAAAGAGTTGTACAACCTGTCGGCCGATCAGAAAGTATTGCGGTTTTACTGGCAGTATGATAAACGCTGTTCATGGTTCAATGGCGAAACTTATATCGATACACTCAATAAAGATGCAGTCAGAAAATTTATTGAAGTTACCCACGAACAGTACCGCCGGGAAATAGGCGGGGCTTTCGGAAAGACTGTCCCCGGTATTTTCAGCGATGAACCGTGTTACTCTCACTTTACTGTAAAGGCTCTGCCGTGGAGTGCCGATATCCCGGAAGAGTTTAAGAAAAAGTACGGCAGAGATCTTTTGGAACATTTGCCGGAATTATTCTATCACACCGTCGAAAAGGTGAATTTTTACCGGTGGGCATTTTTCAATCTGATCACAGAGTTGTTTGTCGATGCCTTTGCCGGTACGATAGGCCGGTGGTGTAATAAGAACAATATGAAAATGACCGGTCACGTTTTGACCGAAGACAGTTTGATTGCTCAAACCGCCTGTTCCGGAGCGGTTATGCGTTTTTATGAGCATATGCAGATGCCGGGGATTGATTTGCTGACGGAGCATTGGGATATTTGGGTTACGGTCAAACAGTGTATTTCTGCGGCACGGCAATTCGGTAAAAAGAATCGTCTTACGGAGATTTACGGATGTACAGGTTGGGATTTCCCCTTTTATGGACACAAGGCATTGGGGGATTTTCTGTATGCTTTGGGAATCAACTTCCGTTGTCCGCATTTGGCATGGTACTCAATGGGCGGCGAATCAAAACGGGATTATCCTGCCAGTATCTCTTATCAGGTTCCGTGGGCGGAGAAATATCCGGTGGTAGAGGATTACTTCGCCCGGATCGGTTCGGTTTTGACCGGGGGATCAGAGATCCGCGACTTGCTGGTTATTCATCCGGTGGAGTCTTTCTGGAGTACCACTCTGCGTCATCCGGAATTGATTCCTGAAAAACGTCCGGAAATGGATTTGGAATTTGAGTGGCTGACCAAAGAACTGCTTGCCGAAAATCTTGATTTTGATTACGGCGATGAAGATATCATTGCCAGATTTGGCAGCACGGAAAATGGTTCATTGCATATCGGCAAGGCATCTTACCGAATAGTTCTTATTCCGGAGTTGACAACGATCCGCAGCACGACTTTGAAACTGTTGGAAAAATTTGCCGCTGACGGCGCGGAGGTTTGTTATTTCGGAGATGCACCGGAATATGTCGATGCTCTGAATTCAACTGAAGCTGCCACTGTATTCAACAGATATTTTATCAAGGTTGATAAAAGTGATTTTCCTGCAATACTTGAGTTACGGGCAAGGCGGGTCTCTTTGCGTGCCGGTAACGGTGGAGAAATTCGGCCGCTGTTGTTCCATCTTGCACAAAAGGATGATTTTTACTCACTTTTTATTTGCAATTTCGGCAAGGAATTTTCCGAAAATATGATGATGGAAGATTATGTTTGCAACCGTACCATGACTTTTCCGGAAACTACGGTCAAAGTGAAAGTACCGGAAAATGGTACAGTCTATGAATTTGACCCGGAAACCGGTAATATTTATGTCGTGAAATCGGTTTATCAGGAAGGGTGGTACTGTTTTGATACTTCGTTTGCCAAACTGGAGTCCCGGTTGTTTGTGATAAGCAAAAATATACCGCAAAAGGAGGTGCTGCCTCCCAGACAGGAACCGGTATTGCAGAAAATTGCCGAACTGCCGTCGCGGAATTTAGGGTATTCACTTGATGAACCTAACGTACTGGTGTTGGATCATGCCGATTATCTGGTCAATGGCCAATGGCGCGGAAACGGGGAATATATTCTCTGCATTGACGATAAATTGCGAAAAGAACTTGGTTCTGAATTACGCGGTGTCGCAATGGCACAGCCGTGGAAACGTCAGCTTGAACCGCCGAAGGATGTCAAAACGCTTGACTTGATTCTGCGTTATGAGTTTTATTGTGATGTTGTACCGGCGGAGTGTTTCCTGGTGCTGGAAAATCCGGAACTTTATACAATCACGGTAAACGGCAGAACCTTGACTGCAGCTGCTGACAGCTGGTATGTGGATCATGCATTGCGTAAAATGCCGCTTGCCTCCGGATTTTTGATATCCGGTAGAAACATCATTGAACTTACCGGCATTTATTCCGCTGAACAATCCGGGTTGGAAGCGGTCTATCTGCTCGGAAATTTCGGGGTGAAAAACAACCGGATCACCGCATTGCCGTTGCTGATCGATCTCGGTGATTGGTGCGAATTCGGATTTCCCCATTACTCCGGTAATTTGACTTATCACTTTAAACTTGATTCATTTGAAAAGGGCAGAGTGTTTCTTTCATTTCCATCATGGCGTGGTTGTCTTTTGGGGATCAAAGTCAATAACGGCGTGGAGAAATATTTGGCATGGCCACCGGAAAGGGTCGAGATCGGCAATGAGTTGAAACGTAACGGCGAAGATGAGTTGAGTGTTACGGTATACGGTCACCGGAAGAATGTTTTCGGGCCTTTCTATCTTAATGACCGCCGGCCGGTATGGACTGGCAACATTCAATTCAAAACCTGTGAAGTTGAAGAAAAACAATTTGTTTCTGTCGGACTTTTATCACCACCGTTTTTGGAAACCGAAGTAAAGTTGCGGTGTTAAAAGAATGCAAGGAACACCGGAAAACAGAAAGGTTGAATTGAAACAGCGAAAAATTTACCACCATATAATATACAGCAAAGGTGCAGGAATATCATTTTATTCTTCACCCCGAAAAAAATAACATAGGAGATGATTATTATGAAAAAAAGAGATTCTTTCCGCCATGGCGGAGTAAAGCACTTCTGCTTTACTCTTATTGAACTGCTTGTTGTTATTGCGATCATCGCAATTTTGGCAGCGATCCTGCTTCCGGCTCTTAATTCGGCCAGAGAAAGAGGACGTGCCGCCACTTGTATCAATAACTTGAAACAGTTGACTTTGACATTGCAGATGTATGCTGACAACTATAATGACTTTATCCCGTTTCAGGTTCCGGCCGGTCCCACGGGGGCCGGTACCGGCTGGTCAACTTTGTTGTGCGATGAGGATAGTCGTTATACTCATATGCTTTCTTCCAAAGATCCGATCTTCTGGTGTCCTTCCAAGCCGGACCATACTCAAGCAACATATTTAAGCCGTTCCTATGGGATGTTTTCCATGGCACGCTGTTCGGATGCTTTCCGTACAGATTTTCAATCCAAATACGGAAATATGTATGTGTCGATCGGTGCTGAACCGGGGTCTGCTTACAAAGTTACGGCATTGAATAGTTCCAGTTCCACTGTTTTGCTCGCTGACGGTACCAATAACGGTGATCCGGCGTTGAGCAGTTGGATTCTGACCAATGCTTCAAATTCAGGATATGAAACATACGCTCCGCGCAGCAATCACAGTGATGAGTCGGTGAATGTTTCATTCTTCGACGGCCATGCCGGATCGCTTTCCGGAGGAGAATTGTATAATTCACCTAATAAATTTCTTAAGTATTACAAACGCGGCAGCTCCAGTTTGACTGTTCTCGGAAATTGAGGAATTGCAGAAATATGAAGCGTTTGTGGATCATTATTCTTGTTTGGCTGGTGCTTGGCCGCACCAGTTCTGACGCCGCTGATGTTTACCGGCTCAACAGAGGTGGAATATTTACCGGAAGTGAGAATATTTTTATTTCTCAAACCGGTATCAGCGGCACTGCGGTCGTGCGTATTGATAATATGTCATTGACCCAGGAAGATATGGATGGTTATTTCGATTCATATTTCTACAAGCATAATCACTTTATTTTCGGCCGCAAGGGCAACCGGCTTTACTTTAATTATTTTGCCGGTAACACCTGGGCGGCCTATATTGATTCCCCGGTGGATTTTATATTACAGCCGGGGAAAACTTATCATTTGGCATTTACTGCCAAAACTCACAGTGTCCCGGAAAGCGGTGAATTGTGGACGGATGTTGTTATCTACGTTAATGGAGCCGTGATCCGCCATTACCGCGGTTACAATCAGGCTCCGCAAAATAATACTCATCCGGTGCAAGCCGGTAAAGCTGATGGATTCGGGGCAGGATGGGATTATCGGGGAAATACTTTTGAAGCGGTTCTTTATCCATGGGTATTGAGTGATGCCGATATCCGGGCCATGGTCATGGCTGACCAACGTATAACTCCTGCATTTGAGGTACTTCCGGAAATTTCCACTGCAAAACAGATGCAGTTGGCACAGTTGAGACGTTCTGCTCTTGCACAGAGCGAACCGGTGCGTTCCAGAATTCTGGCGGCGATTGATTGTGTTGAGTATTTATTGCTTTCCGGATATGAAACGGAAGCGGAGAGAATCATTACCGGTCTTGATCGCTTTGATTTTTCCGGAGAAGAAAAGAATTCGATCGGTGTTTTGGAACTTTTTGATAACGGCAATTCGATTTTATGTTTTGTCAATATCGCAGGAGAAAAATATCATCCGGCGGTGTGGTTTGACCGAAATAACGGGCGCGACGTATTCGATGGTGCAAAAAATGAGATATTCAGAATTTTTCTTCAGAAAGATTCACGCACTGCTGTTGTTACCGGAAGAAGTTCTGATGTTACTTCAAGATTGACAAATTTTACCAGAGATGAGTATGGAAGATTTATTTTCGACATCCGTTATGAACAGCGTAATGTGTTGGCGGATGTGACCATTATTTTGGAAAATTCCCGCCTTGCATGCCGGATCGGAGTGTGTGGCAGGACTCCGGAAATCAAATTGCAGAAGGTTCACTTCCCGTCTTGGCGTTTGAGTAATTTTGAAGATTTACCGTCGTCTGTATTGCTGGTTCCACGGATGTCGGGAATGGCTGTGCCGGATGCCGTAAACAGCCGTTTCAATTACTCGGCATATTACCCGTCGGGATTTGCTTCGATGCAGTTCGGGGCCTGGTACGATAAAAACGGAGGAGTTTATTTCGCCGTTGAAGACCCCATCGCTTCTTCTAAAATGCTTTCATTTGTAACCTCTCCTGAATCATTGTCGGTGGATTATATCTGGCCGTCTGTATCACAGAATGAGCAGGGGATCTGGCAATTTGCCCCGGAGGCACCTGCCATATTGGAACTTTTCAGGGGAGATTGGTTCGATGCCGGGAACATTTACCGCAGATTTATCGAAAATGAAGCTCTCTGGGGGCAGGGGACGTCCGGAAGAATACCTGAATGGTTGAGAGAAAATTCGTTGTGGCTGTCACTTATTTATGATGACCGTTCGCTGGAACAAATCGACAAGTTGCTGGAATATTTCGGTATGCCGTTTACGATCCATTATTATGGCTGGTGCGGCAAATTTGACCGAGATTATCCCCAGCACCGTGGTGATCCGGAAAGTTTCACTGTATTTCAGGAGTTGAAAAGACGTGGAATCCGGGTGGTTCCTTATACCAACGGCAGATTGTGGGAACTGCGTGACCGCCGGGATGAAGATTTTGAGTACAGCAGATACGGGGAGCCTTGTGCAGTGAAAGATCCGGCGGGCGAAGTTGTCACCGAGGGTTATCGTAATGTTCCTTTTGCCGTGATGTGTCCTGCAGCTCCGGTATGGCAGAATAAGGTTGCTGACTTCGTGTGCCGGATTCTTAATTACGGGGTGGATGGTGTGTATCTTGATCAGATTGCCGCTTCCCGGTTTCTGTTGTGTTATGATTCGTCTCATCCGCATTTGCCGGGGGCTTTGGATGCATGGTATAATAACGGATACCGGCCTATGCTGCTGGATATCCGTCAGCGGATGAGTTCGGAACATCCGGATGCGATCCTGGCTTCAGAAGATGCCGCCGAACCGTATGTCGGGTTGTGTGATGCTCTTTTGCCGTGGCGGTATATGGCGCATAACTATGTGCCGTTGTTTCAGCATTGTTACTGGAGCAAAGTTCAATTATTCGGGCGGGCTGGCGGCGGTGATGAAAAACTGGCATGGAATTTTAAAATCGCAAATCAGCTGGTTAATAATGAACAACTTGGGTGGATGTCGGTTGAAAGTCTCTGCCGGCCAAACCGCACTGTCACCCGCCGTTTTTTGAAGTCGGCGATGTATGTGCACCGGAGTCTGACTGATTACTTTTTTTCCGGTACAATGGGGCGGCCGGTTGACTTCAGAAATTTAAGACGTATGCCGCTGCATTGCGGAGTCAATAATTTGTGTATTTCTGTACCGTTGATTGAATCCGGGGTGATTCGGGTTGATAACCGGGAGTTTTTTATATTTGTTAATCCCGGTACAGAGCCGCAGCAGGCTGAAGTGGTTTACGATCATTTGCACCGTAATATGAGCGACTCTCAAAAAATAGTGATGCAGTTTTCCAACATGAGGGCAGATGAAGTTGCGGATTATGCTGCAGACTTCAGCAGAATGATCCAATTGGCATCATTGGAAATTCAAATTTGGATTATTGGCGATATTGACGATGAAATATTGCAGGTGGATGCACAGATACTTTCAGAGGCAGCAACATTGTGGCGCAGTTTTTTAACTGACAAAGATCCTTTTTCGGAGTGATAATAATGATAAAAAAAGTATGGATAATTTTGACGTTGCTTGGAGCATTGTCACTTCGCGGGGAAGGCAATTTACTTGGCGAAGTTCAAAAAAGTGGTGTTATCGAGGTCGTTACAGATAATTACCGGATAAGTTTTTTTCCGGGACATATGTTCTTTTTTGATTTGAAGTTGAGTGATGGCACTTCTCTGCCGCCAATACGTTTCCTTGATCGTCTGGTAAAAAACAAACGGGTATATTTTCTGTGGAAAGAGCGCTTCGCAGAAATAAGAATAATTGAAAATACTCCGGAATATTTGGCCGTGGAAACTTCCGGCAATTTTGTGTATGATGATGATAACACCGCTCCCGGAAAGCCCCGGGCAGTGTATCGTTATGAGTGTCGGAAAGACTCTCCGGAAATAAAAATCACCGCAGAAATATCTTGCGGAGAAGTGCAGATGTGGGATGAATTGGTGTTTTGTATGCCGGGATGGAAAAACACTCCGTTTGATACGGTAGGCGATGAAAATGGCAATACCTCGCCGCTTTATTCCGGTCAAGTGCGCTCCATTACCCGAAAAAATTTTGCCAGTCTGGTGGCAGACAATGTGGAATTCGGTATCGCCGCTCCCGATATTTTGATCTGGAACAATGCCGCAGGAAATTATTACACTTACATCGGCCTGCCGATAATGAAAAAATGGAATGGTCAGCCGATCACTCTTGAAGCCACTGTAATAATCCGCCCCTTTGCTACGGGCCGTTAATTAAAGATTTTTCCGGTTAATTATGTTCTGTCCGGTTGCAAAATGTTTCTCCCGGATGTATAGTATAAAATCTGCAAAGATTAACCAAATCCAAAAAAGGAATTTGCCATGAGAACTCATGCAATGGGAGAAATGACGGTAAAAGAGATCAGAGAGTATCTCAAAACCAATAAAACGATCATCGTGCCTTACGGCGTGGTCGAGCAGCACGGATATCATCTGCCGGTAAGTATGGATATCCACAACGCGGAAGTGCCTGCTTATGTGCTGGCAGAAAAACTTGATTGTATCGTGGCTCCGCCTTTGAATTACTGTTTTTCCGGCGGTCAGTTGCCCGGCACGATCAATATCCGTCCGACCAGTTTCTGTGCTGTGATGTGCGATATCGTTGAGTCGCTTGCCTCTCAGGGATTTGAAAATATCCTTATCTATCCCGGTCACGGCGGTTCCGAGAGTCTGGCCCAACTCAAAGAAGCCTTGCGTATTTTGAAGTGGCTCAATGCTTCTTTGGAAAAAGTCATGATCATGATCCTGCGCCGCGGAGACCACTGGTCTGCTCCGGAAGATCCCCGGATGAGCGGTGCGGATTTCCATGCCGGAAAATCCGAAACCTCTTTGATGCTTGCTTATCGCAGTCATCTGGTGCAGATGGAAAATCTGGAGTTGGATGAACCGGCTTTGGCGGAAAGAATGCGTCATGACCAGGATGCTTACCAGATTTGCACCACTTTGAGTGGGCAGCCGCAGGAAATTTCCACTACCCGTCAGCGCAAGGAAATCCAGGTCGGCGTGATGGGATATCCTGAACTTGCCTCTGCCGAATATGGTAAACTTGCCGTTGAAAGTGCTATTTCTGCAATGGCTGAAATGGTTAAAAAAGCCATTGCTGATGCCGATGAAAATCGTCGTACCGGTAATCGGATCGAAGTGAAATCTCCGGTGTTGGTCGTCGAAGAAGGTTCAGATGCTGTTGCCATCAAAGCCTGAACCATATTCCACTTATACGCCCCGGCTGATATCTGCCGGGGTTTTTTCTTGTAAATCAACGGATTTATGCTATATTAAATGACTTGAAGTTTTATTGGATTGCTGTGGTGTCATTTTATGAGTATTGATTCGGGTAAAATAAAAAAACTGTTATTGGAAAAATTAGTGAAGATCCGGGATTTTTTTGCGATCTCTGCCGGAGAGGCCGGATATATTCTGTTGATGTTTTTATTAATGCTCGGCATCAATTATCTGTTGATTGTAATGAATGGATTTTCACTTTCCTATTCCAAGCAATGGCCTCCGGTATCATGTTTGAGTGAAGTTTCAAAGTTGGTGTTTTTTCTGCTTGCCGGTCATTTTATCTGTCGTCGCAGTGCGTGGTATTTGTGGAGCATAACGACGGTACAGTTTTTGATATTGTTTATTCTGCTGGCAATTTATTTTACCACCGGAACATTTTTCTGTGAATCGATACTCTATTTGGTTTATGACACGACATGGGAGGAAACGCAGGGTTTTTTCTCGGCATATGTTTCCTTCAAAAGTATACTCATTTTACTGGTGATTTCAGTTTTGTATTTTGTTCCGCTGTATTTTGCGAAAAAATTGTACCGGCGGGAGAAAAAATATTGTCACGGCGACTGGGCGGCAATTGCGGTGATCATCATCGTATTGCTGTTTCCTGCGATCGGATGTATCAGGGAGGGGGAGTGGAATGTTTTGCGGGCATTATTCCGGACTCATCCGGTTTGTTACATTTATGAGCATATCAGCAATTTTAATGCACATGCCGGGGAATTTATTGCCGAAATGCGTCATCGTACGCCGCCTGATTATGTGGCACTGGCTCCGGAATTTGTTGAAGAACCGCCGATAGGAGTGCTGGTGATCGGTGAATCCGCCATACGTTCACACCATTCGCTTTATGGTTACAGCCGTAACACCACACCGCATCTGCTGGCCCGGAAAGATGAAATCATTGCTTTTGACGATACGATCGCAGTATTGCCGATGACGATTACTGCATTGAAATACTGGCTGACTGACATGACTTTGGAAAACCGTCATGTATCCTGGACGATTTTTGATGCCTTGAAAACTGCCGGATTCCGGGTCGATGTCATTACCAATCAGAATAAATCCGGCTGGGCGGATTCTCCGTTGCAAATGATTTTCAGCACTGCTGATTCAATTACTTATATGCACGAGGAAAATTACAGTGATTTGTATGAGGACCGGGATGCTCAAATTTATGATGGAATTTTATTGCCGCCGTTTATCCAATGGCTTGAGGGGGCGGCTCTGAAGGCTGAACCGCAGTTGACGGTAGTTCACCTTTTCGGCAGTCATGAGCCGTATGCCAGCCGTTATCCGGCAGATTTCTCAAGAGTTTTTCTGGATGATCCTGATTTCAGTCCACGGGTAAATGAATATGACACTTCGATTCTTTATTCTGATATGATATTGGGAAAAATGCTTGATGAATTGGCAAAACTTGATCGTCCGGCGTTTCTGATCTATATTTCCGATCACGGTTCGGTATGCGATTCGACTGAATTGCGTACGCCCGGATCGGAAAACAATTCGGCGTATGAAGTACCGTTTTTCATTTGGACCAATCAGCGTTACCGGGATATGGCGAATCGAACGGTGCAAAGAATGTCCGCTCACCGTCAAGTGCCATTGCAGGCCGATCGGGCACACTTCGGATTGCTGGAAATGATGGGGATCGTTTTTGCCAGAGATGTGGAATCTCAGAATTTTCTGTCAGATGAGTTTGTGATATTGCCTCGTTTCCAGAGAGAGGGGCAAATCCCGTACATCAGGGAGTGAAGCGGAATGAAAGAGCGTGTTGTCGGGTTGGATATTTATCGGATTCTGGCAATGCTGATGATCACGGCATTGCATATAAATTACCAACATTGCAATTTGTTGAATAACCCGGACTTGTCCGGAACATTGTACTGTGCCGGGCTGATTATTGAATATATCTGTTATGCCGGAGTAAATTGTTTTGCCATGCTTTCCGGATATTTGTTGGGAGAATGCCGTGGTGGATATGACCATAAGTGGGGATATCGCTGTATCTCATTTTATGGAAAAATGGTATGGTGGGGAATTTTGCTTTATTTGCTGATATTTTTTGCTTTCCCCGGCGGTATGGAGTACGATCTGAATGTCAAAAAGACGGTGTTCCCGTTTATCGGATTTTGGTGGTATATCAGTGCTTATTGCGGAGTATTGATTTTTATGCCGCTGATCAATCGCGGTTTAAGCAAGTGTTCTGATCGTGACATCGTGATTTTGCTGACGGTGATGATGATAATGTTTTCCGTGATCCCCAATTATTACCGGGATTATGGACATCTTGCATTTAATGGCGGATATTCGATGATCTGGTTAATGGTCTGTTTTATTTACGGTGCCGGAATAAAAAAACTGATGCCGCAGATATTGAAAATAAGAAAAATAAATCTGATTGTTATATTGTTGTTGCCGGTCAGTATGGTAACTCCCGTAATTCTGGAGATCGGTATCGGCCGCCGGTATATGGATTACACCACCCCGTTTTGTGTATTGGAAGCGGCGTGTCTGCTGATACTTTTTTCACAGGTCAAAACCGTCAAACCGGGGATCATTAAAACGATTTCTTTTGTCAGTAATAATTCTCTGGGAATATATCTGATTCAGAATTATCCGTATTTCTGGGAAAACTTTATTGTCAGACGCGATCCGCCGATTTATGAACCGGTCAAATACCTGTGGTATCTGCCCGGCATGGTTGCCGCAGTGATGGCTGTAGGAGTGCTGGGAAATTTTATTGCGGATAAACTTTATCAGTGGGCCGGTTTTGATCGGATATGCCGTAAAATATTTGCAATCAACAGATGAAATAAAATACCGCAAGTTGTATAAATAAAGACTGCTGCCCGAAGTTTTCCGGCAGCAGTCTTGCGTTTGTGGTACAGGAATTATTCCCCGGTCGTCGCAGTTTCTTCTGCGACTTCATTTTCATCGGGAAATTCGTAGGTCAACAGACCTTCAGCGATTTCCAGCAATGCAATGTCAAGCAGATTTTCTGAATCGCATTTGACCATCGGCCGTCCGCCTGCGGCCAATTGTTTGGCCCGTTTGGCGGCAACGACGGAGAGGATTTGCGGATCAGTGATATTCTGTTTGGCCCGTTCCAGATAGTTGTTGTTCATTCTTGAAAATCTCCTTATCAGTAATCGATAATGTCACGGTGATTGGCGATGAGTTTCGTATCACCGGAGCAGACATTGAGGTAACGGCGTTCAAATTCCGCCACTGCATCCAAAACGTAACGTTCGGCGATCGGAGCCCGATCAGCGCAGATGGAAGCATCACGCAACAGCAGCAACCCGACGAAAATGTAGGTTTCCATTTCAACCAGATTGCGGGCCATCAGATCGTGATAGGCCGTATCTTTGCTCCCGTCATCGGTACGTTTTTCAGAAACGAATTTGACTGCTTCGAGTTGTTTGGCGTGGAGAGCGGCCAGTTTTTCACGCAACGCCGCCAGATCAGCGGGCAATGCCATGGCGAAAAGTTCTTCCATGCGTTTGTCCGCATCACGCTGCATGACACCGCCGATGGCCGCCACGATCTGCAACTGGGTGGTTCCCTCGTAGATGTTGGTGATGCGGGCATCACGGTAGTAACGTTCTGCATTGAAGTCACGCATATAACCGGTACCGCCGTGGATTTGGATCCCGTCATAGGCAATGGAGTTGGCACTTTCCGTAGCCAGAGCTTTGCACATCGGGGTCAACTGGGCGGCCAGTTTGGTGTAGTATTTCTGTTTGGCCCGGTCTTCATCTGTTGGCGTACCATGCTCAACGATGTGGGTATAAACGTTACGCAGGTCAACGATCCTGGTTGTTTCATACAGCAACGTGCGTGCGGCAGTCAAACGGACTTTCATGCTGCTGAGCATGGAGTAGATTGCCGGAAATTTATCGATACTGCGTTTGAATTGTTCACGTTCAGAAGCGTATTTGCGGGCCTGACGGTAGGCGGCTTCAGCAATACCGACAGCCTGGGCACTGATAGCTACACGGGCACCATTCATCAGGCTCATGACGTAACGGATCAGACCGAGGCGGCGTTTCCCGCAGAGCTGAGCCGGGACATCATTGAACTGCAATTCGCAGGTGGCTACACCGTGGATACCCATTTTGTCCTCAATGCGGCGTACCACCAATTGCGGACAGGCTTCGCAGATGAACATGGAAAGGCCGCGGCCGTCAGTTGTACCTTCCTCGGATCGGGCCAGTACCAGATGCACTTTAGAGCATCCATTGGTGATGAAACGTTTCATACCGTTGAGATACCATTGACCGTTTTCATCCTGATAGGCCCGCAGACGGACGGACTGGAGGTCTGAACCGTAATCCGGTTCAGTCAGATCCATTGAACCGTCAAATTCACCGGTGGCAAAGCGGGGCAGGTAGTAGTTTTTCTGGTCATCGTTACCGAAAAAGTTGATCGTTTCGGCGATATCCTGCAAGCCGAAAATATTCTGCAAAGAGGCATCGGCACGGGAAACGATTTCGGTCATCATCGTATAGACCGAATTCGGGAAATTCAAACCGCCGTACTCGTGACCGAGCATCACCCCCATCAGACCGGCCTGTTTGAGATCCTGAAGATTCCGGAGGGTCAGCGGATGATAGATAACTTTGCCGTCTTTGAATTGGGCACCGACCTGATCGACAGTACGGGAACGGGCTTCGATGCGTTCACCGGCGATTTCTCCGATAACCTTCAAAGCGCGCTCATAGTTGTCGAGAGCATCTTTGAAGTCAACGGGAGCCGTTTCGAATTTTTTCGCATTGGTATAATTTTTCTCCAGCAGGCCGGTGATTTCGGCCAACTCGAGATTACGCAGCGTGAATTCGAGATCCTGATTGTCTGTAAAGTAGTTCAACATTGTAATAGTTTCTCCTGTTACTGCTGCTTGGCTTTGAATGCTTTGATCATCTGCGGGATGACCTGATTGAGATCCCCGACGATCGCGTAGTGGGCACAACTGAAAATCGGTGCATCCGGATCGGTATTGATCGCAATGATTTTTTTGGATTCACTCATGCCGGCAGTGTGCTGGATCGATCCGGAAATACCACAGGCAATGTAAAGACGCGGACGGACCGTGACACCGGTCTGACCGACCTGATGATCGTGACTGATCCAACCGGCATCCACTGCGGCTCGGGAAGCACCGACTTCACCGCCGATGGCTTCCGCAAGATCGTAGATGAGTTTGAAGTTTTCTTTGGAACCGACACCATAACCGCCGGCCACGATGATCTGGGCACCCTGCAAGTCAACTTCTTTATCGGCCCGGACACGCTCAATAACCTGAATTACAGTGTCAGCCGGAGTGAGTTCCACCGGCACTTTGAGCAATTCCCCTTTGCGGGAAGTATCGGCTTCACCGAGTTTCATTACGCCTTCACGCACGGTGACCATCTGGGGATCATCCCAGGTGTTGACGATAGTGGCGATGATATTGCCACCGAATGCCGGACGGATCTGCATGAGTTTGTCGGTATAACTCATGCCGTTCTTTTTGTCTTCAAAGTCATCGATCTGCAGATCGGTGCAGTCGGCAGTAAGACCGGCCAGTTTTTCGGAGGCGATACGGGGGGCCAATTCACGGCCTTTGAGTGTCGCACCGAAAAGCAGGATGTTCGGTTTGTGTTCCAAAATCAGTTTCATGATGACTTTGGCATATGGCAGAACGGTAAAAGGTTCCAAACGGGGATCTTCAGCGAGGATCACCCGGTCGCAACCATAATGATAAAGGGTATCGATGCAACCGGCAAGGTTGTCACCCAGCAGGATTCCTTCGAGTTTCACGCCCAGACGGTCGGCAAGTTCACGGCCTTTGGAAACCAGCTGCAAACTGACTCCGGCGATTTTACCCTGTTCCTGTTCAATAAAGACCCAGACATTTCCAATATTAGCCATTTTTTACCCCAGAGTGTGATCGCTGATAAGTTCATGCATAAGTCCGGCAATGCCTTCGGCATCGGCGGAAACGGTTTTGGCTTCTCCGGCAGTCAGTACCACGCTCATGACCTGTTTGACTTTGGTCGGTGAACCGGGGAAACCGATACGGTCGGGAGCGGCGTTGATGTCAGCTGCGGAATATTCTTCGATCAGCAGACCGGCAGCTTTGAGATCGGCTTTGCATTTTTCCGGATCGGCGATCTCGCCTTTTTTGGCGGCGGCATCGATTTCGCCGGGGGTGCGGGCACGTTTGTATTTCATCATGGCTTTGACATTCATCGGCCGCGGATCATTGGCATCGATGACCGTCAGCAGAGCCGGAAGCGGTGAAGAAAGCACCTCATAACCGCCTTCGATGGCCCGTCGGGCAATGATTTTACCGGCTTCCAGAGATTTGACTTCCTCAACATAGCAGATCTGCGGGATATTGAGTTTTTCAGCGATCTGGGGACCTACCTGTGCGGTGTCACCGTCGATAGCCTGACGGCCGCAGAGTACGAGATCGATATTGCCGAGTTTTTTGGCTACACAACTTAAAGTGTAACTGGTTGCCAGCGTGTCGGCACCGGCCAGAGCCCGGTCGGTTACCAGCACGGCCCGGTCAGCACCGCGGTAGAGTGACTGGCGCAGAACTTCTGCGGCAGCGGGCATACCCATTGTTGCAACGGTTACATGAGCCTTATAGCGGTCCTTGAGTTCAAGGGCCAATTCCAAAGCATTCAAATCCTCCGGGTTGAAAATTGCCGGCAGGGCGGCACGGTTCACAGTGCCTTCGGGAGTCATCGCATCACCGGAAATATTTTGTGTATCCGGCACCTGTTTGACAAATACCAACAGATGAAAACTCACGGGGTTACCTCCATCGTTTCTTGAATTAAAAGGCACAAACGTGCCAAACCATTATATTTAATATAATACAACTGTCTGTGATTTTCAAACAGTTTACCGTTTTTTTTACGTCAAAGGTTGGCATGTGCATAAACGTCGGATATTTTTTTGCAGATACGGTGACAAAATGGGTTGACTTCAATAACTTGAAGTGTTATTGTATTAGGTTGACACGGTATGGATATTCTGTATTTTTACAGGGAAAGGATATGTTTTATGACGCCGGATGTGCCTTTGGAAATTCAATGGTTTGTTTATGCTCTGACTGATGCCGGGATTCTGGAAGATGAGGATGCCCAGCAGTTATGGGAGGATCTGGGGCAGACTGATGATGTATCTTATTTCGCAGAAACGATCCTCAATCAACTTTGCGAATCTTTGCCGGAAGATGAGCAGCAGGAGTGGGTGGATCGGATCCAGGAGTATATCGATTATGCCTGTGAACAGGCTGCAGCCGGCTATTCTCCGTATGATGATGCCGGGTATGCGGATGATCAGCAACCGCGTTTTGATGATTATTCATTCTATGAGGATCTGCCCGGTTTGAATGATGTTTCAGAAATTTCTGATGAAGAAGTCCGGGAAAAAATTGTCACTATCCTGACCAGTTTGCGTGATTTGGGATGCAGTGATCTTCACTTGTCGGCCGGTTCACCGCCGTTTGTCCGCAGATTGTTGCAAATTGAAAGGATCGATTCTTACGTTCTTACTCCGGAAGATGCCAAACGGCTCAATTTCGCTTTGCTTTCTGAAGAACAGAAAGCCGAATTTATTGAGTCCCAGGATATGAGTCTGGCTCTGGAAGTCGGTCCCGATCGTTTCCGGGTGTGTCTGATGGAACAAAAAGACGGAATCGCCGGCAGTTACCGATTGGTCCCCAATCAGATACAGAGCCTTGAAGATCTCGGTTATCTGCCTAAAGATGCCGAAAATATCCGGCGTTTGCTGGACTATCATAACGGTTTGATTCTGGTGACCGGGCCGATCGGATCAGGTAAAACCACCACTTTGGCCTCCATGATCGATGTGGTGAATGAAAAACGTCAGGATCATGTTATTTCAGTGGAAGACCCGATCGAAATTTTGCAATTGTCCAATAATTGTCAGGTATCCCAGCGTGAAGTCGGCCGTCATACCAACAGTTACCGCACTGCACTGAAAGCCTCCTTGCGGGAAGACCCTGACATCATTGTTATCGGTGAAATGCACGACCTTGAAACTATTGAAAATGCGATCACCGCTTCTGAAACCGGTCACTTGGTCATCGGTACTTTGCATACCGGTAATGCTCCGAATACATTGAACCGTCTGCTGGATGTGTTCCCCCCAAGTCAGCAGCCGCAGATCCGGGCGATGACTGCCGGCAGTATGCGTGGCGTGATCTGTCAGAAATTGATCCCGGATGGTTTCGGCGGATTGACTTTGATTTACGAAATCATGCTCAATACCATGTCGGTGGCCAATATTATCACTGAAGGAAACTCTTTCCGTTTGCACTCAACGATGCAAACGGCGACCAATCAGGGTATGTGTACTTTTGACCAGTGCATATTTGAGAAATACAAGCATGGTTTGATAACCGATCAGGCGGCTTTGAAACAGATGAAAGATGAAACGATCATCTTCCAGTTGAAAAAAGAACAGGCCCGCCGGGATGCTGCTCAGGATGCCGCTTACATTGCGGCCAACAAGGGCAGATAACAAACTTCGATTTAAGGAATTTTAAGTGTATGGAACAACGAACCGAACCGATCATCAATGGTTTTCTGCGGCAGATGCTGGCCAATGGCGGGTCAGACTTGCACCTGTCGATCAATTTTCCGCCGAAAGCACGTTTTCATGGTAATATTGAGCCGCTCAATGATGAGATTCTCACTCCGGAATTCATGGAAGAATTGATGGAGGAGATCTGTATTCCAAAAAAACGCTGGGAGATATTCATGCAGAATCACGACCTTGACTTTGCACATGAGATCCCCGGACTTGCCCGTTTCCGTTGTAACTTTTTTTACAACTATCACGGGATGGCCTGCGTTCTGCGTCAGATCCCCAGTAAAATTTTGACACTTGAGGATCTGCATCTGCCGGAAGTGCTTAAAACCATCTGCGAGTATAAGTCCGGACTGGTGCTGGTCACCGGACCTACCGGCAGTGGTAAATCAACCACGCTGGCGGCGATGATCGACTATATCAATACTCATACCAGTAAACATATCGTTACGATCGAAGACCCGATCGAGTTTGTGCATCAGAATAAAAATTGTACGATCGTTCACCGGGAAATCGGTATTCACAGTCACTCATTTCCGGAGGCATTGCGCGGAGTTATGCGTTCAGACCCGGATATCGTGTTGATCGGTGAGATGCGTGACAATGAAACCATACGTCTCGGATTGACTTGTGCTTCAATGGGTATGCTGGTATTTGCCACACTGCACACCAACAACGCTCCGCAGACGATCGACCGTATCATCGATGCGTTTCCGGCGGATGAACAGGCCCAGATCCGCACTATGCTGGCCGAGTGTTTGCAGGCGGTCGTTTCCCAGTTGCTTTGCCGGCAATTAAGCGGTGGCCGGGTGGCGGTGCATGAAGTTCTGCTTTACACTGACGGTTTGCCCAATACGATCCGTCAGGGCCAGATATCCAATATCAGAACGATCATCGATGCCGGTGTCGGTCAGGGTATGATGGCGATGGATAATTCTATCCAGCGTGAATTTGATGCCGGTAATATTTCTGCCGAAGAAGCGTATATGAAAGCCAGTGATAAGGGCCGTTTCCTGCCGCTGTTGCAAGCGGAGAAAAAACGTCAGGAGGAGGAAGCTGCCGCTGCTTACGCCGCACAATACGGTTCCGAAGGGGAGTATGCTGAAGGCGAATACGAAGAATACGCCGATGGAGAATATGAGGAGTATGCAGACGGTGAATATGAGGAATACGTTGAAGAAGAACAGTAAGGGCAGGTTGTAACTGATGAGTACCGGCAAAAGTTTTTGGAAACGGTATGTGATACCGGAATTCAATCGGGCTTTTGCAGTACGCTTGTGCTGTATTCTGATTTTTTCTGCGTTTTTTTTCGGAATATTCCGCCCGTGTGTGATTTCCGGAAGCAGTATGGAGCCGTCATGGCATGACGGGAGTTTTACTCTGGTTTTCCGTTGGCGTTACATATTTGATGCTCCGGAAAGAGGCGATGTGGCGGCGATCCGTTATTTCGGGAACCGTTTTTTGCTTAAACGTATTCTTGCATTGCCCGGGGATCAGGTGGAATTCCGCAATGGCAAGTTGATGATCAATGGAGAAATACAACAAGAGCCGTATGTTGTAAATCCATGTAATTGGAATACCGGGCCGGTCATTGTGCGGGATGGACACTGTTTTGTGGCCGGTGATAACCGTGAACAGGATATTTTGGAACATATTTCCGGTGAAGTCCCGCTCGACCGGATATGCGGAGGGCCGTTGTTTTGAAAAAGAAACTGATTATTGGTTCAGTGGTTTTGGTTTTGTGTATCGTTCTTGCCGGGATCTGCTGGTTTGTGACCCGTGATAAACGGGCCGTGATCAATATGGTTCAGGAGTTGGCCGGTACATTATATTTGAAAAGCGGCCGTCCGGCCCATGAGGGGGCTTTGAAACATCAGAGAGTCGGTGAATTTTTTGCCGACAAAATTTCTGTGAGAGTGGTCGATCCGGAATTGTCGCTGGATGTTTCCAATGAGGCTCTGGTTCAGAATGCGGCACTGTTTTTCCGTTATGCTGATGCTCTTGAGGTAAAAACGCAGGATGTAAGTGCCGAAGTCGCCGGAAAAGAGGCAACTTTCACTTGCGATGCTGAAATTCACTGCACTGTGAAAAATGGCCGCGGAGAGATGAATGGAGTCTACCGGATCAGCGGCAGTGCAAAAAAAATCGATGGAAACTGGAAGATTTCTTCGATAGTTATTGAGCCGATTGTCAAGTAAGTGCTTGTATTCGTGGTCAAAGGGCAATATATTATATAATGCACTTTTTTTGTTTTTTTAGCATAACGGGGAAATATTTTGAAAAAGCGTCTGATTTATTCTGTAATTGCCGGTATTGTACTGGTTGCCTCTGCTTTCGGAGTGTGGTGGAAGTTTTTCTGCCATTCTGCTGAAAATGCAACCGGGAAAACTTTTATTGTCGGATTTGATGCAAACTTTCCACCCTACGGCTATATGGAAAATGGCGAATACCGGGGATTTGATATCGATCTTGCCCGTGAGGTCGCCCGCCGCAACGGTTGGGAATTGGTTCTCAAACCGATCAACTGGGATGCCAAGGATGTTGAGTTGAATAGCGGCATGATCGATTGTATCTGGAATGGTTTTACCATCAATGGCCGTGAATACGCTTATACATGGAGCGCCCCTTATGTTGCCAATGAGCAAGTCGTGCTGGTTCCGGTCAATTCTCCGGTTCAGGCATTGAATGATCTGCACGGTAAAGTTGTGGCAGTTCAGACTGATACACCGGTGCAAAAGGCTTTGAGTAAAGATGGCAAACGTTTTGACGATCTGGGATCGCAGTTAAAAGGTTTGATAATCACTCCGGACTATCCGACTGCAGTCATGATGATGGAAGCCGGCAGTGTGGATGCGGTGGCTATGGATGAAGGTGTGGCTGCTGAACAGATGAAAAATGCACCGGGGAAATTCCGGGTGCTTGCCGAAGCGGTCATGCCGGAGTATTATGGTATCGGCTTTCGCAAAGGTGACACTGCATTGCGTGATACGGTGCAAAATACCCTGCTTGAGATGGTGGCTGACGGTATAGCAGAAAAGATCTCCGCCCGTTATTTTGACGGTGAAAACCGGATGATTCTCGGCATGGTGCAGTTGGATATTCAGGGAAATTCCGGTAATCCCGGGGCGAATGTGTGGAATATCGCCGGTCAACTGCTTAAAGGTTTGCAAGTGTCGGTAATGATATTTTTCCTGACGCTGCTCTTCTCTCTGCCGCTGGGAATGTTGGTCGCCTGGGGCAGAATGAGTGCCAATATCCTTGTAAAAAGTGTATTCAAAGCATATATTTCCATTATGCGTGGTACGCCATTGATGCTTCAGTTGCTGGTATGGTATTTCGGCCCCTTTTACATTTTCGGTATCCAGTTATCCAAACTTTCGCTTTTCGGTATAGATTACCGTTTTATTGCGGTTATCGTTGGCTTCGCACTTAACTATGCCGCATATTTTGCTGAAATATACCGGGCCGGGATCGAATCCGTATCCCGCGGTCAGTATGAAGCAGCTGATGTACTTGGCTATTCCCGGATACAGACTTTTTTCCGGATCATTCTGCCGCAGGTGGTTAAACGTATTTTGCCGCCGGTGACCAATGAGGTGATCACTCTGGTCAAAGATACTTCGCTGGCATTTTCTCTGTCGGTACTGGAAATGTTTACCATTGCCAGACAGATCGGCAGTGCTTCATCGACTATGATCCCGTTTGTTGTGGCGGGTGTTTTCTACTACGTGTTTAACTTTATCGTCGCATGGGGGATGGCGTCGATCGAAAAAAAATTGAACTATTACCGGTGACAAAAATGGATTTATTGCAAATAAATAATCTTTCCAAGAGTTTCCATAAGCACTGTGTGTTGCGGGATATTTCTTTCAATGTCGGCCGGGGGGAAGTCGTGGCGATCATCGGACCGTCCGGCTCCGGTAAGACGACTTTGTTGCGGTGTGCCGCAATGCTGGAAAAGGCCGACGGCGGATCGATCACAATGGGGGGCGTGGATTTTCTTAATAATGGCATTTATGCTGACAGACAGAAAATCCGGGAGGCCAAAAGTAAATGCGGAATGGTTTTTCAGGCGTTCAATTTGTTTCCGCATATGTCAGTGTTGGAAAATATCGTTGATGCCCCGATCCATGTCGCGGGAGTTCCCCGGCACGAGGCCGAAGCCAAAGCGATGGAGTTGCTGAATAAAATGGAACTTGCGGAATATGTCAAAGCCTATCCCTGTGAGTTATCCGGCGGTCAGCAGCAGCGCGTGGCTATTGCCAGAGCATTGGCCCTAAATCCGGAAATCCTGTTTTTTGATGAGCCGACATCAGCTCTTGATCCGGAGTTGACCAAGGGGGTGCTTCGGGTGATCCGTGGTTTGGCCGAAGAAAATATGACCATGGTGATTGTTACTCATGAAATGGACTTCGCCGGAATGGTTGCCGATAGGATCGTTTTTATGGCAGACGGTGTGATCGTGGAAGAGGGGAGTGCGGAAAAAATTATCAATCACCCGGAAAACGAAAGAACCAGAGCATTCATTGCCGGTTTGAAAGGCGGTTTCTAAATGATGTTTAAGCGTTTATTTTTAACTTTTGCATTGATGGTTCTGATGCCGGTTTGGGCCGGCAGGGTTATCAAGGTTGTCACTTCAGCCAACTTTCCGCCATACGAGTTTCACCAAAACGGCCGGATCGTAGGTGTTGACATTGACATTATCCGGGAAGTTCTCCTGCGTAATGGTATGGAAATGGTGGTCGAGGATATGAAATTCGACTCCATTATCGTCGCCATCCAGACCGGCAAAGGGGATATTGCCGCTTCCGGTTTGACGGTGACGGAAGATCGTAAAAAGGAGGTGGATTTTTCAATAACCTATGTTCAGGCCAGGCAAGTCATTATTTTACGCGTGGATTCCGATATTGCTGCACCGCAGGATTTGCAGGGCAGGAAGATCGGAGTACAAAGCGGTACCACCGGAGATACTTTTGTTACCGAAAACATCGGTAATCCTCAACGTTTTGATGATGCAAGCACGGCAGTTGCCGCACTGAAAAGCGGAAAACTTGATGCGGTGGTTCTGGATTATGAGCCTGCCCGGGTTCATGTCGCCAGAAATGCCGGATTGAAATTGCTTGATGAACCGCTCACTTCTGAAGAATATGCTTTTGCCGTAGCCAGAGGAAATCGTGAACTTCTGGAAATGATCAATAATACATTGCGGGAAATGATTGCAGACGGTACGATCGAGGAGATACGGGCCAAATACGAGAAGGTTACAGATATTGAGGTCGCGGAAACCGATCATAACAGTTCATTAAAGGATGATTTTTATACAGTATTCGTAAAAGATTCCAGATGGCGCTATCTGTTCAACGGTCTCAAGGTGACATTGCTGGTTGCATTTTTCTCGGTGCTTCTTGGTGTTTCCATCGGATTTTTTGTGGCTGTTATCCGCAGTACTGCGGATACTGCCGGAAAATTGAAAATTGCCAATTTTCTTTGCAAGGTGTATCTGACGATTATCCGCGGAACTCCGGTAGTTTTGCAATTGCTGATAATTTATTTTGTAGTATTCGGTTCGATGGATGTGGATAAAGTGCTGGTGGCAATCATTGCTTTCGGTATCAATTCCGGAGCTTACGTCGCTGAAATTATCCGTTCCGGGATCATGTCCATCGACCGTGGACAGATGGAAGCCGGACGCAGTTTGGGATTGTCTTACTATAAGACCATGATACTGGTCATTTTGCCGCAGGCTTTGAAAAATGTTTTACCGGCCTTGGGCAATGAATTTATTGTGCTGCTTAAAGAAACCAGCGTGTGCGGATTTATCGCATTGGAAGACTTGACCAAGGGGGGCGACGTTATCCGCAGTCAGACTTACAACGCATTTCTGCCGTTGATCGCAGTCGCACTGATTTATCTTGTATTGGTCATGACCTTCTCCTTTGTGTTGGAGAAATTTGAAAAAAGGTTGAAGAAAAATGAGTGAAGAAATCATTTTGCAAGCCCGTTCGCTGGTAAAAGATTTTCCTGCACTGCGGGCGGTAGATTCAGTTTCTCTGTCGGTGAGTAAAGGGGAAAAAGTATTTATTGTCGGTCCTTCAGGATCTGGTAAAAGTACTTTCTTGCGTTGTTTGAATATGTTGGAAAAACCTACCGGCGGCGAAGTGTTGTTTCATGGGCAGATAATCCATGCAAATTCCCGCAGTATCAATAATTACCGTGCAAAAGTCGGCATGGTGTTTCAGCACTTTAATTTGTTTCCGCATCTTACTATTCGCAAAAATATTACTTTGGCTCCGGTAAGAACCGGACTTGTTTCCGAGTCAAAAGCCGGAAAAGAGGCCGATGCTCTGTTGGAACGGATCGGGTTATTGGATAAAGCAAATGCTTATCCGATGCAGTTATCCGGCGGCCAGAAACAGCGGGTCGCTATTGTCAGAGCATGTGCAATGCATCCGGAAGTTCTGCTTTTTGATGAACCGACTTCGGCATTGGATCCGGAAATGGTCGGTGAGGTGCAGTCACTGATGAAAGATCTTGCATCAGATGGTATGACTATGATTGTCGTGACTCATGAGATCGCATTTGCCGCCGAGGTCGCTGACCGGATTGTATTTATGGATCACGGACAGATCGTGGAATCCGGCCATCCGTCAATGTTGATGAATTCGGTCAATCCGAGAATCAGAGAATTCTTTAATAACGTATTATAACCATGTTGAGTTAAAAAGGGTGTTTAAATGAAAAAGATTTTGATGATGTTGTTGGGGGTGCTTTTTCTGACTGGCTGTGCAACTATGCAGCAAAGTCCGGAAGAGTTGAGTGAAGCCGAAAGAACAGCTGCCAGAGAGCAGCAGATGGGCGAAGTGATGCTTGAAGCATTCCGCACAAAAAATTTTGAGCAGTATATCCAGTTTATTCCCCGCGGCGGCCGTCAGGAATATACTTTGGAAAAATTCAATACGCAACAGAGTGAAATCCAGGCCAGTATGGGAGAAATAGTTTCCTGGCGTTTCCTCGGCCGGTTGGAATTGGAGCCGGCACACCGGCTGGTGTGGGCGGTTCGTTTCAAGAGCCATACCATTCAGGGGCAGGAAATTTACAAAGAGGCTCTTTTCTCGATCGTGGTTGGCCGGGTAGATGAAAATTTGCGGGTTTTTCTCTTTGCATTTATCTGAAACATACTTGCAAAAAGTGAAAAATATGCTACATTATATTTGATTGTTAAGTCAACCTTACATAAATAAAATGGAGATGATTTGTAAATGAGAAAAAGAACGTGGCAGGGGGCAATGGCGTTTATGATGATTGCGGTTGCCGGGTGTTACACTTATCAGGAGCCGGCACCGGCGACTTTCGGTGATAGTTATTCCGAACGTCAAAGTGGTGCTTCTGACGACATGTTTAAAGATATCACCACGCTGACTTTGCGTGATGCCCAGCGAATTGCAATCAGAAACAATCCGACCTATATTGCCGCTTATCATGCAATGGAAGCCGCCAGGATGAAGTATTTGCAGGCTTGGGGGGCTTATTCTCCGACAGTTTCCGCTACTTTTGACTTGGGAGCATCCACTTCCTGGGATTTGCATCGTACCGGATCTCATCCGACTCACGATCATCCCCGTTACGAGGGGGTAAGTACCTCTACCGGCGTTAAAGCTTCGCTTTTGATATTTGATGGTTTTGCCCGTATGTTCCGGTTGAAAGCCGCCCGCAGTGGTTTTGATTATCAGGCTCGTATGGAAGAAGATGCCTGCCGTACGATGATGTTGGCGGTTTCTTATGCCTACAACACCGTTTTGCTTGCCAAAGAAAACCGCCGTATCGCTTTAGAAGATAAAAAATTCCAGATGAGTTCTCTGGAAAATACCAAGCATAAATTTGATGCCGGCGCTGCTCCATTGAGCGATGTGTTGAACTTTGAGATTTATGTCAGAACTGCTGATCTCAGTTTGATTGCTGCAGATTATCAGTACGAAGTGGCGATCTACGCTTTGGCCCAGTTGATGGGATATCCGGAAGGTACTTTGCCGCAGCACGTTACTTTCCCTGAGGGGTATCAGACTGATTTTGTCGATTTGCCGGCCGTAGAGATTTATTTGGATGCGGCGTTGGCCAACCGTCCTGACTTGAAAGCTTATCGTGAGCAGTTGAATATTGCCAAGTATCAGGTCTATCAGGCTTGGGGGGCTTACTCTCCGACGGTCAGTGGTTATGCACAGTGGTCGATCAGTACCAAAGATGATAGAAATTATCCCCAGTATCATTGGGACAGTATCGATACTACCGGTTTCTCATATGGAATTCAGGCTTCCTGGACGATTTTTAATGGTGCTATCCGTTTCAATCAGTTGCGTGAGGCACAGGCTTCGCAGGCCGTTGCTGAATATCAGGTCGCGGCTCAGTGGTTTGCGGTGGTCAGCGAAGTGCGTACAGCGTATGCCAACTATATTCAGAATGTCCGTAAGACCCGTTTGCTTGCCGAAGTCCGTGAACTTTCCGCCCGGCAGCGTGACCTCGTTCAAGAGGAATATCAAGCCGGTAAAGCGGAACTTACCCGTTTGAATGAAGCCCAGCGTGACCTGGTTGAGGCTGAAACCTCTCTTGCTTCCAGTTATATCAATATCCAAAATGCCAAAGCCCAGTTGATTTCTGTGGTTGGCGGTACTACTGCTGAATACTACTTGAATAATGATGGCAATGGTCGCTATCCGGGATTGGATGGTGTTGCATCTGCCGAGGAAACTGCCGCAAGCGGTGTTGCCGGCGGTCAGACGGAGCCGGTTTCTGCTCCGACAGTGAATCGTCCTGCTCCGGCCGGCAATGCTCCGGCAATTCCGGGATCAGCCTCTGAACAGTAAAATTTTGGTAAAATGTTTGGAAAAAATAAAAAAGAGTCTTTCGTGGTTTATACAGTCGGTGCGGCGGTCTTGAAAGAGATCGCCCAACCGGTTGTTGCTGTGACAGAAGAGATCCGTCAACTTGCCTCTGAAATGCTCAAGGCAATGCGGGTCTTTAATGGTATCGGGTTGGCAGCTCCGCAATATGGTAAATCGTTGCGGTTGGTGGTGTTTGATGTCCCGGCTGATAACAGTACCGGTACTCCGGGGGAGGAATATTTGTTGCCGCGGATGCCGCTGGCGGTGATCAATCCTGAAATAGTTGCCAGTTCCAAACAGATGATCAAACGCGAAGAAGGGTGTCTTTCCGTGCCGGATATTTATGCTCCGGTGATCCGTCCGGCGACGGTAGTTTTCCGGGCCCAGACGCTGGATGGCGAATTTTTAGAATTCGAGTGCGGTGGTTTGCTTGGTCGTTGTATCCAGCATGAATTGGATCATTTGGATGGATTTCTATTTACAGATCGACTTACTGCGGAAGATGAGAGAAGTATCCGGGGCGACTTGAATCGTTTGAAAAGTATCGGTCAGAGTTGCAATTATCGAAGGATCAGTAAAAGATGAGTTTTCTGCGTTCTTTTTTCGGGACGTGCCGTGGGCCGTATGTTTTTCATGATCTGTGCAAGCACTCTTGGGGCAGGGTAGTTTGGCATTTGCTGGTACTCTGTCTGTTGTGCAGTATTGGTATCGGCATCGGAAATTACTTCATGGTAAAATTCCGTTGGCGGGCGGCATATCACAACTTTACCGAAGTATTCGGATCCAGTGTGGAATTTTCGGAAAACGGGATTATTCCGGAGATTGATCCTGATCAAAACCGCCGTCAGGAGTTGCCATATAATACGCTTTTGATCTATACTCCCAATGGGCCTGACGCAGAATATGCTGATGAAACATTGGAGAAGCGTAATTTGATCATCATTTGGAATCAGGCCGGATTGGTAGTTTTCACCCGTCAGGATGGTGATTTATGGTCCTGGGTTCGCTATTTACCCGAAGGATCATCGGAGTATTCCGTTGATTTGATTGATTATCCGGCAATGAAAAAGCAGATGCTGGAATTTGCCGCTATGAAACTGGATGGGGGCAAGTGGGAGTATCCGGAATCGCTTGGCGGCGAAATGGATAGTTATCGTTTTTTCCGTCTGATCCGGTTGGGATTTGCTGTGGTAAAAGCATTGCTGTTCCTGGTTTCAGGTTTGATGCTGGTTCTTTTTACATCGCTGTTTTTTGCAGTTATTTATTGGTTATTGGCGATGAAGCGACAGAATTTCTCTTTTGGAACTCTTTGGAAAACAGCCGTGTATGCGTCATTCCCGGTGATACTGGTTGTTAATGCTTTCCCTGCATTGCAGTTGCCTGGAACTGGTTATTACAGTTATTTATTCCTTATCGGCTGGACTGGATATTTATTCTATGTATTACGTTATATGATTCTGAATCCACCTGCCGGGGATAAGGAGGAAAAAACGCAAGGAGAAGCTGATGGGAACTGTTGAGAAATTTTTTCGTGTACCGCAGTGGTATACGGATTTGGCTCCATGGACATGGGATACGAAATTTGTCAAGTTGCGTAAAGAGATGATTGATGCACTGGCATCTCATATGAATGAGGAAGCGGCACAAAAGTATCTTTATTCCGATGCCGGTAAAAAACTTATGGCAGAGTTGGCCGAGCCGATGGGGGATATCCCCGGTAATGCGTTTGCTTTTGT
Source organism: Victivallaceae bacterium (assembly GCA_045588835.1). GTDB lineage: Bacteria > Verrucomicrobiota > Lentisphaeria > Victivallales > Victivallaceae > UBA1784. The sequence goes on from JAZNEV010000049.1 coordinate 65,019, forward strand.
TGACAGTTGTGCTCCGACCGATACCGAGCGTTTTGTCAGCAAAGGCGGAGCGGTCTACTCGCCGAGAAGTGCGCTTTTCTATTTGCTTCAGAGTGAAAAAGTGGCCAATGCCGCTGAAAATGGCAATGTCGAATTCATCTGTCTGCGTCCTTTCCGCAAGATCACCAAGGCCCGGGAATTCCGGCTTTTTATTTACGAGGGCAAACTTTCTGCGATGAGCCAGTACCACCTGATCCGTCACTTCCGGCGGTTGGAAGGGGTGAAAAATACTTATTGGAAACTTGCTGATGATTTTGTAAATGAGATCTCCTGGCGATTGCCGGTAAAGAGTCTGGTGATGGATATTTATATTACTTCAAGTAATGATATATTGATCATCGACCTTAATCCGTGGGGCGAGGGTACAGATCCTTTGTTGCTTAACTCTTGGGAAAGAGACTGGAGTATTCCTGCCGGAATTCAGTTGATGGCTCCGCCTACTGAAATCAGCGGAGATGTAAAAGTATCATTCTGACCAATTGGAGATTGTAAAAAAACACCGTTCCGGCGGTGTTTTTTAATCCCAGGAGGGCAGAATACGGGAAAAGATTTTCAATTGCTGACGGCGCTGACGGTAATCAGGTAAAATATTTGCCACACATTTCCAGAACATTGCAGAGTGATTCATCTCTTTCAAGTGGGATAATTCGTGGACAATGACATAATCAATGCAAGTTACCGGACATTGAACCAGTTTCCAACTTAATGAAATTACTCCGGCAGAAGTGCATGATCCCCAGCGGGTATTGGCCGAAGTGATCCGGATTTTCTGCGGATGCAGAGAGCATTTATTTTCCCAGATGGTCATCCGTTTGCGGAAGATGGCATCCGCAAGTTCCTTATATAGGGCGATCATCTCAAATTTCATCTCATCATCGTTTCCACGGGGAATCAAAAAGGCATCGTCAAACAGTCGCAAGCGGTGAGTGTGGCGTAACTTGAAAGGTTCCCCCAGCAGCATGAATTCTGTTTTTCCGCTGAAATCCAATATTTGCCGCCGGGGAGAGGCCAAACGCAGTTTATTGATCAAATGTGCATTGGCGGCAAGCAATTCCGGGGCAAGGCGGTCATTGAATAGCTGCGGAACAAGTAACTCTAAAACTCCGTCATTGGCAATTTTCAAAGCGATCCGCTTGCGTTTGGCAGAGTGAATTATCCGGTACGGTTCACTGGGCATCGGCAAGAAACTTTTCGGCATCCATTGCTGCTCTGGCTCCCATACCGGCGGCTACGACAGCCTGACGGTAACGTGGATCGGCACAATCCCCGGCGGCAAAAACCCCGGGAACGCTGGTGGATGAAGTATTATTTTTCAATACAATGAATCCGGAAAGATCAGTTTCCACTCCGGCATCATGGAAAAGTTTACTGCTTGGTGTGTGACCGAGAGCGGTGAATACGGCAGCACAGGGGAGCAAAGATTCGCTATTGGATTCCCGGTCGAGGACCCTTACTCCGGAAACTTTGGAATCTCCGACGATTTCAGTGATCAACGTATTGAGGTGAAATTTGATTTTGGGATGTTTTCTGGCCCTTTCTGCCATGATCAGTGAGGCACGCAGTTGATCCCGGCGGTGTATCAGATGGACTTCCGAGGCAAAACGGGTCAGGAAAAGGGCTTCTTCCATTGCCGAATCCCCTCCGCCGGCAACGACTACCGGTACATCTTTATAAAAAGCCCCGTCACAGGTGGCACAGGCAGAAACTCCATTGCCGTACAACCGGTTTTCTCCCGGGATTTCAAGCCGTCGGGGGATCGCTCCGGAAGCTATGATAAGGGCTTGAGTTTCAATAGTGCGGCCATCAGAAACTTTGAGGATATGAGGGCCTCCTGGCGTGAGCGTGACGGCGGTGATTTCCTCATATTCAAAAAAAGCACCGAATTTTTCTGCTTGAAATTGGATATCCATCACCAGATCAAAACCGTTTACTCCATCGGGGAAACCGGGGAAATTTTCCACATCACTGGTTTGTGTGAGCAATCCCCCGGGGAGATTGCCGGCGAATACGACCGGTTTCAAACCGGCTCTTGCAGCATAGATGGCGGCGGTGGAGCCGGCCGGACCATTACCGATGATAACGAGTTTTTCCATGGGAAGTTTCCTTTTTTATTACTTTTTATATGTGTCCACTGTTAAACGTACATCAGAAAGTTTTGTTTTTCTACTGCTTGAAAGAATATTTTTCAGTTTTTTATCAAATTTGTTTGACTTTGAGTAAAAAATGCAGTATATTTTGGGAAAAAGTCAACTGGATTTACAAACTTTTATTTATGCGTTTTACACACATTTCCGGCAAACGCCGAATCTTTGAAAAACTACGTCGCGAGGGCAGTATTTCGCGGGCAGAATTGGCTCGCAAATGTTCGCTGACCCGTCCGGCGGTGTCTGCTATTATCGAAGAATTGATCGGCGACGGATTGGTCCGGGAACTCGGTCCCGGCCGTTCGACAGGAGGGAAACCTCCGATCATGTTGGAGTTTGTACCGGAAGCCCGTTGTGCGATCGGGATCAATCTGGGGGGAGACGGTTTGATCGAGGGGGTACTTTGTAATCTATCCTGCGGAGTACTGCGTTCTGAATCGGTCGCATATGAGAATAATTTTGAGAATATTTTACAGGGAACGGAAAAGATTATCCGTATGCTTTCCGGTCGCATTCCCGGTGGAGTTCTTTCCGGTGTGGGCATTGCGGTTTCCGGAGTGGTCGACAATAAGGGAGTTGTGGTCCGTTCCAGTTTGGATATTGTCGGTAAACCGTTGTCTGAAACTCTTGAACGCAATACCGGAGTGCCGGTGAAAATTGAACGCCGGCCCAATGCGGCTGCCCTGGCTGAAGCACTTTTCGGTGCAGGATGTGATGCATCACGGTTGGTTTATCTGACCAGTGGTATCGGTGTCGGTGCCGGATTTGTGGTCAATAATGAGATATTCACCGGCAGTCACGGTTTTGCCGGGGAGGTAGGGCGGATGCATCTGCCTGATTCCCGGGTGTTGGAAGAGGCCGCCAGACCCAGTGAGATGTTGCGGAAATATGCAGAAGTCACCGGAGAATGTGTTGATATGGATGGGTTTATCTGCCGCTATCAAAACGGGGATAAACTTGCCGGGAATATGGTTATGGAAAATGCCGGATTTCTGGCATACGCCGCCGGGATTGCTGCTGAATTATTTGATCCGGATGCATTAGTGCTGGGCGGGGATGTGTTGGAATTCGGAGAAAAATATTTTGAAAAATTCAAAAGTGAATTTCTTGCAGTTTCCACGGCGGCTGCTTTAGGCAAAGCTCCTGTGGTGGTGCGTTCCATGTTCGGCAGACGTGGGGTTGCGGTCGGTGGAGCACAAATAATACTTGATTCATTAGTTCAATAAAACCATTTTTTTAGAAAGGAAATGAAAATGGATGTAAAAATTTTTGAAGACAAATTCGCTTTAGGTAAAGCTGCCGCTGCGCTTGGCGCGGAAAAGATCCGTTCGGCAATTGCCCGAAAAGGTTATGCCAATGTGATTTTGGCTACCGGTGCCAGTCAGTTCGAGATGCTGGAAGCTTTGTTGACGGAAAAAGATGTAGATTGGAGTGTGGTCAAATTTTTCCATCTTGACGAGTATGTCGGTCTGCCGATTACCCATCCGGCCAGTTTCCGTCTTTATCTCTGGACCCGTTTCATTCAAAAACTTCCGGTGCCCCCGGCGGCGTTTTTTCCGGTGAATGGTTCTGCCAAAGATATCAACGTTGTATTGAAAGAACTTGAGAAAAATATCACCGAAAATCCGATCGATGTGGCTTTTGTCGGTATCGGCGAAAATGGACACCTCGCTTTTAATGATCCCCCGGCTGATTTTGATACCGAAGATGCTTATCTGGTTATCGAATTGGAAGAACGCTGCCGCAAACAGCAACTCGGTGAAGGCTGGTTCCCGACCTTTGACGATGTGCCGACTCATGCGATCAGTATGAGTGTCAAGCAGTGTATGAAGTCTGCTTGCATCATCAACAGTGTGCCTGATCTGCGTAAAGCGGAAGCGGTCAAAATGGCTCTGGAGGGCCCGGTGACCAATATGTGTGCCGCCAGTATGTTGCAGCTGCATCCGGATTGCACAACTTTCCTTGATAAAGATTCTGCATCATTGTTGACCAAGTAAAGATATGATTACTGAATTCATTTTTGTCCGTCACGGTGAGACTGATGCCAACCGTGACGGCTTTTTGCAGGGTGGCAAAGTTGATATGCCGCTGAATGAAAATGGTTTGAAACAAGTTGAGGCTGTTGCTCACCATTTGCAGGATGAGTGCTTTGATTTTGCGTTTTCCAGCCCGTTGATCCGGGCGAAACAGACGATGGAAACCATTGCCCGGGTCAATAAACAAGGCATTTCACCGGTATATGACCGGGCTTTGTGTGAGTGGAATTGCGGCAAATTGGATGGAATGTATTTTGAGGATATAAAGAAAACTTATCCGGAAGAATCACTTGCATTCAGTTTTGAGCGCATAGAAATCCAGATGCCGGATGGTGAATCAGGATATGATGTCCAGAAAAGAGTGGATGATTTTTTGACTTCGGTATTGGAAAAGTGTCAGGGAAAACGGATTTTGCTGGTTGCTCACGGCGGTGTGTTGCAGCGTGTCATGCGTTTTGTTACCGGTGCGGTTGCTCAGCATAATATGCTGCCGCTGACGGATAATGCATCCATATCGACTTTCAGATTCAATCATCAGTACAATGCCTGGCAGTTGACAGCGTTGAACCGCAATGAACATCTTAAAGGTTTGCCGGTGCATCAAACCCGGGTGTCATAAAATCCCCCAAAATCATTTCAAGAGATCAGCGATTTAAGTTGCTGAAAATCTTCCGGAAGCGGCGAAGTGAAGTTCATCACTTCGCCGTTTTTCGGATGAGGCAAAGACAGTTTCCACGCATGGAGCATCTGGCGTGTGACACCGGGGAAAATACAGTTGCGGTTCCCATACAGATCATCTCCGATGATCGGCAGACCTATCGAACTTAAATGCACCCGGATTTGATGGGTGCGACCGGTATAAATTTTCACTTCCACCAAAGTCAAAGGTATATTGTTTACAACCTTGTGTGCGATTATCCGGTAGGCGGTATGGGCCTCTTTGCCGTTGCGTTCCACGATGGCCATTTTCTGCCGGTTTACCGGATGGCGGCCGATAAGGGTTTTCAATTCTCCGGTTATCTGTTTGGGAATACCGCGGCAGATGGCGAGATAAGTTTTTCCGGTTTTCCGGTCGGCAAAAGCCTGACCGAGTTTAAATTTTGCTTCGACCGTTTTTGCCACTGCCAGACAGCCGCTGGTATCTTTGTCCAATCTGTGAACGATTCCCGGCCGTGTGCTGTCTTCTTCTGCAAAATCCATGGACATGGCCGGATATCTGCCGATGAGGGCATTGACCACAGTTCCTTCATAATTGCCGGGGGCAGGGTGGACGACGACTCCGGCCGGTTTGTCGATGACCAGAAAATGCGGGTCTTCATATAGAATATCGAATTCAAAAGGTTCGGCAGAAATCACTTCAGGATCTGTTGTTTCCGGGATCTCTATTGAGATATTCATCCCGTTAACTACCTGAAAACGTGCTTGAGTTACGGTTTTACCGTCAACTTGAACGGCCTCATGCTTTATCAGATTCTGCAAAAAAGTGCGGGAGTAATCCGGGAGCAAAATCGCCAAAGCCCGGTCGAGCCGTCCTGAATTTTCCGCAGTTACCTTGAATTCATGCATTTTTCTTTCCATGACGTAAGGCGCAGAATAATAATCCGGCTCCGGAAATGATCAAAAGTAAACTGATGCACTGGGCCCCGGTGAGGTTGAGTATATATTTCTCATCGCCCCGCAAAGTTTCATTGATAAAACGTAAGATACCATATGCCATAAGGTATCCGGATACTACCGTGCCGCGTTTGGCTCCTTTTCTCAAAAGCCAGCAGAATAACACGCAGAGAATGATATTTTCTGCGGTTTCCAGCAATTGAACCGGGTGGACCATTTTGCCGGCCAATTCTTTTGAATAGGCCGGAGCCGGTACACCCCAGAAACTGTCTGTTTCTTCACCGTGGCAACAGCCATTCATGAAACAACCGATCCGGCCGAAAGCATGGGCCGCAGTAAGCGACGGCACGAATATATCCAGAATCCGGAGGGTATCAAGTTTGCTTTTGAGAGTGTATACCACCAACGAGATAAAGGCCAGAATAAAACCGCCGTAAAAGACCAAGCCGCCGCGATGGATGTAAAATATGGAAATGAGATTTTTATCAAAACCGTCTTTGTGAAAGAATTCGATCACATGATAGATTCTGGCACCGAGGATACCGGCGATCAGGGTGATTATCAACATGGTTCCGCATTGATCTTTGGATAATCCATCGACAAATCTACGGTTCTTTTCCAGTAATACGGAGGCTGTCAAAAATCCGAGTGCCGCCATGAGACCGTACCAGCGGATAGATAAATTGCCAATTTCAAAAAATATCGGATCCATCGTTTATTGCTCCTTACTGTTTGTTTTTTTACGGGCGGAAAATTCAATTGCCATTACCAGTAATATTCCTCCGACAAGACAACCGGCAATACCGGCCATGCTCCAGTCAAATTCTGGTGCATCATAAATCATGCGACCGTCAATTTCGTGCTGATACGGCCATAGACGGGGGATCGCTCCGACCATGAAACCGATCAAAGCGGCAATGGTGGTATTGTAGAAGTTTTTGAGCAGATAATTGAGTAAATGGACAAATGCTCCCAATCCGATTACTGCTCCGAGCAGCAGAAACAACACGGTGGAGATATCTTCTGCGGAAAATTGCAGATGAGAAAGATTGCCTACTGCCTGCCACACCCGGTTGTACTGACCGAATATCAAAAGCAGAAATGAGCCGGATAAACCGGGCAGGATCATGGCGATCACACAAATTGCACCATAAAGCAAAAGCATATACCATTGACTGCCTCCGTCGACTGGAACCAGTGAAACAATGCCGAATGCCGCCAACGCACTGATCGCGAAACTCACCACGGCTCCGGCGGTCCATTTTTTCATTTGCCGGTTTACCGTGAATATACTGGCAATGATCAGACCGAAAAAGAAGGCAAACGTGTGAACCTGATGATTTTCCAGCATCCATACAAAAAGTTTGGCTAACGTTGCAAATGAAAAGAGAATTCCCAATCCCAAAGTAAAGAGAAAACGCCATGGAATACGTTCACAAAGTTTTTTCCACTGACCGGAAAACAGCAGTTTTAATGTTTCCATACCGGCAATCAAGCCGATGGCATCCGTCAGTTTGGAAAATGCCCCCATTATGAAAAGCATGGTACCGCCGGAGACACCGGGGATGACGTTGGCTCCGCCCATGCAAAATCCGACGGAAAAGTTATACAAATCCTCTTTGAAGCGTTTTTTTATGCACATAAACTTCATTGTCCGTTAAAGTTGCAGATACAAAAATGGCAACCCCGCCAGGACTCGAACCTAATCTAAATGGACCAAAACCACTTGTGCTACCATTACACCACGGGGTTGCACAGTTACAACGTTTCATTAATATAATGCCTTTTTCTGATTTTTCCACAAAAAAATTAAAAAAAAACGTAAAATCCGTGATCTTTGACGGAAAAAACGAAAAAAAAGCGGTTTTATGATAAAAAAACTTGCGTTTACGGTGTTGGGAGATTATATTTATTAGAGTGTGTCAAAATGCTGTCCTGTAAAAAGGGGGCGGCAGGCCAATTTACAACCAATTTAGTGGAAAGGTTTATATGATGTTGAAAAAGATTTCGTTGCTGGCTCTTCTTATGTTTGTTGCCGTTTCGGTTTTACAGGCTGCTCCTTTTATGTCCCACAACTCCCGCCGGGCTCCGAAAACTCTGGTGGTGGTCGGCAACTACAAAACTCCGCGTCTGATGGCCGCGACGATCAAAGGTCTGACCAGTCAGCCTTATATGGTTATCACTGCAGATGGCCGCTATTTCCTTTTTATGACCCGTTCCACTACTGAAATCCCTGCCGACCGCCTGGCGGATTACATCAACCGGCTCAATCCCAATCGTGTGGTGATCATCGGTGATGAGCGTTATGTGACCCGTGAACAGGAAAATAAGTTGCGTCAGATCAATATCCGCCGGATCCCGGTCGTCCGCATTTACGGTGGGGACTGGGGCCGGATCGCGGAAGAATTGGATGATTTGCTCAATATCGGAAATCTGGCCCGGGAGTTCCGCCGCAACTATTCCGATCTTGCGATGAGTGATGTTGAGATCCGTGATTCTGCGGATGATGAACAGGCTGCTCCTGCCGCCCGCAGTGATGCTCCTGCTCAACAGCCTGCGGTCAGTGATGATGCTCCTGCGGCAGAGCCGGATGCTCTTTAATTCCCATAAAGGGACAGTTTATTATGACTTCACTTTACCGTATCGCCGTCAATTGTTTCCGGGAATCACTCCGGGAGCCGGTGTATTTCCTGATGCTTTTCGGAGCATTGCTGATCATCGGACATTATCCGTGGATGACTCTTTTTGTTTTCCGGGAGCAATTGAAGCTGGTCGTTGACGGTGCTATGGCAACGACGATGATTTTTTCGTTGGCAGTGAGTGTTTTGAGTGCCGCCAGCACCATCGCCAGAGAAATGCGTAATGGTACAGTTCTGCTTTTATTGAGCAAACCGATCCCGCGTTGGAGTTTTGTTGTCGGTAAAATGATCGGTATCATCGCGGCATCGGCACTTTTTTGTATTGTTTGCAGTTGTGCTTCGGTGGTGTCGGTTTACATTGCCGTTGATCAATTCCGTATGGAAATGACACTCTATCTCTTTTTCCTCGGTTTGCTGATCGTAGCTTGTGCCGGAGGATTGGTGCTGAACTATATCAAAGGGATATCTTTTTCCGAATTTACCGCTTATCTTGCGGCGTTATTGATGATCGGTATGATGCTTTACTGCCTCAAATTTCAGCCGCATCCGGAATTATCGCTTGAGGATTTGGGCAAGGCTCTCTTTTTGCTGTTGCCGGCGGTTTTGATCATGTCGGTCATGGCAGTTGGATTTGCCACCAAATTTGATGTGATTCCTTCCATGTGCTTGTGTACGGTGTTTTTCTTTCTGGGTTTGATGTCCAGTTATCTTTTCGGTGCAGGCTCATCCGATCCGACACTTGACATGATTTTTTCTCTGCTCTATGCGGCGATCCCCAACTGGCAATTCTTCTGGATGGCAGATGCGATGGCTGTCAACCGGGTGATTCCCATGGGATACGTTTGGGGAGCATTGGGCTATGCGGTGGTCTATTCGCTGATAATTGCGGTTTGGGCCGTTGTGTGCTTTCAGAACCGGGAAGCCGCCGGAACACAGGAACTCTGATTTCTATCCGGTGAGTTATGGGAAAGTTGCCGGGGGATTGTCGTTTGATCGTACTGGATGAGGTCGATTCGACCAATTCCTGGGCAATGCGTAATTTTGCTGAACTTGACGATTGTACAGTAGTTGCGGCGATATCCCAGACTGCCGGACGTGGGCGTTTGGGGCGTAAATGGGTCGCCGCGCCGGATTATTCACTTACCGCCAGTGCGGTGCTGAAAAATATTGAGCAGCCTTTTCATGCCGGAATAATCACCGGTTTGGCTGGATTGGAATTGGTCCGTCAGTACGCTCCTGACAGTTTTTCGTTTTTCAAGTGGCCCAATGATATCTACATCCGGGAGTGTAAAATAGCCGGTATACTTTCCGAAGGAGTTTTACGCAACGGTCGTCTTGCCGGGGTGGTTTCCGGTATCGGAATAAATATCAATCAAGGCACTTCTGATCTTTTGACACTCGGAAATCCGGCAACGTCACTTTTTATTCAGACCGGGGAAAAGTTTTTTCTTGAAAAGTTGCGATTTGAACTTGCAGAAAAGATAAAAAAATACTATATTATATACCGATCAAATTCCGGAAGTGTACTCGAATTGTGGCGTGATGAAAACCGTCTGATCGGAGAAACTCTGGTATTGAATATGCCCGACGGCAGAGTAAGGCAGGGGTGTTTTACTGCCATCGGAGCAAATGGGGAGATGTTGTTGGAATCTTCCGGAGAGATTTTCCGCTTTGACTGCGGAGATGTGAAGATCGACACAACACTGATCAATTTTAATTTGTTGGAAAACAAGTATAAATTAAATCAATGACTTTGTAAGTCATAAAAACAAAAGGAGTATCCATGGGTGAAAAAATGCTCGCCGGACTTCAGTTGATGGTTTTTGGTATGGGGATGGTGTATGTCTTCCTCATTATCATGATCTTCTGCATGAAGTTGATGTCCAAAATCGTTGCGCCGATCGCGGCTAAACAAAAAGCTGCTGAAAATGCGGCAAAAGCCGCTGCTCAGAAACCTGCTGCAGCATCCACGGATGAAACGGCCCTGGTTGCCGCCGCAGTGGCTGCTGTCGCCGCCAAACGCTGAAAAAAGAAATTTATTCAATAAAAATAAGAAGGTGTTCCAATGAAAAAGATTAAATTCATGGATTGCTCGTTCCGTGACGGATTCCAGTCCTGTCTCGGTGCCCGTGTGAAAACTGAAGACTTCCTGCCTGCACTTGATGCCGCCGTCAAAGCCGGTATCAACCACATTGAGATCGGCGGCGGTGCCCGGTTTCAGGCTCTCTATTTCTACTGCCAGGAAGATGCCTTCCAGATGATGGATAAATGGCGTGAAACCGTTGGGCCTGATGTCAATTTGCAGACTCTTTCCCGCGGTGTCAACGTAGTTGGTCTTTCCAGTCAGTCCAGTGATATCATCGATTTGCATGCCAAACTTTTCAAGAAACACGGTATTACCACCATCCGCAACTTTGATGCGCTGAATGATGTGCGCAACCTTGATGTTTCCGGTCGTGCCATTGCCAGACACGGATTGAAACATCAGGTCACCGTGACTTTGATGGGATTGGCTCCGAACCTGACTGAAGCCTACGCTCACACTCCGAAATTTTACATTGACCGCCTGAATGAGATTTTGCAGTCAGGTATCCCCTTTGACAGTGTTGCTTTCAAAGATGCTTCCGGCACCAGTACTCCGGCCACGGTTTATGAAACCATCAAACAGGCCCGTGAGATCCTTGATGCCAACTATGGCAAAGGTGCCAAAGAGATCCAGTTCCACACTCATGACACTGCCGGCATGGCGGTCGCCTGTAACATGGCGGCTATCGAAGCCGGGGCTGATGTGATCGACCTGGCGATGAGCCCGCTTTCCGGAGGTACCTGCGAAGCGGATATTCTGGTTATGTACCAGAAATTGCGTGGTACTGATTACACTCTGGATATCGATCCGGAAAAGATCCTCGGCGTTGAGAAGATTTTTGAGCAGTGCATGGATAAATACTTCATGCCTCCTGAATCAATGCAGGTTTCTCCGAAAATCATTTTCTCACCCATGCCAGGGGGTGCTTTGACTGCCAATACCCAGATGATGCGTGACAACAAATGTCTGGATAAATATGACAAATGCATCGAAGAAATGCGTGATGTGGTGGCCAAAGGCGGTTTCGGAACCAGTGTGACCCCGGTCAGCCAGTTCTATTTCCAGCAGGCTTTCCGTAACGCTGTTCAGGGTAAAAATCCGGATGGTTCCTGGAAAATGGATCCCAATGGTTACGGCAAAATGGTGCTGGGCTACTTCGGTAAAACTCCGGTCGCTCCCGATCCGCAGCTGGTCAAATGGGCGAGTGAACAGCTCGGTCTTGAGCCGACCGATAAAGCCGTGGTCGAACTTAATGATGCCAATCCGAAACTGGGTATCGCTTACAACACTGAATTGCTGAAAGAAAACGGTTTGGAAGTCACCGAAGAAAACATTTTCATCGCCGCTGCTTGCGGTGAAAAAGGTATCAACTTCCTCAAAGGTGACAGACCGATGGGTATCCGTTATAAAGAGGCTGAAAAACCGGCTGCCAAAGGTGGTGTGCAGACCTATACCGCCAATGTCAATGGTACCAATGTCGTGGTCGAACTCAATGCAGCCGGCGACACTTATACCGCCAAAGTCAATGGCAAGAGTTTTGACGTCAAACTGAGCGAGGGAGCTGCTGCCGCGGCCGCCGCTCCGGCTGCCGGTGGTGCCGCCAGCACCATGACCAGTCCGCTTCCGGGTACTGTGACCAAGATTCTGGTGAAAGCCGGTGATGCAGTGAAAGCCGGTGATACGGTGATGATCCTCGAAGCAATGAAAATGGAAACTCCGGTTGCCGCAGATAAAGATGGTGTCATCGCTTCTATCGATGTGACTGTCGGTGCGGTTGTCGCCGAAGGAGATGCTCTGATCACCATTGCCGGTGCTGCCGGTGCTGCTCCGGCCGGTGGTTCCAGTACTATGACCAGCCCGCTTCCGGGTACTGTGACCAAGATTCTGGTGAAAGCCGGTGATGCGGTAAAAAACGGTGATACGGTGATGATCCTTGAAGCAATGAAAATGGAAACTCCGGTTGCCGCGGACAAAGATGGTGTGGTTGCTTCAGTTGATGTGGCGGTCGGCGCGGTTGTCGCCGAGGGTGACACGCTTTTGACCATCGGATAAGGAATTTCAGTAAAATGAGTATGTTAAAAAAAATCAGTTTTGTGCTGATACTCACGATCGCGGCGGTTTTTACTGCCGCCGCTTCGTGCGGTAAAGGCATTTCATGTCCGGATGCGGAGAAAGTTGAAAATTGTCCGGTGATGGCCGTTCGCTGCGGATTGGCCTGTGACGGTTATGTGCTGGATGAAAATTCCAGTGATGATCTTTTTGAGTGGTGGGTCAAAGGCAACAGCCGCAAATTGCTTTACGTCGGTAAACTTGTTTCCGGTGAAGAAGTGAAATTTGTTCCTGCCACCATTTACACGGTCACGATTCCGTATGATGGTGTTTGCAATCCGGGCCGTCAGTTGATGATGTACCATCCGGAAGGTTACAGTAAAGGTATCCTTTATGCGAAAAATACCATCCGTCTGGTTCCCGGCACCAAAGCCGGCAGTGTGATTGATGCCGGTACACTTCTGCCCGGTACTCTCGTCGCGGAATTTGAGGCTGTGGAAATGGCTCAGACTGCAGTTGCCGGTGGTGATGCTGCCGGTCAGAAACTCGGCGATTGGGGACAGACTTTCAAAGAATTGTGGCAGAGTACCGGTATTTATGACTTGTACCGTCAGACGACTGCCAATTTCAGCAGCACCTGGACTCTCGGTCTGGGCCGTGTGATCATGATGCTGGTCGCACTGGTGCTGATCTACCTCGCTATCGTCAAGGAATTTGAACCGCTCCTGCTGCTGCCGATCGGTTTCGGCGCGTTGCTGGCGAATATTCCGCTTGCCGGTATCTCCGGGCCTGACGGCTTGCAGGGCATGATCTACAACGTCGGTATCGAAAGCGGCGTTTTCCCGCTGCTGATCTTCATGGGTGTCGGAGCTATGACAGACTTCGGTCCTCTGATCGCAAACCCGAAGATGGCTCTGCTCGGCGGTGCTGCTCAGTTTGCGATCTTCTCCGCTCTGCTCGGTGCATTGGTTCTTTCCAAGTTCGGGATCCCGTTCGACCTCAAGGATGCCGGTTCCATCGGTATTATCGGCGGTGCTGACGGTCCGACAGCTATCTATCTGACCAGTAAGC